>NZ_JBXARJ010000017.1:0-158046 GCF_058808115.1 Shinella sp. GW821-FHT11G07
GTTGCGCTTCATTCCCTGGTCCTCTCAATGGGCCAGAGCTTACTTCAAAATGGATTATTTCAACGGGGCAAGGTCACAGCCGCTGGCGCACCGAACTCTCTTCCACCCAATTGCCGTTCCGCATGTCGCGCCCGCCGTCTTTCCACTTTCGCCCGCTCGCAAACCCTGCGGGAACGCCTTGTCGTAATGTTATATAATTAACGTAGCGCAAAATAAAGTCAGAAAACTGTCATCATGCATCAATCATCCGGATCGTCCCCCCGTTCAGAGAGCCAGCGTCCCGATATGGATGTTCTGGTGCTCGGCGCCGGCATCATAGGCGTCTCGGTGGCGCTGCACCTGCAGAAGCGCGGTAAATCGGTGCTGCTGGTCGACCGCCGCGCGCCGGGTGAGGAGACGAGCTATGGCAATGCCGGGCTCATCGAACGGGCAAGCGTCATTCCCTATGGATTTCCACGCGAAATCGCAACGCTGCTGAAATATGCGACGAACCGTTCCGCCGATGTGCGTTTCCACTGGCGGTTTCTGCCAAAAGTCCTTCCGTGGCTTGCCCGTTTCTGGTCGGAATCCTCCGCCCGGCGCTTGCGCCGTGCCGCGCTCGACATGCTGCCGCTTATCGAACGTTCGCTCATCGAGCACACCGCCTTGATGGCCGAAGCCGGCATTCAGCATCGGGCGCGGCGTACCGGGTGGATAGAGGCCTATCGCAGCGAAGGGGCGTTTTCGGCGGCCAAGCGTGCGGCGCGCGCTCTGGACGAATTCGGCATTCGCTACGATTTCCTCGACCCGCAGGAGCTTTCCGTCCGCGAGCCGCATCTGACGGGCCAGTTTGCAGGAGCCGTCCATTGGCTCGATCCCGCCACGACAGCCGATCCCGGCGGGCTGGTGGCGGACTATGCCGCGCTCTTTACGCGCCGCGGTGGTGCAGTGGTCCGGGGCGATGCGACGAGCCTTGCCGCATGCGAGGATGGCTGGAGCCTTGTTGCGGACGGCCGCCGCATTACCGCCCGCGAGGCCGTGGTGGCGCTCGGGCCGTGGTCGGATACGGTTTACAAGCCGCTCGGCTACCGCGTGCCGCTTGCCGTCAAGCGCGGCTATCACGTGCATATCGAGCCGGCCGGCGATGCCGTGATGAACCATCCGGTTGTCGACGTGGAACGTGGCTATCTGCTCGCGCCCATGGCGCGGGGTATCCGCCTGACCACAGGCATCGAGTTCGCCCACCGCGACGATCCAGCAACGCCTGTCCAGATCAACCAGACCGAACCCCATGCCCGCGCAATCTTCCCGCTCGGCCGACGCGTCGAGCCGGAGCCCTGGATGGGGGCACGACCCTGCCTGCCGGACATGCGCCCGATCATCGGTCCGGCGCCGCGCCACAAGGGCCTGTGGTTCGCCTTCGGCCACAATCACCACGGCCTGACGCTCGGCCCCGTCACCGGCCGGCTGCTGGCGGAAATGATGACCGGCGAAACACCCTTCGCCGATCCCGCACCCTACGCCATGAGCCGTTTCGGCTGAATTGCGGACCTTTGGAGAAGCCACCCATGTCGACTGAATTTGTTCTCATCAATGTGCGGCCGAACGGAGCGGCGGCAAAGGACGTGGTGATCCGCGATGGCCGGATCGCCGAAATCCTTCCGCACGGTTCCCGGCCCTTTGCGGCGGAGATCCGCGTCGTTGACGGCGAAGGCCTGCTCATGCTGCCGGGCCTTGTCGATGCCCATACCCATCTCGACAAGACGCTGCTCGGCATGCCCTGGTATCGCAACGATGTCGGTCTGGAACTGGTCGACCTCATCGAGAACGAGCGGCGGATGAAGCGCGAGCTCGGCATCGATCCCGCGCGCCAGTCGGCCGCACAGATCGAGCGTTCCGTGGCCAACGGCACCAGCCATATCCGCACCCATGTCGACATCGACACGGAATACGGCCTTGCCGGGCTCGAAGGCGTGCTCGCCTCGCGCGAGCGCTACCGAGACATCGTCGATATCGAGATCGTCGCCTTCCCGCAGAGCGGCATGCTGATCCGCCCCGGCACGGTCGAGCTGATGGAACAGGCGATGCGCGCGGGCGCCGACGTGGTGGGCGGCCTCGACCCGTCGGGCGTCGACCGCGATCCCAAGGGCCATCTCGACACGATCTTCGCAATGGCCGAGCGTCACGGCAAACCCGTCGACATCCACCTGCACGAACCCGACGCCCTCGGCGCCTTCGCCATCGAACTCATCGTGGAGCGCACGAAGGCATTGGGCATGGCGGACCGGGTGACGGTCAGCCATGGCTTCTGCCTCGGCATGCTGGCCGACAGGCCGCTGGCGCGGCTCGGTGGCATGATGGCGGAGGCCGGCGTGCACCTGATGACCAAGGGTGGTGCTGCGAGCCCCCGGCCGCCGGTGCTCGATCTCAGCGACATGGGCGTGAAAATCTGCTCGGGCAGCGATGGCGTGCGCGACACCTGGCAACCCTTCGGTAATGCCGACATGCTCGACCGCGCGGCCATCGTCTCGCAGCGCAACGACTTCATCAATGACATTCATATCGAACTGGCACTCGGCCTGTGCACCCATGGCGGCGCGCGCACCATGGCCCTTCAAGGTTACGGCCTGGAGCCCGGCTGCGACGCCACCTTCCTTCTGGTGCGGGCCGAAACGCCGGCCGATGCCGTCGCATCTCGCCCCGCCCGCCGATCTGTCTACCGCAAGGGTATGCCCGTCGCGAAGGACGGCGCGCTCGTCGGCGCCTGAGCGAACACACAACTTCAAACATTGGCAAAGAGGAGTAGCTAATATGTTGAACAGGTTTGGTAAAATAGTCATCACCACTCTCGGCATCGCGCTTGCTGCATCCGCGGCCGGCGCCGAGGAGCCGACGCGCACCATCACGGTCGCGACGGAAGGCGCCTATGCGCCCTGGAACTTCACGGAAGCCGGCGGCAAGCTGGCCGGCTACGAGATCGACATGCTTGCGGACATCTGCCCGCGCATGAAGGTCAAGTGCGAGGTCATCGTGCAGGACTGGGACGGCCTGATCCCGTCGCTGAACGCCGGCAAGTTCGACGCCATCGTTGCCGGCATGCTGCAGACCGAGGAGCGGGAAAAGGTCATCACCTTCTCGCGCAACTACGGCACCGGCTCGGCCGCCTTCCTCGTGCGCAAGGATTCGACGCTCGCCAACATGCCGGTCGGCAAGCAGATCGACATGGGCAAGGACAAGGAAGCGGCGAAGGCTGCCGCCGCGGAGATGCTGCCCTTCATGGACGGCATGGTGATCGGTGCCCAGGGCTCGACGACCGCGGGCCAGATCATGGCCGAACTCTTCCCGACCATCGAGTTCCGCGAATACAAGACCACCGAGCAGCACGACCTTGACTTGGAAGCCGGACGCGTCGATGGCGTGATGGCGTCACCCGTCGCGCTCGACAAGGCCCTCGAAAAGATCGGTGCCGACCAGGTAGCCTTCGCGGGCACCGAGTTCACCGGCGGCCCACTGGGCGGCGGTCAGTCCGTCGGCCTGCGCAAGGACGATACCGAGCTGAAAAAGCTGTTCGACGACGCGATCAATGCGGCCATCGCCGACGGCACCCTGTCGCGCCTCGCCATCAAGTGGTTCAAGCGGGATATCTCGCCGAAGACGTAAGCCGCGCGAAAGATCGCATGAAAAAGGGGCCGCGTTCACACACGGCCCCTTTTTCATGGGTTCAAGGCCGCGAGCGGCCATGGGCTCGCATCAGATCGTCGGAAAATGACAGGCGACCTTTCGGCCGGCGCCGTGAGAGGTCAGTTCGGGCCGCTCGGTGCGGCAGCGATCCTTGGCGATCGGACAGCGGGGATGGAAGCGGCAGCCGGAGGGTGGGTTGAGCGGGCTTGGTACGTCGCCTGTCAGAAGAATGCGCTTGCGCGTGCCGCCGGGCGTCTTCTCAACGATCGGAACCGCCGAAATGAGCGCCTGGCTGTAGGGATGGGCTGGCGCGGCGAAGACCGCTTCGGCAGGCCCTTCCTCCACGATCGAACCGAGATACATGACGGCGATGCGGGTCGAGACCTGACGCACCACCGACAGGTCGTGGGCAATGAAGATGTAGGTGAGGTTCAGCTTTTCCTGGAGATCGGCGAGCAGATTGACGATCTGCGCCTGCACCGAGACGTCGAGCGCGGAAACGGGTTCATCCAGCACGACGAGGTCGGGATTGAGCGCGATGGCCCGCGCAATGCCGACGCGCTGACGCTGCCCGCCGGAAAATTCGTGCGGATAGCGCCCGACATGGTCGGGCAGCAGGCCGACGATCTCGAACAGCTCCGCGACGCGCCGGTCGATTTCCGCAGCCGAGAGTTTCGTGTGGATGCGCAGCGGCTCGCCGACTAGGTCGCCCACGCGACGGCGTGGATTGAGCGAGGCGGACGGGTCCTGGAAGACCATCTGCAGACGCCGGCGCAGCGGCCGCAGTTCGCGAAGCGGCTTGGAGGTGATGTCCTCGTCTTCAAACAGCAGCTTGCCGTCGGAGACGTCATACAGTCGCACAAGGCAGCGGGCGAGGGTGGACTTGCCGCACCCTGATTCCCCGACGAGGCCGAGGGTCTCCCCGCGCCGCACGGCAATCGAGACGTTGTCGACCGCATGCACAGTCCGCCGGCCTTCCGCGGAAAACCGTGTGCCGATCGAGAAGCGTTTTCCGAGCGCGCGCGTCTCGAGGATCGGCCGGTCGTTGTCTGTCATCGCGTCGCTCATGCTTGCACCTCCCGGAAGCACGCGGCAGCGTGCGGACCATGGGGGAGGGCCGGTTTTTCAGTGCGGCAGGGGTCGTAGCTCAAAGGACATCGCGGAGCGAAAGCGCAGCCCTGCGGCAGGCGCAGCAGCGAGGGTGGCGAGCCGGGAATGGCCGGCAGGCGATGCGGCTTGTCGCCGGTCAGCGGCGGGATCGAGCCGAGCAGCGCGCGTGTATAGGGATGGCGCGGATCGGAGAACAACGCCGCCCGGTTGCCGCGCTCCACCACACGGCCCGCATACATGACCATGACCCGGTCGGCGAGGTCGGACACCACGCCCATATCGTGCGTGATGAAGACGACCGCGGAATTGTGGGTGGCACGCAGCTTGCGCACGAGATCGAGGATGCCGGCCTGCACGGTGACGTCGAGCGCCGTCGTCGGCTCGTCGGCGACAAGCAGCGCCGGATTGCACGACAGCGCCATGGCGATGACCGCGCGCTGGCGCATGCCGCCGGAAAGCTGGTGCGGATAGCGCGACATGGCCTCGCGTGGATTGGGGAAGTTCACCTCCGCCAGCAGTTCCTCCACCCGCGCCAGCGCTTTCGCCTTGCTGATCTTCTCATGGGCGCGGATCTGTTCGGCGATCTGCCAGCCGATCGTATAGACAGGCGTCAGGGCCGTCATCGGATCCTGGAAGATCATGGCGATCTCGCGGCCGCGCAGATGCCGCAACTCGCGCGCCGGCAGGCCGATCAGTTCCTGGCCCTTGTAGCGGATCGAGCCCTCGATCGTGGCGTTGGGATCCGTGATGAGCCCCATCACCGCCAGAAGCGAGACGGTCTTGCCGGAGCCGGATTCACCGACGACGCCGAGGATTTCGCCCTGGTCGAGATCGAAGGAGACACCATCGATGGCCCGCACCAGGCCGCCTTCGGTGCGAAACGTTACCTTGAGGTCGCGCACGGAGAGCATCATGACGTCCTCACACGGGGATCGAGAAGGATATAGACGAAATCGACCACCGCATTGGCGATCACCACGAACATCGAGGCATACATGACGGTCGTCATGATCATCGGCAGGTCGAGGTTCTGCATCGCGTCATAGGTGAGCTTGCCGATGCCGTTGAGGCCGAAGACCACCTCGGTCAGAAGGGCCGAACCGCCCACCAGTGCGCCGAAATCCAGGCCGAACAGGGTGACGAAGGAAATCAGCGAGGTGCGCAGGCCGTGGCGCAGCAGGATGCGGGTTTCCGACAGGCCTTTGGCCCGGGCGGTGCGGATGAAATCCTCCTGCATGGATTCGATGATCGCCGCGCGCAACACGCGCCCGTAGATGCCGATATAGAGCACGGCCAGCGTGATCCAGGGAATGACCAGGGTGAGGAACCAGCCCTTCGGGTCGCTCATCAATGGCTTGTAGCCGAGCGGCGGCACCCAGGAGAACAGCCAGCTGTCATGATAGCGGCTCTGGGTGATGAGGTTCATCACCTCGCCGAGCCAGTAGACCGGCATGGAGATGCCGATGAGGCCGAGCGCCATCAGCAGCTTGTCCAGCCAGCTGTCGCGCGTCGCTGCCGCGACGATGCCGATGATCACCGAGACGACCACCCAGAGGATCGCCGCGCCGAAGACCAGCGACAGGGTGACCGGAATGGCGTCGAACACCGCCGGCACCACTTTCCAGCCGCGGTTGACGAAGGAGGTGAGATCGCCGGTGATGAAGAGCTTCTGCATCATCAGGCCGTATTGCACATAGAGCGGCCGGTCGAAGCCGAAGGAGTGGCGGACCGCCTCCAGCACCTCGGGCGAGGCATTGCGCCCGGCAATGCGCGCGGCGGGATCGGATCCCGGCGTGGCGAAGAAGATCAGGAAGACGATGACGGAAATGCCGAACATCACGAACAGCATCTGACCGAAGCGGCGCAGGATGGCGTAGATCATCAGGTGCGCCCCAGTCGAACTTTCGAGCGCGGGTCGAGCGCATCGCGCAGGCCGTCGCCGAAAACGTTGAGAACCATCACGGAGACGGCGATTGCCAGGCCCGGCGCGAGCGCTACGAGCGGACGGGTATAAAGCAGCGCCTGCCCATCCTGGATGATGGTGCCCCAGCTTGCCGCCGGCGGCTGCACGCCGATCGACAGGAAGGAGAGGGCCGATTCCGTCAGCATGTTCAGGGCCATCATCAGCGGCACGAAGACGATGAGCGTCGTGGTGATGTTCGGCTGGATGTCGCGCCAGAGGATGCGCCACCCGGGCACGCCGAGATTGATGGCGGCCAGCACGAACTCGCTGCCGCGCAGCGCGAGGACCTGGCCGCGGATGGGACGCGCCACATAGGGAATGTAGACGATGCCGATGATGATGATCGGCAGCCAGAGACTGCCGGATTCGATGAGGATCGGCCCGATCGAGATACCGGAGGTGATGGTGACGATGGAAAGCGATATCGCCAGCAGGTAGATCGGGAAGGCCCAGAGAATGTCGAGCAGGCGCGACAGGATGGTGTCGGTAATTCCGCCGAAATAGCCGGCGACGAGGCCGGCCGTCGTGCCGACGGTCAGCGTGAAGATCGTGGCGGCTGCCGCGATCATCAGGGAGTTGAGCCCGCCATAGAGAAGGCGGGCCATGACGTCGCGGCCCTGGCTGTCCGCGCCGAGGAAGTAGTTGCCGAGCTCCCAGGTGGGACCGATCGGCGTGTAGCCGAGCCCGAGCCCTTCCGTCGAGGCTTCCATCACCGGAACCTCGACCCCGTTGACCATGATGACGGCGTCAAGGGTCGAGGTGAACGGGTCCACGCCCGCCCAGCGCGCGTAGAGCGGCGCGCTGAGACAGGAAAGGACGATGATGAGAAATACCGTCAGGGACACCATGGCGGCCCCGTTGCGCCTCAATCGCACGAAAGCGAGGGCCCATGGCCCTCGCGTCGCGTGCTGCATGGCAACGACTTCATTCGACACGCAGTTTGCCTCCGCCGGGTCTTACTGTACCCAGGACTGGGTGATCATCCAGTCGAACTGGCGGTTGAACTTGAAGTTTCCGAGGCGCTTGCTGACGAAGTCGAGCCGCTTCGGCGTGAAGAGGCCAATGGCCGGCGCCTGGTCGGTGACCTGCTTGTCGATTTCGCTCCACAGCACGTCGGCCGCCTTCTGGTCGGTGACGCCGAGATCCAGCGCCTTCTGCATCTTGGCATCGATGTCCTTGTCGCAGAAGCCGGCGATGTTGATCGAGGCGTCCGAGCCCTCGCGGAAGGAAGCGCAGCCGAACAGGATGTTCAGGAAGTTCGAAGCCGCCGGATAATCCTTGTACCACTGGGTCACCGACATCTGCACCTTGTTGTTGGTGTTCTGGATATAGGTGAACTGGATGTTGGCGGAGATCGGCTTGACGTCGGCGACGTAGCCGATGCTGGTCAGCACGCTCTGCAGGTAGACGCCGATGGAGCGCGAGACGGCGGTGTCCTCGACGATGACCGTCACCTTCTGGCCCTTGGTGCCCGATTCATCGACCAGCTGCTTGGCCTTCTCGACATCGGGTGCCGACCACTTGGCACCGGGATCCTTCGTGTAGGGGCAATAGTCTACGTGGCCGGGGAAGTCCGGCGGCAGAATCTGGCAAACCGGCGAGGCGAGTACCTTGCCGCCGAACAGCTTGACCAGTGCGTTGCGATCGATGGCGAAGGCGACGGCCTGGCGGGCCTTCACATTGTCGAACGGTGCAAGGCGCGTGTTGAGCGGCGCATACCACCAGGCCGAAAGCGGCGCGATGTGCAGCTGCTCCGTGTACTTGGTGCCGACCTCTGCGAGACGGTCGCTCGGCAGTGAATCGAACATCCAGTCCGCCTCGCCGTTCTGGATCGCCGTCACCGCCGCCTCTTCGGAGAGGCCGAAGTCGTATTGCACGACATCAGGATAGCCGTCCGGCTGGGCCTCTTCGCTCCACTGCTTGAAATGCGGATTGCGTGAGACGGTCATGCCCTTGTTGGGGTCGAAGGCAGAAATCATGTAGGGGCCGGTGCTCGGGATCGGCACGGAGCCCGCGTCTTCGGCCGGCGTATCGGCCGGCAGCGTCGCAGCGTGGGGCAGGGCGAGCTTGTAGAGGAACTCGGCGTCCGGCTTCGTGAGGTTGATGGTGACCGTGCCGGCGGCTTCATCACCTACGACGCCGCCTTCCAGCGTGCAGCTCTTGGTGTCGGCAAGGCATTTGTCGGCACCCACGATGCCGGCATAGAAGGTGCCGGAGGTTGGGCCGGAGACCTTGAAGATACGCTGGAACGAGGCGACCACATCCTTCACGCCGACCTCCTGGCCGGTCGAGAACTTGATGCCCTTGCGCAGTTTGAAAGTGAAAGTCTTGCCGTCGTTGCTGATGTCCGGCATCGCCTCGGCGAGGTCAGCCACGACCGTGAAGCCATCCATGCCCTCGGCCTTGCGGAAGGTGACGAGGCCGTCATAGATCGGCTGGTACATCTGCCAGCCTTGGGACGTGTAGTTGATGTGCGGGTCGAGCGTCCCGGCCGCCGATCTGGCGAGAAGCCGCATGGTGCCGCCGCGATGTTCTTGGAGATATTCGGCCTGCGCCGGGGCCAGCCAAGTGCCAGCCATGAGAGCGACGGCCGATGCCGTCAGAAGCAGTTTTTTCATGTTCGATCCCCTTTTCTATCTGTTCTATTTGTCGTGCTGATTGAGGAAGTTTCCCACCACCCGCATGCATGCATCCTGTTCCTCAACGTGGGGCATGTGGCTGGAATGCTCGAATATCTCCCAGTGCGCGCTCTTGATGCCGTCCTTGAAGGGCTGCACGGTCGCGGGCGTGGCTTCGTCGTAGCGTCCTGAGATGATCAGCGTCGGCGTGTCGATGGCCGGCAGGCGGTCGATGATGCTCCAGGTCTTCAGGGTGCCGATGACGTGGAACTCATTCGGCCCGTTCATCAGCGTATAGACGGTGGGATTGCGCGCGGCCTGTTCGAAACTTGCCGTCACCTCGGGAGGGAACGGCACGACGCGACAGACGTGCCGTTCGTAGAAGGCCGTTGTCGCCGCCTGATAGTCGGGATGGTCCGTCGTGCCCGCCATTTCGTGCCGGGTCAACGTGTCCTGCACGTCCTGCGGCAGGTCGGCGCGCAGCCGGTTCGCCTCCGCAACCCAGAGCGTCATGGAGGCGGGCGAATTGGCGATGGTGAGCGAGGTAAGCCCTTCCGGCCGCAGCACGGCATATTCCGCGCCCAGCATGCCGCCCCAGCTCTGGCCGAGCACATGGAAACCGCCGCGAATGCCGAGGTGATCGACGAGGTTTTCCAATTCGTCGATGAAGAGCTGCGGCGTCCAGAAATCCGCACCCTTTTCCGGCAGCAGGGTCGAATTGCCGCATCCCAGCTGGTCATAGTGGATGACGGCCCGCCCATCGCGGGCGAGCAGCTTGTAGGCATCGACATAATTGTGCGCGACGCCCGGCCCGCCATGCAGGATCACGACCGGCAGCTTGTCGCCGCCAAGGTCGCCACTGATGCGGTACCAGGTTTCATATCCCCTGAACGGCGCCCGGCCTTCCGTGCTGTTGATCGTCGACGGCATTCTCAATCCTTTCCCAGTCAAAGGCGCTCAAGCGTCCTTGCGGCTGGCCTGTACCCATTCTTCCAGCATCTGCACGCCGAAGGCCGTTGCCCCCTGCCGGCCGATCGGGCGATCCTCGCCGGCAAGTTCCTTGCCGGCGATGTCGAGGTGCACCCAGGGGCGATCCTCCGTGAAATGGCGCAGGAAGGCCGCGGCATAGGGGGCGTCGCCGTCTTCCATGTCCTTGGCGTGGTGGCGCAGGTCCGCCAGTGGCGACTTCAAGCCCTCGTCATAGGCGCGATCGAGCGGCAGGCGCCAGAAACGTTCGCCGACCGTCTCGCCGGCGGCGATCATGCCGCTGGCGATCGCATCGTCCGTGCTGAACAGGCCGGCAAAGATCGATCCGAGGCCGCGCATCACCGAATAGGTCAGTGTTGCGAGATCCACGATCACCGACGGCTCGAAACGTGTCGCCGCATAGTAGAGACAGTCCGCAAGGATCAGGCGGCCCTCCGCGTCGGTGTCGAAAACCTCCACGCTCTGGCCGGACAGGGTGGAAATGATGTCGCGGGGTTTCAGCGAATGGCCGGACGGCAGGTTCTCGGCAATGCCGAGCACGCCGATGGCATGCACCGGGCTCTTCTGTTTCGCGAGCGACAGGAGGAGGCCGACAACCGCCGCCGCGCCGGCCATGTCGGCCTTCATGTCGAACATCTGCGCGCCGCCCTTGATGCAGAGCCCGCCGGAATCGAAACAGACGCCCTTGCCGACGAAGGCGAGCGGCTGATCGCTCGAACCTTCGCCGCGATAGCGCAGGACTGCGAGCCGCGGGGGCCGCACCGAACCGGCACCAACCGCAAGCAGCGCCGTCGCGCCGAGTTCCTTCAGCTTGGCTGCATCGAGCACTTCCACCTCGATGCCAGCGTCCCGCAGCGGCTCCAGATGCGCGGCAAAACTGTCGGGATGTAGATGGTTGGGTGGTAGGTTGACGAGCGTGCGGGCATATTCCACGCCCTCCGCCACGGCGTTGACGCGCGCAAGCGCCGCATCCATCGCCGCCTTCTCCGCGCCCACCAGCTGCAGCCGCCAGGTCTTGTCGGCGGCTGCCACCGGCTTCGTGTTGCGCAGGTCGAAACGGTAGCGCCGCAGCCGCAGGCCGAGGGCGACGCGCGCCAGAATGTCTGCTGCTGCAAGGCTCGTGCCCTCGATCGGATCGAGAAGAACCGTCGCCTCGTCTTCGCCCTTGTCCTCCAGATGCGCCCCAAGCTTGCCGCCAGCCTGCGCCAGGGCAAAGGCTGTCAGGCTGTCCACCTTTCCAAGCGCAAGCACAACGACGCGTCGCGCCGAAACAGCGCGCGGCGAAACGAGATCGATGCAGGTACCGCATTCGGAAAGGGCCGCAGGCGCAGAACAGGCACGCGAGACGATACCGCCCATGGCCGCATCCAGCGCCGCAGCGCGCGGGCCGAGGGGCAGCCCTTCTGCCTGCAGGATCACGATAACCGGGGCTTCGACGGATACGTCGTCTGCCGCTTCGAAGACCGGCGCTGGCGATTGAGGCATATGGGCATACTTCCTGTAGCAATGCCGGTGGTCGCCGCAGCATGCACCGTCGCCTGGAAACGGCTCTCTGCCGATCCGAAACGCGACGATTGGGCCACAAGCCGACCACCGCCGATAAGAGATGGTGCCAGAGGCCGAATAAGCGTTTCCCCATGGCGACTTAGAAGGCCATCTCAAATGGATATCGCAGAAGGTTCAAGCGTCAATTTTTGTCATATCGATTGACAAAAACTCAAGTGATAATCCAAGCTCGTTTTATGGCAACACCTTCACTCAATGGCATGCGGGCTTTCGAGGCCGCGGCGCGTCTCGGCAGCATCAAGGATGCGGCGGAAGAGCTGCATCTGACGCCATCTGCCGTCAGCCGGCACATCCGAACGCTGGAAAAAACCCTCGGCCAGGAACTTTTCGAACGAGGGTTCCGGCAGGTGACGCCGACGATGCGGGGATCTTATTATGCGCGCAGCCTGTCGGAGGCCTTCGAGGCGATCTGGCGGGCGACGGAGGATGTCAGTTTTTACGACGGACCGCGCAGCAGCAAGGCGCGACCTGTCAAGCTCATGTGTGAGCCGACCTTCCTCAATCTCTGGCTGGCGGATCGCCTGCCGAGTTTCCGTCGCCAGCATCCGACGGTGGATCTCGAAATCTCCACCTCCGGCAAGCGGACCAATGTCGATTTCGCAATCGTCGACGAGTTCGACTACAAGGCCGGCCCGGCGCTGACGATGATGGTGCCGCTTCTCCTGACACCGGTCTGCGCGCCCTCCTTGCTGGATGGCGCAATCCCGCTGTGTTCGCCCGCCGACCTGTTGCGGCATCACCTGATCCACGAATGCGAGACCACGCGCTGGAAACAATGGCTGGAGCAGGAGGGTGTTTCCGACCCGCGCTCGCTATCGGGCTCCACCCTGCACGATTGCACGCTCATCATGCGTGAGGCGATGAACGGCGCGGGCATCGCGCTGGCCGATACCATCATGGCGCAGGATCTCCTGCGCCAGGGCAAGCTCGTCGCGCCCTTTGCCGCTCGCCACGCCTATCCTGCGGGTTACTACCTGCAGCAGCGCCGCAGCATCGGCAACAAGCCCGGCACCCGGCTGTTCCAGGACTGGCTGCTGGCCGAGATTGCAGAACACAAGCGGGCAATGGATATCGCCTAGCGGGGTAAGAAGGTGCGACCCGCCTGGTCTTCTCACCGCGGATATGCCCGTCCCCACAGCGCGGCGATGACGCTCATCGTGTTACGATGGCGATCGATCCGGTGTCGAAATCCACTATGCGGCGCTACGGAGCGCTTTTGCTTCTTTCAGAGACACCAACCGTTGTGATGCTTCGTCCCAGAGGATGAGTTTCACACAGCTCAGGCTCGTTCTGATCGTTATGCGCCCAAGATCGGCCAGTTCGGGATGATCCCGCAGAACCTCCGGCAACCTGTAAAACGGCACGCGGCTCGAAAGGTGATGGATATGGTGCATGCCGATATTGCCGGTTATCCAGCGCAACGGGCCGGGCAGGTCGTAGTGCGACGCGCCATGCAGGGCTGCGTGCTGGAATGTCCACTCCGGCGGCTTTGACCAGTGCGTATCCTCAAACTGGTGTTGTACGTAAAACAGCCAGACACCGGCCGATCCGGCAAGAAGCACGATCGGCAGATGGATCAGAAGGAACGGGACCAATCCGACGGCCCATATGAGGAGCGCTGCGAGTGCGACGATCACGGCATTTGTCGCCATCGTCGAAATCCATGGCAGCGCGCCGGACTTCATCATGCCGAATGGCAGTCTCTGCTTGAAGAGAAAGAGCCAGGCAGGACCGATGCCGAACATGACGAGCGGATGCCGGTATAGGCGGTAGCCGAGGCGGCCGCGGCGCGTCAAGGCTGCGTATTCCGCGACGGTGAGCGTCGTTATATCGCCGACGCCCCGTTCATCCAGATTGCCGGCCGAAGCGTGGTGTTCCGCATGGGCGCGGCGCCAGTAGTCGTAGGGCGTCAGCGTCAGGACGCCGATTACCCGGCCTGTCCAGTCATCCAGGCTACGCCGACCGAAAAACGAGCCGTGCCCGCAATCATGTTGCAACATGAAGAGGCGGAGGAGAAATCCGGCTGCCGGGAGAACGAGGACCAGGCCGAACCAGTAGCCAAAGTGTATAGAGGCCCACGCCGCGGCCCAGAGGAGGGCAAAGCAAGCAAGGGTCACGGCCAGCTCGAACGTGCTTCGGCCGAGATGGGGCTTGCGGTAGGCGGACAGGATTTTGAGCCAGGGTTTTTCAAGAGCGACGCCGTTGGGGGGGATTGCGTTCATCGAGTTCATCAGCGGTCGGCGTCTTTCTGTCCGGTTGGTCAGCTCGCGGTTGAAGGTGATGCGATCTTTAGCGGCATGAAGGCTCGGGAAATCCTGTCGCCATAGGAAATTATGCTTGGCGTGCTTTCCGATTGGCGTAACGCTGGTCGCGTGCAGCCTTTCGCGCCGCTTCGTCTTCTATCACGCGTGCAATACGTGCTTTTTCGGCGTGCTCGCGGGCGTCCGCTTCTGCCTGTGCGGCGGCCTGTGCAGCCGCTTGCAGCGCAGCTGCCTCGGCCTCGGCGCGCGCTTGTTCTTCCAGCTTTACCCGCTCGCGCTCGATGCGTCGTTCTTCGCGTGCCGCGGCAATCGCTGCGCGCTCCGCCTGGCGTGCCGCCTTGGCTGGCTCGGCGGCGGCCTGCGCTGCGCGATATGCATTCAGAAGGGCCGCTTTTGCATCGGCAGCCGCCGTGCGGCGGTCGGTAAGTTGGTTATCTCTAGAGTTCTTCAAGTCGTCGTCCTGACTATGATTGTTCTTGGGGTCTCATCTCGGCTGCGCGCGTTTTGCGATGAGGGCAGATGTTGCCGACGCGCGTTCATCGAGTTCCTTCGCAAGGCGTGCCTCGCGAAGCCGCAGGGTCTTTTCCTCTCGCGATTGGGTGAGGGAGGCAAGCTCCTCCACGGCCTTATCTTTCGCGAAGAACTGCGTTTGGATATTGCTGAAGGCAACCTCCGCCTTCTGGCGCGAGATGCTGTATTTTTCCGTCATGCGTGTTCCCGTCATGAGGCCCGACAAGCGAGCAGGAAACAAAAAGGCCAGGCTAACCGCCTGGCCTTGCTTGGATTAACGTGCTTTCGGCAGTGCCAGTACATCCGTGGTCAAAGGAAAGCGCCTATCCGTTAAGCGGCCTGGAGGTTGCAAGCCGACATTTTGCCCGACTTCTTGTCGCGCTCCAGTTCGAAGCTGACCTTCTGGCCTTCGACGAGTTCGCGCATTCCTGCGCGCTCGACGGCCGAGATGTGGACGAATGCATCTGCATCGCCATTGTCAGGCTGAATGAAGCCGAAGCCCTTGGTGGAATTAAACCATTTAACTGTGCCAGTGGTCATGATGAACCCTTTCATAGCAGCATTGAGAAACCGCCACGCCGTGGCGCGGCAGATGATGATGACGATTTTGAAAGGAAGGTTCGTTCAGGGCGCGGTGCTAATCGCGCAATAACCAAAGCTCAGCAAGCAAATTCGATGTGTCACCCTATCGTGCCTGCACGCACTTGTCTACCGTTAGTTTTCTTTTGCCCCGATGGCGTCACGAGGACGCACTCAGATCCGGGTTTCGCGGCCCATCGTCCGGAGCCGACGGTTTTCGTTCGCGTTGCCTCCGTTCAGTCGCTCGAAGCCTTTCTTTTGAATGTCATTTTCAGCACGTAGTTGCCGTTCTGCTTCCACTTGCCTTTGGTGCGGACCTGAACCTCAGGTCCCAAGGCCGCATCGGCCTCGGCGAACGCTCGTCGGAACTCGGCAATGGCGTGGTGATATTCAGTGTTGTCGCGCTTCGGCGCTTCAACTGCCAATTTCATGAGGGCCAGTATGCCCTCCTTATCATCGTCCAACGCTGTGACCCCGTGCTGATCCGGCTTTGTTGCGTCCATCGACACCGACGGGCCGGTTACATCCTCTTCAGCCGCGATCCGCCGACTGCTTCATGGTGGCTCGCAAGGTATCGTTGATCCGATCCTGCCAGCCGGGGCCATCCAACTGGAAAAATGCCAGCACATCGCTATCGAGCTTCAAGGACACGAGTTCCTTCGTGTTCGGGATCGCAGGCCGTTCGACCGCGGGAGCGGCAACCTTCTTCACCGGCTTGAAAAGCGCCTCGGCGGCATCCTTCGGATTGGTCGGTCGTCGCGGTGTCGTTGCCATGGTTGCTTCCTTTTCGTTGCTGATTCGTTTGTGCCATCCTTCTGGAGAGGATGTCGAGCGACGCGTGTCAGATGCTCGTTCCGGAAAGGGACGAACATCTGCACTTCAGCGACGGGATAACGGATAGAGCGACGGTGCGTGCGTCAAGGCGACGGCGACCGTGCATTTGGCCGGTCGCATGCAGGCCCAGGCGCTTTGCGGCAGCGTGGGCTGGAGCAGGTTGCGTTCCGGCAAGCTCCGCTTTTATCGCGGAGCGGCGGCCCTATGCCGCCTCTAGACTGTGCTGGTTCGCCGTGTTGGTTTCGTTCAGCGTGCGGGCAACAATGTCATGATTGAGCCAGAGAACGGGACCCGACGGCGCGGATGACGACCGGAAGATCAGTCGTCCTGTCGCCTCTACGACGAGCCGGCTGAGATGGTCGGAGATGAGGACCTTGCTGTCCTTGTGCATCGACGTGATCTCGTTCGACGTGCCGATCGTGATGTCGGACTGGCCCGGGCTGTTGGGCATTGGCCAGGACGAAAAATCGTAGAAGGGTCGCATCACCTCACTCGTCTGCAGATCGCTGATCTTCTGCAAAACGTCTTCGACCGTGAAGGGCTCGGCAAGAAGTTCCTGGCAAGCCTGCCATTGCGCCGCAGCCCATTCGCTTCCGCCTTCCTTCTTCAAGGCAAGCAGAAGAGGAATGAGGGGCAATTCAATGCCTGCGAAAACGTCGGACGAATTGGTGCGAATTTCAGGGCAGTTGTAGACCGTCGCCTTGATGCCGGCAGCCCATGCCTCTCCCGCAATACGCTCGAGGCGCATCTTGGCGTAGCCTTGGGTGTAGTTCGTGTAGGTCTGCCAGCGATACTCTTTCCCCACGAGAATGCCCGTCCCGTGGTAGCCGTAGGCCGAATAACGAACCTGACCCCCGGAAGCCTCGACGCGAGCCCGGATGCCTGCGCTCATCTCGATGAGATGGCGGAAAGTGTTGGCCGAGACCTCATCGAAATTCTGGAGAATGAGCTTGCCCATATCGCTATCGAGCAGAGTTTGCGACGACATGTGTCGAGCGCCCCGCCCCTTGTAGATGCGATTGGCGATTACCAGGAACACCTTTGCCTTCGGGATGCCGCCGGCCATCGTGTGCGCGAAGTAGACATTTTTTCCGTCATCGATCATGCCATCGAGAATGCTCATGACCTGCGACAGGGATGCCTTGAACCGTTCGACGCCGGCTTCCCGGCACCTGTCGATATGGGACCAGTCAAGCTTCTCGTCTTCCCAGGTCTCGAGCGTCAATGCTCCTAGCAGATCGGTGGGCGTGGGTTCGCCGGCGGGGGCATCGAGGTCGAAGCCAGCCATGACGGGAACGTTGATAATCCTGCCGCCCAGCTGGGCTTCTGCGGCTTGCAGCTCTTCATCGTTGAGCGGTCGCAGGACGTTGTCGTCGCCGCGCCGTCCAACCGTGATGCCGATGATTTCCATGCCGGCCTTTTTGGCCTGGTCCAGCAGGCCGGTGGCATAACCGCGACCGAACAGTTCGCCGAACAGAACGAAGACATCGCCTTTGCGGAAGATGTTTTCCTGCGGAATCTGCATCAAAGGAATCGGGTTTTCCATAGTGCCAGTTCTCTCGAATCCAGGTCGCAGAGCAACCAAATGAACAATGTGTAAAAAGCACTGCACATATCTGACCCAAATAGGAACTGACTTTAGGTATCACCGTAATTCAAAGCGTGAATGCGGGGAGGGGTTTTGCGCCGCCATCACCGGCGCCCGCGGAGCACAGAGCAGGCGTTGCAGCCTCTATTTTGATCCGGTGAAAAACGCTTTCTCCCGACACGAGGCCCCTGCTGCGCGCGGAAGCCGCGAGAATCATCAAGACCCTGGGAGATGCCGTTTTGGCTTCTAGCCCGCGCGCAGCATCAGGACCTGCCGCAGGCTGTCACCATGCGGTCGCGAGAGCAGCACCTGGGCGAGCGGTATCACGAAAACCAGGGCGACCAAGGCTGTGACGAACAGCATTCCCGGGTGCAGCAGTCTCGATTTCACGGATCACCTCATACTCGACTGGCCGACTTATCGGCCTTGAACCTGACACCGCGCTGAACGCCGGCATCGGGACACGTTCAGCCGGCTGTCAGCTTGCCTCGGCAGGGAAGGGACAGGGGAGCGATGCGCTGGCGCGCTTTCGCCCGACGGAACGTGAAAGGATATCCGATGCGCGAAAAAACCGGTCGTACCGGCCTGTGGCGGCCAGAGTTCGGCAGCATCACTGTTAGCATGCTGACGGCGCTTTACCTGCTGGCCGTGACGAACGGCAGCTTCTGGTCGAAGGGCTGGCTCTATCTGGATGGCAGGCTGACGACCTTCGCGTCCATCGCCATCGGCATCGCCTCTCTCTACATCGCGCTCTGCGTTGCCGTTTCACTGAAATATGTGATGAAGCCGCTCTTCATCCTGTTGATCCTGGCCAGTGCGGCGGCCGCCTGGTTCATGGATCGCTACGGCGTGATCATCGATACCGAGATGATCCGCAACGCCGCCGAGACGAATAGCGCGGAGGCCGGCCACATGATCACGCCCGGCTTCCTGCTTCACATGCTGGTCTATGGCGCGCTGCCCTCGGCGCTCCTTCTCTGGGTCAAGATCCGTCACCACCCTTTCCTCTGGAAGGTGCGCGCCAATCTCACCGTCATCGTGCCGATGATCGTCATTGCGCTCGTCGCTGGGTTTTCGCACGCCCGCGTCTACGCGGCGACCGTGCGCAACCATCGTGACTGGTTCCAGATGCTGAACCCCGTCGTGCCACTGGCGAACACCGTGAAATTTGCCGCCGGCCAGTCGTCGGAGCGCAATGTGGTGGCCGCGCCGCTGGGTGCCGATGCCCGTGTGGGGGATGCGCCGCTGGGCGAGCGCAAGCCGCGGCTGATGATCGTCGTTGCCGGCGAAACGGCGCGGGCCGCGAATTTTTCGCTCGGCGGTTACGGGCGGGAGACCAATCCGGAGCTGAAGACGAAGGACATCCGCTATTTCCGCGACACGACGAGTTGCGGCACGGCGACGGCCGTCTCGCTGCCCTGCATGTTCTCCGTCTATCCGCGCACCGAATATACCCACCGCAAGGGCCTGGAGACCGAGAACCTGCTTGACGTGCTCTCCCATGCCGGCGTGGACGTGGAATGGTGGGACAACAACACCGGCAGCAAGAAGATTGCCGCGCGCGTCAAGGAGCGTTCGGTCATCGAGGGTGGCAACCCGCAATATTGCAAGGCCGGCGAATGCCAGGACCAGGCGCTGCTCGACAATCTCGACGCCTGGATCGGCTCGGTCAAAAAGGACACCGTGCTCGTGCTGCACCAGATCGGCAGTCACGGGCCGGCCTATTCGGAACGCTATCCCGACGCCTTCCGCCGTTTCACGCCGGACTGCCGGAGTGCGGAATTCTCCGAGTGCACGCTGGAGGAAATCGTCAACGCCTACGACAATACGATCGTTTACACCGACCATATTCTCGCCAGCGTGATCGATCGGCTCGCGGCGCAACAGGACCGTCTCGACGTGTCGATGCTCTACATGTCCGACCATGGCGAATCGCTCGGGGAATTCGGCCTCTATCTGCACGGTGCACCCTATATGATCGCCCCCGACGTGCAGACCCATGTGCCGTTCGTGCTGTGGCTCGGCAAGGACGCCAAGGCGGCCTATTCCGGCGCCTGCCTCGATGCGGAAACGAGCAAACCGCAATCGCATGACAATCTGTTCCACACGGTGCTCGGCATGATGCTGGTGGAGACCAAGGTGCGCGATCCGGCGCTGGATCTCGTGTCCAGCTGCCGGCTTGGTGCGTCGTCCTGAATGGGAGGGGCGATGGCAACCGGTGCCGCCCCGTGTATTCTCATGACTCGGAAAGCGGTGGAGCGATGGCCTTAAAGGTGGCTGCAGCGTCGCCGATGCAATGCGGAGAGCCCGGCGCTTGAGAATTCTGCTGATCGAGGATGATGCCGTTCTGGGCGAGGCGGTGCGGGACTATGTGGCCGGGCTTGGCCATGCGGTCGACTGGATGCAGACGCTGGATGACGGCCGGGCGGCGACCGGAACGGTTGATTACCACCTGATCCTGCTCGACCTGCGCCTGCCGGACGGCAGCGGCCTGACCTTGCTGAAGGACCTGCGCCGTGTGGGTGCCGCCACGCCGATCATCATCCTGACGGCCCATGACCAGATTTCCGACCGGATCGAGGGGCTCAACAGCGGGGCCGACGACTACCTCGTCAAGCCGTTCAATCTCGGTGAACTCGGTGCCCGCATGCTCGCCGTCGCCAGGCGTTATGCTGGCGCGTCGCTTCCCGTGCTGGAGGCCGGGCCGCTGACGATCCAGCTCGCCGATCGTCGTGTAGTCCGGGACGGCACGCCGGTCGATCTGTCCAGCCGCGAATGGGCGGTGCTGGCGCGGCTTGCCTCGCGGCCGGACGCCATCGTCTCCAAGGGAGAGATCGAGGAGGCGCTTTACGCCTTCGGCTCGGAGATCGAGAGCAACACGGTCGAGGTCTATGTCAGCCGGCTGCGCAAGAAGCTCGGCAAGGATTGCGTCGAGACGTTGCGCGGCATCGGCTACAGGTTGGGACGATGACAGATCAACATCTGGAGACGGAGAAAACCGTGCACCGTCCGTCGTTGCGCCAGGGGGCCTTCACGCCGAAAAGCCTTGCCGGCCAGCTCATGCTGTGGATCACCGTGATCATCACCGCTCTCTGGCTCGTTGCCGTGGGTTTTGGCGCCCTCGTCATGCGCGACGAGTTCGGCGAAATTTTCGACGGCTCTCTTCAGGAAACGGCGGAGCGTCTCGTGCCCCTCGCGGTCGATGACCTACGCCACCAAGAGGATCTCGGCACGCGGGAACGCAGCGATTCGTTTCGCGCGGAACCCGGCGAAGGAAACCTTACCTATCAGGTGCGCGACAAAACGGGTCGTGTGCTCCTGCATTCCCATGCGGCGGCCGGCGAGCCGTTCGATGCGCCGCTGAAGGTCGGTTTTTTCGAGGGTGAGGACGGTCGTGTCTATACGGCGTCGACGGGCGACGGGACGATTTTCGTGCAGGTGACCTATTCCGCACAGGAGCGGCACGAGGCCGTCGTCGAAGGCTCGCTGGCACTTCTGCTGCCGGTCCTGCTCATTGTTCCGGTCACGGTTCTTGCTGTCTGGTTTGTCGTGCGCCGCGTGCTGCGGCCGGTCGAAACGCTGCGTGCGGCGATCGGCGAGAAGGACGGCGGCAATCTTGCGGCCATCGAGGAGGTCAGCCTACCGCAGGAGTTGCGGCCGATCCTGCGGTCGGTCAACCTGCTTTTGGCGCGCCTGCGCGACGTGCTGGCCGCTGAGCGGGAATTCACCTCGAACAGCGCGCATGAGCTGCGCACGCCGATTGCCGGTGCGCTGGCGCAGACGCAGCTTCTTCTCTCGGAGCTCAAGGATTCGCCCACGGGTGCGCGTGCCCGGCAGATCGAGGCTTCACTGCAGAAACTCACCAAGCTGACCGAGAAGTTGCTTCAACTCGCCCGCGCCGAAGCTGGCATTGGCGTAGCGGAAACCACCTTCGACGTCGCGGATGTCGTCAACGTCGTCGTCACCGACTTTCAGCGCGCGTCCGGGGACGGTGACCGTATCCGTTTCACGCGTGATCCCGCCGGATCGCGAACATGCGAAGGTGCCGCGGACGCCTTTGCCATCGTGCTGCGCAACCTCATCGAAAACGCGCTTCTGCACGGGCGGCCCGACGAGCCCGTCGACATCCACCTCACCGCGGCCGGCAATGTGCGCATCCGCAATGGCGCGACCCGCATGTCCGATGCCGAGCTTGTCGCCGTGCGCAAACGATTTTCGCGCGGCAGGACGCTCGCGTCAGGCTCGGGACTCGGCCTTTCCATCGCAGACAGGCTGCTTGCGCAGATGCGGGCGAGCCTCATCCTGACCTCGCCCATTCCCGGGCAGGCGGACGGATTTCAGGCCGAGATCGTGTTTTCCGCCTTGCGCTGAGGCGGCAATGCTTCGACAGAGGAGCGGTCTTACGAAGGTTCCTGAGCACGACCGAAAGCCTTCTCTAATCGCTCCCAGCTTTCATCCATGGCATAGGCCGGCGAGACGAATGGAATGCCGATATGCCCGAAGCGAAGGGAAAGCTGCCATTCGGCTGTCTCCTTGTCGACATTCGCGACCTGGTTGAGATAGATGGCCGAGGCGAGGCCGGTGCGATCGGAGCCGGAACGGCAGTGAATGAGCAGCGGTTTCGGCGCATCCCGAAGAAGGGTCGCCAGTTGGCGCGCCTCATCGACGCTGAGCTCCCGGTTCGCCGACATATCGAAGTCGATAAGGGTCAAGCCGAGTGCTCGCGCCGTGGTGGATTCTTCCTGATACCAGGCGGCATTCGGCTTGCTGCCGCGCAGGTTGACGATCGTTCTGATGCCGTAGTTTGCGACATAGCCGGCAATCTGGGCGGCGGTGGGCTGGTTGGAGCGATAAAGCTCGCCAGCCAGAACCGTCGCAAAATTCCCGGTGAGCTGGATTGCGACGAGATAGACTGCGAGAACAAGGCCGATCAGGCTGGAGAAAACACCGGACCATTTTAACAACGTGTGCATGGAGCGTTACCCAATTTCTATGGGACGCTCTTTGACGGCGTGTCCTGACAGGGCGCTGAACGAACGGTAGGAGGCGCGAGCCTCACTCTCTCCGGCTTGGGGGATCGGAGCAAATACAGGCTCGTCGTTCCGTTTTGAACTACAGGAAGTTTGCTCTAAATGGTCCCGACCGGACACAGCCTGCGGAAAGAAGAATCTTGAAAGCCACGCGGAAGGCAAAGGGGCGAACACGCAAGCCCAAGACCTTGTTGCAGCAACTTGCTGCAGCGCCGGAAAAGCTGTTTTCAGGCGCCTTCCGCCAGCAATATGCGGCCCTTTGTTTCCGTTACCTGCCCGATGGCAGCGGCATTCAAATCCTCGTGGTCACTTCGCGCGACAGCGGCCGCTGGATCATCCCCAAGGGCTGGCCGATGAAAGACAAGAAACCGCACCAGGCCGCAGCGATCGAGGCCTTTCAGGAGGCTGGTGTGCGCGGAAAGGTCAAGAAGACATCGGTCGGACACTACACCTATCTGAAGGTGCTGGACGACGGCGATGTCGCGCCCTGTATCGTGGACATCTACCAGATCGAGGTGACGGAGGTTGCCGAGAGGTTCAAGGAGAAGGCCGAGCGGACGCTTGCCTGGGTGAGCCCGGACGAGGCAGCGCGGCGCGTTCGCGAAATCGAACTCAAATCCCTGCTCGTCGAATTCGTGCCGCGTTGACGGTCGCGACCTTCGGAGGCTTCGGCCTGCGCCGTCAAACCGGAAACCCCAATTCTATCGTCGTTCCCTTTCCCGGCGTGGAGATGATCCGTGCATCGCCGCCGCTTTGGCGCATGAAGCCGTAGACGACGGCGAGGCCGAGGCCCGCACCGCCCTCGTCATTTCGCGTCGTGAAATATGGTTCGAACGCCCTGTCGACGGCCTCGGGTGACATGCCGATGCCGTTGTCGGTGACGGATACCGTGACGCCGGCATCGTTCCCGGCGCAACGAACAAGAATTGTCCCGCCAGCGGGCATGGCCGCCGCCGCATTGAGGCAGAGATTGAGGATCGATTGTTCGAAGAGTGCCGCGTCGATGAGGACGGTGGGCAGCGTCTCGGCGATCTCGAAGGCAAGCCGGCATTTTTCGCCGATGGCGATTTCCAGCACGTCCGCCATGCCGCGCAGCAGCGCGCCGATCTCCACCGCGCCCGGGTGGATCGGCTGCTGGCTGCCGATCGAGAGCATGCTGCCGGCAAGCGATCGGCCCCGGTCGGCCGCCTTGCGGATGCGGGCGAGGTGGCGTTTCTGTCGGTCGTTGAAGCCGGTTTCGCGCTCCAGCAGGCCGAGGCTGCCGGTGATGATGCCGATCATGTTGCCGACTTCGTGGCTAACCTGGTGGGTCATGCGCATGATACCGTCGAGGCGCTGGATTTTCGCGGCCTCCGCCTCCTGCCGGTCCATGTCGGTAACATCGCGCGCCAGAAGCACGATGCCGCCATCCGGCTGGCGTGACAGCGACACTTCCGTCACCCGGCCCGCTTCGGAGCGATGGCGCAGCACCGACCGGTCGTCGAGCAGGCCGGCATCGCTTTCGGCGGGCAGGAGGGCGGGGTCGATTTCCGGTAGGGGGGTCACGAATTTCCGCAGCGGCAGTTTCCGCGCCGAACCCGACCAGCCGACCAGCTCGATGACGCGCCGGTTCATAGTGATCGGCCGGCCGCGTGGATCGAACAGCGCAATGCCTTCGTTCATGCTGCGGAAAGTCGAGCGGATGGTGCGGGCAGCGGCCTCCGCCGTGCGCCGCAGCCGCGTCACGCGTTCGACGCTCTCCCGGAAGGCGCGGAACGCTTCGAGCAGGCGCACCAGTTCCGTTTCCGTGCCCCTGTAGCTCGGCGTCTCGACATCCTTGCGCCCTTCCGCCAGCGCGTTCATGCCGGTGGAGAGCGCCACGATGCCGCGCGAGACCCGCATGACGGAGCGGATGGAGAAGATCGCCATGACCAGCACAAGCAGCGCGGCGAAGGCGACGATGACGAGCAGGCGGCTCAGCGCATCGGAGGTCGAGACGAGGTCTTCGTTGAGGCCACGGGCGACGGCTTCGCTCTGCGTTTCGGTGGCGTGCGAAAGGTCGCGGGACACGGAATGCAGGCGTCCCACGGCGGCGCGGATGGAAAACATTTCGAGCAGGTAGCGCGTCTGTGCCTCGAAGACGCGCTCATAGGGCACGAGTTCGCCCGAGGAAATCCGCACGTCCGGCGCGGCCCGCTCGAGGCGGGGCGTGGTTTCCGCGACGTAGCGGCGGCGCAGCTCGCCGAGCTGGAAGAGGCTGTCGGAATTCGAGGCCGATTGCACGATGCCATTGAGCCGGCGGCGGAAATCGGCGTCGGCTATGCCGCTGCCCGTGGCGATCTCGCCGAGTGCCGCGGCCGCCTCCGCCTTGTGCTGCTGGGCAGCTTCCGCGTCACCGGCGAGCGTCGTCGTCTGCGTTCGGATCGTCTCCAGCAATTCGACGATATGGCCACCGGAAAAACCCTTCACGGTCGTCTCCTTGTTTTCCGGCTGCATGGTGCGCAGCAGCGCGTCCACCTGCGCGACAACGGCGCGGCTTTCGCTGGAGACCCGGTAGGGCGAGGTCGCGTTCATCAGGAAGGGTGCGCTGGATACGAGGTCGGAGACCTGGCGCGAGACGAGCGAGGCCTTGGCGAGACTGGAAAACGCCTGCAGCCCGTAAGCCGCCATTTCCTCCCGTGCACGCTGCAGGCCGTAGACCGCGATGGTCGCCAAGCTGAAGACGAGCACGCAGATGAAGGCGATCGCGAAGGGCAGCCTGAAGGCGATGGACGAGAGGAAAGGGCGGCTGATCACGGTGAAGGCTCACCTTCGTCCGTGCTCAGCATATAGCCCTTGCCCCGGCGCGTCTGGATGTGGCGCGGCAGATCCGGATTGCGCTCGATCTTGCGGCGAAGGCGCAGCACGAGCACATCGACATTGCGATCGATGTAGCGCTCGCTTTCCGCGCCGAGCCGGTCGAGGATGTGCGCGCGGCTGACGGGCATGTTCGGCGTTTCGGCAAGGATTTCCAGCAGGGCGAACTCGGCGCTGGTGAGAGACTTGGTTGGATCACTCAGGCAGATGGCTCGGCGTTTTTTAAGATCGACCGACCAGTCGCCGAGTTTCAGCGCCGCCGGTTCGTGCTCACGCTCGGTTTCACGCTCGGGCTTCAGCGACGGGATCGTCCGGCGCAATACGGCCTTGATGCGCGCCGTGAGTTCGATCGGCTCGAAGGGTTTGACGACATAGTCGTCCGCCGCCGTCTCCAGCCCCAGCACCCGGTCCGCGGCACTGCCCGCCGCCGTGACCATGACGATGCCGATATTGGTTTGCGCGCGCAGGCGCTGGGCGAAGGTGCGGCCCGAGGTGCCGGGCAGGTTATGGTCGACGAGCACCAAATGCACAGTTTCGCGCGCAAGCACGACCGTCGCCTCTTCCGCCGAGGGGGCGGTCAGGGGTATCCAGCCTTCCGCCTCCACCAGGTCGGAGATGAGCTCCGCCATATCCGGATCGTCCTCGACGATCAGAATCCGTATCCTCTCATTCAACACATGCACGTCCTCCCGCACGCATCATAGTAGGCGCGGTCACAATCTTCAAAGCGGCCTCGCGTTATGCGACGTGTCACATTTGTAATCTTTGTCATTTTTGCCATGCCAATGGTGTTCCAGGCTGTAAGAACGGTAACCATTCAGCGGGTTGCGGCGCGCGGCAAATATGACATCCTGACTGCGGAGATTGGGACGTTCATCGTTCCAAAGGGAGGAACATCGTGAGAGGCATCACCGCATTCGGCGCGGGCGTGGCTTTGTGGCTGTGCACCGCCACGGCCGGCATGACCGCGCCGGCGCTCACCGTGCTGTGCGGTGTCGACGAGGCGTGGTGCGCCGCGATGAAGACGGCCTATGAGGCCAAGTCCGGTCTCGACATCGCGATGACCCGCAAGAGCACCGGCGACATCCTCAACCAGATCCGCGCGGAAAAGGCGGCCCCGACCGTCGACGTCTGGTGGGGCGGCACGGGTGACACCCATTTGCAGGGCGGATCCGAAGACTTGCTGGAACCCTACCAGCCGGCGCATGAGCGCGACATGCTGCCCTGGGCGCAGAATTTCTTCGCGATGTCCGGCGGCCGTTCGGCGGGCATCTATGCCGGAGCGCTCGGCTTTGCCTACAATGCCAATCTGCTTCGGGACCTGAAGCTGCCGGCGCCGACCTGCTGGAAGGACCTGACGGACATCGCCTATCGCGGCCGCATCCAGAGCGGCAATCCGAATTCTTCCGGCACCGCGTTTACGACGCTCGCGACCCTTGTTCAGCTTTTCGGCGAGGATGAGGCCTTCCGGTTCCTCGCAGCGCTCAACCGCAATATCGACCAGTACACGACGGCCGGTTCCGCGCCGGTGAAGGCTGCGGCGCGCGGTGAAACGCTGATCGGCATTTCCTTCATGCATGACGCCGTCACGCAGAAGCAGGCGGGCTCGCCGCTCGTCATCGTCGCGCCCTGCGAGGGCACCGGCTACGAGATCGGCGCCGTCAGCATCGTCAAGGGCGCCCGGCATCCGGAAGAGGCGAAGCGCTTCGTCGATTTCGCGCTCAGCCCGGAAGGGCAGGGCACCGGGGCAGCGTCCGGCCAGAACCAGGTGCCGTCCAACGCGAAATCAGCCCTGCCGCTTGCGGCGCCGGATATCTCGCTGATCAAGATGGTAGACTATGACTTCGCCACCTTCGGCTCGCCGGAAGAGCGAAGTCGTCTGCTCGAACGGTTCGATGCGGTGATATCCGCGACGAACTGACCGCCAACGCCAACCGAATTCCGAAATCGTGAACGCGCCGCTCGCAAGCAGGCCGATGGCCTTGCTGTGGCTTGTCCGCGCCAAAAATCCAAAACCAGGCAACAGGAGGATGCCCCCATGACCAAGACCCTTTCCCTTATGCTTTTCGCCGGTACGGCGCTTGCAGCGCTGCCGGCGCAGGCGGCCGGTGATCTCAACCTCATCTGCTCGGCCGATGTCGTCATCTGCGAGCAGATGAAGGGTGATTTCGAGAAGGCCCACAGCGACATCAAGGTCAACATGGTGCGCCTGTCGTCCGGCGAGACCTATGCCAAGGTGCGCGCGGAAGCCCGCAACCCGAAGACGGACATCTGGTGGGCCGGCACGGGCGACCCGCATCTTCAGGCCGCATCGGAAAACCTGACGCTGGAATACAAGTCGCCGAAGCTCGACGAACTCAACGACTGGGCGAAGAAGCAGGCCGAAAGCTCCGGTTACAAGACCGTTGGCGTCTATGCTGGCGCGCTCGGCTGGGGCTACAACACGGAAATCTTCAAGTCGAAGGGCTTTAAGGAGCCGGTCTGCTGGGCCGACCTGCTGGCGCCGGAACTGAAGGGCGAAATCCAGATCGCCAACCCGAACTCGTCCGGCACCGCCTACACGGCGCTTGCCTCCCTCGTGCAGATCATGGGCGAGGACCAGGCTTTCGACTACCTGAAGAAGCTCAACGACAACATCTCGCAATACACCAAGTCCGGCTCGGCACCGGTCAAGGCGGCAGCGCGCGGCGAGACGGCGCTCGGCATCGTCTTCGTGCACGATGCGGTGGCGCAGACGGCGGAAGGTTTCCCGGTCAAGTCGATCACGCCCTGCGAGGGCACCGGCTACGAGATCGGCTCCATGTCGATCGTCAAGGGTGCGCGCAACCTCGACAATGCGAAGATCTGGTACGACTGGGCGCTGACCCCGGAAGTCCAGTCGCGCATGAAGGATGCGAAGTCTTTCCAGCTTCCCTCCAACAAGAGCGCTGAAATCCCGAAGGAAGCGCCGCGCTTCGAGAACATCAAGCTGATCGACTACGACTTCAAGACCTATGGCGACCCGGCAAAGCGCAAGGCGCTGCTGGAGCGTTGGGACCATGAAGTCGGCGCCGTCGCCAACTGATGATGTCCTGAGTGGCGGCGCCCGTCTCCCCCGGGCGCCGCCTTTCCACAAACAGTAAAACAGCGAGGTCGGCCATGACGCATGGCAATCGCAGGCTGGACATGGTCCTGATCCTGGGCGCGGTCGCTTTGACCCTTCTGCCCTGGTACCGGATCGAGGGCGGCTTCTACGGGTTCGGCTGGCTTGCCGGTTTCCCCCTTTCTTCCGAGGCGGCGCCCAACCTGGTGCAGGTCGCCATGTACGGCCGGTTGTGGCTTGCCGTCGCCGTGCTGCTCCTCCTCATCGCCGGTGCGGCCCGCGGCATGGCGGACCCGATGCGCCGCGGCGCCGTGCTGGCCTGGGTGGGGGCGCTCGGCGTCCTGTTCCTCGCGCTGCAGGGCCTTGCCATCAGCTTCACCGGCTGGACATGGACGATCGGCGAAACCCTGTTCGGCCCGCTTTCCGATGGCCAGCCGTCGATGGGCGCCGGCGCCGTTCTGTCGGCCGTTTGTTTCGTCTTGCTCTTTGCCTTCGGTCTAGCCGAGCGCGGCGTGATGAAGGGGGATGCCTTCGTCGTCAGTTCGATTTCGCTGCTCGTCTTCTTGGTCGTCGTCTTCGTCTTCTATCCGATCGGTAGCATGTTCATCGGCGCGGTGCAGGATTTCGACGGGTCGTTCAACCCGGACAACTTCATCCGCAACATGCAGGATCCCGGCATCTGGAGCCTCGGTTGCCTCACCGGCGGCGCACGCTGCGGCGTGGCGTGGCGCACGCTCTGGCTCGCCATCATGACCGGCCTCGGTTCGACACTGCTCGGCCTTGCCTTCGCGCTCGTCGCCACGCGTACGCGCTTTCCCTATAAGAAGGGCCTGCGCCTGCTCACCATCCTGCCGATCATCACGCCGCCCTTCGTCATCGGTCTTGCGCTGACCCTTCTCTTCGGCCGCGCCGGCGTCATCACGCAGGGCCTTTCCGACCTCTTCGGCATCGAACCCGGCCGCTGGCTTTATGGTCTCACCGGCATCTGGATCGCACAGGTGCTGTCTTTCACGCCGATCTCCTTCCTCGTGCTGATCGGCGTCGTCGAGGGCGTCAGCCCGTCGATGGAGGAGGCCTCGCAGACCCTGCGCGCCGACCGCTGGCGCACCTTCTGGCGCGTCTCGCTGCCGCTGATGAAACCCGGTCTCGCCAACGCCTTCCTCATCGGCTTCATCGAGAGCATGGCCGATTTCGGCAACCCGCTGGTGCTCGGCGGCAGCCATGGCGTGCTGTCGACGGAAATCTTCTTCGCCGTCGTCGGCTCGCAGAACGATCCCTCGCGCGCCGCTGTGCTTGCCACCGTGCTCCTGTGCTTCACGCTCTCCGCCTTCCTTGCCCAGCGCTTCTGGCTCTCCGGCAAGAATTTTGCCACCGTGACCGGCAAAGGCGACAGTGGCGCGCACATTGCGCTTCCGCGCGGCGTCTCGATCGGCGTGCATGCCCTCGTCATTCCGTGGGGCCTCTTCACGCTCGTCATTTACGGCATGATCCTCGTCGGCGGCTTCGTAAAAACCTGGGGGCTCGATAATTCGCTGACCCTCGACCATTACGCAAAAGCCTTCTCGATCAGCTTCGACAACGGGATTGCCTGGACGGGCGTCGCCTGGAACTCGTTCTGGACGACGATGGAGATCGCACTGATCTCCGCGCCGCTGACGGCCGCCGTCGGCCTGCTGACGGCCTACATCATCGTGCGCCAGAAGTTTGCCGGCAAGAATGTCTTCGAATTCGCGCTGATGATGAGCTTTGCCATTCCCGGCACGGTCATCGGCGTCAGCTACATCATGGCCTTCAACCTGCCGCCGCTCGAAATGACCGGCTCGGCGCTGATCCTGATTGCCTGCTTCGTTTTCCGCAACATGCCGGTCGGCGTGCGCGGCGGCATCGCGGCGATGAGCCAGCTGGACAAGAGCCTGGACGAGGCCTCGCTGACGCTGCGCGCCAACAGTTTCCGCACGATCCGCAAGGTCATCCTGCCGTTGCTGCGCCCGGCCATCACCGCGGCCCTCGTCTATTCCTTCGTGCGGGCCATCACCTCCATCAGCGCGGTCATCTTCCTCGTCAGCGCCGAATACAACATGGCGACCTCCTACATCGTCGGCCTCGTCGAGAATGGCGAATACGGCGTGGCGATCGCCTATTCCTCCATGCTGATCGTCGTGATGATCACCGTCATCACCGGCTTCCAGCTTCTCGTGGGCGAACGGCGGCTCCGGCGCGAAAACCGCGTCGCCGGTGTCACCCCGTCCGCCACTCTTCGTCAGGAGAAAACCGCATGATCACCCCGAAAGCCGGTTCCGTCGTCTTCCAGAACGTGAAGAAAACGTTTGGCGCCTTCACCGCCATTGCAGACCTGTCGCTGACCATCGAGCCGGGCACGCTCGTCACCCTGCTCGGCCCCTCGGGCTGCGGCAAGACGACGACGCTGCGCATGCTGGCAGGCCTCGAACATCCGACGGCAGGAAAAATCCTGATCGGTGGCAAGGACGTCACCATGCTGCCGGCCAACGAGCGCGACGTCTCGATGGTGTTCCAGTCCTACGCGCTCTTCCCGCATATGAGTTCGCTTGAGAATGTCGCCTACGGCCTCGAATCCTCCGGCCTGTCTCGAAAGGAAGCGCGGGAGAAGGCGGAGGAAGGGCTGGCTCTGGTCGGCCTTGCCGGCATGGGGCAGCGCCTGCCTGCCGAACTGTCCGGGGGCCAGCAGCAGCGCGTCGCCGTGGCCCGCGCGCTGGTGCTGGAACCGCAGGTCCTGCTGCTCGATGAGCCGCTCTCTAACCTCGACGCGCGCCTGCGTCGCCGGGTGCGCACGGAAATCCGTGAACTCCAGCAACGTCTCGGCTTCACCGCCGTCTATGTGACGCATGACCAGGACGAGGCGCTTGCCGTCTCCGATCGCATCATCATCATGAAGGATGGCGAGATCGCCCAGTCGGGCGCCCCGCGCGAGCTTTACGAGCAGCCGGTCTCCTCCTTCATCGCCGATTTCATGGGCGAGGCGAATGTCATCCCGTGCGAGGTGGTCGGCATCGAGGGCGGCGAGGCCGAGATCCGCATCGGCGGGTTCCAGCATCGGGTGCCGGCGGGCAGGGCCAAGCCGGGTGCGGCGAGCCTTGCCGTGCGCCCCGGTGCCGTCTCGTTGTCCGAAGGGCGCGGGGAGGGGCTTGCCGGCCGCATCCTGCATTCGGCCTATCTGGGCGACCATGTCGAATACGAGGTGGAAACGGAGGTCGGCACGCTGTTCATCGTCGACGATGCCGTCGACCGCATCCTGCCGGCCGCATCCGATGCCACCTTGGGCTTCCGCAGCCGCGGCATCGCGCTCATCAACAGCCAATGACCATGACCACCGCAAGGACCATCAGCATGACGTCACCTGAAAGTGCCCTCGACACCCGCTTCGCCCTCGCCAAAGCCCTTGCCCAGGAAGCGGGCGCCATGGCGCTCGATTATTTCAACCGGCGCGACACGCTGGTGATCGAAACCAAGCGCGACATGCAGGATGTCGTCTCGATCGCCGACCGCAACGTCGAAAAACTGATCCGCGAACGGGTTGCGGCCCATCTGCCGGAGGACGGTTTCCTCGGCGAGGAATTCGGCCTCACCACGGGCAGTTCGGGTTATACATGGGTCGTCGATCCGATCGATGGCACTGCGCCCTTCGTCAGCGGCATGCCGAACTGGTGCGTCTCCATTGCGGTGCTGCATGAGGGCGTACCCGTCGTCGGTGTCATCGGCGCGCCCTGCCACAACGAACTCTACGCTGCTGCCATCGGCAAGGGTGCCAAGCTCAACGGCAGGGTGCTGACGCTCGACCCGTCCCGCACGATCCGGAATGCCCTGACCGGCATCGGCGCCAACAGCTATGTCGCGCCGGAATTCGTGGCGGGCATGGTGAGCCAGTTGCTCCAGGCAGGTGGCAATTTCGTGCGCAACGGCTCAGGCGCGCTGATGCTCGCCTATGTCGCTGCCGGCCGGCTTGTTGGCTACTACGAGCCCTACATGCACGCCTGGGATTGCCTGGCCGGCTACTGCCTCGTGAAGGAGGCCGGCGGCTGGCATCATCCGTTCCCGACGGAGGGCGAACTTCTGACCAAGGGCGCGCCGGTCGTCGCAGGCGGGCCGGGCGCCCGCGCCGATCTCGAAAAACTCGCAGGGATCGCCTGAGAGGCAGAGATTGGTGCAGGCAACCGGTTCGGGTGCCTGCACCGGTTGAAATCAGCCGATCGACATCAGGCTGGCATTGCCGCCGGCGGCGGCGGTGTTGATGGAGGTCGAGACCTCTTCCAGCAGCCAGTTGAGGCAGTAGGCTTCCGGGTCGCTTGCCAGTTCCTCGGTGGTTGCCGCCTGGGTCAGCACCAGCGGGCCGGGCAGGGCTGCGATGCGGCGATTGGCGGCGAGCACGGTCTCGGCATTGCCCTCGACCAGTGCTCCGGCGAACGGGCCGGCCTTTTCCCAGTCGGCGGTCCACGAGAGGCGGGCGGCGACCGATGTGGGCAGGTCCGCCAGCGTGGACTTCAGGGATGCGACCTCGTTGATGGCGATCTCGTTGCCGGTTGCAAGCGCGGCAGCGACCTGACGCAGCAGGCCGGTTTCGCTCTCCGGCACCAGGAGGATGCGGCCGCGCGGGTGCAGGGCGTAGAGGTTGCGCTCGCCGACGGGGCCGGCAAGTTCGCGCAGCAGGCCGAGTGCCGAGCGGTTTGCGAAGCCGCGCGCGGTCTCGCCTTCCGCCGTCCTGCCCTTGCGGTCGAGCCAGGTGATGAAGTCGCGCAGCGCCGGATCGGTGTGGACCGAATCCTGCTGCGGCGGTACCGGTGCCTTCTGCACGAGACGGCCGATATAGAGTGGGCCGCCGGCCTTGGGGCCGGTGCCGGACAGGCCGCGTCCGCCGAACGGCTGGACGCCGACGACCGCACCGATGATGTTGCGATTGACATAGAGGTTGCCGGCCTTGATGCGGCTGGTGACATGCGCGATCGTCTCGTCGAGGCGCGTGTGCAGGCCGAAGGTCAGGCCGTAGCCCGAGGCGTTGATGTCGTCGATCAGCTTGTCGAGATCCGCGCGACGAAAGCGGATGACGTGCAGCACGGGGCCGAAGACCTCGCGCTGGAGATCGGAGAGTTTTTTGATCTCGATGATGGTCGGCGCGACATAGGTGCCGTGTTCGGCAATCGCCGGCAGAGGAAGCTGCTCGACCTTGTTGCCGAGGCCGCGCATGCGTTCGATGTGGCTCGCGATGCCGTCGCGGGCTTCGGCAGTGATGACCGGCCCGATATCGACATTCAGGCTGTCCGTGCGGCCGAGCGTCAACTGCTGCAGGGCGCCCTTCAGCATGGTGAGCGTGCGGTCGGCGACGTCGTCCTGCAGGCAGAGCACGCGGAGCGCCGAGCAGCGCTGGCCGGCGCTGTCGAACGCCGACGCGATGACGTCTGCGACCACCTGTTCGGCGAGTGCCGAGGAATCGACGATCATACCGTTCTGGCCGCCGGTTTCCGCGATCAGCGGGATCGGCTTGCCGCCGGCCGACAGCCGTTCGGCGAGCTGTGCCTGGATGAGGCGGGCGACTTCGGTCGAGCCGGTGAACATCACGCCGGCCGTCTTCGCAGCGCCGACGAGTGCTGCACCGAGGCGGCCATCGCCGGGCACGAACTGCAGCGCGCCGACCGGCACGCCGGCCTCATGCAGGATTTTTACGCTCTCATGGGCGATGATCGGCGTTTCTTCGGCGGGTTTTGCCAGCACCGGGTTGCCGGCAACGAGGGCGGCTGCGACCTGGCCGGTGAAGATGGCGAGCGGGAAGTTCCACGGGCTGATGCAGACGATCGGGCCGAGTGGCAGGTGGGATGGGCCGAGTGTGCGGCGGGCCTGTTCGGCGTAGTAGCGCAGGAAATCGACGGCCTCGCGGACCTCGCCGATGGCATTGGCCGCCGACTTGCCGGCTTCGCGCATGATGATGCCCATCAATGGCTCGATGCGGCCTTCCATGATGTCCGCTGCGCGGTCGAGGCAGGCGGCACGATCGGCCGGCGAAACGGTGGACCAGGCGGCGACATGATCGGCCGCCGCGGCAACGATGGCCTCGGCATCCTCGACCTTGGCCTGCGTGATGCGGCCGACCACGTCGCGATGGTCCGCCGGGTTCAGCACGTCGAGCGTTTCGCCGCCGGCCTTGCCGACTGCGAGAAGGGGCGCTGCGTGCCATTGCTTGGCGGCGGTGCCGGCAAGTTCGGCGGACAGGCCGTGAAGCGTCTCTTCGTTGGAAAGGTCGAGGCCCTTCGAATTCTCGCGGGACTTGCCGAACAGGGCGTTCGGCAGCGCGATCTGGTCGTGCGGCGCACCGACCACCGGCATGGCGGCGACGATGTCGACCGGGTCGGCGATCAGCGATTCGACGGAGACCTTCGGGTCCGAGATGCGGTTGACGAAGGAGGAGTTGGCGCCGTTTTCCAGGAGGCGGCGGACCAGATAGGCGAGCAGCGTTTCATGCGTGCCGACCGGCGCGTAGATGCGGCACGGGCGATCGAGCTTGTCCTTGCCGACGACCTCGTCATAGAGCGGCTCGCCCATGCCGTGCAGGCACTGGAACTCGTACTTGCCGACCGCAAAATCCGGGCCGGCGAGCTGGTAGATCGTGGCGAGGCTCTGCGCGTTGTGGGTCGCGAACTGCGGGAAGACCGCATCCGGTGCTGCCAACAGCTTGCGGGCGCACGCGACATAGGCGACGTCGGTGTGGATCTTTCGCGTGTAGACCGGGAAGTCCGCAAGGCCGTCGAGCTGCGCGCGCTTGATCTCGGCGTCCCAATAGGCGCCCTTGACGAGGCGCACCATGACGCGCCGGCCGGAGCGGCGGGCGAGGTCGATGATGAAATCGAGCACGAAGGGGCAGCGCTTGCCATAGGCCTGAACGACGAAACCGAGGCCGTTCCAGCCCTGAAGGTCGGCATCGAAGCAGAGGCCTTCGAGCAGATCGAGGGAGAGCTCCAGCCGGTCGGCCTCTTCCGCGTCGATGTTGAGGCCGATGTCGTATTTCTTGGCGAGCGCTGCGAGCGCCTTCACCTTGGGAAGCAGTTCGTCCATGACGCGCGCGGCCTGCGAGCGGCTGTAGCGCGGGTGGAGCGCCGAAAGCTTGATGGAGATGCCGGGGCCGTCATAGATGCCACGGCCGGCCGAGGCGGTGCCGATGGCGTGGATCGCCTTCTCGTAGTCGCGGTAGTAGCGCTCGGCATCGGCGCCTGTCGTCGCTGCTTCCCCAAGCATGTCATAGGAATAGCGGAAGCCGCGGGCTTCCAGCGGCTTGGCGCGCTTCAGCGCTTCCTCGATCGTCTCGCCGGTGACGAACTGCTCGCCCATCATGCGCATCGCCATGTCGACGCCGCGGCGGATCACCGGCTCGCCGGCGCGCGCGATCAGGCGCGTCAGGGCGGCAGACAGGCCGCGGTCGTTGACGGTGGAGGTGAGCTTGCCGGTGACGACGAGGCCCCAGGTGGCCGCGTTGACGAACAGCGACTTGCCGCCGCCGATATGGGAGGTCCAGTCCCCCTCGGAAATCTTGTCGCGGATCAGGGCGTCACGGGTGTCGGTGTCCGGAATGCGCAGCAGCGCTTCGGCAAGGCACATCAGCGCCACGCCTTCCTGGCTCGACAGCGAATATTCCTGCACCAGCCCCTCGACGCCCGTGCCCTTGTGCTTGGCGCGTAGCGCCTCGATGAGCGTGCGGGCGGTGGCGCGGATGTCGTAGCGCTGCGTTTCGGTGACGCGCGCTGCGGCCACCAGCGGCGGCAGGCATTCGGTCTCGGGACGGCGATAGGCGGCCGTGATCGCCCGGCGCAGGTCGCTCTGCGGTCGTACTGGAGGGGCGAAATGCGCGAAGGGGATGAGGGTTTCGTCGGTGGCGGGAAGCGAGGCTGGGTTCTGCATGGAAGGACCTATGAGAAGCGGTTCAGTGGCTTGCGGGGGTATCGGATAGGGTCAGCGAACGAAGGCGGTGGCCGGCTCGCCCCGGTCGTCCGGGACGTCATGAAACTGCGACGCGTGGCGGACCTGAAGGCTGGTTCCGCGCGGACGGACCGCTCTGGTTTGATGCTGCAGGCCGCGACGGGAGCCGGAATGGCGAGCGGCTTGTAGTGGCTGATGAGGTCCGGCGGCATGCTATCATCGAAGCTGTTGTCTTGCACCAATATCCCCTGTCGTCTGGCGCCGAAACATTGCCTGCGCCCGGTCACGCCAGAGGCGGCCGGGTATCGCGCAATCGTTCCTGGAAACTGGGCGGAACAATATCACGAGCCCTGAAAGCGAATGGACTTCATATCGTCCCGTGTTAGGCTATATGGGTCTATTTTTGTTCAGATGGAGGGTGATTTGCCAGATATTGTGCAGGTTGATGGGTTATTAGACGCGTTCGATCGAAAAATCCTCGAGGAACTCGCCGAGAACGGCCGCATCTCCGTGGCCGAACTGGCGGAGAAGGTTGGTCTGTCGAAAACGCCATGCCAGAACCGGTTCAAGCGCTTGATCACGGAGGGCTTCATCCAGGGGTTCAAGGCGATCCTTAATCCGGCCAAGATAAACCTCGACCACATCGCTTTCGCCGAGGTGAAACTCACCAACACGCAGGAAGACGCGCTCAACAGTTTCAACGCGGCGGTGCGGAAGATCAAGGAGGTGGAGGAGTGCCACATGATCGCCGGCCGCTTCGATTATCTCCTGAAGATCCGCACGCGTGACATCAAGAAATACCGGCTGGTGCTCGGAGAGCGGATTTCCAACCTGCCCTATGTCGCCAGCACCTCCACCAATGTGGCGATGGAGACGGTGAAGGAGCGCGGCTGACCGTTCCAGTCGTGGTGTCGTGCTCAAGCCCGCGGCTGTCGTCTTCCCGCTTGAAATCAATCTTGTTGAACAATACTAATGTTGTCATTCAACAAGTTTGCGTTTGCGCGGAGGGCGATTTCCGGCAGCAGACGGGGAGAAAAAGGGGGAAATGCCATGAAGCCTAGCCCGATAACGACCGCACCGGCTGATGCCGCTGCCCGCAAGGCGATCGCGCCGGTGGTCTGCTACCCGGTCGAAACATTGCCGCGTCCGGATCTTTCGACCTATCGCGCCTTGCGGGACGATCTCGAACTAGTCGAAACCGTCGTCGTGCCGCCGCGCGAAGCAGCGACCTGGTCGGTGCCGGCGGGGCATTTCTGCCGCATCGTCTCCAGCGAGGGGCCGCAGGTCGGCGATCTCAATCTGTTCAACGCGAACGACCTCAAGGAACGGCTGTTCACCGGCAAGACACGCGCGCTGAATGGCACCCATGTCGGCCTCGGCGACCAGCTGTTTTCCAATTTCCCGTATCTGCGCCCCATCGCCACCATCACGCACGACACGCTGGATTGGTATGGTTTCGACGACTTCGGCGGGTCGGTGCATGACGTGATCGGCACGCGGTGCGATCCCTATACGCACAATCTGCTGAGCCACGGCGGACAGTACCACCATTGCTGCCACTCGAACCTGACGCGTGCCTTTGCCGGAAAAACCGGCATGCCACTGCGCGAAGCGGAGACCTATGTGCATGACGTGCTGAACGTCTTCATGTGCACGGGCTTCACCCGCGATACGGGGCAGTATTTCATGAAGGCGAGCCCGGTACGGCCGGGCGACTATCTGGAATTCTTCGCCGAGATCGACCTTCTCGGCTGCATGTCGGCCTGCCCGGGCGGGGATTGTTCGGCGCAGCACTCTTCCGATACGGCGAAGTGCTATCCGATGGTCGTGGAGATCTACAAGGCCAAGGGCCTGCCGGAAGGTTGGGTGCCGCCGCCGGTCAACGGCTACGACGGCACCCACGGCCTGTAGCGCTTAACGCGGGCGGCGGACGGCGCGGATCTTTCCGCTGCTCCCGCCGCCGCAGAAGAAGCGATCGGCGCCGTCGGATTCGAGGCCGGACACACCGGTTCCTTCGGGCATGACGATGGTGTCGAGCACGGTACCGGTTTCCGGGTCGAGACGGCGAAGGTCGCTTTCCTCGCCTTCCCACGTGCCGTGCCAGAGTTCGCCATCCACCCAGGTGACGCCCGTCACCATGCGGTTGCTCTGAATGCTGCGGACGACCTTGCCCGTTTCCGGTTCGATCTGGTGGATCTGCTTGCTGCGATATTCGCCGACCCAGAGAAAGCCCTCCGCCCAGGTAAGGCCGGAATCACCGCCGTTGCCGGGAGCGGGAATGGTGGCGAGCACGCTGCCGGAGGCGGGATCGATCTTGCGGATGCGGTCTTCGGCGATTTGGAAGAGGTGGCGGCCGTCATAGGCGGTGCCGGCATGGGCGGCAACGTCGATCGAACGCAGCAATTTGCCATCGTCCGGGTCGACTGCATTGACCTTGTCGCCGGAGGCGAACCAGACGTTCTTGCCGTCATAGGTTACGCCGTGGACGGGTTCGCCACCGGGGAAGGGGCCGTATTCGCGGATGATATCTGCCTGGGACGTCGTCATCGTCATCTCCTTTGGATTGTTGATGACCCGATGTTAACCGCCTGGCAGCGGACCCGGGAGTAACAAGAGTGTCGAGAAAGCACCGGGTGTCGGCGTCAGCCAGCGCTGGGTGCGCCCGCGGCCGATCGACTGCACCTTTCCTGCTGCGGAAAGCTGTTCGAGTGCGCGCTGTACCGTGCGGGCGCTGGTGCCGAGCGCGATGGCGAGCGCCGAACTGGACCACGCCTCCCCATCGGCAAAGAGCGCCAGCACGTCGGCATGCGGTTCATCGAGCGGGGGCGCGAGCACCGCGACCGGTTGGCCACCGCGCGGCGCCAACAGGAAGCCGTCCCTGGTGGCGGTGATGTCTGCCAACGATGCCAACTCGGCGCGCAGCCGGCCCATTTCCACGCGTAGACGGGCGCGATGCGATTCATCGGCATGCCGGGCGCGGAAGGCGCGAAGCAGCAGGGTTTCCCGGCTGGCATTCTGCGGAAAGGCTTCGGCCAGCGTGCGCAGCAGGGAGAAGAGGATGGGTCGCGTCGCCAGCGACAGCTTGCTCTCTCCACAGCGCAGGACATGGCGGCAGGCGTCGACGACCAGACTGTCCGTGGCCAGTAGTGCCTCGACATCATCCGGAAGCAGCGAACGTTCCGCACCGTTCGCAATCAGCCGCGCTGCCGGTTTTTGCAGGATCGCGGCGTCGGCCTGCACTTCTTCGATGAGGGCCGGGATGCGTGCCTGCCGGGCAGCCTCGATGGCGCGTTGAAAGGCATCGCGCGCGGTCGCCATGCGCAACCGGCGGATCGCAATGCCAGCCGCTGCCAATTCATGGGCGGCGCGCAGCGGCGGGGACAGGGTGGCGGGATCGACGTCAGCGAGCAAGGTTGCGGCATCGTCCAGCCGGCCGATCAGGAGCAGGCGGCGGATAGCAAGGGTGCGGGCGTGCGCCGCATTCAGCCAGTCGCCGTGTGCCGCCAGTGTCGCGCCGGCCGCGGCAAGCGCCTTCACCGGCCAGGTCAGATCGCGTGAGACGAGTGCAATCTCGGCTTCGGCAACGACGCAACGCGCCCGCGCCACGGCCTCGCGCGGGCCGAAGGCACTGGCCGCACTTTTCAGCAGGACCTTTGCCCGGTCGAGATCGCCAAGCTGCGCCATCGCGATGCCGCGCAACGCCAGCGCCGGTGCATCGTCGCGTAGCGCCACGCGGTTCAGCGCGCCGAGCGGATCACCGGTGGCAAGGGCGCGGGCAGCGGCCGTGATCATCGAGTCCATGGTTTTCCCGTCACACTTGTAACTCCCACGCTCCCGGACCCTGCGCCTATTCTTGGTTCATCGAAACAAGAAAGGATGTTCGTGATGCGCAATCAAGTCGTTTCGCACGAGGACTGGCTGAAGGCCCGCCTTGACCTGCTCGCCGAAGAGAAGGAGTTCACCCGAAAGCGCGAGGCGCTGACCCGCCGCCGCATGGCGATGCCCTGGGAACGGGTGGAGAAACACTACGAATTTCAAGGACCGAACGGCCGGCAATCGCTGGAAGAGCTGTTCGAGGGGCGCTCGCAGCTCCTCGTCTATCACTTCATGCTCGGCCCGGATTGGCAGGAGGGCTGCACGCATTGCTCCTTCTGGGCGGACAATTTCAACGGCATCCCGATCCATCTTGCCCAGCGCGACGTGACCTTCAAAGCGATCTCGCGTGCACCCCTCCAAAAGATCGAGGCCTATCGGCAACGCATGGGCTGGAGTTTCCCCTGGGTGTCGTCGGGCGGCAGCGATTTCAACTTCGATTACCAGGCTTCCGCCACACCGGAAGAGCTCGCAGACGGCCGTGCCACCTACAATTTTCAGATTCGTTCGAACACGATGTCGGAAATGGTCGGCGTCAGCGTCTTTTACAGGAGCGGGCCGGGCGAGGTGTACCACACCTATTCCTGCTACGCGCGCGGTGTCGAGATGGTGAACGGTGCCTATCACTTCCTCGACCTCGTGCCGAAGGGCCGCGACGAGGATGGCCTTCGCTATCCGATGGAATGGGTGAAGCGGCACGATCAGTATTGATTTTGGGGCGGCTCAGGCCAAAATCGGCCGGCCGCGAAGGAGATGACAATGATCCATACGCATTATCGCTGGGTGATCGTCGCTGCGGGCGGCCTGCTCGGCTGCATCGCCATCGGCGCGATGTTTTCGCTGCCGGTCTTCCTGCTGCCGATCGCCAAGGATACCGGCTGGTCGGTGACGGGCGTTTCCACCGCCATGACCATCGGCTTCCTCGCCATGGCCTTCGCCAGCATGTTCTGGGGTGGGCTTTCCGACCGGGTGGGGCCGCGGCCGGTGGTGCTGGCCGGCTCGGTGCTTCTGGCGGCGAGCCTTGGGCTCGCCAGCATCGCGACGTCTCTGGTCGCGTTTCAGTTCGTCTTTGGCCTGCTTGTGGGCGTGGCGGCGGCAGCGGTCTTCGCGCCGATGATGGCCTGCGTGACGGGCTGGTTCGACACGCATCGCAGCCTCGCCGTGTCGCTGGTTTCGGCGGGCATGGGCATGGCGCCGATGACCATGGCACCCTTTGCCGCCTGGCTGGTTTCCCTGCATGACTGGCGAACATCGATGCAGATCATCGCGGTCGTGGTCGCTGTGGTGATGATCCCGACCACGTTCTTGATCAGGCGCCCGCCGGCGCTGGAGGCGGGCGGTGAAGGCCTTGCAGAGATGGATGAGGCGCAAGAAGGCATGACGACGCGCGACGTGATGAAATCACCGCAGTTCATCATCCTGTGCCTGACGAACTTCTTCTGCTGCGCCACCCATTCGGGACCGATCTTCCACACGGTGAGCTACGCCATCACCTGCGGCATCCCGATGATCGCGGCAGTCTCGATCTACAGTGTCGAGGGACTGGCCGGCATGGGCGGCCGTATCGCCTTTGGTATCCTCGGCGACCGGTTCGGCGCCAAGCACATCCTGGTGCTCGGGCTGCTCGCGCAGGCTTTTGGCGCGCTCGCCTATGTCTTCGCCGGCGGGCTCGCCTCGTTCTACGTCGTCGCCGCGATCTTCGGCTTCATCTATGCCGGCGTCATGCCGCTCTACGCGGTGATCGCGCGGGAAAACTTTCCGCTGCGGTTGATGGGCACGGTTATCGGCGGAACTGCCATGGCGGGAAGCCTCGGCATGGCGCTCGGTCCTGTCGCCGGCGGGCTGATCTACGATACCTTTGCCAGCTACACATGGCTCTATGCCGGCTCCGCGGGCATCGGCATCGGCGCCTTCCTGATCGCCATGACGTTCAAGCCGGTGCCGAAGGCGCGGGAAGCGCTGGCAGTCGCTTGAAGGAAGGGACGTGACAAAGGAGGCAGTCACCGCATAGCCGATCGCCTCTTCCTCTTCCCGCCATGTCGACCGTGATCCGGCATGGCGGGGAAGGTTTTGTTCAAGCTGCGCCGGCGGGGTCGCCTATCGGCATCAGGGCGGGGTTCGTTGCCTGCTCCCGCTTGATTTTCTCTTCCTCGCTCAGCTGCTCGTCGTCCTTCGTCTTATCTACCGCGTCGGGATCGTCGTTGGCGGGCAGGCGGCCGCGGTTGGCTCCTGGGCCATCCCGACCGGGCGGCTGTTCCACGCTGCCGGGAGCACTGGGCTTCGGTTTTTCGATTGTCATGGTCGACTCCTCAAAAGTTCAAGAACTGCCCGGGGTTCCGGCGCGCGCGCATGAGAAGGTCCAGCTCGCGCTTGGAAGGGCCGAACTTGTCGAAAAGGCGCTTGGCTTCCTGCTGCGACAGGTCGTAGGCCCGGCGGAAGGCTTCCACTGTATAACGGTCCCCCGACAGCCTTCTGTGGTCAGGGAAGAGCTTGGATTGGTCCTGCATCTGCAATCACGCCCAATGTCGTTGACGGTGCCTCAACCGGCAGGGGCGGCGATTGTTCCCAACGAATTTTGGAAAGGTTCGGGCGGGTCGCTCCCGCCCGGCGACGCTCGGGGATGAAAGGCGTTGTCAGGCGTGCAGCATGTCGCCTGTCAGCTTGGCGCGACGCGTGAGATAGCCGGCAAGCGGATCGTCGAAGGCGTTTTCCGCTGAGCAGACGGCATCGAGGAACAGGGAGAACAGGGTGGCCTGCGAGGTGACGTCCAGTTTTGCGTAGAGATTGCGACGGTGCAGCTTCACGGTTGTCGGTGCGATGCCGAGTTTTGCCGCGATCTCCTTCGCCGCGTGACCGCGCAGGATCAGTTGCACGACCTGACATTCACGGTTTGTCAGAACGCTGCGGCCAAAATTGCGCACCGCCTGCGCCAGCGCGCTTTGCAGGAGCGCTTCGCCTTCCTGGCCCCCGGGGCGGAGATCGCGGTAGTGCCGGACGATCGCCTTCACCAGGAGAGGTGTCGCGGTGCGCAGAAATGCCAGGTCCGGGCTCCTGAAGCCCGGCCGCGCGTTGCGCCGGGCAAGCGAGATGGCGAACTTGGTGTCCGCGTCGAGGCTGACGAGCACGTTGATCTCGTCCTGCATGCCCGAATATTGATAGAATTCGCGGTAATAGTCGCTGTCACCGAAGCCGCTGTCGAGCTGACTCAACTGGTGCACCCCGTCGATGCCTTCTTCCAGAGTCAGGCGGTAGAAGGGGTCAAGCCGATAATAGCCCTGCAGATATTGCTGGATATTGGAAAGGCCGCGGTCGGTGCGCCAGTCGTTGAACAGGATTTTGGGTGCGATGCCGCGGCGGTAGAGCAGCACGAGGCTGGCGTCGAAGGCGATCTGCTGTTTCAGGGCATTCATGATGCGCTCCTGAAAATCCAGTCGGCCGATGCCGTCCAGCAGTGCCATGGCAAGATCCGCAATCGCTGCGACCTGCTCATCCCCGTTTCGTGTTTCGACAGTCATGCCTTCTCCGTGGCCGATGGGGCTCCATCCTCGCCGCCCCAACTTCATGCGCGGTTTGCGATTGTCGCGCGCCGCCAGGAAATACGGAAGAGGCATATTGCACGATCTGCGATCACCATACGGAATCGAGTGCCCGACAGGGGGAAGCCGTCTCCGGGCAGCATTCGTGTGTCCGACGTAGATTGCATACGAGCAGTTGAAGTCGCCGTGTTTTGCCGAGCCGAATTTGCGTTCGGCGGACATTTGTATTGCCAGCCTGCGGTATGGAGGCTGGTTGATGCCTACCCAACATGGGCTCATGTTTATTGCACATCGGAGTTTTTGCTGGATTGTCGACATTCTATATCATGAACTGTTGATGATCCAATTTTTGCATTGTACACAATTATTGCGGTCTGAAAGATCGCACTGAGGTGGCGGCTGCTGGAGGGCGGCATGTCGTCTGCATCCAACAACACCCATGGGAGGGGAAGCATGAAACAGGCACTTCTTTCGATCTGCGCGGCCGCACTGGGCTTGACGATGGCCGGCCAGGCCTCGGCAGCGAGCACGCTGGAAACGGTCAAGGCGCGCGGCAAGCTGGTCTGCGGCGTTTCGCTTGCGACGCCGGGTTTTGCGGCACCCGACGACAAGGGTCGCATGCAGGGCTTCGACGCCGATATCTGCCGTTCAATCGCTGCCGCCGTGTTCGGTGATGGCGACAAGGTCGAGTTCGTCCCGACCAACATCAACACGCGCTTCCAGGCGCTGCAGTCCGGCGAGATCGACGTTCTGTCGCGCCAGACGACCCACACCTTCTCGCGCGATGCATCGCTTGGCCTCGATTTCGGCCCGACGGTTTTCTATGACGGCCAGGGCCTGATGGTGCCGAAGTCGCTCGGCGTTTCCAGCGCCAAGGAACTGACGGAAGCCGCGATCTGCACCCTGCCGGGCACCACGACGGCGCAGAACATTTCCGACTTCTTCCGCGCCATCAACGGCAAGTTCGAACTCGTCGTCTTCGAAAGCCCGGACGAAAACCGCGCCGCCTTCTATTCCGGTCGTTGCGAGGCGATCACTTCGGACCGTTCGGACCTCGCCTCGATCCGCGCGGTTGCCAACAACCCGGCCGACTACATCGTGCTGCCGGAGACGATCTCCAAGGAGCCGCTCGCACCGGCCTTCCGCCAGAACGATTCCCAGTGGGGTGACATCGTTTCCTGGTCGGTCTGGATGCTGATGGCCGCCGAAGAGAAGGGCATCACCCAGGCGAATGTCGACGAGAAGCTGAAGAGTGAAGATCCCGACGTGCAGCGCATGCTGGGTGCCACGGAAGAGCTCGGCAAGATGCTCGGCCTCGACAACAAGTGGGGCTACAACGTCATCAAGAGCGTCGGCAATTACGGCGAAGTGTTCGAGCGCAATGTGGGCGAGGGCACCAAGCTCGGCCTGACGCGCGGCCCGAATGCGCTCTGGAACGCAGGCGGCATGATCTACTCGCCGCCGATCCGCTGATCGCTTTCTCCTTTTAGCGATCGTCCCGGGCGCGCGCATGGCGGTGCGCGCGCCCATTTCTTTCCCAAGTCTGGCGGCGAGGATTCATGGCTTTCCTGCATGACATGCGCTTTCGCGCCTATTTTTATCAAGTCGTCGCGGTCGGCTTCGTCGTCCTCGTCGGCTGGACGATGTTTGCGACGGCGAGCGGCAACCTTGCCAAGCAGAACATCGCGACCGGCTTCGATTTCCTGACGCGACCTGCCGGCTTCGTCATCACCGAGGCGGCCATCGCCTTCGAAGCGACTGATACGGTCGGTCGGGCGATCCTCGTCGGCATCGCCAATACGGTGAAGGTCTCGCTGCTCGCGGCCTTCTTCGGCACCTTGCTCGGCCTTGCGGTGGGCATCGCGCGTATGTCGCGCAATCCGCTGCTGGCCCGTCTCGCGCTCATCTATGTCGAGCTTTTGCGCAACGTGCCGCTGCTGCTCTATCTCTTCCTCTGGTATTCGCTGATCATCCTGATCCTGCCGCCGGTCAAGCAGGCGCTGAACCTCCTGCCGGGCGTCTACCTCTCCAACAGTGGCCTCGTCGTGCCGGCGGCCGTCGTGCAGAGCGGTGGTGCCGCGCTGTTCGCCTGCCTTGTCGGCGGCGCTGCCGTCGCACTTTTCATCCGTATGATGGCGACGCGCAAGCGTATTGCGACCGGCCAGCCGAACCATGGCGGCCTGATCGCGATTGCCGTGCTTCTTGCACCCGTACTCCTGCTCTGGTTCACCGGTGGCTTCGCTGTCGACTGGGATTTCCCAACCGCCGGCAAGTTCCGCCTGACGGGCGGCTTGCATGTGCGGCCGGAATTTGTGGCACTGCTCTTCGGCCTGGCGCTCAGCGTTTCGGCCAATGTCGCGGAAATCGTGCGTGCCGGCATCCAGGCCGTCGACAAGGGGCAGTGGGAGGCATCCGCCGCACTCGGCCTTGCGCGTGGCAAGACCATGCGCCTCGTCGTGCTGCCACAGGCGCTGCGCATCATCATCCCGCCGCTGACCAACACCTATCTCACCGTCTTCAAGAACAGTTCGCTGGCGATTGCCATCGGCTATCCGGACCTCGTCATGGTGTCCAACACCGTGATGAACCAGACCGGCCAGGCAATCGAGACGATCGCGATCTTCATGGGCGTCTACCTCGCGCTGTCGATCACCATCTCGCTCATCATGAACTGGTACAATGCGCATGTCGCGCTGAAGGAGCGCTGATATGGCCGACGTCCAAATGCTTGCTCTGGCCCCGCCGCAGCCAGCGCCGACTGCTCAGCGTTTCGGCAAACTCTCCGCCTATTTCGGCACGCCCGGCAATACGATCGTCAGTCTCCTGTCGATCGCCGGCATCCTCTTCATCGCCAAGCTGGCTTTCGGCTGGCTGGTCGTCGATGCGGTGTTTTCCGGCGCGGGCGAAGCCTGCAAGGCGGCAAGCGGTGCGTGCTGGCCCTTCGTGGCGCAAAAACTGCGCTATATGGTCTTCGGCTTCTATCCCTATGAGGAGCAATGGCGGCCGCTGCTGGCTCTTTTGCTGCTCTTTAGCGCCTGCGGCTTTTCCATGGTGCCGCGCTTCTGGAGCCGAAACCTGCTCCTCGCCTGGATCATCGTCATCCTGCCGGTGCTCTATATCCTCATGGCGGGCGGCGTTTTCGGCCTCACGCCGGTGGCGACGACGAGCTGGGGCGGCCTGCCGCTGTCCTTCCTGCTCTCGTTCATCGGGTTGACCCTCGCCATGCCGCTCGGCATCGTGCTGGCTCTGGCGCGTGCCTCCAACCTGCCGGCGATCCGCGTACTGGCCGTCGGCTTCATTGAGATCGTGCGCGGCGTGCCGCTGATCAGCATTCTCTTCATGGCGACGGTCATGCTGCCGCTTTTCATGCCGGACGGCGTGACCATCGACAAATTGATCCGCGCGCAGGTGGCGATCATCCTCTTCGCCTCCGCCTACATCGCCGAGATCGTGCGCGGCGGCCTGCAGGACGTGCCGGCTGGCCAATACGAGGCCGGCAAGTCGCTCGGGCTGCACTACTGGCAGGTGATGCGCAAGATCGTGCTGCCGCAGGCGCTGAAGAAGGTCATTCCGCCGATGGTCGGCCTGTTCATCGGCTTCTTCCAGGATACGACGCTCGTCACCATCGTCGGCCTCGTCGATTTCCTCGACACAGTGCGGTCCGCCATCCGCGATCCGGAATGGCAGGGCATCGCGGTGCTCGAAGGTTATCTCGTCGCCGCCGCCGTCTACTTCACCTTCAGTGCCCTGATGGGCGCCTACAGCCGCTTCCTCGAACGATATTTCAGGACGACCCATGCCTGACGTCAGCGTCATCCGAAACGCCCATACCATCGTCGTCTACGATGCGGCGAGTGGCGGCCATGCCTATCTCAACGATGCCGACGTCGCTTTCGATGAAAGCGATTTCCTGCACATCGGCGGCCGCTATGACGGCCCGTTCGTGCAGGAAATCTCCGGCCGCGACCGCATGGTCCTGCCGGGCTTCGTCAACGTGCATTGCCATTCCGGCGAGGAGCCAATCTCGAAAAGCCTGTTCGAGGACCAGGGCACCGCCGCCCTCTGGGGCCAGGCGATGTACGAGTATTCCACGCTCATCGAAATCAGCGACGACGCGGTGAAGGCGGCACTCACCGTCATGCTCGGCGACCTGCTGCGCAGCGGCGTCACCACCTTCGTCGACATTGCCGGCCCGCACGAATGCTGGTTGCCGACGCTGGCACAAAGCGGTGCGCGCGCCTATGTCGCTCCCGGTTTCCGCGAGGCTGCCTGGCATGTCGAGAACAGCCATCGGCTGGATTTCCGTTGGAACGAAGCGCGCGGCCGCGAGGCTTTTGCCCGCGCGCTGGAAACGGTCGATGCCGCCGAAGCCCATCCCTGCGGCCGGCTCGGCGGCATCGTCGCCCCGGCGCAGGTCGAGACCTGCTCGCCGGAGCTGTTGCAGGAGGCGGCGGAGGCCGCGCGCGGCCGCAAGGTACCGATCACCATTCATGCTGCCCAGACCATGGCCGAGCACGAAGAACTGCTGCGCCGTCACGGCCTTACCGCCGTGCAGTATCTCGAAAAACTCGGGCTTCTCGGCCCGGATCTCATCCTCGGTCACTGCATCTTCCTCGACAGCCACAGCTGGACGCGGCAGCGCACGGCTGACGATCTTGACCGTCTTGCGGCCAGCCGAACGAGCGTTGCCCATTGCCCCGTCACTTTCGCGCGGAGCGGGATGGTGCTGCAATCGGTCGGCCACTATCGCCGCAGCGGCGTGAACGTGGCACTTGGCACCGACAGCTACCCCTTCAATATGCTGGAGGAGATGCGGACGGCGTTGATCAATGCCCGCATTGCCGGTGGCACGGTGTTCGACCTCTCGACGGCCGATATCTTCGAGGTGGCGACACTCGCCGGGGCAAAGGCGCTCGGCCGCAGCGATATTGGCCGCATAACCAAGGGCGCCAAGGCGGATTTCTCGCTGATCGACCTGAAGCATCCCGGCATGCAGCCGGTCTACGATCCCTTGCGCAACCTGTTGCACTGTGCCGCCGAGCGCGCGGTCGCGGCCGTCTATGTCGATGGCGCCTGTGTCATGGAAAACGACCGGCCGACCCGCGTCGACTATGACGGTGCGCTGGCGGAATTGCAGGCGGTGCAGGACTTTGCGGTGCGCCGTTTGCAGGCGAACGATCCGCGTGGGCGATCGGCATCCGAGCTGGCGCCGCTCTCCTTGCCGGTGCTGCCGCATCCGTGATGCTGCGGATCGCCAAGGGGTTGGGGAAGTCCTATGATGCTCACCCCAACCCTCGACCCGGCTTCACCTTCGATGCATCGACGCCTGACCTTTCTTCGCTCCCCAGCCGCCCTTGCCGGCGGCTGGCTGCTGCTGCTTATAGCCTTCGGTCTTTATTCGGCGGCAAGCCACCGGCAGCTGCTGGAGCAGGAGGTGTCGGAAAGCGGCCGTTCGCTGCAACGTGCGATTTCCCAGCGCGTCGCCCAGCATGATGCCCATCTGACGAGCCTGAGCGCCCTTGGCCTCGCGCAGGCGCAGCCATCGCAGGATTTCGATCTCGTCGCTCGATCGATCCTGCGGTTCTATCCGCGCATCGTCGCCATCGATCTTATCCGCCTGTCGCCGGGCGAGGAGGCGAGCGTGGTGAGTTCGGCGACATCCGCCGACGGTTCGACGGTGGATCCCGCGGAGGTTGCTCGGGCCGTGGAGGGGCTTGCATCCGGCAAGGCCGCCTATGGCCCGGATGCCAAGCCTGGCCATTATCGGCTCATGAAACGCATGAACGATACGATGGCGGTCAGCCTCGACATCGACGGCGCAAAACTCGTCGAGGGTGAAGAATTGCCGCGCTGGGCCGCGCTGGCGCTTTCGACGGCAAAGGGATTGTTGTTGGAGGTCGGTGCAAGACAGCCGGCGGCATCCTCATTTCTCGCCCGCACCGTTCGTTTCGAAGCGCCGGTCGCGAGCGCCACGCAACCGTTGCGGCTTTCCTTGGCGCGGCAGGTCACGTTGCCGCAGCTTCTTCCACCGCTGCCTTTCGCCCTGTTTGCCGCGATCTCGCTTGCCGGTCTCGTGCTCGTGCGCTCGCTGCTGCGGCATCGGCAGGATGCGGCGCTTGCCCGTGAGGTGGCGGAGGCTGCGTCCCGGCGGGAGGCGCTACGCCAGCACGAAACGAAGCTTGCCCATGCGCTGCGCATCAACAGTATGGGCGAAATGGCCTCCGGCATCGCCCACGAACTCACCCAGCCGCTGACGGCACTGCTCAGCCAGAGCCAGGCGGGACGGCGCATCGCGGCGGCAAGCGGCTTGCAGGATACACCGATCGATAGCGTGCTCGCCGCCAATGTGCTCCAGGCAAAGCGTGCGGCCGATATTCTCGTGCGGCTGCGTGCCTATGTCGGCAAGAGCGCCCTGGAGGCGGGCGTGCACGACCTTGGTCGCCACGTCGCCGATATCGTGGCACTGTCGCGCATCGACCTCGACCGGCGCGGCATCGTGCTTAACGTCGAACTGCCCGAGGCGCCGGCGCTGGCACGGATCGATCCGGTGGAGATCGAGCAAGTGATCCACAATCTCATTCGCAACGCCGCCGATGCGGTGGAGCAGGCCGGTAGGGCAGATGGCCGGGTTCTGGTCTCGTTGAAACCGGGCTCGGCAGACAGTTTCGAGATCGTCGTCTCCGACAATGGAACCGGTATTCCCTCCGACATCCTGCCGCGGCTGTTTGAACCGTTCTTCTCCAGCAAGCCGGACGGCATGGGGCTGGGGTTGAGCCTGTGCGAAAGCATCGTCGAGCGCTTCGACGGCAGCATTGCAGGGGAGAACGGGGTAGCGGGTGGCGCGGTCTTCACCGTGCGGCTGCCGGCGGCGCGGGAAACGGAAAGAAGAGAGGAAGCAGCGGAATGACGATGGCGCCGGTCTATCTGGTCGATGACGACGAGGGGGTGCGCAACGCATTGTCGCTGTTGCTCGGCACCTACGGCATTCGCATCGAAACGTTCGGCGATCCGACTGCATTTTTGGCGCGGGCGTCGAAACTCAAGCCGGGGGTGCTTCTTTTGGATCTGCGCATGCCGGCGATCACCGGCTTGCAATTGCATGAAAAGCTCGGCGCGATCGGCTGCGACTGGCCGACGATCATCTGCACGGGCCATGGCGACGTGCATGCCTGCCGCCGGGCGTTCAAGGCGGGCGTCGTCGATTTCCTGACGAAGCCGATCGACGAGCAGGTGCTGATCGAGGCGCTGCAGCAGGCCTCTAGCGCGCTGGATCAGCAGGCGGAGCGGGCGGAGGCGGCGCAGCTTGTCGCGCAACTCACCGATCGCGAGCGCGAGGTTCTGGACATGGTCGGGCGCGGCTGGTCGACGCGGGAGATTGCCGAAACGCTGAACCTGTCGCCTCGCACGGTGGATACGCACCGGGCGAACATCGCCCAGAAACTCGGCACGACCTCGGTGGCGGAGTTCGCGCGGCTGGCGTTGATCGGGCAGGCTCCGTAATCCTACGGACCGCGCTCCGTCCGTCCACCGATACCGCAGCGGGCGGAAATCTCCGAAAAGAGGGCCGTCGCCGCCAACGAGACCGAGCGGCCCCAGATGGAGATAGACATGAAGACGTTCGTTGCCACTGCCTTTGCCGCTCTCGCCCTTGCCGGCGCTGCCCAGGCTGACGTTCTCACCGAGCGCAACATGCCGCTCGACATCGCAGTCGAAGCCGCTGACGCTGCCGTTAAGGCTTGTGCCGCCAAGAAATTCAACGTGACGGTCGCTGTCGTCGACCGCGCCGGCGTCACCCGCGTCGTTCTGCGCGCTGACCGCGCCGGCCCGCATACCCTCGACAGCGCCGTCCGCAAGGCGTTCACGGCCGCTTCCTTCCGCACGCCGACCCAGAAGATCGCTGAAAACGTCGGCAAGAACCCGGCTGCTGCCCAGCTCGTGTCGATCGAAGGCCTGCTCGTCCTCGCCGGCGGCGTTCCGGTAAAGGCCGGTGAAGAAACCATCGGCGCCATCGGCGTCGGCGGTGCACCGAGCGGCGATATAGACGACGAATGCGCCCGCGCCGGCGTCGACGCCGTCAGCGCCAAGTTGAAGTAAGCCAAGCTGCGTCCAGAATGAAGGAAGCCCCGGCGTCGTGTGGACGCCGGGGCTTTTTGCTGTTTAGAGTGGAGGTCTGGCCCCCCACGCTCGGTATTTAGAGAATGAAATCGCCCTTGACGAACTCGACCGTATTGTCGAGCCGGATGGCGAGGTCGAACTTCCCGTCACCGTTGACGTCCCCATAGAGGAAGGTGTCGCCGTTCTTGTTCTCGTAGCGCAGCTCGCCTGCCTTCTTGCTGAAGGCCTTTTCACCGATGAACGTGAAGGCTTCGTTGGCCGAGGTGGTGGACCGAGCATCGATTTTGGAAAGGTCGATCTTGTCCTTCTGGCTTTGCGAAAAGTCGTAAATCACATCCTGCGCGGTGGAAATGCTGTCCTTGTAGCTCTCGAACACGAAGGTATCCACACCGGAGCCACCGTAGAGCTGGTCGGCGCCAGCGCCGCCATAAAGCTTGTCATTGCCGGCAGCACCGCTGAGCCGGTTTGCGCCGATGTTGCCCGAGAGAATGTCGGCATGCGCCGAGCCGGCAAGGCCCTCGATGGAAGCATAGGTGTCGCCTTTTGCTTCGCCGCTATTGAGCGACGGGTTTGCCAGGTTGGCCACGACGCCGGACGTCGCATCCTTGTACGAGGCGGTGTCCGTGCCGCTTCCGCCAGAAAGCCCATCGGCGCCGGTGCCGCCGATCAACACATCATTGCCGCCCCCGCCGATCAGCTTATCATTGCCGGCATAGCCGTAGATCGTCGTGTTGTTGTCACCACCCGTGATGCCATCAGCCGCCGAGGTACCCTTGAGCAACGCTTCATTGGACACGGCGGAGATCTTGAAGGTGCCCTTGACGGAGGAAGAATAGCCGGCGATGTCGAGGAAGACCTTTCCGGTATTGTTCGCTGTGAACTCGATGACCGCCGATGTGTCTGCGTCCGAGGAAATCACATTGCCGTTTGCGTCGCGCAGAACCAGTTTGAGGCCGTTGGCTGCCGCGCTGCCGGTTCCGCTTGCGGTGAACTTGTAGGTGACTCCGGCTTTGACGGAGAAACCGTACCAGTCGCTGTCCGCCTGGACATCAATCTTGCCGCCGAGGCTTCTGCCAACGAGCAGGCTGCTAGTCGTTTTGACGTTGTTGAAGACGGTGTCGAGGCTGGGATTGGCGACGATGTACTTGCCGATGTCGGTGCCATTGTCCTTGACTTCGATGAAGTAGGTGCCGCCGGCTGTGGGGGTGAAAGTGACGAGGCCGGTGGCAGACGAGTAGTTCGTCTCACCCGCCACATAGGTGCCGTTGGCATCGCGCAGGAAGATGTCGCCATCGGGCAGGCCGCTCGTGCCGGTGCCGGTGACGGTGAAGGCGTAGCTGATGCCGGCTTTGAGGGTGACCTTGAACCAGTCGGAATCGCCGCGCACATCCACGGCGCTGGTGATGCTCTTGCCGGTGGCGAGTGTAGCTGTGGTCGAGATGTTGCGCAGGATGGTATCGGCGCCGACCCAGCTCAAGTTATAGTTGCCGACGTCGTTGCCGTTGTCCTTGACATCTAGGAAGTAGACACCTGTCTGGTTTGCTGCATAGGCGATGGAATAGCTGCTGCTGCTGTAGTTCGTATCGCCGGCCACCCAGTTGCCGTTGGCGTCACGCAGGAAAAGATCCGCGTCCGGCAGCGAGGAGCCGCTGCCGTCACCGGACACGACGAAGCCATAGTCAAGGCCGGCCTTGAGGCTGATCTTGAACCAGTCGGAATCGCCAGCGACGTCCACGGTGCTCTTGACGGTCTGCCCTTGCGCGAGTGTGGACGTCGTGTTGACGTCGCGGCGGATCGTGTCGTTGCCGAGCCAGGTGAGGATGTAGTTGCCGAAGTCACTGGCATTATCCTTGACGCCGACGAAGTACGTGCCGCCGGCGAGCGCCGAGAAGCTGATCGTCATGCTGCTGGAGGAGTAGTTCGTTTCGCCTTCGAGGTAGTTACCGTTGGCGTCGTAGAGATAGAGGTCGGGATCGGGCAGGGTGGAGCCGGAACCGTCGCCGGAAAGGCGGAAGCCGTAGTCGAGCCCTGCGGAAAAGGCGGCCTTGTACCAGTCGGCGTCGCCGGCCGATGTCAGGGCGTTCTTGATGATCTGGCCCTTGATGATGGTTGCGTTCGTCGATGTGTTGCCGGGAATGCTGGACATAGGAATGAACTCCTCGAAATCGATACGGGATTCTGTTGGCTGCGGCGGACGGCAAAACCCGCACGCGGCACGGCAGGATCAATCGTCGACCACACGAAAAACTTTGCTGGTCGCCGAATCTCGATCGTTCCCGCCGCGCTTGGCACAGAGCACGGCGGGGTAACCGGAGTGAGCGGTTTTCTGCGAATGGCGTTCTGGTGGCGACGAACGTCTATCGACAGTCGGGCCATTGCGAGAAATAGTCCCGTCAGGATGCGGTTGAATGCGAGGTAGGAAATGGCCAGTCTGACCGAGGCCGGCTTCGGTCTGGTAGCACGGGGCGACAAGGGACGAGAAAGGGGGCGGGCGGAGCAGCGCGCGGCCATTCGCAAGCTTGCCGCCGCCTATTGGGCCGCCGTATTCGTGTCGACCAGCGTGTTGTGGGCCATTGCCGGAACCGATCCGGTTGAATCGGCGCCGGGCAAGCTTGCGTCGATCGCTTTTGCGCTGTTGCTCACTATCGGGATGACCTGGTTGTTGAAACGGACGCTCGCCCGGCCCTTGTGGCAGCAGGCTGTGGCTGCCTTCGGCCTTTCCCTGCTCGCCACGCCGATTTCGGCGGGCATCGATTTCCTTATCTATGTTGTTTGCGTCTATCCGGAGCCGGCGCTTTTAGACCCGCGCGAGTTCGCCTTCGGGCTGATTTTCGGCATGTCGCTGTTCTTCGGCTGGTGCTGCCTCTATCTCGCGCTCAGCTACAGTTTTGCGCTTGCCGAAGGCGAACGCCGGATGGCGGCGCTGCGGGAGGAGGCCCTGTCGGCGCAGATGCGCGCGCTTGCCTATCAGGTCAATCCACATTTCCTGTTCAATACCCTGAATTCGATGGCCGGGCTCATCGAGGAGGGCGCCAATATCAATGCGCGCGCTATGGTGCTTCAGCTCTCCGGCTTCCTGCGCAAGACCCTGTCGCTTGATCCGACGCAGGACATTCCGCTGCACGAGGAGCTGGCCTTGCAATCGGATTATCTGGCAGTGGAAAGCACGCGCTTTTCCGATCGCATGAACGTTGTGTTCTCGGTGGACGACGCGGCGCGGAGTGCTCGTGTCCCACCGCTCATTCTTCAGCCGATCTTCGAGAATGCGGTGAAGTACGGTGTCGGTGCGACACGCGGCGCGGTGGAGATCGCGCTACGCGCCGAGGTAAAGGATGGAGCCCTTGCCTTGACAGTCGAGAATGACGTGCCCTTGGACATGAAGGGAACACTGCCGCCCGGCATGGGCATAGGGCTCAGGAATGTTGCCGACCGTATGGCAACCCATTTTTCGGAAGGCGCCACGCTTTCGAGCGGCTATGTCCGGCCGGGCCGCTTCGCTGTTTCACTGATCCTGCCGCTGGTGCGTTCATGACGGAAATTATAGATTTGACGGCGATCGTCGTCGATGACGAGCCGATCGCGCGGCGGCGTCTTTCACGCCTGCTGACATCGATCGGCGGCGTGCGTGTGGTCGCGCAAGCGGGTGATGTCACCGCTGCGATAGATGCGGCGCGCGAGCATGCGCCGGATCTTCTGCTTCTCGACGTTCAGATGCCCGGTGGCGATGGTTTCGATGTTGTCGATGCGCTCAGGGACAATGCTCCGGCCATCGTCTTCGTGACGGCTTACGACCATTATGCGCTGCCCGCCTTCTCCGCCGATGCGGTGGATTATCTGACGAAGCCGGTGGAGGAGGGCCGCCTTGCCGCGGCGCTCACGCGTGTCCGGCAACGCGTTGCAACGCGCAATGCGGCGGAGCGCCTGACGGAGATGACGGCGGCGTTCGAGGCACTTCGCCAGGCGGTGCGGCAGGACCAGAATGGCCTGCCACCGTTCTGGGTACGCTCGCGCGGCCGGCTGGTGCGCGTGGCTGCCGCCGGTGTAACGCGCATCGACGCGGAGCGAGACTATGCCCGTATCTATGCGGATGGTGAAACCTACCTGCTTGACGAGACGCTGGCATCGCTCGAAAGCCGGCTGCCGGCGGAGCAGTTCATCCGCGTGCATCGCAGCACGATCCTGCGCACAGAGGCGATCAAGGGGTTTCGCCGGGGGCGGCACGGAGCATGGGCGGCGGAGCTTCGAGACGGCAGCGAGGTGCGCATCGGTCGCAGCTATCTGTCTTGCATGAAGCTGGTGGCACCGTAGACTCGTTATTTCTGGGCATTCCTATTCGCGTCAGTGCGAAATATGAGTGCTGTATGGATGATTCGGCGGCGATTCGTTTTTTTGATCGTGGCGGCAGGGCGTTCCGTAGGGCGGCCCTTGTTGCAGCGACCGCGGCGGCGGCATTGGCCGGCGGCTGTGCAGCACGGCCGGGTGTCGGCGTTGCGACACAGTCTACGACGGTTCCGGCCACCAGCGCCCTGGTGCTTCCCGCGCCAGGGACGCTGTCGATCGTCAACGTGATCCAGCGCCAGTACACCAACGCGATCGAGCAGCAGGTCGCGCTTTCCACGTCGGCGGCGACATCGGGGCAGAATTTCCTGAGCATCCAGGCCTTCGGTCCGGCGGAGACGGTGGCGATGTCGGGCGGTACGCTTGCCTTCAAACCGGTCTTGCATTCAGCGATTCGGTCGGAAATCCGGCGCTATTTCGGGGGGCGTCCGATTGCGATCTCGTCCAATTTCGTGCGCAACAGCTACGGACCGTTCGGCTATGCCTACGGGCGCGGCGCCGGCGATGACGGCTGCCTCTACGGCTGGCAGCAGGTCCGCTCGGACGAGGCGGAACGCAACCGGATGAACAGTTCCGGGACGCTTCAGATTCGTCTGAGGGTCTGCCAGTCGGGCGCTTCGGAAAAAGACCTGGTCGAACTGATGTATGGCTACACCATCGTCGGCGGCTTTGCCGGCAAGACCTGGAACCCCTATGGCACGCCGGCTTCAGTCGATCGCCAGATCGGCGGCGGAGAACCGCTGCGGGTTGCTGTCGAGGACCGCAAGGTTCCGGTCGCCGTGCGCGTGGAGACGCCGCAGCGCAGTGTCAGGGAACGGCGGTTGCCGGAAGAAAAGCCTGTGCGGGCGGTGGACACAATCGATACGGACAAGGCCGTTCTGGTTCCCTCGCCATCCGGCGGCACAGCGGTGACGGGGGATGAAGCAGTGGTCGTGCCGTCACCCGTTTGTGTTGCTGATGCATCCGGATCGGCAACCTGTAATTGATTTTTTGGGCGCGGCGCCCTAATTTTTGCTTAACATAATGGTGCGTAAGGTTCCGGACAGGCGCTATGACGGCGAAGGACGGCATATGAGACATACCGGTACGATCATTCTTTGGGCGCTTGTCTCCGCCCTCGTGATCCTTGTGATCACCCTGCCGATCAATTTGCAGACGCAGCTCATTGCCAGCATTGCGGTTGTCACCTTCATGGCGGTGATCAAGGTGCTGCGCGCCGAGGGCATCTGGCGGCTGATTGCGCTCGCCTTCGGCACGGCCGTCGTGCTGCGCTACGTCTACTGGCGCACCACCAGCACGCTGCCGCCGTTGAACCAGCTCGAAAACTTCATTCCCGGTTTCCTGCTCTACCTCGCCGAAATGTACAGCGTGATGATGCTGGCGCTCAGCCTTTTCGTGGTCGCGATGCCGCTGCCACCGCGCAAAAGCCGGGCGGCAGGCGAGGGGCCACTTCCTTCGGTCGATGTCTTCGTGCCGAGCTACAACGAGGATACGGCCCTTCTCGCCAACACGCTCGCCGCTGCCAAGGCGATGGACTATCCGGCGGACAAGCTGACGATCTGGCTGCTCGACGATGGTGGCACGGAGCAGAAGCGCAATGCGGCCGCAGTGATTGAGGCGCAGACGGCGACCGCCCGCCATCGGGAACTTCAGGCGCTGTGCCGTGACCTCGACGTCAACTATCTCACCCGCGCCCGCAATGAGCATGCCAAGGCCGGAAACATGAACAACGGCATGCAACATTCGACGGGCGAGCTGATCGCCGTGTTCGATGCGGACCATGCCCCGGCACGGGATTTCCTGCGTGAAACGGTCGGCTACTATGCCGATGATCCCAAATTGTTCCTCGTCCAGACGCCGCATTTCTTCCTGAACCCGGATCCGCTGGAGCGCAATCTGCGTACGTTCGAGACGATGCCGAGCGAGAACGAGATGTTCTACGGCATCATCCAGCGCGGCCTCGACAAGTGGAATGCTGCCTTTTTCTGCGGTTCGGCCGCTTTGCTCAGCCGCCGTGCGCTGAACGAGGCCGGCGGCTTCAGCGGTCTTTCGATCACCGAGGACTGCGAAACGGCGCTGGCGCTGCATTCCCGCGGCTGGAACAGCGTCTATGTCGACAAGCCGCTGATCGCCGGCCTGCAGCCCGCGACCTTCGCCAGCTTCATCGGCCAGCGCAGCCGCTGGGCGCAGGGCATGATGCAGATCCTGCGTTTCCGTTTCCCGCTGTTCAAGCGCGGGCTCTCGCTGCCGCAGCGGCTCTGCTACATGTCGTCGATGCTGTTCTGGCTGTTTCCGTTTCCGCGCACGATCTTCCTGTTTGCGCCACTCTTCTACCTGTTCTTCGATCTGGAAATCTTCACGGCGTCGGGCGGCGAGTTCCTCGGCTATACGCTCGCCTACATGCTCGTGAACCTGATGATGCAGAACTATCTCTACGGTTCGTTCCGCTGGCCATGGATTTCCGAGCTCTACGAATATGTGCAGAGCGTGCACCTGTTGCCGGCCGTCGTCTCGGTCATGCTCAATCCGACCAAGCCGACCTTCAAGGTCACGGCGAAGGACGAGTCGATCAAGGTGGCGCGCCTGTCGGAGATCAGCCGACCGTTCTTCGTCATCTTCGGCATTCTGTTCATCGCCTTCCTGATGAGCATCTATCGTTTCTATTCCGAACCCTACAAGGCGGACGTCACCTTCGTCGTCGGCGGCTGGAACCTGCTGAATCTCATCATTGCGGGCTGTGCCCTCGGCGTCGTCTCGGAGCGCAGCGAGAAAGCATCCAGCCGACGCGTGACGGTCAAGCGCCGCTGCACCTTCGTGGCCGGCGAGCGCGAATATCCTTCGACATTGGAAAATGTCTCGGCGAATGGCGCGCGCGTGCAGGTCTTCGGGCTGGAGCCGGACATCGCGGTCGGTGAAAACTGTTTCCTCCGCTTCACGCCCTATGGCTCCGAACACGAAGAGGCGCTGCCGGTCGATGTGCGCAATGTCGAGGCGCTTGGCAGTGTCGTCGCCGTCGGCTGCCGCTTCATGCCGCAGGCTGCGCGGCACCATTCGCTCGTTGCCGACCTGATTTTTGCGAATTCCAACCAGTGGAGCGATTTCCAGGTGTCGCGGCGCTACAATCCCGGTCTCTTCCGCGGTTCACTGTGGTTTCTCGGCATTGCAGTCTTCCAGACCAGCCGCGGGCTTCTCTATCTGGTGCGCAGCATGCGAGGCGGGCGCAAGGGGGAGGCGGCGTGATGCCCGTGAGCGCAAAGGCCGTGCTCTTCGGCCTCGCCCTGTCTCTTTCCGCCTCGGTCGCCTTCGCACAGGAGGGATCGACGCCCTTCGACATGTCGGGGGAGCGCGGCCCGAGCGTTGAAAAGACGCCGGAGCAAGGTGGCGCCGGTGTCACGGCGAAGGATGTCGCCAAGGACGTAAAGGTGTCGGAAAAGAAGGCGGCCACGCCCGACCTTGCCACCCGGCGTTACATCATTCCCGCGAAGTCGCTGCTTCTCGAAGGCGAAACTGCCGGCCAGTCCTTCCCGGTCTTTCTGACCCCGCAACAGGCGGCCGGCGCGACGTCGATCAGCCTCGGCTACTCCAACGCCGTCGTGATCGCGCCCGAATCCTCCAGGCTCACCGTCATCGTCAACGACGTCATGGTGGGGGAGATGCCGGTGCAATCGGCGGAGGGGACGAAGGATGTCCGCTTCGACCTTCCGCCCGGCTTGCTGCGGCCGGGCGTCAACCGGGTCAGCTTCAACGCCATCCACCGTCATCGCACCGACTGCACGATCCGCTCGACCTATGACCTGTGGACGGCGCTCGATCCCGCGCGCACCTATCTCACCGTGCCGGCGGACACCAGTGGCCGGTTGCTGACGACGGACGATATCGCCGCCATCGGCCTCGGCCCGACCGGGCAAACGAAATTTGTCATGGTCGTGCCGGAAATGGGCCAGCCCGCCAGCACCAATGCGTTGATGCGTCTCAGCCAGGGCCTGGCGCTGATGGCAAAGATGCCGAACCAGACGTTTTCCGTCGTCAATGCACTGCCGGCGACGGCCGCCGCCGGCGAACTGACGGTGCTGGTCGGCACGGCCGGCGATCTCGCACCCCTTCTGCCGGGCCTGCCTGCCACGGCACGGACATCGGCCGTCGCCACCTTCGTGGATGCGCCGGCCGGCGACCGCAAGGTCTTCGTCGTCAGCGGCCCGGACTGGCCGTCGATCGAAGGGGCGGTGGAGGGCATGGTCTCGCCGATCGACCGTCCGCTTGGGGTTTCGCGCGAGGCCTTGAGCGTGCGCCAGCGCAATGCCAGCGAGATGCCGCTCCTGACCGGTGCCACCACGCGCACGCTGGCCTCCTTCGGCGCGCGCACCAGCGAATTCAGCGGGCGCCGTTTCCGCACCGGTTTCGATCTCGGCATTCCATCGGATTTCTACGCCGACGCCTATGGCGAGGCGACGCTGCTGCTCGATGCGGCCTATTCGCCAGAGGTGCTGCCCGGCAGCCATGTGGACATCTATGTCAATGGCAACATCGCCTCGACGGTGCCGATCACCAACCGCAATGGCGGCATCTTCCGCCACCTGCCGATCCGCGTGACCATGCGGCATTTCCGGCCCGGCCCGAACCGTATCGATATCGAGGCGGTTCTTATGACCCAGGCGGACACGGTCTGCGCGCCCGGCGCCAGCGCGCTGGCGGAGCCGCGCTTTGCGCTTTTCGATACGTCCGAGTTCAGGACGCCGCGCTTTGCCCGCATCGGGCAATTGCCGAACCTCGCCGCACTTTCGGGAACCGGCTTTCCCTACAATGGCCAGGCCGATCCGACCGCGCTCTATCTCGATCGCCTCGACGCCGCGACGCTGTCGACGGGCGCCACCTTCCTCGGCAAGATGGCGGTTGCGAGCGGGCGCGCGCTGCTGGTCCGGCCGGAAGCGTCGGCGCTGGCGATCGGTGAGCGCAACGCGGTCCTGATCGGCACCATTTCCCAGCTTCCGCCGCTGGTGCTCAGCCAGACCCATATCGCTGCCGAAAGCGCCTCCTCCTGGGGGGCACAGGTCGCGGGCGAGGGGCGCAAGGAAGCGACACGGGAGACGTTCGATTCGTGGCAATCACGGGTGCGGGAAGGCTCGTGGAACGGACAGATTACCGCGCTCGAAACCTGGTTGCAGGAGACGCTCGATATTTCGATTTCCTCGCTTCGCCTGCTGCCGGGCGAGGAGGCGCCGATCGAGCCTGACGATACCGCACGCTTCTTCATCGCACAGGGCGACAGTCCCGAGCGTACGGCGACTTGGACGGTGCTGTCGGCGCCGACCGGTGCGGATCTTGAGGCCGGCATGGCCGCCGTGGCGCAGGATCTTCGCTGGCAGCAACTCGACGGCCATGTCAGCCTGGACAGCAAGAGTTCGGAAGCGCTCGACACGCGGGCGGTAAGCCGCACCCGATTCGTCGCCACCCAGCCCTGGAGCTTTGCCAACATGCGGCTTGTCGCCGCGAACTGGCTCTCCTCCAACATTCTCGCCTATGCGGCGGTGTTCTGTGTCCTGTCGATCCTGCTCGGTATCGCCACGTCGGGGCTTTTGCGGCGCTTCGGACGAGAATCCTGATCGGCTTGTTTACCGGCGGTTAACCCTATCGCGCTTTTATCAGGGCTGGTTGGCTCTTCTTGGGGGACATGGCGACATGTCCCGGCGTTCCTGACGCATGGTGTCGTCGCGGTCCAAGCCGGAGTCGAATGTGAGTGATGTACCGAAGGAAATTCGGGATGAAGTCGATCCTTATGGCGCTCGTCCTCGTCTCCGCCGGCGCGGCCAGCGTCGCAGGCGTGTCCTTCGGCGTGCCTGACGATCTGGTGAAGGGCCTGCCGCGTCTCGGACCGGACACCCACGGCGTCGCCACCGGCGAGGACGATAAGCAACCCCTGTCGGCAAAGCGGCCGCGCGTGGAGCTGGCCCAGGCCGGAGCCGGGCAGGCGCAGACGACACCTGCGGTCGAGACCACGCAGAACAAGCCCGTCGTTGACGAAAGCGCGCTACGCTACTTCGCGGCGCGCGGCGATACGGCCCGGCTCAATGCCGAGATCGCCCGGCTGCGCACGCTCTATCCCACCTGGATACCGCCGGAAAACCCGCTCGCCGTGCCTGTCAACGAGGACAAGCAGCTTGAGGACATGTGGGCGCTGTACAGCCAGTCGCGTTATGCGGACGTGCGCGCGGCCATCGCCAAGCGCCAGCAGGAAGACCCGCAATGGACGCCGCCTGCTGACCTTGTCGACCGCCTCGCCGTGGCGGAAAAGCGTGCCGAGCTGGTGGCGGCCTCCAATGCCGGCCGCAGCGAGGACGTCGTGCGCCTTGGTGCTGAAACGCCAAGCCTGCTGACCTGCTCGGACGCGGATGTGCTGTGGCGCGTGGCCGAGGCTTTCGTGAAGACCGATCGTGTCCAGCGTGCGAAAGACGCCTACGGCTACATGCTGGCCAATTGCACGGATGGGCCGATCCGGCTTGCAAGCGTGCAGAAGGCCTCGACCTTGCTCAATTATGCGGACATGCAGGACCTGCTTGCCCTTGAACGGACCGGCGCTGACGGCGTCAAGGAATTCGACGCCATCCGTGCCGACCTCGCCCGCCGTTTCGTCGGCGACGGGGATGAGGACGCGACACTCACCGTAGCGCCCGCCTATCTGAAAATCGTCGAAAAGCTGGTGGCGGACGAGGGGCTTGCTTCCGACGCGCTTCTGCTCGGCTGGTATCATTTGCGCCGTGATCAGAATGCAGCGGCCGAACCGTTCTTCCGCAAGGCGCGTGCCGTCGAGGACTCCGCTTCGGCCTCGCAGGGCCTGGCGCTGATCCTGCTGGCGCGAAAAATGCCGGCCGAGGCCGAGGACGTGATGTATGCCTGGCGCACCAGCTCCGACCAGGCAATGCAGACCTACCTTGCCGCCACCACCAACCTCCTGGCGCTCGATCCGCCAAAGAAGATCGACGGCAAGGTGCTGAACCGCATCGCGCAGGTCACGCTCGAGGAAAAACATCCGGAGACCGGCGAGCAATTCGGCTGGTATGCACTCGCCATGGACCAGCCGGCCACGGCCGAGGAATGGTTCGCGCTGGTGCTGAAATGGAAGGCGGATTACGAACCGGCCGCCTATGGTCTCGGTGTCGCGCGGCTGCGGCTTGAGGACGAGGCCGGCCTCGCCGCGGTCAAGCAGGCATGGGCCGGGCGGTCGGAGCGCATCGCCCGGCTTGGCGAACGCGACACGACCGATGACACGGCGCCCGTCCTGCGTGAGCGTGAGCCGCGCATTGTCCGCACCCAACGCCACGTTCCCGTGCGGGAAATGGTCGAGGAAGTCTCCGAAAGGCCACAGCGCGCGGCGCGCACGACACGACGGGCCGGCGGCTCGACGGATTGCCGCAGCACGCGTGATCCGCGCGGCCTGGCGCCGGCAAGCGCATTGTCGCTCGGCTGGTGCCTGATGGAGATCAACCGGCCGCTGGAGGCAGCACAGGCCTTCGAGGCGGCATTGTCGGGGGAAGGGCGCACGCGCAGCGATGCCGCCTACGGCCAGAGCCTTGCCTACCTTCGCGCCGGCTTGACCAGCGATGCAGCCGTGGCTGCCACCAGGGCCAAGCTTGATCGCAGCCGCGGCGCCGAATTGCAGCTGGCGATCCTGTCCGACCGCGCGGTCAGCAGCTTCCGGGCCGGCCGTTATCGTGAAGCGCTGGTCTACCTGGATCAGCGGGCACACCTGCGTGCCGAGCCGACAGACCTTATGGTGATGCGCGGCTACGCCTACAAGAATCTCGGCCTGCGCGACGATGCGCTTCGCCTCTTCGAGGCCCTTGGCGAGACCGGCCAGCGGGATGCGGTCCGCGCACTTGCCGAAATGCGCAATGAGCGAGACGGCCGCAAGTAACGGCGATTTGGCCACAATTCCTGCGGAGGATGCCGCATGCGCCTGAAGCCTGTCATCGCCCTCCTGTTCCTGCTCGCTTCACCGCTTGCCGCGGCTGAAGGCAGATACATCGTCTGTGACAACGGCCTTCGGTGCTTCAAGGCGCCATGCCCATCCTCGACCGTATGGGAGCTGGCGACCGGGCAGGCGTTCAAAGGCAGTTACCCCGACATCAGCCGGCTTTCCGAGGCGGACCAGCAGCGCATCCGCGACACGGACGCGCTCTATTTCGGCCGTCTGGTTCTGGCCGGCCGTGTCGAACGTCGCGAGCAAAGCGGGTCGTCGCTCATCGTGACCGGCATCGAGCGCGCGGCAACAAAGGCCGAGCGCCGGCACTGCCCGGCGGGCTAATCCCGGTCGGGAGCCCCCAGCGGAAAGAACGATCGATAGGGCCGGCCCTCGTCCACGGCGCGGGCAAAGGATGGCCGCGCCAGCAGGCGTCTGCGATAGGCGTGCACGTGGGTGAAGGCCGGGTCGATGGCGTGCGTCCAGTCCGCGTAGAACAGGAAAGGGGCGGCGGCGCAGTCGGCGAGGGTGAAGGCATCACCGCAGGCCCAGAGCCGGTTTTCCATATGCCGGTCCAGCCAGGCATAGGCGCGCGCCAGCATTTCGCGTGCCTCGTTGTCGCCATAGGGGTCACGGTCCGTTTCCGGCCGGATCGAGTTGAAGACGATCCGCTGTTGCGGCGTCGAAATGTAGTTGTCGAAGAAGCGGTCGAGCATGCGCACCTCGATTGCCGCCTTCGGGTCGTCCGGAATGAGCTTGACCGGGCCGGGATAATACAGCCCGAGATATTCGATGAGGACGGTTGCCTCCATGAGCGTGCGATCGCCATCGACGAGAATGGGAAAGCGCTTGATCGGCCAGCGCGTCTCGAACTCGGCGAGCGTGTCGGGGTCATTGTGGTCGAGCATGCGATACTCGAATTCGGTGCCGTTTTCATAAAGCGCCGTCAGAACCTTCTGGCAGTAGCTCGAAAATGGGTGGGCATACAGAACGGGCTTCATGGTGATCTCCTCCATCCGGTTGGCCCTTTATCGCAATACCGATTGCATTTTGCAATCGGTTATTTCAGCGGAAACAGCGCCGCCACCGGACGGATTTCGTATTTATGCCGGAACGAATATACTCCGGGGAGCGCGTTTCCCCCCGATATCCGTTCCATGCGGCGGGTGTTTGGCGATGCGCGTTTTGCCGGTTTCGCACCGAAAGAGAACCTGTTTTGCGAACTATCCGGGCATTGTTGACTAACTCTACTAATTCAATAGGGTTTTAGACGGGATAAGCATCCAGGAGGTTGAGATGTCGATTTTGGTAAAACGGGTAGGGGCTTTGCTTCTCGGGGTCGGGCTTGCGCTCGGCAGCGTCACGACAGCGTTCGCGGAAACGACGCTGCTCAACGTGTCGTATGACCCGACGCGCGAACTCTACAAGGACTATAACGAAGCCTTTGCAAAGCACTGGAAGGCCGAGACGGGCGAAGACGTCACGGTGCAGCAGTCGCATGGTGGCTCGGGCAAGCAGGCCCGTGCGGTGATCGACGGCCTTGAGGCCGACGTCGTGACGCTGGCGCTCGAAAGCGATATCAACGCCATCGTCGAAAAGAGCGGCAAGATCGCCAAGGATTGGCGTGGCAAGCTGCCGAACAATTCCTCGCCCTATACCTCGACCATCGTGTTCCTGGTGCGCAAGGGCAACCCCAAGGGCATCCATAACTGGGGCGACCTGGTAAAGGGCGACGTGCAGATCGTCACGCCAAACCCGAAGACCTCTGGTGGTGCGCGCTGGAACTACCTTGCAGCCTGGGCCTGGGCGAACCAGGAATTCGGCGGCGATCAGGACAAGATCAAGGCTTACATCGCCGAGCTCTTCAAGCGGGCGCCGGTTCTCGACACGGGTGCACGCGGTTCGCTGACCACCTTCGCGCAGCGCCAGATCGGCGACGTTCTGCTCGCCTGGGAAAACGAAGCCTATCTCGCCGGTGCCGAATTCGGCGCGGACTCCTTCGACATCGTCGCGCCGCCGATCTCGATCCTGGCGGAACCGCCGGTCGCCGTCGTCGATGGCAATGTCGATGCCAAGGGCACCCGCAAGCAGGCGGAAGCCTATCTCGCCTACCTCTATTCCGAGGAAGGCCAGAACATCGCGGCAAAACACTTTTACCGTCCGTCGAAGCGGGAAGTGGTGAAGCCCGAGTTGCTGCAACAGCTTCCCGACATTAAGCTGGTGACGATCGACGATCCGATCTTCGGCGGCTGGGTGAAGGCACAGCCCGAGCATTTCGGTGACGGCGGCGTCTTCGACCAGATCTACAAGCCGGGGAACTGAGACCTTTGACGACATCTGCTGCTGCTTCGGTGCGGTGGCGACTGAGACAGCCGAGTGTCATTCCGGGTTTCGGACTGACGCTCGGCTTTTCGCTCGCTTATCTGACCCTCATCATCCTTATCCCGCTCGCCGGCCTCGTCTGGCGCTCCGCCTCCCTGTCTGGGGAGGAATTTTTTGCAATCCTTGCCGACGAACGCACGATCAAGGCGCTGGAGATTTCCTTCGGTACGGCCTTCATCGCAGCCCTCGTCAATGTCGTCTTCGGCGTCATCGTCGCCTGGGTCATCGTGCGCTACGAGTTCCCCGGCCGGCGTATCGTTGATGCGGTGGTAGATCTGCCGTTTGCGTTGCCGACGGCGGTTGCCGGTATCGCGCTTGCCGCGCTCTATGCGCCGAACGGCTGGATCGGCCAGCTGCTGAACGTTTTTGGCATCAAGGCGGCCTTCAACCCGACCGGCATCGTCATCGCGCTGGTCTTTATCGGCCTGCCCTTCGTGGTGCGCACGGTGCAGCCGATCATGGAAGAGATCGACCGTGAGGTGGAGGAGGCGGCAGCGACGCTTGGCGCCAACCGTTTCCAGACGGTGCGCCGCGTGCTGCTTCCGGGCCTCGCACCTGCGATCCTGACGGGCTTCGCCCTCGCCTTCGCCCGCGGTGTGGGTGAATACGGCTCCGTCATCTTCATCGCCGGCAACATCCCCTACGTTTCGGAAATCGCGCCGCTCCTCATCGTCATCCGGCTGGAGGAGTTCAACTACGGCGCTGCGACCGCGATTGCGACGATCATGCTGGCGCTGTCCTTCGTCATGCTGCTCGTCATCAATCTCATTCAGGCCTGGAGCCGCAGGAGGTACGGTCATGGCGCATAATCCCCGCCGCCTGCGCTCGCCGACCACCGAGGCACCCTTCGCCCGCTATACGCTGATGGCGATCGCCTTCCTGTTTCTGGCGCTCTTCCTGCTGCTACCGCTCGCCGCCGTCTTCATCGAGGCTTTCCGAAAGGGGAGCGGGGAGTTTTTCACCGCCTTCGGCGATCCCGATACGCTTGCCGCCATTCGGCTGACGCTTCTAGTGGCGGTCATTGCCGTGCCGCTCAATCTCGTCTTCGGCGTGGCGGCGGCCTGGGCCATCGCCAAGTTCGAGTTCAAGGGCAAGGCGTTCCTCACCACGCTCATCGACCTGCCGTTCTCGGTCTCACCGGTCATTTCGGGCCTGGTCTATGTTCTGCTCTTCGGTGCGGGCAGCGTGCTCGGCCCCTGGCTGAAGAGCCACGGCATCGAGATCCTGTTCGCCGTGCCGGGCATCGTGCTGGCCACCATCTTCGTGACCTTTCCCTTCGTTGCGCGCGAACTGATCCCGTTGATGCAGGAACAGGGCACCGGCGACGAGGAGGCGGCGCTGTCGCTTGGCGCCTCCGGCTGGCAGACCTTCTGGTACGTGACGCTGCCCAACATCAAATGGGGGCTGCTGTACGGCGTGCTGCTCTGTAACGCGCGCGCCATGGGCGAGTTCGGGGCGGTCTCGGTGGTCTCCGGCCATATCCGCGGGCTGACCAACACGATGCCGCTGCATGTGGAGATCCTCTACAACGAGTACAATTTCGTCGCCGCCTTCGCGGTGGCGTCGCTGCTCGCCGCGCTGGCCCTCGTGACGCTGGTCGTCAAGACGGCCCTCGAACTTCATTACGGCGCGGAAATCGCTGCCGGCCGCAAGCATTGAATTGAAAGGCAACGCCCTCAATGGACGTCAGTGTTAAAAACATCCGCAAGGAATTCGACCGCTACCCGGCGCTGAACGATGTCTCGCTCGACATTCGTTCGGGCGAACTGATCGCGCTGCTCGGCCCCTCCGGCTCCGGCAAGACGACGCTGCTCCGCCTCATCGCCGGTCTCGAAACGCCGACACGCGGCAGCATCTTCTTCGGCGCGGAGGATGCCTCGCATAGGACCGTGCAGGAGCGTCATGTCGGCTTCGTCTTCCAGCACTATGCGCTGTTTCGCCATATGACGGTTGCCGACAATATCGCGTTCGGCCTGACGGTGCGGCCGCGCGGGCAGCGGCCGCCGAAAACCGAAATCCGGCGTCGCGTCGCGGATCTTCTGGAGATGGTGCAGCTCTCGGGTCTCGAAAGGCGCTACCCGAACCAGCTTTCCGGCGGCCAGCGCCAGCGCGTGGCATTGGCGCGTGCCATGGCGATCGAGCCTAAGGTTCTGCTGCTCGACGAACCCTTTGGTGCACTCGATGCCAAGGTCCGGAAGGAACTGCGCCGCTGGCTGCGCGAATTCCACGACCGCACCGGTCATACGACGGTTTTCGTCACGCATGACCAGGAAGAAGCCCTCGAACTTGCCGACCGCGTCGTCGTCATGAGCCAGGGCAAGATCGAGCAGGTCGGCTCCTCCGACGATGTCTATGACCGGCCGAACTCGCCCTTCGTTTTCTCCTTCATCGGCGACAGCGCCCATGTTCCGGTCAACGTGGCGGACAACACGGTCCGCTTCCAGGACGAGCCCATCGGCATTGCCCCGCGCCCCAACGACATTGCGTCGGGAACTGGCACGCTGTTCTTCCGCCCGCAGGACGTGACGCTCGTCAGCGATCCGGCAGCACTCGCTCTGGAGGGCCGCGTCGCGACCTCCCGGCGCCTTGCCGGAACGCGTATTGCCGACCTTGACATTGGCAAGCCCGGCGAGCCGCATCATGTCGAGATCGAAGTGCCGCTCGACGCCCTGGCTTCGACCGGAACGACGATCCGTTTCCGGCCAACCCGGTGGAAGCTGTTTGCCGAGTAAGTCGCTGAGGGCCGGCAACTAGCCGGCCCAAAGCCACAGCACCTGCCGCAGGCTGTCGCCGTGCGGCCCGGCGGATCACGCCGGACGACTGCCTTGCCAGGTGCGGCAGTCTCCCTTTCCGACCTTCCTTGATGCTTACGCGGCCGATGCCAGCAGGTTTGTCCTGTCATCGGCCATGCCTCGGCATGTTGCCGCATTTCACACAGGCGTCACGGTCTTTGCCACAAGTTGGTCCAGAGGCGGTGCGCAGCCTGCTCCGTTTCGGGGCATGCTCATTTTCCAGCATTGCGGCGTGCAGGTGAGTATCTTCGTCACCCCATTTTTTTCCATTAGCATGTGAGAAAAGTGTGGCTTTTTGCATTCTTCTGTGGTTTTCTGTGGTTATAATCAAGAAGGAATGGGGAATATGGGTCGCAAACCGGAAGACTATGCGCAGCTACTTGCCAGTGCGCTTTGCAAGATTCATGCAGCGGAATGCCGTGATGTATCGCCGCTCATGTCGGATGACAGTGTTCGCATCATCAGCCAGACCATTGCCGTGGCGATGGAAGATGCGCGGAAAATTCAGATCGAACAGGAACTTGCGGCGATACGTGAACGCCGCGAGCGCATTCATCTGCACTCCTGAAACCTCCTCCAGTCTCGCCGCCGCGAGTGCCTTGTGCTCGTGGCGGCACCTTTTTATGGTAGATGCCCGAAGCGCTACCTGGGAGGAAGCTGGTGCCGACTGAAGCCGTGCGCGCTCTGCGCGATACGTCCGCCGATCCGGAGTTCGGACCATGGCTGGCACAAGCCTCGATTCTCGTCGTCGATGACGAACCGGGCATGCGCAACTTTCTCATGCGCACGCTCGGGCCACGCTGCAAACGTTTGGAACTCGCGGCCGATACGGACGAGGCCACGCGCAAGCTCGACCAGCATCATTTCGACGTGGTGATCCTCGACAACATCATGCCGCGCAAGAACGGCGTGGAGTGGCTTGCCGAACAGCGCGCCATCGGCTTCTTCGCCGATGCCATCCTGATGACCGCCTATGCCGATCTCGAAACCGCCATCCAGGCGCTCCGGGCGGGCGCGGTCGATTTCGTCCTGAAACCGTTCCGCTCCAACCAGTTGCTCAATGCCGTGGCGCGCTGTCTCGACCGTATTCGGCTGCAGCGCGAAAACTACGTGCTGCGCTACGAATTGAAGGCGACCTCCGACCATATCCTGCTGCGCGACCGGCTGATCGGCGAATCCGCCGCCATTGCCCGCGTGCGTGATACCATTGCCCGTGTGGCACCATTGCCGACCTCGGTCCTCCTTACCGGCCAGTCGGGCACGGGCAAGGAAGTGGCGGCGCGCTCGCTGCACACATTGTCCGACCGGGCGGCAAAACCCTTCGTACCGGTCAATTGCGGGGCGATCCCGGCGGACATGATCGAAAGCGAGTTGTTCGGCCACCTGAAGGGCGCCTTTACCGGCGCTGAGCGGGCGCGCGAGGGTCTGTTCCAGCATGCGCAGGGCGGCACGCTGTTCCTCGACGAGATCAGCGAAATGCCGCCGGCCACGCAGAGCAAGCTGCTGCGCGTGCTGGAGGATCGCAAGGTGCGGCCGGTCGGTTCGGAGCGCGAGGTGCCGGTCGATCTGCGCTTCATCTTCGCGACCAATGCGGAGCTGGAGAAGGAGGTGCAGGCCGGGCGTTTCCGCGCCGATCTGTTCTTCCGCATCAACGTCATGCAGATTCACCTGCCGCCGCTCAAGGAGCGGGAGGGCGACTCGGTGGAACTGGCGACGCTCTTCATGAAGAAGCTGTCGGCCCAGCTTGCCATGCCGGCCGTGCCGATCGATGCGGCGGCGCGCCGGGCGCTTTCCACTTATGATTGGCCGGGCAATGTGCGCGAGCTGCGCAACCTCATCGAGCGCACGCTGATCCTCGGCCGCTTCCCGGAGGGCTTTGGGCCGGGTGTCTCTGCTCCTGCGAGCGCGGAGGCTGGTTCGCTGGCGGATGTCGAGCGACGCCATATCCTTGCCGTGCTCGCCGCCTGTACCGGCCAGCGCGACGAGGCGGCGCGCCAGCTCGGCATTTCCCGCAAGACGATCGATCGCAAGCTGGCCGCCTGGGATGGCTGACAGCAAGCCAAGCGGCACCATCCGGCCGGCGCGCTCGGTGCGCTACCGGTTGCTCGCGATCGCGCTTCTTCCCATGCTGGTGATCCTGCCGCTGCTGCTCGGCGTCACGGTCTATCGCTGGAATGAAAAATTCGACGCGACGCTGATTTCCAAGGTCAATGGCGACCTGACGATCGCGCACCAGTACCTTGCCCATATCCTCGACAATACAGGCGAGCACATCACCGCGCTTGGCGCCTCGGCGCGCTTTCGCGATGTCGCGACTGATGGCGTCGCGCTGAAGACGCTTCTCGAAGAGTCGCGGGCGCGGCTGGAGCTGGATTTCCTCTATGTGATGGCGCCCGATGGTCGGCTCGTTGCGTCCGTCACGGAGGAGACCGCTGGCGCGCTCCGCACGGACTGGCCGGTGATCCGCGATGCACTCGCCGGCAAGCCAGCGACGGGCATCGACATCTTCGACAATGCCGACCTCGAAACGCTGTCTCCCGATCTCGCCGCCCGCGCGAAACTGCCGCTCGTGCAGACGCCCAATGCGGTGCCGACAGAGCGCACGGAGGAGGGGCGTGGCATGGTCGTACAGAGCGCCAGCCCCATCACGCTCGGTGATGGTGGCAATGCCGTGCTTGTCGGCGGTATCCTGCTCAACCAGAACCTCGTCTTCATCGATACGATCAACGACCTTGTCTATCGCGAGGCGAGCCTGCCGGAGGGCAGCCAGGGCACGGCGACGCTGTTCCTCGACGACGTGCGCATCAGCACCAATGTGCGCCTGTTCGAGGGGCGCCGCGCGCTCGGCACGCGCGTGTCCGCTGCCGTGCGTTCGGCCGTGCTGGGCGAGGGGCGCACCTGGCTCGACAGCGCCTTCGTCGTCAACGACTGGTACATTTCCGCCTACGAGCCCATCACCGACAGCCACGGCAAGCGTGTCGGCATGCTCTATGTCGGCTTTCTGGAGGCACCGTTCACGGCCGCGAAGTACCAGACGGTGCTGACCATCGTCGCCGCCTTCTTCGCGATTACGGCCGCCAGCGTGCCGATCTTCCTGCGCTGGGCACGCGGCATCTTCGAGCCGCTGGAGCGCGTCGATGCCACCATCGCGCGGGTCGAGAGCGGTGATCTCGGCGCGCGCACCGGGCCTGTCAACAGCCAGGACGAGATCGGCCGCGTCGCCGTGCATCTCGATGACCTCTTGAACCAGCTCGAACAGAACGACCAGGAACTGCGCCGCTGGAACGAGGAGTTGAACGCCCGCGTTGACGAGCGCACGCGCGAACTCCAGCTCGCCAACCGCCAGCTCGAAGCCACCACCAAACAGCTCATTCTCTCGGAAAAGCTCGCGGCCATCGGCGAGATCACTGCCGGCGTGGCGCACGAGATCAACAATCCGATCGCCGTCATGCAGGGCAATCTGGAGGTCATCCGCTCCGTGGTGGGCGACCGTGCGGAACTGGCGAAGGTGGAGTTCCAGCTTCTCGACGAGCAGATCCAGCGCATCAGCCAGATCGTCACGAAGCTCCTGCAATTTGCCAAGCCCGAGGAATTCGCCGGCTTCGTCGACCGCCACGCGCCGGGCATGGCGGTTGCGGATTGCCTGCCGCTCGTCCAGCATCTGCTGACACGGGCGGCGATCGAAGTCCGATTGGAAAACACGACCGGACGGCTGGTGCTAATGAACCGCACCGAACTTCAGCAGGTGGTCGTCAATCTTGTCGTCAACGCTATCCACGCCATGCCGGACGGCGGTCGTCTGACCATCGTGACCCGCGACCAGGACCGCGATGAGAGGCCGGGTATCGAGCTTGTCATCAGCGATACGGGTGTCGGCATGGATCCGGACCTGGCAGCGAAAATCTTCGATCCGTTCTTCACGACGAAGCGGCAGGAGGGCACCGGTCTTGGCCTTTCCATCAGCCAGACGCTGGTGACGCGGCAGGGCGGCGCCATCTCGGTGGCAAGCCGGCCGGGCGAAGGCGCGACATTTACGGTCTGGTTGCCCGAGGCCGACTGACCGGACAGTTTGTCCGTTGTAGCCGGACAAACTGTCCATTTTGATTCCGAAAATTTATTCAACTCACTGATTTCGAAGAGAAACCGCTTTGGCACGGGCCTTGCTAAGGTTCGGGCGGGAGGTTCGGCGGCTGGCGTCTTGCATGGAGGATGCAGGTATTCGGGTGCCGAAGGAGCGGTTTTCGCCGGCTCCCCATCACGAAAATCTTCGCACCGAGGGGTGCGTCGCGGAGGAGACCCAATGACTGCATCGACCGAGACCTATGCCGGGACATATTCCGGCGGCATCCTCGACCGGGAGCGCATCATCGCGAAACCCGGCTTCAACCGCTGGCTCGTACCGCCGGCAGCGCTCGCCATCCATCTCTGTATCGGCATGGCCTATGGCTTCAGCGTGTTCTGGCTGCCGCTGTCCAAGGCCATTCCGGCGGCCGATCCAACCTGTGCCGACCTCAATCTTCTGTCCGCGCTGTTCACGACGAGCTGCAACTGGCGCGTCGCCGATCTCGGCTGGATCTACACGCTGTTCTTCGTGCTGCTCGGCTGCTCCGCCGCCATCTGGGGCGGCTGGCTGGAACGCGTCGGCCCGCGCAAGGCGGGCTTCGTCTCGGCCTGTTGCTGGTGCGGCGGCATCGTCGTCGCAGCGCTCGGCGTCATGAGCCATCAATTGTGGTTGATGTGGCTTGGTGCCGGCGTCATCGGCGGCGTAGGCCTCGGCCTCGGTTACATTTCCCCGGTTTCCACGCTGATCAAGTGGTTTCCGGACCGGCGCGGCATGGCGACCGGCATGGCGATCATGGGTTTTGGCGGCGGTGCGATGATCGGTGCGCCTCTTGCGAACCTGTTGATGAACGCCTTCAAGACCGACATCAGCCCCGGCGTGTGGCAGACCTTCCTCGTCATGGCGGCGATCTATTTCTGCTTCATGATGGGTGGTGCTTTCGGCTACCGCATTCCACCGGCCGGCTGGCGTCCGGAAGGCTGGACGCCGCCAGCGTCCAAGTCGACCATGATCACCACCAAGCACGTTCACCTGCGCGACGCACACAAGACGCAGCAGTTCTGGCTGATCTGGCTGGTTCTGTGCCTGAACGTTTCGGCCGGTATCGGCGTGATCGGCATGGCCTCGCCGATGCTGCAGGAAATTTTTGGCGGTCGCCTGATCGGCCAGCCGGACCTGACCTTCAGCCAGCTCGGTACGGACCAGAAAGCGGCCATCGCCGCAATCGCCGCCGGCTTCACAGGCCTCCTGTCGCTGTTCAACATCGGCGGGCGGTTCTTCTGGGCGTCGCTCTCCGACAAGATCGGTCGCAAGAACACCTACTATACGTTCTTCGTTCTCGGCATCGCGCTCTATGCGCTTGCCCCGACGCTGGCGGACATGGGCAACAAGGCGCTCTTCGTGCTCGCCTTCGGCATCATCCTGTCGATGTATGGCGGGGGCTTTGCCACCATCCCGGCCTATCTTGCCGACATTTTCGGCACGCAGTTCGTCGGCGCCATCCATGGTCGCCTGCTGACGGCCTGGGCGACGGCCGGCATCGTCGGTCCCGTCGTGGTGAACTACATTCGCGAAGCACAGATCGCTGCCGGCGTCGAGCCGGGGCCATCGCTCTATACCGGCACGATGTACATCCTCGCCGGCATGCTGGCGCTGGGTCTCGTCGCCAATGCGCTGGTGCGGCCGCTTGCCGACAAATGGTTCATGTCGGACGCGGAAGTCGCCTCGTTGCAGGCCAAGACCGCGGCCGCGAATGCTGGCCCCACTGGGTCCTTCGGCATCGGCACCGGCGGGCTGGATGCCAAGGCGGCGATTGCCTGGACCGTCGTCGGTATCCCGCTCCTGTGGGGTATCTGGGTAACGCTGAAGAACACGGCCGCCCTGTTCTAGGTCTACCGCGGGATGCGCAGGGTGAAGCCCTGCGCGATCCTCCCAAGCGCGTCCATGCCGGCTTTCGTCGGCATGGACGTTTCTTTTTGCGCATGCGAACGGCGTCCGGCTTTTTGGTGGCACCGCAGCGCAAGAACGGCTAACGTCCGGCACCGGAAGGGCGCGCGCCTGACGCGTCGCCCCAGAAGGCGACGGAGCATCGGATGACGCCAAACGACGACCACCACCATATCGTTATCGTCGGGGCGGGCTTCGGAGGGCTTGAAGCAGCGCGCCATCTGGCCAAGGGCTCAGTGCGCATTACGGTCATCGACAGGCGCAACCACCATCTGTTCCAGCCCCTGCTTTACCAGGTCGCGACGGCCTCGTTGGCCACCTCCGAAATCGCCTGGCCGATCCGCTCGCTGCTGAGTCGCTTTCAGAACGTCGCCACGCTGCTTGCCACGGTCACCGGCGTGAACACGCAGGCAAAAACCGTGTCGCTGGATGACGAGCGTGCAATTGCCTACGACACGCTGATCATCGCTACCGGCGCGCGCCACGCCTATTTCGGCAATGACGCCTGGGAACCCTACGCGCCCGGTCTGAAGACGCTGGAGGACGCGACGACGATCCGCCGGCGCATCCTCGCCGCCTTCGAGCAGGCCGAATGGGAGCCGGACGCGGCCGAGCGCCGCCGCCTGCTGACCTTTGCCATCATCGGCGCCGGTCCGACCGGCGTCGAGCTTGCCGGCACGATCGCGGAGCTCGCCCACGAGACATTGCGCCGCGACTTCCGCAACATCGATACGCGGGAGGCGCGTGTGGTGCTGGTCGAGGCCGGCCCACGCATCCTGGCGGGTTTCACTCAAGACCTGTCGGCCTATGCGGAAGGGGCGTTGAAGCGGCTCGGCGTCGAGGTTCGCACCGGCAAGGCTGTCTCGCAATGCAGCGAGCAAGGCATCGAACTCGGCGACGAGCTGCTGCCGGCCGCGACGATCCTCTGGGCGGCCGGTGTGGCGGCGTCGCCCGCGGCCGAATGGTTGGGCGCACCGGCGGACAGGGCAGGGCGCGTTCTGGTCGCGCCGGATCTTACGGCACCCGGCCATCCGGATATCTTTGTGGTCGGCGACACCGCCCATGTGCCGACGAGCGACGGCAAGATCGTGCCGGGTGTCGCGCCGGCGGCCAAGCAGGAGGGGCGCTATGTGGCCGATACGATCGCGGCCCGTCTTGCCGGTAAACCGGCGCCGAAACCGTTCGCCTACCGCAGCGACGGCAATCTCGCGACCATCGGCAAGCGTGCTGCCATCGTCGATCTCGGCTGGATCAAGCTGAAGGGGCGACTGGCCTGGTGGACCTGGGGCATCGCGCATGTCTACTTCCTGATCGGCCTTCGCAATCGCCTCGCCGTCGCCATGAGCTGGCTCTGGATCTACCTGACCGGCCAGCGCAGCGCCCGGTTGATCACCCAGGCCGATGTGGCCAAACGCCGGGCCGAGGGCTGAGAGCCGCTTGCCTCCCAATGGATTTTCGTCGAAACCATCTGGCATCGGAAACAGGAGGATGACCCGGAATGACTGAATGGGGCAGGACCGGCAGGGACAGGATTGCGCTCGTGACGGGCGGCGGCACGGGCATCGGCCTGGCCATCGCGCGGGGTTTGAGCGCGGAGGGTTATGCGGTCGCCATCACCGGCCGGCGGGCCGCGGTGCTGGAAAAGGCGGCGGCAGAGATTTCCAGCGAGACCGGCAATCCGGTCAAGGCGATTGCCTGCGATGTCGGTGACCCGGCCCAGGTGGCGGCGGCCTTCGAGCAGGTGAAGCACGATTTCGGCCGGCTTGACGTGCTGGTCAACAATGCCGGCTCCAATGTTTCGCCGGCGCTCCTGGAAGACATTCCCTTCGAGGAGTGGACAAGCATTCTCGGCGCGAACCTGACCGGCGCCTTCCTCTGCACCCAGCAGGCCTTCAAGATCATGAAGGACCAAAACCCGCGCGGCGGTCGCATCATCAACAACGGCTCGATTTCCGCCAGCGCGCCGCGGCCAAACTCCGCGCCTTATACGGCGACGAAACACGCCATCACCGGTCTCACCAAGTCCACGGCGCTCGACGGGCGCAAATATGACATCGCCTGCGGCCAGATCGATATCGGCAATGCGGCGACGGACATGACGGCGCGGATGAGTGGCGGGGTACTTCAGGCGAACGGCGAAATCGCCAGCGAGCCGACCATGTCGGTCAAGCACGTGGCCGATGCGGTGATCTACATGGCAAGCCTGCCGCTCGATGCCAATGTGCTGACCATGACGGTAATGGCGACGACGATGCCGTTTGTCGGGCGGGGGTAGGGTCGATTACCCCCTAATCCGGCCCTCCCGTGCCACCTTCTCCCCGCTGGGGGAAGGGAAACGAGATGTTTGCGATCTTCCCCTTCTCCCCAGCGGGGAGAAGGTGCCGGCAGGCGGATGAGGGGGAAGCCTCTCTCCAAAGCTCTGGATTACCGCCGCGGCTCGCCGCCTTCGGCATAGACCGTCTTCTGCTGGAACTTGAAGACATGGCCGCACCGGCAGCGGATCATGTGTTTTTCGGGATATTTCGACGGGCGCTCGGTGAGGAAGCCGCGGGGCAGCGCATCGACCGTGAAATCCGGGTTCTTCCGGGTCGGCATGTCGTCCTCGGAGACTTCGGCATAGCCGGAGTTGCCGCACATGGCGCATTCGAGTTTGCGCGAGTAGCGGTCGCGGGCGGCCATGGGTGATTCCTTCATGAGATTCGGGTCCGCCGTTAATAGGCATGGCGCCGGGTGGTTTCAATGGCTCGGGGTGCCAAGCAGCGCCTGAAGGATCGCGATGATGCGCCGGTGCTGGTGTGCGTGGCGGGTGCGCACGTTGACGGCGGCGTAGACGGCCTGCGCAATCGGCTCGGCGCCGGCGACCAGGCTCGCCGCGCCGGTGCGTATCAGGCGCTGCGCATCCGCGGCCATGACGAAGGCCGAGCCACCGAGTTCTTGCATCAGCGCCAGGATGGCCGTCGTTTCGCCGCTGGCGATCGGCGCGGTGGAAAGGTCCGGATAGGCCTGCCGGTGCAGCCGGTCGAAGGCAGGAGAATAGACCGCCTGGATATAGTCCTCCGGCCTCACGTCCTCGATCCGCGTCGCCCTGTTGCTGACCATCTCGTAATGCACGTCGCCGATGCGCTCATAGTGCAGGTCCGGCAGGTAATGCGGGGTGAACAGGATGGCGAGGTCGAGGTCGCCGGCGCCGAGGTCGCGGTTCATCTGGTTGGAATAGTCGACCTCCAGATAGATCGAGGTGCCCGGCAGTTCCTTGCGCACCGCGGACAACCAGTCGCCGGCAAAATGGGCCGCGAGATCGTGTTGCAGGCCGATGCGCATGGAGCGTTCGTAGGCGCCTGCCGTCTCTACCGCACGCGTCGCCTCATGCCATTGATGTTGCAGGGCTTTGGCATGGTCGAGGAATCGCAGGCCGGCGGCCGTCGGCTGCGTGCCGCCCTTGTTGCGGGCGAAGAGTTTTCGCGCGAACTGTGCCTCCAATGCGTTGATGCGGTGGGTGACCGTTGATTGCGTGATGTTCAGCCGCTCTGCCGTGCGGTTGAAGTTCTTCGTTTCCATCAGGTCGAGGAATGTCTCAATCAGGATGATTTGCATGGAGGCGCCGTATTTCGTGAATGTTTGGCGCCAGTGTAATCGGCATCGTCGATTAATAAAGCGATTTCCGCGGCTTGCTGCGCGGCGTTTTGGTTGCCACAAATCCCTTCCAAATAAGAGGAACGAGAATGTCCGGACTGCCATCCCACGCGCGCGTCGTCATCATCGGCGGAGGTGCCGTTGGCGCATCCGCGCTCTATCATCTGGCCAAGGCCGGCTGGACCGACAGCGTGCTCCTCGAAAAGAACGAGTTGACGGCCGGTTCCACCTGGCATGCCGCCGGCAACGTGCCGACCTTTTCCTCCTCCTGGTCGCTGATGAACATGCAGCGTTATTCGGCCTCGCTCTATCGCGAACTCGGCGATCTGGTCGACTATCCCATGAACTACCACGTCACCGGTTCCATCCGCCTCGGCCACTCGAAGGAGCGCCTGCAGGAGTTCAAGCGCGTCGTCGGCATGGGCCGTTACCAGGGCATGGATCTCGACATCCTTTCGCCGGACGAGATGCGTTCGAACTATCCCTTCCTCGAAACGCACGACCTGACCGGCGCGCTCTATGACCCCAATGATGGCGACATCGACCCGGCGCAGCTGACGCAAGCCTTGGCCAAGGGCGCGCGCGACATGGGCGCAAAGATCTTCCGCTTCTGTCCCGCCACCGGCGTGCGCCGCGAGGGTGACGAATGGGTGATTTCCACGCCGCAGGGCGAGATCCGCTGCGAGAAGGTCGTCAATGCGGCCGGATACTATGCCCGCGAAGTGGGAAAATGGTTCGGTCGCGACGTGCCGATGATGGTGATGAGCCATCAGTACATGCTGTTCGAGGAAATCCCGGAACTCGCCGCCTGGTCGCGCGAAGCCGGTCACAAGCTGCCGCTGCTGCGCGACGTCGATAGCTCGTACTATCTGCGCCAGGAAAAGACCGGCATGAACCTCGGCCCCTACGAGCGCAACTGCAAGGCGCACTGGGTGACGCCGGATGATCCGATGCCGGATGATTTTTCCTTCCAGCTCTTCCCGGACGATCTCGACCGGCTCGAATGGTATCTCAACGACGCCGTCGAGCGGGTGCCGATCCTCGGCACGGCCGGCCTGTCGCGCATGATCAACGGCCCCATCCCCTACGCGCCGGACGGAAACCCGCTGCTCGGCCCCATGCCCGGCGTGCCGAACGCCTATGAGGCCTGCGTCTTCACCTTCGGCATCTGCCAGGCCGGCGGCGCGGGCAAGGTGCTGGCGGAATGGGTCACGGAAGGCGAGACGGAGTGGGACATGTGGTCCTGCGATCCGCGCCGTTACACCAGCTTTGCTGCAGACAAGGATTATTGCGTCGCCAAGGGCATGGAAATCTATGGCCACGAATATGCCATGCATTTCCCGAAACACGCCTGGCCGGCCGGCCGGGACCAGAAGCATTCACCGATCCACGACCGCATCAAGGCGCTGGGTGCGCAGTTCAAGCCCTATAACGGCTGGGAGCGCGCCAACTGGTATGCCCAGTCCGGCGATGACACGTCGGAAGAATCGACCCAGACGTGGAACCGCGAAGGCCCCTGGCGGTCGCGCATCGAGGAAGAATGCCGCGCTGTCACCGAGGCCGCCGGCATTCTCGACTTGCCGGGTTTTTCGCGCTTCCGCGTGAAGGGTGAGGGGGCGACGGCGTGGCTTTCGTCGCTCATCACCGGCAAGGTGCCGAAGCCCGGCCGCATCGGCCTCGCCTATTTCTCCGACGACAAGGGCCGTATCGTCACGGAAATGTCGGTCATGATGCTGGACGAGGACTTTTTCTTCCTGATCACAGCCGCCACCGCCCAGTGGCACGATTTCGAGTGGCTGCAAAAGCACGCGCCCAAGGATGCCGCCTTCACCATCGACGATGTCACGGAAAACTTCTCCTGCCAGATCCTCTCCGGCCCGAAGTCCCGCGCCATCCTCGCCGCGGTAGCGGATGCGGATCTCCAGAAGGGCTGGCTGACGCACCAGAGCTGCCAGATTGCCGGCCGTTGGTGCCAGCTTGTGCGTGTCTCCTTCGCCGGCGAACTCGGCTGGGAAATCCATACGAAGGTCGAGGACACTGCGGCGATCTTCGATGCCGTCTGGGAGGCGGGCCAGAAGCATGGCCTCAAACCCTTCGGCATGGAGGCGCTCGACAGTCTGCGCATCGAGAAGGGCTATCGTGCCTGGAAGGGCGACCTTTCGACGGACTACACGATCCTGCAAGGCGGGCTCGATCGCTTCGTCGATTGGGGCAAACCCGATTTCAAGGGCAAGGCAGCGCTGGAGCGGGAGAAGCAACAGGGCGTCACCAAGCGCTTCGTGACGCTGACGGTGGAGGCCGGCGACTGCGATGCGCCCTACATGTCGACGCTCTGGCACGCCGGGAAGGTCGTCGGCGAGACGACCTCCGGCAACTGGGGCTACCGCACCGGAAAGTCCATCGCGCTCGGTATGCTGAAGGCCGACCTTGCCGTGCCCGGCACGGAAATCGAGGTGGAAATCTACGGTGATCGTTTCAAGGCAACGGTCCAGCCGGACGGCCCACTGTTCGACCCCAACAATGAAAGACTGCGTGCATGAGCAAGCCCATTCCCTCCAAGGCGAGAGCCGTCATCATCGGCGGCGGCGTGTCCGGCTGTTCGGTCGCCTACCACCTCGCCAAGCTCGGCTGGACGGATGTGGTGCTTTTGGAGCGCAAGCAGCTCACATCAGGCACCACCTGGCATGCGGCGGGCCTGATCGGCCAGCTGCGCGCCTCGCAGAACATGACGCGCCTCGCGAAATATTCCGCTGACCTCTACACCAAGCTTGAGGCCGAGACCGGCATCGGCACCGGCATGCGCCAGTGCGGCTCGATGACCGTGGCACTGACCGAAGAGCGTAAAGAGGAAATCTACCGCCAGGCCTCGCTCGCCCGCGCCTTCGACATCGACGTGCGCGAAATCACCGTCGACGAGGTGAAGGCGATGTATCCGCACCTCAACACGGCGGATGTGAAGGCGGCCGTGCACCTGCCGCTCGACGGGCAATGCGATCCGGCCAACATCGCCATGGCCTTGGCCAAGGGCGCGCGGCAGAACGGTGCGACCGTCATTGAGAACGTCAAGGTCACCTCCGTCGTCACCAGGGACGGTCGCGTGGCAGGCGTCACCTGCGAGCAGAACGGCGAGACGTTTACGATCGAGACGGACAACGTCGTCAACGCCGCCGGCATGTGGGGGCGTACGCTCGCCGACATGTCGGGCGTCACCCTGCCGCTGCATGCCTGCGAGCATTTCTACATCGTCACCGAGCCGATCCCGAACTTGCAGCGGCTACCGGTTCTGCGCGTGCCGGACGAGTGCACCTATTACAAGGAGGATGCCGGCAAGATGCTGATCGGCGCCTTCGAGCTGAAGGCCAAGCCCTGGGGCATGGACGGTATCAGTGAGGACTTCTGCTTCGACCAGTTGCCGGAGGATTTCGATCACTTCCAGCCGATCCTGGAAAATGCCATCAACCGCATGCCGATGCTGGAAACCGCCGGCATCCACACCTTCTTCAACGGCCCCGAGAGCTTTACGCCAGACGACCGCTATTATCTCGGCGAGGCGCCGGAACTGAAGGGTTATTGGGTCGCCGCCGGCTACAATTCCATCGGCATCGTCTCCTCCGGCGGTGCCGGTATGGCGCTGGCGCAATGGATGAACGACGGTGAGGCGCCGTTCGATCTCTGGGAGGTCGATATCCGCCGCGCCCAGCCGTTCCAGAAAAACCGCGCCTATCTCAAGGATCGCGTGTCGGAAACACTTGGCCTGCTATACGCCGACCATTTCCCCTATCGCCAGATGGCGACCGCCCGTGGCGTGCGCCGCTCGCCGCTGCATGAGCACCTGAAGACGCGTGGCGCGGTGTTTGGCGAAGTAGCGGGCTGGGAGCGCGCCAACTGGTTCGCCAACGAGGGACAGGAGCGGGAATACCGTTACAGCTGGAAGCGGCAGAACTGGTTCGAGAACCAGAAGCAGGAACACCTTGCCGTCCGCAGCGGCGTCGGCCTGTTCGACATGACCTCCTTCGGCAAGATCCGCGTTGAAGGCCGCGATGCGCTCGCCTTCCTGCAACGCCTCTGCGCCAACCAGATGGACGTCGCCCCCGGTCGTATCGTCTACACCCAGATGCTGAACAACCGCGGCGGCATCGAGAGCGACCTGACGGTGACGCGGCTTTCGGAAACGGTTTTCTTCCTCGTCGTGCCGGGCGCGACGCTGCAGCGCGACCTTGCCTGGCTGCGCAAGCATCTGAAGGACGAGTTCGTCGTCATCACGGATGTCACGGCCGCCGAAAGCGTGCTCTGTGTCATGGGGCCGAAGGCGCGTGATCTCATGCAGAAGGTCAGCCCGAACGATTTTTCCAATGCGGCGCATCCCTTCGCGTCAGCGCGTCAGATCGAGATCGGCATGGGCCTCGCCCGGGCGCATCGCGTCACCTATGTCGGTGAACTCGGCTGGGAACTCTATGTCTCCACCGACCAGACGGCGCATGTCTTCGAGGCACTGGAGGAAGCCGGCGCCGATGTCGGCCTGAAACTCTGCGGCCTGCACACGCTCGATAGCTGCCGCATCGAAAAGGCCTTCCGCCATTTCGGCCACGACATCACCGACGAGGACCATGTGCTCGAAGCTGGCCTTGGTTTTGCCGTGCGCACCAAGAAGGGCGATTTCATCGGTCGTGATGCGGTGCTGCGCAAAGAAGAAGAGGGGCTGAAGCGCCGCATGGTGCAGTTAAAGCTTGCCGATCCCGAGCCGCTGCTCTTCCACAACGAGGCTTTGGTGCGCGACGGAAAAATCGTCTCGACCATCACATCGGGCAACTACGGCCACCATCTCGGCGGCGCAATCGGCTTGGGCTATGTGCCGTGCGAGGGCCAGAGCGAGGCGGATGTGCTGGCCTCCAGCTACGAGGTTGAGATTGCCGGTGTGCGGGTGAAGGCGGAAGCCTCGCTGGCACCGATGTATGATCCCAAGTCGGAAAGGGTACGCGCATGACCACGCTTACCGAACGCCACCGGCGGTTTCACGACCTCCACCAGTCGGGTTGCTTCGTCATCCCGAACCCCTGGGATATCGGCTCCGCCCGCATGATGGCGGCGTCAGGGGCCGTGGCGCTCGCCACCACCTCCGCCGGTTTCGCCTTCACGCTCGGCCGGCCAGACATGGGCCGGGTGACGCGCGATGAATCCTTGAAGCATGCGGAAGATTTCGTGCGTGCGACACCGCTCCCCGTCTCCGGCGATTTCGAGAACGGATTTGCCGATGCGCCGGAGGATGTTGCCGAGACCATCCGGCTTGCCGCAGACGTCGGCCTTTCCGGCTGCTCGATCGAAGACACGCAGATGGTCGACGGCAATCCGGCCTATGGCTTCGATCTGGCCGTCGATCGCATCCGCGCTGCCGCCGATGCGGCCCGGTCACTCGGCCGGCCCTTCATTCTCTGCGCGCGTGCCGACGGCGTGATGAACGGCGTCTACGATCTTGACGAGGCCATCCGGCGCATCCAGGCCTTCGAAAAGGCGGGCGCCGACCTGCTCTATGTGCCGGTGCCGCCGGGTGCCGAGGAACTGAAGCGCGTGGTGCAATCGGTCGCAAAGCCGGTCAATGCGCTCGCCGCCGGGCCGCTCCGCCAGCTGACCGTGCCGCAACTGGCCGCGATGGGCGTGCGCCGCATCTCGCTCGGCTCGATGATCGCCCGCGTCACCCATGCGGCCATTGCCGAGCAGATGGAAGCCATCGTGAAGGATGGCAGTTTCGCAAAATTGTCCGCCGCTGCGTCGGGTGACCGGATCAACCAGATGCTTATCACCGGCGCGGGGGAGAGGGACGATACGTGACCAGGCAGTTTCGTTGTCAGGCAATGCGGGAGAAGTTCAAGATCTACTTCCGAGCCGTTTGATAGTGATTCACGAGACGTCCCTATCTAATTGTTAAGGCGGGAATTTTCGGATCCGTGTCATCCGCCGCGACGGTCGAAATGGGTGCGCAGCGAGACGTGCGTCTGAACCGTTGCAATACCGGGCGTCGTTGCGATCTGCCGGCGAACGGTGTCGAGTTCGGCGTTTGACGTGCATTCAACGAGCAGCATCAGGTCCGTCTGGCCAGCGAGTGACCAGCATGTCACGACATTCGGAATGCCGGTGAGATGCGGCACGATATGGTCGCAGTTGCGGCCCTGCTGAAAGCCGATGGCGATCAACGCCTCCACGCCCGGCCGCTCCTTGTCGATGCCGAGCCGCACCGTGTAGCCGGTGATCACGCCCTTCGCCTCCAGCCGCCGGATTCGCTCGTGCACGGCGCTGCGGGAGAGCCCGGTATGGCGCGCAAGTTCCACGAGGCTTTTTCGTGCATCGGCGCGAAGGGCCGCCAGCAGCAGTTTGTCTTTCTCGTCCAGTTCGTTCATCCGGAATTTTCCCCACTCGACCGGATGATTGTCCGGCCACATGTCACCTTGCTGCGCGAAACCGGACAGAAAAGCAACTAATCGTCGGTTATCGTTTCAAGGAGAGACCGATGCCGACCATACCGGAAAATGCCGTCCTGATTCCGATCGACATGCAGCGTGCTTTCGATGCCGCGCCCTGGCCGCGGCGCTGGAACGACCAACTGGATGAAAACGGCCTTGCCTTGCTTGCCGCCTGGCGGGGCGCCAGGCGCCCGATCATTCATATCCGCCACGACAGCGTCGAGCCGGGCTCGACACTGCGGCCGGAGGCGCCGGGCAACGCGCTGCGACCCGGTTTTGCGCCGCAGGCCGGCGAACCGCTGGTGACGAAGACCGTCAATGCTGCCTTTATCGGCACCGATCTCGATCTGCGCCTGCGTCGTCTCGGCGCGGACACGGTGGTGCTGTTCGGCATTTCGACGGATATGTGTGTGTCGACCAGCGTGCGGGTCGGCGCCAATATGGGCTACCGCGTCATCCTGGTCGAAGATGCCTGCGACTGCTTCGACCTGCCGGACGGCGAGGGCGGCACGATCCCGGCAAGGGATGTCCACCGCGCGCATGTCGCGACGCTCCGGCACGAATTCGCCACCGTGTTGCGGACGGAGGACCTTATCGCGGCCGTCTAACGGATGACTGCGCGGACATCGCGGGCGCCGAAATCCCATTCGGGGGCCGTGACGGGGTTGAGGTCGCTGCCGGGGAAGACGGCGAAGGTGGTGAAGGGCTGGCTTTGGCCCGGCAGCACGCGCAGCACGATCAACGCGCTGTCGCGGCCGACCTCGCGGCAGGTGCCGTTCGGGCAATCCGAAAGCACGACGTCGAGCCGGAAGGACTGCATGGGCGACGTGCCCTTGTTGGTGATGTTGCCGGTTACGCGAAAACTCGTCTTCGTCTGGCCGGCAGCCGCCTGCATGTCCGAAAGTTCGACCGTGTCTTCCGTGAGGACCGGCACCGTGGCGTTCGGCGTCACGGGCTCGCCGGACGGCGCGCGTTCATCGACGAACCAGATGAGAAGGGCGCTCGCAAGGCCAAGGGCCACCACGATGGTGAGGGCCGGTTCGACCCAGCTTTGAAAACGCCGGAAACGCAATGCGAGATACAGAATAGCCGCCGCCGCGACTGCAAATGCCCAGATCATTCAGGTCCTCCTGAATATGCTATAGCGTGCGCAGCGGGTGGCCGGAAGGTCAGATGCTTCACTTTGACTTGAGACTGATCCAGTAGGCGCCGTCGAAGGGCACGGCGGCGAAACGTTCGTTGATTTCCTTGAGTGTCTGGTCGGGATCGATATCGGCAAAGATATCCGGGCGCAGCCAATGCGCGAAGGCTTCCGCGGCAAGGATGTTGAGCGGCACGGCATTGAAGAAGTTCCAGAGGCCGTAGACGCGCTGTTCCTTCACCGCCTTCAGGTTCGCCAGGAACGGGCTTGCGACGGAGCGGGCGAGTGTCTCGCGTGCTTCGTTCGGATCGACGCCGGGGCCGATCGAAAACGAGCTGTAGGTGCCGCCCGGCGAAGCGGTGGCGATATAGGCGTCCGGATTGGCCGCGACGATGAATTCCGCACTGACGATGCCGCCCTGCGCCGGCAGGCTTTCGGCAATGTTGCGGCTGCCGGTGATGGCGATGAAGGCGCCGAGACCGCCGGTGCCGTAGGCGTAGCAGCACTTTTCCGGGTTCGGGAAGGCGTCCATCAGCACGGTTGGGCCGGGCTCGGGGTGCTGGGCGACGCGCTCGCGGATGCGCCTGACGCGCGCCTCGTAGAAGTCGGCGAAGGCGTTCGCCTGTTCCTCTCGGTTCAGCACCTGGCCGAGCAGGCGCATGTTGCCGGCGGTGTTGTTCAGCGCGTCGCTGTTGAAATCGACGACGACGACAGGCACGCCGCTTTGCTCGAGATAGGTGATCGCCTGCTTGCCGAGTTCGGTTTCGGCCTGCCAGTTGGCGAGGATGGCGAGGTCCGCCTTGAGCGACAGCACGGTCTCGAACGACACCGTGATGCCGTCGCCGATGATCGGCACCTCCTCGATTTTCGGGAACTTGTCCTTGAAGCGCGCGTAGATTTCCGGGTTGTCGCCCTTCATGTCATTGGCCCAGCCGGCGAGCAGGCTCACCGGATCGGGATGGATAAGCGAGAGCGCGACGAGGTTGAAGCCGCTGCCGAGCAGGATCGCCTTCGGTTCGGCCGGGATGGTGACCTCGCGGCCGAGCGCATCCTTCACGGTCAACGGGTACTGCACGTCGGCGCGGGCGGGGAAGGCGACCCACAGCAGAATGGAGGCGAAGAGGGTGAAGAGGCGTAGGGTCATTGTTTTCTCAGTTCCGGCAGGGCACAGAGTTCGCCGCAGCCCGGAATGCCGGGCAGCATGTAGCGCAGGCAGCAGACCTTGCGGCGACAGTGGACGGCACCGGCCTCCAACTCCTTGCGCAGGCAGCCGTGGAAAGGGTTGCGGCTGCCGTTGGCAAGCAGCGGGCAGTCGAAAAGCGGGCGCGACGGCCAATGGTCGTCGCCTTCGGACGGCGACCGGTCGGTCGCGTTGAAGGCGTAGTCGATGTAGACGGCGGCGTTGTTCCAGGCAAGTTTCGGCGCGATGCCGGATTTTTCCTTGAGGAGGGCCACAGCGCGGGAAAGGTGGCAATCCACCAGCGGCGTGATGAGATCGACGAGGTTGCTTCCTTCGCTCCAGTCCCCCTCATGTGGCAGGCCGAAGGCGCGCGGCAAGCCGTCCTCGCCGATCGCGATGGTCATCTCCTCCAGGGCGATCGGCAGCGTCATCTCCGCCCGGCGCGCCACGACATAGGGGATCGTCAATGCGGAAAAATAGTAAAGCGACCAGAAGGAGGCCGCCGCCCGCCGGTCGGCATTGCCGTGGCTTGCCGCATAGCGGTCGAGCGTCTCGGCAAAGCCGTCTCCGGCCAGAAAGTCGCAAAGCGGCATGGCGCCCTCGAGGTCCGACGAGAGCATCATCTTCTCGCCGCACCAGGCATGTTCACCGGTAAAGACCGCCTTCAGGCTGTTGGGCCTGAAAGCGGTCTCGCCGTCCTGGGAGGAATGGATCGTCAAGGGCTTACCACGAATATTTCAGGCTACCGATGACCGTGCGGCCCTGGTCACGATAGCAATAGCCGGCCGAGCATACGGAGTCGCGGCGATTGAAGAGATTCGTCGCGTTCACTTGAAGTTTCAGGCCTTCGAAGTCCTTGTTGATCGCGGCGAAATCGTAGGAGATCGATGCATCGACGAGGGCGCGTGAACTGTTCGTGGTCTTGTTTTCGTCGTCACCGAAGCTCGAACCCAGGAAGCGCACGCCCGCGCCGATGCCGAGACCGGCCAGTGCACCGTCTTCCGGCATGTCGTAGTGTGCCCAGAGCGACGCCATGTGGTTCGGCACGGAAGAGACCTCTTTTCCGACGGTGCCGGTTGGGCCGTCGAGGATTTCGGTCTGCGTGTAGGTGTAGGACGCGATCAGCGAAAGGCCGTTGTCCAGCGAGGTGTTAGCCTCGAATTCGAAGCCGCGCGAGCGGATCTCGCCGCGCTGGACCTGTGCATTGGTGACGGTGCCGTCTGGCAGTGTCACGACTTCATAATACAGGCTGTTCTTCTGATCGATGTTGAAGAGGGCGGCCGTCAGCAGCGTGTTGCTGTTCGGCAGCAGATACTTCACGCCGATTTCCTGCTGTTCGCTTTCCGTCGGCTTGAAGGGATCGCGTGTTGCGACGTCCACGCCGCCATTCGGCGAGAAGGCGGTCGAGTAGCTGGCATAAGGCGTGATGCCCCATTCCGTTTCATAGGTCACGCCGGCACGCCACGTGAAGGCACGGTCCTTCTGGTTGGTCGTGCTCACGGCGCCGGAGGCCAGATCGGTATCGTCGGTATCCGTCGATACCCAGTCGTAGCGGCCGCCCAGCGTGAGGGTGAGCGCGTCGTAACGAATCTGATCCTGAAGGTAGAGGCCGGTGATGAACTGGTCCTGCACGGTCTTCGTCTGGAAGGCGATCGGATCAACGGGCCGGCCGGCCGTCGGGTTGTCGATGTCGATCGGCGGTGCGGTGCCGTAGCCGTTGAGCGACTTCCAGTAGATCTTGGTCAGATCGATGCCGCCCAGCATGGTGTGTTCCAGCGCGCCTGTCGCGAACTTCGCTTCGAGCTGGTTGTCGATCGTGTAGGTGTTCAGCCACTCTTCGTAGGTGCCGGCCGTGCCTTCGAGAAGGGTCGGGTCGTCCTTGTTCCGCTCGGACGCGAATGCCCAGTCGGCGTCGATGTTGAGCCTGGACGCACGGGCGTTCTGGCGGAAGACGAAGACATCGTTCAGGCGGTGTTCAAATTCGTAGCCGATGCGGCCCTGGTCCTGGATTGCTTCGTTGAAGTCCGGATTGCCAGCGAAGATGTCGGTGACCTTGCCGGCAGCGCTGTCGAAGAAGTAAGCGGCCGTGCCGCCGGTCTCGGTGCGGGAGTATTCGCCGAGGATGGTGAGCTTCGTGTCCTCGTCCGGCTTCCAGGTAAAGGCCGGTGCGATGTAGGCGCGATTATCCGGAACGCCGACCTGTTCGGTGTCCGAATCGCGGAGCAGACCGGTCAGGCGATAGTAGAATGGGTCTTCCTCGTTGACCGGGCCGGAAAAATCGAACTGGCCCTGGTAGCGATCGTGACTACCATATTGCACCTGTACCTCGCGCAAGGCCTCTTCCGTCGGGCGCTTGCTGATGAGGTTGTAGAGGCCGCCGGCGCCGGCAGGCCCGTACAGTGCGGAGGACGGGCCGCGCAGGATCGAGACGCCTTCGAGGCCGTAAGGCTCCGTCTTGAAGAGCGAGGAGCCAAAACCGGGCTGGCGCAGGTTGTCGCGGAAGATGCCGGTATAGGTCACGTCGAAGCCGCGCAGCGTGAAGCTATCGAAGCGCGGGTCGAAGCCGTAGCCGCCGACACGGGTGCCGGGCGTATAGGCGATGGTGTCGAGCAGCGTCTGGGGATTGCGGTCTTCCAACTGCTGCTTGGTGACCGAGGAGATCGACTGCGGCGTCTGGATGAAAGGCGTATCCGTCTTTGCGCCGGTCGCGCTGCTCTTGCCGACATAACCATCGGCCGTGATCACGCCGCCGCTGCCGCCGTCGATAACGATCTCCTCGAGAACGGTCGCGCCGCCATCCGTCGCGGGTGCTGCCTGATCCTGCGCCATAGCGACAGTGGCGAGCGTAATGAGCGAGGTGCCGGCGAGGGCCAGGCGGGACATCGTGCGGAAACGGTTGGGCATGCGGATCACTTTCTGACGGGACGATCAATAACATGACCGTTTTCATCAGGATTAAGGGCGTCCGCAACAAATTATATGACTAAACTACTCATGTTTAAGTCCGTGTTGCGTGATTGCAACACGGACTGTGGATGGCCTGCACTCAGAAGGCGAGGCTGCCCGCCATGAATGCAAGCACAACGAAAATGAAGAAGATGACGAGGGCGATCGCGAAAAGAACCTTGGCAATGGTGGCCGTCGCGGCCGAGACGCCGGAGAATCCCAGGAAGCCGGCGATCAGTGAGATAACGAGGAAAATCAGTGCCCATTTCAGCATGGCGGTGCCTCCGATGATGTCGGAAGAAGACGCGCGACGAGTGAAATTGTTCCAGAAATCGCAATCTCCCGGAGCGCGGAGAATACCCCGGGAGAGGCCGCGCGGGGCGGCCGACGGCTTGAGGGTCAGCCGTGATTGATCATGACGTGGCGCACGGCGGTGTAGTCTTCCAGCGCGTAGATCGACATGTCCTTGCCGTAGCCCGACTGCTTGACGCCGCCATGCGGCATTTCGGTCGTCAGCATGAAATGCGTGTTGATCCAGGTGCAGCCATATTGCAGGCGGGAGGCCGCCTTCATCGCCTTGCCGATATCCTTCGTCCAGACGGAGGAGGCGAGGCCGTAGTCGCTGTCGTTCGCCCAGGTGATCGCCTGGTCGGCTTCAGAGAATCGGGTGACGGAGACGACGGGGCCAAAAACCTCACGGCGGACGATCTCGTCGTCCTGTGTGGCACCGGCCACCACCGTCGGTTGGAAGAAATAGCCGTCGTCGCTGCCGGTTCGCCCACCCGCGGTGATCTCGATGTGCTTTACCTCTGCGGCGCGCTCGACGAAGCTAGCCACGCGGTCGCGCTGTCGCTTGGAGATCAGCGGGCCGATCTCGTTCAGTGTGTCGTCCGGGTCATTGTACTTGATGGTCGAAACGGCGGCGGAGAGGTCGGCGACGAGCTTTTCGTAGATGCCGTCCTGCGCGTAGATGCGGCAGGCGGCGGTGCAGTCCTGACCGGCATTGTAGTAGCCGAAGGCGCGGATGCCGGCGACGACGGCGTCGATATCCGCATCGTCGAAGACGACGACGGGGGCCTTGCCGCCGAGTTCAAGATGTGTGCGCTTGACGGTCTTCGCCGCCGCGGCCAGCACCTTTTTGCCGGTCGCGATGTCACCGGTGATCGACACCATGTTGATCTTCGGATGGTTGATCAGCGTGTTGCCGACCGTCTCGCCGCGGCCGAGCACGATATTGACCACGCCCTCCGGCAGGATGTCGGCCAAGAGCTTCGCCATCTTCAGCGCCGTCAGCGGCGTCTGCTCGGAAGGCTTGAAGACGACCGTGTTGCCGCCGGCAATCGCCGGTGCCAGCTTCCAGGCCATCATCATCAGCGGATAGTTCCACGGCGCAATCGAGCCGACGATGCCGATCGGGTCACGGCGGACCATCGAGGTGAAGCCCGGCAGGTATTCGGCGGCGACCGGCGCCTGCAGCGTGCGGATTGCACCGGCGAAGAAGCGCCAGCAATCGACGATGGCCGGCAGTTCGTCGTTGCGGGCCGCGTTGATCGGCTTGCCGCAGTTCAGCGATTCCAGCGCGGCAAAGGCATCGGCGTCCTTTTCGATGGCGTCGGCGATCCGCAAGAGATAGCCGGAGCGCTCGGCGGGCGTGGTGGTCGCCCAGGAGACGAAGGCCTTTTCGGCGGCGTCCACGGCAGCGTCGATCTGCGCGTAGGAAGCCTCCGGCAGGTCGACGATCTTGCCGCCGGTCTTCGGGTTCAGGATGTGCTCTTCCGCCTCGGTGCCGGCTTCGAAGCGCGAGCCGATCAGCATCTGGGTGTCCATCGTGGTTCTCCCTATCGTTGGTTCATTTGCCGGCGCCGGCAATCTGGTCGCCGTCGCGGGTGAGGTAGTAGGCGCCGAGGATCGGCAGGAAGGTGAGGAGCACGACCACCATGGCGACGACGTTGGTCACCGGGCGCTGCCGTGGGCGGACAAGCTCTTCGAGCATCCAGATCGGCAGGGTCGATTGCTGGCCGGCGGTAAAGGTTGTCACGATCACCTCGTCGAAGGAGAGCGCGAAGGCGAGCATCCCCCCGGCGAGCAGCGCCGTGCCGATATTCGGCAGGATGATGTAGCGGAAGGTCTGGAAACTGTCGGCGCCGAGGTCCATCGACGCTTCGATCAGCGAGCCCGAGACGCGGCGGAAGCGGGCAACGGCATTGTTGTAGACCACCACGACGCAGAAGGTCGCGTGGCCGAGCACGATCGTCCAGAACGAGAAGGGGATTTCCGCAAACGAGAAGGCGGAGCGTAGCGCGATGCCGGTGATGATGCCGGGCAGCGCGATCGGCAGGATGACGAGCAGCGAGACTGTCTCGCGGCCGAAGAATTTCGTGCGGCTGACAGCGGCGGCGCAGAGCGTGCCGAGTACCAGGGCGATGGCCGTCGAGATGGCCGCGACGCGTACGGACAGCCCCATCGCGGCCCAGACGTCCGGCCGGTTCCAGGTTACCGCGAACCATTGCAGCGTGTAGCCCGGCGGCGGGAACTGGTAGCTCTTCTCCTCCGTCGTGAAGGCATAGAGGAAGATCAGCAGGATCGGCAGGTGCAGAAAGGCGAGGCCGGCGCCGGCGGCGATCTTCAGGCCGAGGGGAGCGGAGGTGTTCTTGTCAGAGCGCATCGAAGGCTCCCTGTCGCTTGGCCATCCAGAGATAGAGGCCCATGATGACGATCGGCACGACGGTGAAGGCGGCGGCCAGCGGGATGTTGCCGGCCGTGCCCTGCTGGGCATAGACCGCCTGGCCGATGAACAGCCGCGACGAGCCGATGATCTGCGGAATGATGTAGTCGCCCAAAGTCAACGAGAAGGTGAAGATCGAGCCGGCGATGATGCCGGGCAGCGCCAGGGGGAACAGCACGTAGCGGAAGGTCTGGGAGGGTTTGCCGCCGAGATCGGCCGAGGCCTCGATCAGGTTGCCCTGCACGCGCTCCAGCGCCGCCTGGATCGGCAGGATCATGAAGGGCATCCAGACATAGATGAAGACGATGAAGGTGCCGGTATAGCTGATCGACAGCGACGAGCCGCCGACGACCGGAAGCGAAAGCCACGCCTCAAGCAGCCAGAGCAGGTGCAGCTTGGCGAGCGCCCAGGTGACGATGCCTTCCTTGGCGAGGATCAGTTTCCAGGCATAGACCTTGACCAGATAGCTCGACCACAGCGGCAGCATGACGCCGAGATAGAAGATGATCTTCCATTTCCCCTTGGCATAGCGCGCCGCGTAATAGGCGATCGGGAAGGCGATGATGGCGGAGGCGAGCGTCACCAGTGCGGCCATGACGACGGTGCGCAGGATGATGTCGAAGTTCGACGGGATGAGCAGCTGGCGATAGGTCGCAAGCGTGAACTGATAGTTGATGAGCCCCGAAAAATCGTCGATCGAGAAGAAGCTCTGCAGGAGCAGCGCGAAGAGCGAGCCGAGATAGATCACGCCGAGCCAGAGCAGCGGCGGCGTGAGCATCAGCAGCAGCAGGATCTTCGGGTTGCGCCAGAAGAAATCCGACAGCCGTCCGGTGGGGCCTTCGCGGCGCGCGAGGATGGAGGTTTCGGCCACGGTGCTCATGGGGTGGCGTCCATCTGGTGCAGGTCTTCCGGCAGGAAGGAGAGGGTGACCGTCTCGCCCTGCACTGGCACGGCAAGCGAGGCCGGCACCATGGCGGCGACGCGCGCACCCGCCGCTTCCACCGTCACGCGGTTCGCCGCGCCGAGGAAGCTGGTTGCGACCACGCGGCCGGAAAACGGCCTGCGGCCCGGGCCGTCGCCGAGTGTGACGTCCTCCGGCCGCAGGCTGGCGTGGCTGTTGCCGAAGCCGAGGCTTGCCACGAAATCCGGCGGCAGCACGTTGGAGGAACCGACGAAATCGGCGACAAACCGCGTCTTCGGCCGCTTGTAGACCTCTTCCGGCGTGCCGAGCTGCTGGATCTTGCCGTCGTTGAAGACCGCGATGCGATCCGCCATCGACAGCGCCTCGCCCTGGTCGTGCGTGACGAAGATGAAGGTGATGCCGAGCGACTTTTGCAGCGACTTCAGCTCTTCCTGCATCTGTTCGCGCAGCTTCAGGTCGAGCGCGCCAAGCGGTTCGTCGAGCAGCAGCACACGGGGGCGGTTGACGAGGGCGCGGGCCAGCGCCACGCGCTGGCGCTGGCCGCCGGAAAGCTGGCCGGGCCGGCGGGTGCCGTAGCCGGGCAATTTGACCATGGCAAGCGCCTCTTCCGCCGCCTTCAGGCGCTCCGCCTTGCCGACACCTTTGACCATCAGCCCGTAGGCGACGTTTTCGAGGATCGAGAGGTGCGGGAAGAGGGCGTAGTCCTGGAACACCGTGTTGACGTTGCGCCGGTAGGGCGGCACGCCTTCCGCCGTCTCGCCGAAAATCTCGATATGGCCTGATGTCGGCTGCTCGAAGCCCGCCATCAGGCGCAGGCACGTCGTCTTGCCGGACCCGGACGGCCCGAGCATCGCGAAGAACTCGCCCTCGGCAATGGCGAGGTCCACGCTGTCGACGGCGTGCACGGCGCCGAAATGGCGGGAGACTTGCTGGAAGAGGACGGCGGTCATGGGGAGCTCCCGGGGTTGTCTTGGGCGATGGGCGCCGAGCGTCCACCGCAAGAAGTCGTCATGGGCAGGAAAGCGGCGCAACTAGCCGATCTCCCCCCTTGTGGGGGAGATGCCCGGCAGGGCAGAGGGGGGTGTTTCCACCCGCTTCGTCAGATGTTGCCGTTCCGCGACCACCCCCCTCTGTCACCTTCGGCGATATCTCCCCCACAAGGGGGGGAGATCGGTTGGTGTATGCCTTACCGCTTTACTTCAGCGGCCGCCGATCACGCCGATATAGTCGGAGACCCAGCGGTGGTAGGGCACGCATTCGCCCTGGCTTTCGCATTTCGAGACCGGCGTGCGCCAGAAGTTGATCTTCTCGAAGTTGTCGAAGCCGTTGGTCTTGCAGCCTTCGTCGGTCAGGAGCGCGTTGCCCTTGCAGGCGGCCGGAACCGAGGGGACCGCGCCGAACCAGGCGGCCGCATCACCCTGCACCTTGGCGGACAGCGAATGTTCCATCCACATATAGGCGCAGTTCGGATGCTGGCTTTCGGCATGCAGCATGGTCGTGTCCGACCAGCCGGTGACGCCCTCTTCCGGGAAGGTCGAGGCGATCTTCTGCTTTTCCGCCTGCATAAGGTTGACCTGGAACGGCCAGGAGCCGGAAGCGACCACGCCTTCGTTCTTGAAGTCGTCGATCTGGATCATCGCATCGTGCCAGTAGCGGCCGACCAGCGTGCGCTGGACGCGCAGCAGGTCGAGCGCGGCCTTGTACTGGTCTTCGTTGAGTTCATAGGGGTTCTTGATGCCAAGTTCCGGCTTGTGCGCCATCAGGTATTGCGCGGCATCGGCAATGTGGATCGGGCCGTCATAGGCCTGTACGCGGCCCTTGTTCGACTTGCCGTCCGGCAGCGTCATTTCTTCGAAAACGACGTTCCAGCTCTTCGGCGCCTCGTCCTTGAAGGCGTCCGTGTTGTACATCAGCACGTTTGGACCCCAGAGATACGGCGTGCCGTAGTGAACGCCGTTCACCGTGTTCCAGGGCGCATTCTGCAGGCGCTCGTCGACGGTCTTCCAGCTCGGAATGAGGTCGGTGTTGATCGGCTGGACACGCTTGCCGGCGACCAGGCGCAGCGACGCGTCGCCCGAGGCGGTGACGAGGTCGAAGCCGCCTTCGTTCATCAGCGCGACCATTTCGTCGGAGGTCGCCGCGGTCTTCACGGAAACCTTGCAGCTCGTCTTCTTCTCGAATTCGGTGACCCAGTCGTAGTTCTTGTCGGTCTCGCCGCGCTCAATGTAACCGGCCCAGGCGACGATCGAAACTTCGCCTTCGCCAGCACCGAGTTCCTTCAGGGGCTCCTGGGCGAGGGCGGATGCGGTGAAGGCGAGCGAAAGGGTAAGCGCGGTGCAGGAATGCAGAAGTCGCTTCATGACAGTCTCCCGGTTTGATCCGCTTGGTGCGGTATTGTTCCCGAGAGAAAAGGTGCCGCGATTTCGCCGCTTTCGCAAATTCATTAATCAGAATGTCGCTATCGGAAATTCCGAATGATGGAGTTGCAACCCTTCCTGCACCGATGGGTTCTGAATTCTGGTACGAGCTTCCTTGTTGTGCCAACCTCATTCACTGTAATGAAGAAGAATTTAAAATTACTTCAGCGATGATTTCTGTGCCTGCATAAGGCGCCATTCGATGTAGGTTTCGTCACCGCATGCGCACGGCACGCGTAAGCTTGACCCTATCCTGAGTTCTTTTTCCATGTACCGAATTGGGATAAAATATTTTCCCCCGCAGGATTTGCACGTTACGTCGAATTTTCTCTTCTGAAATTCGTCAGTCTCGGTTATGTATGAGTAACTTTCATAGCATTTTGGATTAATGCAATTTATTACTTGCCGATCCCGCAGTAGGGCGTGTCTACGCTTATTTAGGGTTCCGCACGAACACTCAAAGGATATCGCAGACCCGTAGCCCCCTGAAGTGAGTGTGCCTTTGTCGATACGCTCGATCTCTTTCAGCGCGTCAACAACAGCATCACGTATCCGCTGCGGCTCACCGTATCTGCGGACCTCGTCTGAACTATTTTTCGGGATTACTACGTGTAGTGCGGTGTTGGCAAGTTTGTTCCACAGCCTTCCGAGCTTCTTTGGGTCAAAACCTACTTGGGTTCCCACCTCAACCCAGTTCATCTCCGAATATTCTTCAGTTGTAGGAGAATCAACATCCGGCCCTAGAGGGCTCTGTGATATGCTGAGCGTAAATGTAGAGCCAGCACGGGGATCAACGTCCTGTATCAAAGCATCGATAATTTGCCTTGGTTGCCACGCTCGTAGGTCATCATGTGAAATGTAGTCATGAGAAATCCTGAGATGAGCATAGCAGATAAGCTCTATAGCAAGCCTGCACTCCAAAGCCGCATACGTAAGACTTGCGTCCGTATTTTCGTGTAAGAGTCTCTTAATGTTCTCTATTGATTTCGAGTTATACATAAGCTGTATCCAGCTAAACCCCTGTTATTCGAAGCCATCACGTTAACGCCGCTTCCGCTCGAATTATAGAGGTGATTGCAATAAGTGCACGTATTTGTTGTGTGTCTTTTCCATCTCACGCGACACTTGGGCCAACAGGGAGGTGTCTCGTCTCCCCTGAGATGGTGGGCGATCCTCTAGAGCCATCACTCTATGTCCGTTTTCCGTCGAGGCCCATCACTACTCTACCGTCCCCGCCCACCCCGTAGCGCTTCCGCCAGCCCGACGAAATCCCGCGCCGCCTGCGGCAGGCTGGAGCCTTTGCGCCAGACCATGCCGACCTGCACGACCGGCAATGCGCCGGAGACGTCGCGGCTTTCGATGCGGTCGCCTTCCAGCGACCAGGGGCGGTAGACGAGGTCGGGCAACAGCGCGATGCCGGCGCCGGTGGCCACCAGGCTGCGCACCGCTTCCACCGAGCGCGTTCGGAAGGCGACGTGGGGGCGGGCGCCGAGGGCCGATAGGAGTTTGCCGGTATTCTCCTCGATTTCATCGACCGTCAGCATGATCAGCGGTTCCTTGGCGATGTCGCTGACGGAGATGATATCGGCAGAGACGAGGGGATGGCCGATCGGCAGCCAGAGCCGATAGGGTGACGTTTCGATGATTTCCGCCTGGAGCGCCATGCGGTCGCGCAGGTTCGAGATGACCATGACGGCGACATCCAGTTCGCCACCGACCAGCAGATGCTCCAGATAGGAGCCGTTGTCCTCGATGGCGCTGACGTCGATGCCGGGAAAGGCCCGGCGGTAGCGCGAGAGCAGGTCAGAGAGCACGTAGCCGGCGACGAGCGAGGTGACGCCGAGATTGAGCTGGCCCTTTTCGGCCATACGGTTGTCGGAGAAGGAACGGCGTGCATCCGAAACATCGGCGAGGATTTTCGTCGCGTGACGCAGGAACTGGTGGCCATTGTGCGTCGTCGTCAGGCCGCGCGGATGGCGATCGAAAAGCTCGACGCCGAGATCCGATTCGAGCTCCTTGATCGCCTCGGTGATCGAGGATTGCGAAATCGACAGGTTCTGCGCGGCGCGGGTGACGGAACCCTGCTCCGCGACGGCGACGAAATATTGCAATTGCCGGAAGGTGAATGCCATGCCGTCAGTTAATATGGCCAGCTCGAGCGAGGCAAGCGGCGAAAATTCCTTGGGAAAGCCGCGGACAAGACAGGCGCCGTCGCACGACCTTGTTATGGTAGCCGCAACTGACGAGGAGCCGCGATGACCGAACGCCCCATGCCGACCGAGGAGGGCATTCTGGCCTTCCACAAGCGTTGCGAGGATTTTTATCCCGCCGATGCCGTCGATGCGGACATTACCCAGCAACGCGCCTGGTATGATGCGCTCTGCGCTGCCTTCGATGCACCGCCGCCGGCGGGCATGGTCAAGGAGGATGACTGGGTGGCGGAGCGCATACCTGTGCGTCGCTATCGGCCGGCCACAGTCACGACGGCAACGCGGCTGTTCTATATTCACGGCGGTGGTTTTGTCGTTGGCTCGCTCAACAGCCACGATGCGATCTGCGCAGAGATTGCCGAGGCGGCGGGGGCGGAGCTTGTTTCCATCGACTATCGCCTGTCGCCCGAACATGTCTGGCCCGCCGCCTTCGATGATTGCTGGGCTGTCCTGATCGAGCTTTTGCTGGAGGAGCGCCGGGTTGTCGTGATCGGCGACAGCGCAGGTGGCAATCTTGCGGCCGGCATCGTGCTGAAGGCGCGGGACGAGGGGCTGAAGGGTGTCGTCGGTCAGGCGCTGATCTATCCCGGACTTGGCGGCGATCTTGTCTCCGGTTCCTATGAGGAGATGGCCAACGCACCTGGCTTATCGACCGCCGATACGGCCTATTACCGCACGATCTACCGGGCGCCGGAGGATGCAGCGCACGCCTTTCCGCTGCGGTCGGAAAATCTTGCCGGACTGCCGCCCGCCTTCATCACCGGCGCCTATTTCGATCCGCTGCGCGACGACGCGCGGGCCTATGCCGCTCGGCTGATCCTTGCCGGTGTGCCGGTGGAGCACCGCGAGGAGAAGCAGATGATCCATGCGTGGCTGCGCGCGCGCTTCATGAGCGAGGGTGCGAAGGCAGGCTTTGCCGCGCTCTGCGATGCCGTGCGCCGGATGGCGAAGCCATGAGCGGCGTTACCGACCTGGACGACCTGCTGGCGACCATGGAGCCCACCCTGGTCGAGGGCATTTTCGTCTATGCCAGTGTGCGGGCCGACGATCTGGCAAACCACCTTTCCCGCCGGCCGATCGGCCTCTTCCGCGAGGAGGAAGGTATCACGCTGATCCTGCCAGTCGACGCCGCCGAAGGGTTGGCGGCAAGCCCGCCGATGCGCATGATCACACTGACCGTGCATTCCTCGCTGGAAGCCGTCGGCTTGACCGCGGCCTTCGCCACGGCGTTGACGGTGGAGGGTATCAGCGCCAACGTGGTTGCCGGTTACCATCACGACCATATATTCGTTCCGGAGCGGGATGCCGAACGGGCGCTCGAAACGCTGAAAGGCTTGTCCCGGGCGGCGCGTGAAAAGGGAGATGCGTGATGAATGTTCTGCGCTTTGCAGGTGTCGCTCTGTCATTGGGACTATTGGCGGCGGGGCCATCAATGTCCTTTGCAGAAGATGCGGCAGTGCCCATCCCCGCCTGTGCCCTATCGGGCTCGAAGAGCGTCTTCATCGGCGGCGCGCCGGCTCTTCGGCTCTCCGATGTGGTGAATTGCCCGCCGGAACTCTACGAGATCGTACCGAGCATCATGATCGAGGGCCAGCCCATGGTGAAGTTCCGCACCGGTGTCGGCGAGAAGGGCAATTGCACAGCGCGGGGCGATGAGACGGTGAGTGTTGAAGGCGGGTCCGCCAACCGTCTTGGCGATGTGACCTGCACGCAGAATTGAGTGAAGGGCGAGCGGTTTGGCCGAGAAAGCCATCCTACCCTCGACGTCATCCTCGGGCTCGACCCGAGGATCCACGTCCCACTGCATAGCTTGAGTTTGTGGCATGGATCCTCGGGTCGAGCCCGAGGATGACGAGTAGAGAGGCTTTCGGCGCTTCAAAGAAAAACGGGCGACCGAGGCCGCCCGCATTTATCAGTTCCCGGCGCTTTCCATGCGTCGGGTCGTCAGCACCTTCTCCAGCCAGCCGATCTCCATCTCGGGGACGGATTTCAGGAGCAGGTCGGTGTAGTCGTCGAAGGGTGGCGAGAGCACCGTCGATTTCGGGCCGAAGCGGACGAGTTTTCCCCGGTGCATCACGGCCACGCTATCGGCGATGGCGCGCACGATGGCGATGTCGTGGGTGATGAACATGTAGGAGACGTGGGTCTCGTCCTGGAGTTTCAACAGCAGCTTCAGGATGCCTTCCGCCACCAGCGGGTCGAGAGCGGACGTTGGCTCGTCGCAGAGGATAAGTTCCGGCTTTGCCGCGAGCGCACGCGCAATTGCCACGCGCTGCTTCTGGCCGCCGGAGAGCTCGGCCGGGTAACGGTCGGCGAAGCGGCCGCCCATTTCGATCTGCTCCAAGAGTTCCTTCACCCGCTCGGTCTTTTGCTGGCCGCGCATGCCATAGTAGAAGGTGAGCGGACGGCCGACGATGTCGCGCACCGTCTGGCGCGGGTTCATCGCGGTGTCGGCCATCTGGTAAATCATCTGGACGCGGCGCAGTTCGTCGTTCGACCGGCCCTTCAGCGCCTTCGGCAAGGGCTTGCCGTCGAAGCTGATCGTGCCCTCCTGCGGGGGAAGCAGGCCGGTGATGACGCGGGCGAGGGTGGATTTTCCCGAGCCCGATTCCCCTACCACCGCCAGCGTCTGGCCCTTTGGCAGGTGCAGGGAAACGTTCTGCAGCACCTTGAAGCCGTTGGAATAGCCTGCGGTGATGTTGTCGACCTTCAGAAGCGTATCTGACTGGTCGGGTGCCTCCTCGCGTTTGGTGCCGCGCACATTGACCAGCGCGCGGGTATAGTCCTGCGTCGGCGCCTCGATGATCTGCTTTACCGAGCCGTATTCCACCATCTTGCCATGCCGGAGCACCAGGATGTCGTCCGTGATCTGCGCCACGACCGCAAGGTCGTGGGTGATGTAGAGCGCGGCCGTGTGGGTCTCTTCGATGGCATGCTTGATCGCGGCAAGCACGTCGATCTGCGTCGTCACGTCGAGCGCTGTGGTCGGCTCGTCGAAGACGATGAGTTCCGGGTTCGGGCAGAGCGCCATGGCGGTCATGGCGCGCTGGAGCTGGCCGCCGGAGACCTGGTGCGGATAGCGCTGGCCGAAGGTTTCGGGGCTCGGCAGGCCGAGTACCTTGAACAGGTAGAGCGCGCGCTTTTCCGCCTCCGCACGGGTCATGATGCCGTGTTTCAGCGAGGCCTCGATCACCTGCTCGCCGAGCCGGTGGGCGGGATTGAAAGCCGCTGCCGCCGATTGCGCGACGTAGCAGACCTTGCAGCCGCGCACTTTGCGGATGCCGTTGGGGCCGAGCTTCAGCAGGTCCTGCCCGTTGAGCAGCACCTCGCCGCCGGTTATGCGCACCCCGCCGCGCCCATAGGCGAGTGCGGTGAGGCCGATCGTCGATTTTCCGGCGCCGGATTCGCCGATGAGGCCGAGCACCTTGCCCTTCTCGACATTGAAGGACACGCCTTCGACGAGGGTGACGGTGCGCGGCGGCTCGCCCGGCGGGTAGCTGGTCGCTTCGATCTTCAGGTTCTTGACGGAAAGCAGATCAGGCATCGCCGCGCCCTCCCTTGAGGCTCGAGGTGCGTTTCATCAGCCAGTCGACGACGAGGTTGACGCAGATGGCCAGCCCCGCAATCGCACCGCCCGGAATGAGGGCGGCGGAAATGCCGAAGATGATGCCGTCCTTGTTGTCCTTTACCATGCCGCCCCAATCCGCCGCCGGCGGCTGGATGCCGAGGCCGAGGAAGGAGAGGGTGGAGAGGAACAGGATCGAGAAGGCGAAGCGCAGGCCGAATTCGGCCAAGAGCGGCGAGAGCGTGTTGGGCAGGATTTCGCGAAAAATGATCCAGCCGGTGCCTTCGCCACGCAGACGCGCCGCTTCCACGAACTCCATGACCGCGACATCGAGCGCGACGGCGCGGCCGATGCGGTAGACGCGGGTACTGTCGAGGACCGCCATCACGAGGATGAGGATCCAGAGCTGCTGGGGAAGAACGGCCAGCACGACGAGGGCGAAGATCAAGGTCGGGATCGCCATCATCAGGTCGTTGAAGCGCGAGAAGGCCTGGTCGATCAGCCCGCCCGTGACGGCGGCCGTGAAGGACAGGAGCATGCCGAGCGAGAACGAGAGCACGGTTGCGGCCAACGCCACGAAGATCGTGGTGCGGGCGCCGAAGATCAGACGCGAGAAGAGGTCGCGGCCGAGATTGTCGGTGCCGAGCAGGTAATCGCCGCCGATCGGCTCCCAGACGGAGCCGACGATCTGGCTTTCGCTGTAGGGGGCGATGATGGGGGCGAAAAGGGCGCAGAAGAGGGCAAGGGCGATGCCCAGAATGCCGACCCAGGCGCTGACGGGGATACTGGAAAGTCTCATCGCGGATGCCTCAATCTGGGGTTCGCGATGATCGCAAGGATATCGGCAAACATGTTGAGGAAGATGTAAAAGGCGGCGAAGATCAGGCCGCAGGCCTGCACCACCGGCATGTCACGCACCGTCACGGCGTCGACCATGTACTGGCCCATGCCGGGATAGACGAACACCACTTCCACGACGACGACGCCAACCACGAGATAGGCGAGGTTGAGCGCGATGACGTTGATGACCGGCGCCAAGGCGTTCGGTGCCGCATGTTTTGCGATGACGCGAAGGCTGCCGAGACCCTTAAGTTCGGCCGTCTCCACATAGGCGGACGACATGACGTTGAGGATGGCCGCGCGCGTCATGCGCATCATATGGGCAAGCACGACGAGGACGAGGGTCGCTGTGGGCAGGGCTATGGCGGAAAGCCGCTGGCCGATGGTCATGCTTTCATAGACCGTCGCCGGGAAGGTGGCGACGCCGAGCTGCACAGCGAAGAACAGGATCAGCAGGTAACCGACAAAGAACTCGGGAAGCGAGATCGCCGCCAGTGAGATGACGTTGATGATCTTGTCCGGCAGGCGGTTTCGGTACTGCACCGCGAGCATGCCGAGCCCGACCGCGAGCGGAACCGAGATGATGGCTGCAAAGAAAGCGAGGAACAGCGAATTGCCGAGGCGCTTGCCGATCTGTTCGCTGACCGAGTTTTTCGAGGCCCAGGAACTGCCGAAATCACCCTGGATGGCGCCGCCGAGCCATTTGAAGTAGCGGGTGGTGGCCGGCTGGTCGAGGCCGAGATCCTTGCGGATGTTCTCGATGGCCTGTGGCGTGGCGGACTGGCCGAGATAGGTGGTGGCGAAGTCGCCGGGCAGGGCTTCCACGCCCCCGAAGATCATCAGGGACACGGCGAAGAGCAAGGCCACGCTGAGCGCAAGGCGTTGCAGGATGAGTGCAGCGAGCGGGCTGCTCTTGCTGAGTTTCGCCCAGAACGAAGGGGTCGCTTCGTTGATGGGGGCTCCAGTGGACGCAACCGACCCGGCAACGCCGACAGACTGCGGGGCTTCGCCCGCAGCCGTCGTTGCTGTCAGCTCCGGACCGTGCGCCGGTCCGCGGCCGGTCATCAGGCGTCGAGCCACACGCGGGTTGCGACGAAGCCGTTCGACATGTCGTTGCCGATATCGTGCACGTAGCCCTTCACCTGCTTGCCGCAGGCGTTCACGAAGTCGTTGAACATCGGCAGGATCAGGCCGCCCTCGTCACGCACCATCATGGCCATGGCGCGGTACATGTCCTTGCGCTTGGCTTCGTCGAGTTCCGAACGGGCTTCGAGCACCATCTTGTCGAAGTCTTCGCGCAGGAAGCGGGTGTCGTTCCAGTCGGCCTTCGAGAGATAGGCGGTCGAATACATCTGGTCCTGCGTCGGACGGCCGCCCCAATAGGACGTGGAGAAGGGCTGCACGTTCCAGACGTTCGACCAGTAGCCGTCGCCGGGTTCACGCTTCACTTCGATCTCGATGCCGGCCTTCTTGGCGCTCTCCTGGTAGAGAACGGCCGCATCCACGGCACCCGGGAAGGCGACATCCGAGGTGCGAAGAAGGACCGAGCCGCTGTGGCCCGACTTCTTGTAGTGGAAGGCGGCCTTGTCCGGATCGTAGGCGCGCTGCTCGATGCCTTCCGGGAAGAGGGCATAGGTCTCGTTGATCGGGAAGTCGTTGCCGACCTTGCCGTAACCGCCGAGCACCTTTTCCAGCATCGTCTCGCGGTCCATCGCGTATTTCAGGGCGAGGCGGAGATCGTTGTTGTCGAACGGCGCCGTGTTGCAATGCATGATGAACACGTAGTGGCCGCGGCCGGAGGTGGAGAGGATTTCCACGGTCGGCGCACGCTTCAGGAGATCGACGGTCTTCGGGTCGACGCGGTTGATATAGTGGACCTGACCGGAGGAGAGGGCGGCGATACGGGCCGTCGCGTCGTTCATCGCGATCATTTCGACCGTGTCGACATAACCGCGGTCCTGGCGCCAGTCATCCTTGTTGCGCTCGAAGGTGGCGCGCACGCCGGCTTCGAAGCTGGTGACCTTGAAGGGGCCGGTGCCGATCATCGCGTTCGGATCGTCGAGACCGCCATTCGGCTGGATGACGAGGTGGTAGTCGGTCAAAAGCAGCGGCAGGTCGGCATTGCCTTCCGACAGCACGAGGACAAGCTTGTCGCCGTCGGCCTTGATTTCCTTGATCGACTTCATGACGCCGAGTGCGCCCGATTCCGACTTCTCATCGGTGTGGCGCTGCAGGGTCTTGATGACGTCGTCGACCGTCAGCTCCTTGCCGTCATGGAATTTCACGCCCTTGCGGATGGCGAAAGTCCAGGTCGAGGCGTCGGCGGACGGTTCCCAGGATTCGGCGAGCGCCGGAACCGGCTTGCCGGTCAGCGGCTCGGATTCCACGAGCATGTCGCCCCAGTTGCGGTTCACGACGAACATGAACTGCGAGAGCGCCTTTGCGGGGTCCTTCGAGTCGGTCGCGGCAGCGCCTTCGAGGCCGAGCTTGAGGTTGCCGCCACGCTTAGGCTCCTGCGCCTTGGCGGCGGTGTCGAACATGGTGCCGGCGACGGCAAGCGTGATGCCGAAGGCAGCAGCGCGGCCCATGAACTCGCGGCGGTTCATCTTGCCGAGCGTGACCTGGCTGGTGAGGTAGTTGGTGTAATCAGTCATTCCCCTGTTCCCTTTGCTCGCCCTGAAGTGGGCATTTGTCGTTGTGATTGGCAGAATTTCTGTTTTTGGCCTGTAAGGCAACCTCCAGGCCGGCTTTTCTTGCCGGCGGCGGCGCATTTCCCGTTTTCCCGAATGCCTCCTTCATTCGCCGCATGGCGGCTCGTCTATTATAAACTATTCACGTATCAGACGCGTGTAACGCCCTAATTTACCTATTTCTTCCACAAGCCAAACTTATGGAAAGATGCGGACTTTGCCCGATGCAGGGGCGTATCCTATCGTCCCTTCCAGACGGGATCGCGCTTTTCCGCGAAGGCGCGGGCGCCCTCGAGTTGATCCTCGCTGGAATAGAGAACGTCGACCGTCGGAAATTGCCGGCGGGTGATCTTGTTCATGGTCGTCTGGAACGCCTCGCCCTCGGCGGCGCGCACCACTTCCTTGATGGCGGCGTAGACGAGCGGCGGGCCGCTTTCGAGCAGGTGGGCGAGTTCCCAGGCGCGGTCGAGCAGCTTGTCGGCCGGCAGGATCTCGTTGACGAAGCCCCAGCGGTGCGCCTCCTGCACGTCCAGCCAGCGGCCGGTCAACAGCATGTCCATGGCGATGTGGTAGGGAATGCGCTTCGGCAGCTTGATCGAGGCGGCATCCGCCACCGTACCGGAGCGGATTTCCGGCAGCGCGAAGGTCGCGTGTTCGGCGGCGAGGATCAAGTCGGTGGACAGCGCGATTTCGAGCCCGCCGCCGCAGCAGATGCCGTTGACGGCGGCGATGATCGGCTTGTTGAGGTCACGCAGTTCCTGCATGCCGCCGAAGCCGCCGACACCGTAATCGCCGTCGACCGCATCGCCCGCGGCCGCCGCCTTCAAGTCCCATCCTGGACAGAAGAATTTCTCCCCCGCACCGGTGATGATGGCGACACGCAGGGTGTCGTCGTCGCGAAAGTCGGCAAAGATCTTGCCCATGATGCGGCTGGTCACGAGGTCGATGGCGTTCGCCTTGGGGCGATCGATCGTGACTTCCAGAATGCCACCTTCGCGGCGCTGTCGTATCGGTCCGGTCATGGGTTTTTCCTCAGACGGATCAGCGCATCGGCCGCGACGACACCGTCGCCAGCTGGCAGCACCATTAAGGGATTAACGTCCAGTTCTTCGATTATTGAAGCGTTTGAAACGACATAGGATGCCGCTGATGCGACGGCAGCGACAAGCGCGTCGATATCGCCCTTCGCCGCGCCGCGATAACCGTCCAGAAGCTTTGAAATCTTAAGTCCGGCGATGGCCTCGCGGATGGTTTTCTCATCCGTCGGCAGGGTCAGAATGGCGGAATCTTCGAGCAATTCGACCAAAATACCGCCTGCACCGATGGTCAATACCGGCCCGGCGACCGGGTCCCGCATCGCGCCGACGATGAGTTCGGCGACGGGTTTTCCCACCATCTTTTCGACGAGGAAGCCGGAGGCGACGCCGGCCATGGCCTCGGCGGCCTCCAGCACGGCCTCACGGCTGGCGAGGTTGAGCTTGACGGCGCCGGCCTCGGTCTTGTGTGCGACGCCCAACCCCTTGAGCACGACGGGAAAGCCGAGGCTTTGTGCCGCTTCGGCCGCAGCATCCGCCGTCTCCGCCGTGATGCCCTTCGGCACCACGAGACCATGGGCGGCGAGCGCCAGCTTGGCCTCATGCTCTGTCAGCGTGACCGCCTCGCCTTCGCCAGCCGTGGTCTTGAGGAGTGGCGCGGGCAGGGGTTTTGCCCAGATTTCACCGATACCGGCGGCGGTTTCGGCGGCGGCGAGCGCCTCTTCGATGCCGTAGAAGGGCACGACGCCGTTCTGCATCAGCATCTCGGCGGTCGCTTCCGGCATGTTCTCACCCATGCTGGCGACGATGCCGGCATTCGCGCCCGTCGCCTTCGACGCATCGATGACGGCGTGGCAGGTGGTGATCCAGTCGGCGGCGTCACAGCGGTCGAGCCGGGGGAAATCCAGCACGACGAGGTTCAGGGCGTAGCCGCCCTGCATCATGGTCGTGAAGGCCTGCGTCTGCTTCTCGTGATTGCCCCAGACGAAGGTGTGATAGTCGAGGGGATTGGAGATCGTCACCATCTGGCCGAGCGTCTCGCGCAGCGGCTGGCGCTGCTCCTGCCGGAGGTCGCGGTAATTCACTTTCCGCTTCACGCCGGCATCCGCCATCAGCGAGGCTTCGCCGCCAGAGCATGACATGGAGGAGATGTCGTAGTTCGGCAGCGGGCCGGCAACATGAAGCAGCTTCAGCGTTTCGAGCAGTTCCGGCAGCGTTTCGACGCGGCCGATACCGAGGCGGGCAAGCAGCGCGGAAGAGACCGCGTCATTGCCGGCGAGCGAGGCGGTGTGCGAGACGGTGGCGAGTTGCGCCTGCTCCGACTTTCCTACCTTCAAAGTCACGACCGGTTTCTTCAGCTCGCGCGATCGCAAACCCAAGCGTTCGAGGGAGTCGAGGCTATCGAAACCTTCGATATGCAGGCCGACGGCGGTGACGCGCGGGTCTTCCAGCACGGCGCAGGCGAGGTCGGCGAGACCGGTCTGCGCCTGGTTGCCGGCCGTCAGGATATAGGCGAGCGGCAGGCCGCGCTGCTGCATGGAAATGTTGCAGGCGATGTTGGAGGACTGGGTTAGGACGGCGACACCCTTGTCGATGCGCAGCATGCCATGCTGGTCGGGCCACAGCAGGGCGCCGTCCAGCATGTTGATGAAGCCGTAGCAATTCGGCCCGAGCACCGGCATGTCGCCGGCCGCCTCCACCAGCGCCTTCTGCAAATCGTCGCCATCGGCAAGCTCGCTGACGGCCTCGCGGAAACCGGAGGCGTAGCAGACCGCGCCGCCGGCGCCACGCGCTGACAGATCACGGATGATGCCGATGGTGAGTTCCCGGTTGACGCCGACGAAGGAGGCATCCGGGGCGCCCGGGAGATCGGCGACGGAGCGGTAGCATTTGCGCCCGAGGATTTCCTCCTCGCGCGGATGCACCGGCCAGATCTCGCCGGTAAAGCCCATCTTGTCGCACTGGAAGATGACGCGGCGCGCCTCCTTGCCGCCGAAGACGGCGATGGAGCGCGGCCGGATGAGGCGGTCGAGGGAATGTGTCATATCGACATTACGCTCCGAGCGGCCTGAGCAGATCACGGCTGATGATGTGCCGCTGGATTTCCGACGTGCCGTCCCAGATGCGCTCGACGCGGGCATCGCGCCAGAAGCGGGCGAGCGGCAGGTCGTCCATCAGGCCCATGCCGCCGAAAATCTGGATCGCCTCGTCGGTGACGCGGGAGAGCATTTCCGTGGCGTAGACCTTTGCCGAGGCGATTTCGCGGTTCGACGGCAGGCCCTGATCGAGCCGCCATGCGGCGTTGAGCGTCAGAAGGTCGGCGGCGTCGATCTCGGTGATCATGTCGGCGAGCTTGAAGGAGACGCCCTGGTTCGCGCCGATCGGTTTGCCGAACTGTTTGCGCTCGGCGGCATAGTTCAGCGCATAATCGAAGGCGCGGCGGGCGCGGCCGACGGAGGTCGCGGCGACCGTGATGCGGGTCGCGTAGAGCCAGTCGTTGGCGATGTCGAAGCCCTTGTGGACTTCGCCGAGGATCTGCGAGGAGGGCAGGCGGCATTCGTCGAAGTTGAGAATGCAGTTCTTGTAACCGCGGTGCGAGACCGACTCGTAACCGCTGCGGATCTCGAAGCCGGGCGTGCCCCGGTCGACGAGGAAGCAGGTGATGAGCTTCTTCTTGCCGCGCGGCGTGTCTTCCTCGCCCGTCGCGATGAAGACTATGACGAAATCGGCGATGTTGGCATGGCTGATGAAATGCTTCGTGCCGTTGACGACCCAGTCGTCGCCGTCCTTGCGGGCGAAACATTTCATGCCGCGCACGTCGGAGCCGGCATCCGGCTCGGTCATGGCGAGCGCATCGAACTTTTCGCCGCGTACGGCGGGCAGAAGGTACTGTTCGCGCTGCTCGTCGTTACAGGCCATCAGGATGCCGGAGGGGCGACCGAAGAAGACGGTGAGCGCCATCGAGCCGCGGCCGAGTTCGCGCTCGACCAGCGTAAACGAGGTGTGGTCGAGGCCGGCACCGCCCACTTCTTCCGGCATGTTGCAGCCGAAGAAGCCGATTTCCTTGCACTTGCGGGCGATTTCCTGGCCGAGTTCCGGCGGCACGTGACCGGTGCGCTCGACCTCGTTTTCGTGCGGATAGATTTCCGTTTCGACGAAGGAGCGGACCGTATCCACGATCATCTGCTGCTCGTCGGTCAATGCGAAGTTCATGGCATTCCCCCTCGAATTCTTTTGGGGCCGCGTGGCGGCCATCGCCCTTTGCGGGGCATCTCCCCCAATGAGCGGGGGAGATTGTGTTCTGCGTCGGGCGGCGTTCCTCTCCGGCGCTTCGACGGTTTCGTCAGGCGCGCTTTTGCCCGACGCTGCGGCCGGCACTTTCCGGTGTCGGCAGCTTGGCATGGGCGTCCGCGATCGGCTTGATCTTCGCCAGCACGTCCGCAGGCGCATCGACGCTCTTGCCGGCCTTCGAGTCGACATGGAGCATCATCTGCTCGGCCGTCGCGATGACATCGCCGGTCGCGGCGTCATGGATGCGGGTGAAGTAGTGCAGCCGCTTGTCGTCGGAGGCAAGAAGCTGAAGCGTCGTGTAGAGCGCCTGGCCGAGCTTGGCTTCGCCGATGTGGCGGATGTGGGTTTCCACCGTGTAGTAGCTGTGGCCGGCTTCGACATAGGCGAAGTCGACGCCGATCAGCCGCAACAACGCGTCCGACGTGTCGCCGAAGAGCTGGAGGTAACGGTGCTCGGTCATATGGCCGTTGTAGTCGACCCAGGCGGCGTTGACCTTGGTATCGACGAGGCGCAGGGGCTCGGCTTCCGAAACCTCGACCTTGGCCTTGCCGGCCTTGGCCCAGAGATGTTCCTCGAATTCGGCGAGCAGCTTGCCGGAGCCCCAGCCCTTGCCGTCGTCGCCGGCCTTCAGCGCATGCATGATGCCGACGAGGTTCTGGTCGCGGATGCGCTCCAGATCGCGGATGCCGCGAGCGCCGGACTGGGCGTCCGACTGGTTGGCGATCTTTTCCACCAGCTCGTCGTTGAGATCGACGACGTCGGTGAGCTTGGTCCAGGGCCAGGAGAGGCAGGGACCGAACTGGGCGAGGAAATGGCGCATGCCGGCTTCGCCGCCAGCGATGCGGTAGGTCTCGAACATGCCCATCTGCGCCCAGCGCATGCCGAACGAGTAACGGATCACGTCATCGAGCGTCTCGGTGTCGCAGATGTCGTCCTTGATGAGCCAGAGGCCTTCGCGCCAGACGGCTTCGAGCAGGCGGTCGCCGACGAAGGCCTCGATCTCCTTCTTGATGATCACGCCCTTCATGCCGATCGGCGCGAGCTTGGCCTTGGCGTCTTCGAGCGTCGCCTTGCTGGTCTTTTCGCCGCCGACCAGTTCTGCGAGTGGCAGCAGGTAGACGGGGTTATAGGGATGCGCGACGAACAGGCGTTCGGGGTGTTTCATGTCGCGCTGCAGGTCGGTCGGCATCAAGCCTGACGTGGACGAGCCGATCAGCGCATCGGGCTTTGCGGCCGCATCGATCTGGGTCAGCACGCCGCGCTTCAATTCGAGGCGCTCGGGAACGCTTTCCTGAATCCAATCAGCGTCTTTGACGGCGTCTTCCAAGCTCTTGCAGAAGGTGACTTTGCCCTTCGGCGGCAGCGGCGCCATGGTGAGCATGCCATAGGCGCGCTCGGCATTGGCCATCACTTCGCCGATGATGCGCTCGGCTTCCGGATGCGGATCGAAGATATTGACGTCGATGCCGGCGAGCGCGAAGCGCGCCACCCAGGCGCCGCCGATGACGCCGCCGCCAACACAGGCTGCTTTCTGGATCTGGCTCATTTCGGCGCCCGCTTCTGGAGTTTCAGCTTTTCGCGCACTTCGGCCGGGCCGATGATGCGGGCACCCATGCTTTCAACCACGTTCACGGCCTTTTCAACGAGCTGGGCATTGGTCGCGAGCTGGCCCTTGCCGACATAGAGATTGTCTTCAAGCCCGACGCGCACATTGCCGCCGGCCAGTATGGACGCGGCCGGATATGCCATGGCGTTGCGGCCGATCGAGAAGGCCGAGAACGTCCAGTTGGCCGGCACGTTGTTGACCATCGCCATGAAGGTGTTGAGGTCGTCGGGCGCGCCCCACGGAATGCCCATGCAGAGCTGGATGAGTACCGGATCCTCGATGACGCCCTCCTCAACGAGCTGCTTGGCGAACCACAGGTGGCCGGTGTCGAAGGCCTCGATTTCCGGGCGGACACCGAGGTCGGTCATCATCCTGCCCATGGCGCGCAGCATGGACGGCGTGTTGGTCATCACGTAGTCGCCGAGCGAAAAATTCATCGTGCCGCAGTCGAGCGTGCAGATTTCCGGCAGGCATTCGGCGACGTGGCTGACGCGCTCGGTGGCGCCGACCATGTCGGTGCCTTTGGGGTTCAGCGGCAGCGGCTGTTCGGTGCCGCCGAAGATAATATCGCCGCCCATGCCGGCGGTGAGGTTCAGCACAACGTCCACCTCGGCATCGCGGATGCGCTCGGTTACTTCGCGGTAGAGATCGTTGCGGCGGCTCGGTGCGCCGGTTTCCGGGTCGCGGACGTGGCAATGCACGACGGCGGCGCCAGCCTTGGCGGCGTCGATGGCCGATTCGGCGATCTCTCTGGGCGAACGCGGCACGTGGGGTGATTTGCCGGCGGTATCGCCGGAGCCGGTGACGGCGCAGGTGATGAAGACATCACGGTTCATGGCTAAGGGCATTCGATCTCTCCCAGTATTCTCATTGGGTCCATTACGAGCCAAGAGACGATGCAATGCTTTCACTTTTCGGATCCATTCTTGACAATTCGAGAGATGAACACGCATGCTTCCGCCATGCTCGATCCCTCTTCCGATACCCTCGACATCGATATCCTCGTGCTGCCCGAGACGAACCTCATCCTCGTCGCCTCGGTCATCGAGCCCCTGCGCGCCGCCAACCGCATTTCCGGCCAGGCGCTTTACCGCTGGCGGATTTTTTCCCCCGACGGCCAGCCGGTCGAGACGCGGAGCCGCATTCCGGTGCCGGTCGACGGCCTGTTCCGGCCGGAGCGGGAGAAAGAGCCGCTCTTCGTGCTTTCGAGCTATCAATGGCAGATGAGTGCGACGCCTCTGTTGCGGCGCCAGCTTTCGCAGACGGCGCGCCATCGCACGATGATGGCTGGTATCGAATCGGGGAGTTGGCTGCTCGCCGAGGCGAGCCTGCTGAACGGCCATTCCGTGACGATCCACTGGGAGGACATGGAGGAGTTCGCCTCCCGTTATCCGCAGATCGCGGTGATGCGCGAGCGCTACGTCATCGATGGAAAGCGCATCACCACCGGCGGTTCCTTGCCGACGCTCGACCTGATGCTGGAGATCATCCGCCGCCGGCAGGGTTATTCGCTGGCGCTCGAAGTGTCCCGGTTGTTCATCTACGAACACGAACGGACCGGCGGGCTGCTGCAGGTGCCGGCCCTTGGCAACATGCGCATCGCCGACCAGCGCGTCAGCCAGGCGGTGCGGCTGATGGAGGAGACGGTGGACGCGCCGTTGACGCTGACACGGCTGGCAAAACGCGTCGGCATCAGCGCACGCCATCTCCAGGACCTGTTCCAGGAATCGATGGGTGTCGCGCCGCACCAGCACTATCTGGCGCTAAGGCTGAACGCCGCCCGGCGGAAGGTCATTGAGACCAAGGCCGAGTTCGCCGATATCGCGGCGCTCACCGGCTTCAACTCCTCCTCCGCCTTTTCGCGCAGCTACCGCGCGCACTATCACGAAAGCCCGACGGAGACCCGGCGGCGGTTGCGGGCTGGGGCCAAAGGCTAAAGTTTCGAAAGGAGCGCGAAAATCGTTTCGGCTGCCTGCCGCGATAGCGCATCGCGTGGCCAGACGAGGCTCAGCGATTGCTGGTAGGCGGCATCCAGCGGCAACAGCGTCGGCGGCGGGTTGATGTTGGCCACGGAATGCTCCGGCAGAACGGAAAGATGGCCGTGGTCCAGCACGAGATTGATGATGACCGGGATCGAATCGACCTCGACAAGCGTCAGGCGTGCGCGTTCGGCTGTGGACAGCGTGGCTTCCAGGAAGCGGTCCGTCATCTGCCGCAGGCCGCTGCGGGGACTTGGCACGGCGATGGGGTGCCGACGCAAAAGTGCCGGGACATCCTGCCGCTCGATGTCATCCATCGTGCGCGGGCCGGCAAGTGCCAGTTGCGAACGGCCGATCAAACTGCCGTCGAATTCGGCGGGATACCGGTCCGTGTCGAGCAGGATCAGATCGAAACGGCGGTTTTTCAGGCCGGAGACAAGTTCGTCCGCCGTGGTGGAGGACAGGAAGAGCGGCTGGCGTGGTCGTGCTGAGCGCCATGCGACGGCAAGGCCCGCCAGCATTGCCGCAATCTCGCTTTCGTGGCCAAAGGGAATGATCGTGCCGAGGCGCCATGTGGCGGCACTGCGGCGGAAGCGTTCAGCGGAAGCGGCGAAAAGCAGGTCCCACGCGGCACCGATCTGTTCGGCGAGCGCCAGGGCCTCGAGGCCGGCGGGCGTGCAGCTTATGCCATTCGCCGAACGGTCGAGCATCTTGCCACCGATCGCCGCTTCCAGATGGCTGAGCTGGCGGGTGAGTTGCGGCTGGCCAAGGCCGAGGCTTTTGGCAGCGGCATTGATGCTGCCGGCCCTTGCTGTGGCCGCGAAGCGGGCGAGGGCAGCGAGCGAAATGGCGGGTCGTGTCCGTCCACCTTCGCCGAGGGCGGCCAGGGCGTCGGCAGCGCGGGCGATTTCGGCAAAGCGGGGCAGGCGCGCCTCGGCCTCCAGGGTGGGCACGAGCGCCTGGCCGTCGCGCCGCACAAGCGGCACGGAGAGAACGGCCTCGACGCGGCGGAGCGCGGCACTGGCGCTGGAGGCAGGGCGTCCCGCAACTGCCGCCGCCCTGCGGATGCCGCGTTCTTCGAGAATGCTGTGCACAAGGCAAAGCGTGGACAGATCCACAGGCGGCTCCTTTGGCTTGCGGCGAGTGTTCGGCTTATAGCATGAACCGTACGGACTTTGGGATATACGCTCGACCCGCGTTCCGCATAACATCCATCTTGAAAAACGGGTTCCTTTGAAAATGCTTGCTTCCGCCGACACGCTCTATTTGACCGGTCAACCGCTCGACTTCGCAACGCTGGAGGCGATCGGCGCCGCCACGCGCCGTCCGGTGGCCTGCGAGATCGGCATGGGGCGCATCGGCGCGTCGCGGCTCGTCATCACGGATCGCCTCGCCATCGGCCTGCCGATCTACGGCGCGAATACGGGCGTCGGCTCGATGAAGGACAAGCTCTGGACGGCCGACGACCTCGTCGAATTCAACAACAGCCTCGTCAGGGCGCACCATTTCGGCACCGGCGAGCCCTTTGCGTTGCCGATCGTGCGCAAGGCGATGGCGATCCGCGTCAACACCGCGCTCGGCGGCTATTCCGGCTGCAGCCCGGAACTGATCGATGCTTTCCTTGGCCTGCTCGAAAAGGATGTCGTGCCGGTCGTGCGCCGCCACGGCTCGATGGGCTGTGCCGATATCGGGCTGATGGGGCAGATCGCATCGGTCATGACCGGCGAGGGCGAAGCCTGGTATGGCGGCGAGCGCCTGCCTGCTGCCGAAGCGCTGAAGCGTGCCGACCTCAAGCCGTATCGCATGCAGCCGCGCGATGCGCTGGCAGCCCTCAGCGTCAACGCCATCTCGCATGCCGCCGCTGCCAACGTGGTGCGCGAGGCAGCCAAGGCGATCCGCAATCTCATGGTGACGGGGCTTCTCTCGTCGCTGGCGCTTGGCGCCTCTGCTGACCCGTGGCGGGTGGCCGCGCGGCTCTCGGCGCATGGCGAGGCGCTGGCCGGCACGTGGTTCGAGGCGCAGGCCTCTTCCGGCCATTGGCCAAAGCCGTCGGCGATCCACGATCCGCTCAGCCTGCGCATGACCGCGCAGGTCTTCGGCGCCTGCCTCGATACGCTGATGAACGCTGCCGAGCGCATCGTCGAGGCGACGGCGCAGTCGGATGACAACCCGGTTGTCATCGACAACCACGTCATGGCCTCCGGCGGTTCCCTGCCGCTGTCCACGACGCTCTACGTCGAGGCTGCGCAAACGGGTTTTGCGCATCTGGCGCGCAATGTGCTCAATCGCTGCGTCCTGCTCTCGAACGGCGTGCGTCGCAACCTTCCGGTCAACCTCGTTGCGCCCGGAGAGGCGGCGACGGGCTTCGGGCCGCTGTTGAAGCTCGCCGTCGAACTCTACATGCGCATCCAGTCGCTCGCCGTGCCGATCTCGGCGCAGTCGATCGTGGTTGCCGGCGGCCTCGAGGAAGAGGCGACCTTCCTGCCGCTGATCGTCGAGCGCATGGAGAGCCAGGTGCGGGATCTCCATCAGCTGGCGGCCCTCGAAGCCATGCTGTCCGCGCAGGCCATCGATCTTGCCGGCGACAATGCCGAGGGTGTTGCCGCCATCGTCTATCAGCGCACACGGGCGGTCAGCCCGTTCTATCGCAAGGATCGGCCGCTCTCCGCCGAAATCGAGGCGCTCGACCGTGATCTTGCGAGCCCCGAGGCGCTGGCCGCCTTCGTCGAGGCCGCGCCCATGGCAGGGTTCGATGCCTTCTTCGCCCTCACGCCGTAACGGAGACACGGGAATGGCCGATTTCGATCTCGTTCTGAAAGGCACCGTCGTTCTTGCCGACCGCATCGTCGAGGGCGGCCATGTCGCCGTGCGGGACGGCAAGGTAGTACATGTCGGACAGGGCGCGATGCCGGCGGCGAAGGAGCGGCATGACCTTTCCGGCACGCTGATCCTGCCCGGGGCGATCGACGCCCAGGTCCATTCCCTGTCGCAGAAGAACCAGGAAGATTTCATCTGGTCGACGCGTTCGGCCGCAGCCGGCGGTGTCACAACCATCGTCGACATGCCCTATGACGAGGGCAACCTCGTCTGCTCGGCGGAAGCCGTGAATATCAAGGTCGACCACGCCTCGCCGCAGGCGCACGTCGATTTCGCGCTTTATGGCACGGTCGATCCCGAAGAGGGGCCGGCGCGCATCGGCGAGATGGTCGAGGCCGGCGTCGCCGCCTTCAAGTTCTCCACCTTCGGTACGGACCCGAAGCGTTTCCCACGGATTCCGGCGGCTCTGCTGGAAGACTGCTTCCGCGCCATAGCGCCAACGGGGCTGACGGCCGGCGTACACAACGAAGACGACGAGGCGGTGCGCGCGGCAATCGCCAAGGTGAAGGCTGCGGGCATCACCGATTATCGCGCACACGGAATGTCGCGCCCGCCGCTGACGGAGCTGCTCGCCTCCAACCAGATCTACGAGACGGGCGCCGAAACGGGTTGCCCCGCCCATGTGGTGCATTGCTCGCTCGGCCGCGGCTACGAGATCGCTGCCGCCTATCGTGCACAGGGTTTTCGCGCGACGATCGAGTGCTGCATTCACTACCTGACGCTCGACGAGGAAAACGACGTCGCCCGGCTGGGCGGCAAGGCGAAGATCAATCCGCCGATCCGCCCGCGCGCCGAAGTCGAAAAACTCTGGCGGCATGTCGCCGAGGGCAATGTGACGCTCGTTTCCACCGACCATGTCAGCTGGTCGGAAGACCGCAAGACCAATCCAGACATGCTGGCCAATGCCTCCGGCGTGCCGGGGCTGGAGGTCATGGTGCCGCTCTTCGTCAAGGGCGCGCTGGAGCGCGGTATTCCGCTGACGCGTGCGGCCGAACTGATGACGTTGAACCCGGCGCGGCATTTTCGCCTCGACCATGTGAAGGGCGCGCTGGAAGCCGGCAAGGATGCCGACATCACCGTGCTGACGCCCGAGCCCTATACCTATGATGCGGCTGCAAGCGGCCACAACGTGGTCGGCTGGTCGCCCTATAACGGCATCAAACTGCCGTGGCGTGTCTCGGCCACTTATCTGCGTGGTGTGCTCGCCTTCGATGGCACCAGGGTGCTGGCCGAACCCGGCACCGGCGCGTTCGTGCGGCCGCTGCCGACGCTTGTTTCCTCCGGTGCCCACTGATGGCGGCACCAAAAACCAATCTGCCGGTCGATCCTGCCCGCATCGCGGATGTGATCGACGGGCTTGCCCGGCTTACCGAGCCCGGCCGGCCTTATACGCGGCGTGCCTTTACCGCTCTGTTCCCGGCGGGGCGGGATTTTCTTCTCGAAAAGTTTCAGGCTGCGGGGCTTGAGACACGCATTGATGCCGCGGGCAATCTCACGGCGCGTCGACGGGGAAAAAAGCCGGGCCTTGGCACGATCATGCTCGGCTCGCACTCCGATACGGTGCCGGATGGCGGGCGTTACGACGGCATTGCCGGCGTGGCGGTGGCGCTGGAAGTGGCCCGCGCTTTGGCCGACCAGGGCATCGAACTCGACCATGATCTGGAGGTCGTCGATTTCCTTGCAGAGGAGGTCTCGATCTTCGGCGTCTCCTGCATCGGCAGCCGCGGCATGGCCGGCGTGCTGCCGGAGGACTGGTTTTTGCGCGAGAGTAACGGGCTGACGCTGGAACAGGGCATCCGCGATGCCGGTGGCGATCCGGCACGCATCCAGACCGAGGCGCGCAGGGACATTGCGGCCTTCCTCGAATTGCACATCGAGCAAGGACCGGTGCTGGAAACCGAAAAGCGCGATATCGGCGTGGTGACGGCGATTGCCGGCATCACGCGCATCGAGATCATCGTGCAGGGCCGCGCGGACCATGCCGGCACGACGCCGATGGGCAACCGTGCCGATGCGCTTGCCGCCGCGGCGCGGCTGGTGACGGGCATTGAGGCGCTGGCGAAGTCGCTCTCCGACGGGCCAAATCATTTCACCGCGACGGTTGGCGAGTTCTCCATCGAGCCGAATGCCGCCAATGTCGTGCCGTCCCGCGCGCGCCTGCTGATCGATGCGCGGGCGGAGGATCGCACGGCGATGGAGCTGTTCGCGGCGTCGGTGGATTTGTTGGCGGAACAGCTTGCCCGTGAGACGGGCACCGTCATCGAGACGCCACGCCGCATCTCCGACAACATGCCGACACCTGGCGATCCGCTGCTGCTCGACGTGCTGGACATGGCCTGCGAAGCGGTGGGGGCAAGCCATCGCCGCATGGCCTCCGGTGCCGGGCACGACACGGCCTGGATGGCGCGGGTGACGCGGTCTGCGATGATCTTCGTGCCGTGCCTTGGCGGGCGCAGCCATGCGCCGGAAGAGTTCGCCGAGACGGACGATATCGCGCTTGGCGCGGCGGTGCTTCTTAACGCAGTGATTCAACTCGACGAAAAACTTCAGAAAGTGATTCAGGGAGACGTCTAATGGGCCGGATTCTAAAGGAAAAAGACGTCGAGGCGGCGGTCAAGGGCGGCTCGGTCTATGCGGCCGGTGGCGGCGGCTGGGCGGATCACGGCCGCATGCTGGGTTATGCCGCGGTGTCGATCGGCAAGCCCGAGCTTGTCTCCATCGATGAGCTTTCGGACGACGACTGGGTGGCGACGGCTGCCGCCATCGGCGCGCCAGCCTCGACCACGCCGTGGGAAATGCGCGGCGTCGATTATGTGAAGGCGGTGGAGCTTTTGCAGGAGGCGCTCGGCGAAAAAGTCGCGGCGCTGATGGTCGGGCAGAACGGCAAATCCTCGACGCTGAACGGCTGGCTGCCCTCGGCCATCCTCGGCACGAAGGTGCTCGACGCGGTGGGCGACATGCGCGCGCATCCGACCGGCGACATGGGCTCGATCGGCATGGCCGGCTCGCCCGAACAGATGATCCAGACCGCCGTCGGCGGAAACCGCGACGAGAACCGCTATATCGAGCTTGTCGTTCGCGGCGCGACCGCAAAAGTCTCGCCAATCCTGCGCACGGCCTCGGACATGTCCGGCGGCTTCATCGCCTCCTGCCGCAACCCGCTGCGCGCCTCTTACGTCCGCAGGAATGCGGCGCTCGGCGGCATTTCGCTGGCGCTGACGCTCGGCGAGGCGATCATTGCCGCGGAAGGCAAGGGCGGCTCGGCGATCATCGATGCGATGGTCAAGACGACGGGCGGTTCGATCCTCTCCGAAGGCACGATCACCGACAAATCGGTGGTCTACACCAAAGAGGCCTTCGACATCGGCACGGTGACACTTGGCACGGGCGACAAAGCGACGGTTCTGCATGTGATGAACGAGTATATGGCGGTGGAATCGGCCGAAGGAAAACGGCTAGCCACTTTCCCGGATGTCATCACCACGCTCTCGCCGTTCGGCGAGCCGCTGAGCGTTGGCCAGCTCCAAGTCGGCATGAACGTTTTCGTGCTGCATGTGCCGAAGACCATCATCCCGCTCGCCTCCAGCGTGCTCGACCCGACTGTCTATCCTTCGGTGGAAAAGGCGATGGGGATCGATCTGGTGAGTTATGCGCTCGCTTGAGGCAAAGCCGTACAGAGATTTTAGGAGATAGCGATGCCGAAGCCGAATGCGCGTCATCCGAACTACCCAATCCCCAGCGGTCCTACGCTGCGCGCCAAGGGCTGGCGACAGGAAGCTTTGCTGCGGCTTCTCGAAAACGTGCTGTCGGTCGGTGAGGATCCGGACAATCTCATCGTCTATGCCGCTCTCGGCAAGGCGGCACGCAACTGGGCGGCGCACAGGGCGATCGTCAAGGCGCTGACGGAAATGGACGAGGATCAGACGCTGGTCATCCAATCGGGCAAGCCGGTCGGGCTCTTGAAGACCCATGCCAAGGCACCGCTCGTCATCATGGCGAACTGCAATATCGTCGGGCAGTGGGCGAAGGCCGAGGTGTTTTATGAACTCCAGCGCAAAGGGCTGATCTGCTGGGGTGGGCTGACGGCGGGTGCCTGGCAATATATCGGCAGCCAGGGCGTCATTCAGGGCACCTACGAAATCTTCATGCGCATTGCCGAAAAGCGGTTCGCCGGCAGCCTTGCCGGGCGTTTCATCCTCACTGCCGGGCTTGGCGGCATGGGTGGCGCGCAGCCGCTCGCCGGCCGCATGGCGGGGGCAGCCATTCTCTGCGTCGATATCGATCCGGCACGCGCGGCGGCCCGCAAGGCCGTCGGCTATCTAGAACATGTGGCACCGGATCTCGATACGGCGCTCGCGATGGTCGATGAGGCCGTAAAGGACAAGCGGGCGACCTCGATCGGCCTTGTCGGCAATGCGGCGGAAATTTATCCGGAAATCGCCCGGCGCGGTATCGTGCCTGACATCGTCACCGACCAGACCTCGGCGCATGACCTCGTTTACGGCTATGTGCCGAAGGGCATGAGTATCGACCAGGTGAAGGGGCTGCGCGACGACGGGCAAGGGCAGTTGATGGCGGCAAGCCGGGCTTCGATTGTCGAGCATGTGTCTGCCATGCTGGACTTCCAGAAACGCGGCTCCGAGGTTTTCGACAACGGCAACCTCATCCGCACGCAGGCGCGGGAAGGCGGTGTTGCGAATGCCTTCGACATTCCGATCTTCACCGAAGCCTACCTCCGCCCGCTCTTTGCACGGGCCATAGGGCCGTTCCGCTGGATGGCGCTGTCCGGCGAGGAGAGCGATATCGCGCGTATCGACGACCTCGTCATGGACATGTTCCCGGACAACCAGATCGTCACCAACTGGATTCGCCTTGCCCGCGAAAACGTGCCCTTCGAGGGGCTGCCGGCGCGCATCGCATGGCTTGGCCATGGTGAGCGCACGCAACTGGCGCTGGCGGTCAACCGGCTGGTAGCGGCTGGCGAACTCAAGGGGCCGATCGCCTTTTCGCGCGATCATCTCGATGCCGGCGCCATGGCGCATCCGAACATCATGACGGAGCGCATGAAGGATGGATCGGATGCCATTGCCGACTGGCCACTGCTGGATGCCATGTTGCTCTGCTCCTCGATGGCCGATCTTGTCGTCGTGCATTCCGGTGGCGGCGGTTATGCTGGTTACATGACGAGCTGCGGCGTCACACTGGTCGCCGATGGCACGGAAGCCGGGGCAGAGCGGCTGGAACATGCGCTGACGAACGACACCTCGCTCGGGGCGATCCGCTATGCCGATGCCGGCTACGACGAATCGTTCGACGAGATCGAGAAGAAGCAGATCGGCCATGTCAGGATCGGCAACGCCTGAGGGGTGGAATGCTGTTCAAGGCGAAGATGCTTAAAAGGATCGGGAGAGGCGAGGTGACACTCGCCTTTCGGCGCTGGACGAAGCCCACCGTGCGGGCCGGCGGCACGCTGCGCACCGCGGCGGGCGTGCTTGCCATCGACAGCATTGAAAGGGTGGACCTCGATGCCATCACCGCAGGGGATGTCCAGGCGGCGGGTTACGTCTCACGGGAAGAACTCGCGCGGGATCTTCGGCCCGAGGGCGAGCTCTATCGGATCGCCTTTCATGTCGCCGGCAAGGACCCGCGAGAAAACCTGCGTGAAAACGATACGCTCGGCCCGGGTGAAATCGTGGCCTTGAAGGGGGTGCTCGCGAAGCTCGACCGGACGGGCGCATGGACGAGCGCGGCTCTTTGCATGATCGCGGAACGGGACGGTCGGACGGCCGCGGAGATGGCCGAACGCCTCGATATGGAGAAGCTGACGCTCAAGCGAAAGATACGCCAGCTCAAGGAGTTGGGGTTGACGGAAAGCCTGGCCGTCGGCTACCGGCTTTCGCCGCGTGGACACGCTTTCGTGAAGGGCAATCGTCAGGAATCGTGAGAGCTTTCGAGCCTAAGTACCTGAAATGTCGACTCCGCCGTAAACCTCGCATTTAACATTTCGCGGTAATCTTCCGTTAGTAATTCCGTCCATGTGTCGAAAGGGCGGGGCCTTCGGTTAGTTTTGCGTGCGAGTGCCTTATGCGTCTTTCGGTCCTTACAGCGGTCCTTCTTGGCTGTGCCTCCATGGCCGGCTGTGCGTCGAGCTCGAATCCCGAGGCGGTGCTATCCATAAAACCGTCGGCGGAAATCACCAGCTCCGTTTCCAAGGGCAATAGCCCCGTTCCTGAAGTCGCTGTCGGCGAAAGCCGGGTGACGGCGGATGGCGCGGAAATGCTGGCCTGGGCCGGGCCGGGGCCGGACGGCAAGGTCTTCGAATCCGTCACGAAACAATCGGCGGTTCCTTCCGAACGGCCGGAGGATGCGGTTTCTGCCATCGAGATGCCGTCCGAGGGGCGCTCGCGCAAGCGTTCGCGCGTCTACAGCCAGCAGTTCCGCGACGCGCACCCGATCAATTTCGGCAAGCGCGCGCCAAAACACTATCAGGTGCACGGCGTGGACGTCTCGCGCTGGCAGGGTGACATCGACTGGATGAAGCTGCGCACGCAGGGCGCCAACTTCGCCTTCATCAAGGCGACGGATGGCGGCGACCACCTCGACCCGATGTTCCAGAAGAACTGGCGCAAGGCCAAGGAAGCGGGCATGCGGCGCGGCGCCTATCATTTCTTCTACTGGTGCCGGGTCGCAAGCTCGCAGGCAGAATGGTTCATCCGCAACGTGCCGAAGGATCCCGATGCGCTGCCGCCGGTGATCGACGCGGAATACAATGGCGAATCGAGCTGCAAGAAGCGGCTGACGCGAGCGCAGTATGTCGAGAAGATCAAGGTCTTCTCCGACATGCTGGAACGCCATTACGGCAAGCGGCCGATCATCTATACGGCGCCGGATTTTTATGAGGACAACCTTTCCGGCGAGCTCCAGAACCATCCGTTCTGGCTGCGCTCGGTCGCCGCGCACCCGTCCAAGCGCTATCCGAACCGCCGCTGGATGTTCTGGCAGTATTCCGGCTCCGGCCTGTCGCATGGCGTCGAGGGCAAGATCGACCTGAACGTCTTCTCCGGCAGCGAGAACGACTGGCACAACTGGTTGAACGGCCAGTCCTGAGCGAACATAGGGCGGTCTATTTCTGCTTCTGCGGGTAGATCGTCTCGCCGCGCTTCAGCATGTCCACGAAGGTGTCGACGTTTCGCCTGCGCGCGGCATCCGTCTTGATGTTGTGCATGCGGAAGGCCAGCGCAAATCGGTTTTGCTCGGTGAGTTTGCCGAGCATCTCCTTCGCTGCTGGCTCCGCGTCGATGGCTGTCTGGAGGTCGGGCGGGATTTTCAAGTCCTTGCCGCTGCCATAGGCCTTGTCCCAGCGGCCGTCCGCCTTTGCTGCGTCCACCTGTTTGAGGCCGTGTTCGGTCATTCGGTTGTCTGTGATCAGCCTGCCGACGGTCTCGACATTCTTCTTGCTCCACACGCTCTTCTTGCCGCGCGGGCAATAGCGTTGGAAGAAGCTCTTCTCGTCCAGTCCCTTGCGGATGGCGTCGATCCAGCCCCAGCAGAGCACGGCCTCGATCGCCTCTTCAGGATTGATGGATTTCAGGCCGGAGCCGCGCTTGTGGATCTTGATCCAGACTTCGGGAGCGGAGTCATGGTTTTCAGCAAGCCAGCGGTAGAAGCTTTCCGGGTCGGTGAACTCCCGGACATGGGCGGGATTGGTTTCCACAGGTGCCATTGCGTTTTCCCCCTCATCGTTCTCCGGACGTGACTGCTTTGCATCGGTCGGGCGGAATGAATAACCGTTGCCGAAGATGTGATGCCGTTGCTTCTTGCCAGCCCGCTCACGGTCTGGCTAGCCATCACTCCTAACCAGTCTTTCCCATTGGAGTCTTATCGAGAATGCCTACGGTGTGCTCATTGTCGCGCAGGGCCTTTTTCCTCGGCGCTGCGGCGACGCTTGCGGGCTGCGCGACCACGGAACAAACGCCGGTCAAGATTGCGCCAGTCCCCCAGAAGGTCAGTTATCCCATCGTGCCGGCAGCGGACGAGGAACTGGTGGCGCGTTATGCGGCCGTCGAGGACGGCGGTCATCTCATCCCCGCCATCCCCTATACGAAGATCGACCCGAAATATTATCGCCAGCGCGTGAAGGACCCGACCGGCGAGGCGCCGGGCACCGTGGTCGTCGATACGCCCGGCCGCTTCCTCTATGTGGTGGAGCCGGGTGGCACTGCCATGCGCTACGGCGTCGGCATCGGCCGCGACGGCTTTGCCTGGGAAGGCGAGGGCATCATTCACTGGCGCCAGCCCTGGCCGCGCTGGAAGGTGCCGGCCGACATGATCGCGCGTACGCCGAGCCTTGCAAAGTACTCCGTCGAGAATGGCGGCATGGAGCCGGGCATCAAGAACCCGCTCGGTGCGCGCGCGCTCTACATCTTCCAGAACGGCAAGGACACGCTTTATCGCCTGCACGGCTCGCCGGACTGGGCGTCGATCGGCAAGGCGACCTCCTCCGGGTGCGTGCGGTTGATCAACCAGGACGTGCTCGATCTCTACAAGCGCGTGCCCTATCATGCCCGTATCGTCGTGCATCAGGGGCCGATGGGGGCTGCGGTCGGCGCTTAAAGCAATTCCAGCAAAAGTGCGTAGCGGTTTTGCGTCCGGAATTGCGTAAAAACAAAGAGATAGAGCTTTTCCGCGATTCGAAGAAAAGCGGAAATGTTCTAAGTGACGGTCTCGCCGCCGTCGACGACAAGGATCTGGCCGGTCATGTAGCTTGACCGGTCGGAGACGAGGAAGAGGATCGGTTCGGCGATCTCCTCCACATCGGCCCATCGGCCCATCGGCACCTTCTCCTTGATATAGGCCTCGATCGCCTCGCGCCCACCCATCTGGGTGATGAAGGGCGCGTTGAAGGGCGTGTCGACCCAGCCGGGGCAGAGCGCGTTGACGCGGATGCCGTGCCCGGCATAGTCGCCGGCCATCTGTTTCGTCATGGCGATGACGGCGTGTTTCGTCGTCGTATAGGCGATCATCTCGCGGTCGTAGAGCACGCCGGAGGACGAGGCGGTGTTGAGGATCACGCCCTTGCCCTGCGCCTTCATGGCCGGCATGACGAGGCGGGCGGCCATCAGATGGGCGCGCACGTTGAGGTTCCACGAAAGATCCAGCCCGTCGAGCGGCACGCTCTCAAGATCGCCGGCAACCTGGGCGCCGGCGTGATTGTGCAGGATATCGACCCGGCCATGGCGGGAGAGCACGGCAGCGATCGCCATCTTCAACTCCACATCGTCCGTCACGTCGACGATGACCGCCTCCGCCCTGCCGCCATCTGCGCGGATGAAATCGACAGTTTCTGCAGCGCGCGTCTCGTTGAGGTCGGCGACGCAGACCGTGGCGCCTTCGCGCGCCATGATGCGCGCGCCGGCCCGGCCAATGCCGGAGCCCGCTCCGGTGACGATGGCGACACGGTTCTTCAGGATCATCGGTCTCACTCCCCGGCAGTCGTTTTTCTGGTTTTTTCCCGCATCAGTAGGCGGGCGATCACGATCAACAGCAGCGATGCGACCAGCACCATGGTGGCGATGGCATTGACCTCTGGCGTCACACCGCGACGGATCGAGGCGAAGACGTAGATCGGCAGCGTCGTCTTCGAGCCCGCGACGAAGAAGGCCACGATGAAATCGTCGAAGGAGAAGGTGAAGGCGAGCAGGAAGCCGGCGAGCACCGAGGGCAGGATCTGCGGCAGCACGATCTGGCGAAACGTCGTCAGTGGCGTGGCATAGAGATCGGCCGACGCCTCGACGATATCGCGCCCGAGCGTGGCGATGCGGGCCTTCACGATCATGGTGACGAGCGCCATGGTGAAGAGGCCATGTGCGGCGATGATCGAGCCGTAGCCGAGGCCGAACTGCGGCGGCCTTTCGCCGGGCCACAGGCTGGCGATGGCCGGATTGATGACGCCGAAGACCGCGACGAGGGCGACGAGCGTGGCAATGCCGATGACGACGCCCGGCACGACGATCGCCGCGGCGAGCAGGCCGTCGAAGACGGCGCGGGCGCGGCTGCCCAGCCGTTCGAGGCCAAGCGCTGCCATGGTGCCGAAGACGGCGGCGAGCGTGGCGCTGGTGACGGCGATGATCAGGCTGTTCTGCAGCGCCGTGATGAGGAACGGATTGGCGAGCGCCTTGCCGTACCACTCAACGGAGAAGCCGGTGAACTCGCTCGCATTGCGGCCGGCATTGAAGGAGAACAGCACGACGAGTACGATCGGGGCATAGAGGAACAGATAGACGGAGGTGATCAGCGCGCGCATCAGACGAGATCCACCTGTCGTGTGCCGGAAATGCGCCAGGCGATGCGCATCGCGACCATCAGCACCACCACAACCACGGCGACGAGTGTCACGGCAATCGCCGAGCCAAGCGGCCAGTTGCGCGATTGCAGGAAGAGATCGACCAGCGCATTGCCGATGAAGAATACTTTGCCGCCGCCAAGTAGCTGCGGAATGAGATATTCGCCGAGCAGCAGGATGGTGACGAGTGCGACGCCCGTCATCACGCCCGGCAGCGAGAGCGGCAGGGTGACGGAGAAGAAGGTCGAGACCGGTTTTGCGCCAAGATCGGCGGAAGCCTCCAGCAACCGGAGGTCCAGCTTTTCGAGGCTGACATAGATCGGCATGATCATCAGCGGCAGGTAGCCGTAGACGATGCCGAGCAATACGGCGCCCGGTGTGTTGAGCAGGCGGACGTCGGCTATGCCGATCATGTCGAGCAGGTTCGGGAGGCCGCGCGAGCCGAGGATGTACATCCAGGCATAGGTCCGCACGAGCAGGCTCGTCCAGAACGGTACGACGACCAGCGAGACGAGCAGCAGGCGATACCGCGGGGGGGCCTTGACGGCGAGGTAATAGGCCGTCGGGTAGGCGACGATGAGGCAGACGAAGGCGCCGACCGGCGCCAGCATCAGCGTGTTCCAGTAGGCGGCGGCGCGGGCCGGCAGGTTGGCATATTGCGCGAAGGTGAAGGCCGGCTGATAGCCGCCCGCCGGTCCGCGCTCACCGACGGAAAACACCACCATGGCGATGAAGGGCAGGACGAGGAAGACGAACAGCCAGAGGGACGCCGGCGCCAGCAGCGCTGTCGTCACCAATCGTCTCTTCGTCGTCATCGTCAGGGGCATAACTTCGGGTCCTGTTGCGTATTCATCCGGCTAGCCGGTCATTTCTTCCCGCAGGCGGGGAGAGGAAACTGTGCTGCGCGCTCCGACCAATCTCCCCCCTTGTGGGGGAGATGTCGGCGAAGCCGACAGAGGGGGGTAGCGGCGGTACGGCAGAGAAGGCGGGCCGATGGCGGGTGCGACACCCCTCTGTCCTGCCGGACATCTCCCCCACAAGGGGGGAGATCGATTTGCCGAGATGCCTTGCCCTACGCCGACTTGAACCGCGCCATCAGCTCCGCACGCGCCGGGTCGGTCAGCGTCACCGCGGCGCCGAATTCCAGCGGCGTCAGGGCTGCTTCGTCCGGATAGACGATCTTGTTGCTGGTGATGTCCGCCGGCAGCAGCGACATTACGCGGCTGTCGGTCGTCGGCGCGCCGTTGGCGATGTGTTCCTTGACGGCGTTCTGCGGGTCCATCAGGAAGTTGAGCAGCGCATAGCCGGCCGGCTTGTTGGCAGCACTCTTCGGAACCGCGTAGAAATCCGACCAGATCTCGCCGCCGTCCGTGCCCAGCACGAACTGGATTTCCGGAATGTCGCGGTTGAGCTGCGCGCCGTCATTGGTCCAGCACATGGTCATCCACGCGTCGGAGGCGCGCATGGAGGGCTGGTAGTCGCTGTTGATGGCGTAGAGGTGCGGTTTGACCTTGATCAGCAGTTCTTCCGCCTTGGCGAGTTCTTCCGCCTTCACCGAATTGAACGAGAAGCCGAGCGAGACGAGCGCGTTGCCGATGGTGGTGAGCTGGTAGTCGTGCACCATGGCGCGGCCGTCGGCCTCGGTCATGGCGAGTTCGAAGAAGTCTTTCCAGCTGGTGACCTTCGACTTCATCTTGTCGGAGTTGAAGGCGATGCCCGTCGTGCCCCAGTTCTTCGGCAGGGCATAAACCTTGCCGTCGACCGTACCCTCGTTGGTAAAGCGGGTGTTCTGCGTCTTCGGGTCGAAGTTCGGCACCTTGGCAAGGTCGATCGGGTCGATGAGGCCGAGGCTCACATAGGTGGAGATCGTGTAGTTGGTCGGCACGAAGAGGTCCCAGCCGGTGCCGCCGGCCTGAAGCTTCGCCAGCATCTCTTCGTTCGAACCGAACACATTGACCTCGACGGCCACGCCGGTCGCTGCCGTGAAGGCTTCGAAGGTCGCCGGGTCGTGGTAGTTCGGCCAGGTGGCGAGCGACATGGTGGAGCCGAGGTCTTCGGCCGCATGGGCTTCGGAGGTGAAGAGGCCCGGCTGGCGGGCGAGGACCGCCGCGGCAAGGCCAAGACCCGTGACGCCGAGGAAGTGGCGGCGCGTGACCGAGCCACGTTTCAGGCGCATGAATTCTTCCGTCAGGTCACGGGCGCTGATCGGGGCATTCTCTCTGAACCATTTCGACATCACACTGTTCCCTTGTTGTTGTGACGGGCCTGTTTCCCTCAGGCTGGAAAGATATGCGCAGTGCCGGGATCGAAGCTTATTGCGACCCGCTCGCCCGGTGCGACGAGGTCGTTTTCTGATTGGCTGTGGCGTTCGGCGGTGACCAGCAGGTCGCCGAGACCGGCGACGGAGACGGAATATTCGGCGGCCGAGCCGAGAAAGATGCGATGGGTGACGATGCCTTCGAGTGTGGCGCCCTCGGCCTGACGGGACAGGCGGATTGCCTCCGGCCGTAGTGCGACGGTGACGGCGCCGGGGGCAAGCTCGCTGCGGGAGGCGGCAAGCGCCGAACCGTTGCGGAGGCGCACGGTGCCGCCGGCTTCCAGCATGCCATCGAGGCGGTTCGTCTTGCCGACGAAGTCGGCGACAAAGAGATCGGCCGGACGGTCGTAGACTTCCTGCGGCGTGGCGAGCTGGCGGATGTTGCCGGCGCTCATCACACAGACAAGGTCGCTCATCGAGAGCGCTTCTTCCTGATCGTGGGTGACGAGCACGAAGGTGATGCCGAGATCGCGTTGAAGGGTTTGAAGCTCGATCTGCATGGCGGAGCGCAGCTTCTTGTCGAGGGCCGCCAGCGGTTCATCGAGCAGCAGCACCGAGGGCTTGTTGACGAGGGCGCGGGCGAGCGCCACGCGCTGCTGCTGGCCGCCGGACATTTCATGGATGCGGCGCTTGGCAAAACCGGAAAGGCGGACCATCTCCAGCGCCTCGCCGACGCGGCGGGAGATTTCCGCGGTCGGCAGTTTCGGCCGAAGCTGCTTCAGGCCATAGGCGACGTTCTGCTCGACATCGAAATGTGGGAAGAGGGCGTATTGCTGGAACACCATGTTGACGGGGCGTCGGTAGGCCGGCACGCCGTTGACGACGCTGCCGGCAATCATCACGTCGCCTTCGCTCGGCTGCTCGAAGCCGCCGATCATACGCAGACAGGTGGTCTTGCCGCAGCCGGAGGGGCCGAGAAGCGCCACGAAGGCGCCCTTCGGCACGGCGAGGTTGATGTCGGAGACCGCGGTCACCGCGCCATAGCGCTTGGTCACCGAACGGAACTCGATGTCGTTCGTTGGGGCGGATGTCACGTCTGTTCCCTGCGGTTGTTGGTCTCTCAGCGATCTTTGCCGCCATGGCCACCGTCAACTCGAATGCTAGTCAGCGGCCGGCCGGTTGGTATATACCCCGAGAGAGGTATTTTATCCATAAATCGGCTGTGGGAGGAGTATACCCCTGCGACGGCGGCAGAGGTTTACCGCGCGCGGAACTGGGGAGCAGAAACGCCATGCAGGTCGATTTCAAGGCACTTTTCCATACGCTTGCCGACTGGACGGGCGCTGCGGAGACGTCTGATCGGAAGACTGGCGAAACCTTGCTGGCGATGATGCGGGCGCTCGTGCGCTTCGACGACATGGTCATCTTCGCCTACCGCGACAAGGCCCGGCCGATCGACCTGTTCAGCACCTTCGATGCGGATGACCATCATGTCTTTGTGACGCTCTATCAGGCCGGCCCCTACCTGCTCGACCCGTTCTACCACACGAGCCGCGCGGCCCGGGCCGGCGTTTTCCGCATGCGGGAGCTGGCGCCGGATCGCTTCTTCTCGAGCGAATATTACCGCACCTACTACTCTCAGACCCGGCTTGCCGAAGAGCTCGGCTTCTTTGTGCCGACCGCCGATGGTGTCACGGTCGTCGTCTCGTTGATGCGGCGGGAGAAGACCGGCATCTTCCCGGCTGCGGAATACGGGTTGCTCAACGATGTGGAACCCTTCGCCACCGCCTTCGTGCGCCGGGCCTGGGGTGATCTCGCGGGGCGCTTTGCGGATACGGGGCAGGGGCGCGGACGGCGCAGTGAGCCGGTGAGTGCGGCGGACCGCGTCTGGCGTAGGCTCAATCTTACGGACCGCGAGGCCTCGATCATCGAACTGGTGCTGCAAGGCCATTCGTCGGAATCGATCGGGCTGAAGCTCGATATCTCCACCGGCACGGTGAAGGTCCATCGCCGCAACGTCTACCGCAAGCTCGGGATTTCCTCGCAGATCCAGTTGCTGTCGATTTATCTGAAGAACTTGCAATCCTAGTCAGGACGACAAACCCTGGTCAGGGTTGGGAAAGCACGCTTCGTCCTCCGTCATCCTCGGGCCTGCCCCGAGGATCCATGCGGCAGGTGTGGCGTGGATGGTCGGGTCAGGCCCGACCATGACGGAGAGTGGGGCGGAGCTCGCCAACAAAAAAGCCCGGTATTGCTGCCGGGCTCCCTTGAGTCTTTTCAACGGTTTGCCATCTCATCCTGTCGGATTGAGTCAGGCTGTTGAGACGTTGATTCAAGCGACGGAAGCGAGCGCCACCTGTGCGCGGGCGTCGATGATCTGGCGGGCGGCGTTGGCGGCTTCCTTGCCCTTGAGGACGAAGTGCTCGCGGAAAAACGCGATGTGGGCTTCCGATTCCTGGAAATTGTGCGGGGTCAGCACGGCGGAGAGCACCGGCACATTGGTGTCGAGGCCGACGCGTACGATGGCATCGACGACCGTGCCGGCGACGAAATCGTGACGGTAGATGCCGCCATCGACGACGAGCGCAACGCCGAGGATGGCGGAGTAGCGGCCGGTCTTTGCAAGAAGCTGGGCGTGCAGCGGGATTTCCAGCGCGCCCGGTACGTCGATCACATCGACATCTTCGGCGCGGCCGCCGAGCGCTGCCCATTCGGCAACGAAGGAGTTGACCGCCTGGTCGACGATGCCGGCGTGCCAGCGGGCACGGATGACGGCGATCCGGGAGGAGGGGGTGGCATTCGCATTCATGTCTAGGCCTTTCAAGGGTTGAGCCATTTTTCAATGATCCCCTTGGGCGAACACGCATGAGGCACGCTGACCCACCTTGCGGCGGGTGCCTCCTGCTTGCTCTCTTCCATCCGGACTATGACCGTCGGCTCCGGCATCGCACCGGATCTGCTGACCCTTCCGTTTTGGCGGAAGGCGCTCGCGGGCTCCGGAATGCTTCCTGTCGGGAAGAATGGCCGATACCGCCGGTGGGGAGTTTCACCCCGCCCTGAGAACGATGGAAGCTTAGCCGGCCACCGCACGGAGATCAAATCCGCAGGCGACGGAAAACGCACAATTCACGACAGATTTTTCCAAGCCTTCTGCAAGGCTTGGAATGAAACTGCCGTCTTAGTCGCGGATGATGAGGAGGTCGCCTGCGGTGAAGCGCAGCGTCGACGTTTCGCCGACGGCCGGCGGCACCAGGCCGGGGCTGTTGAACATGTCGAAGGAGATGATGGCATCCCCCACCTTCATGCGGGTGCGGATGACCGAACCGAGGAAGTTGGAGGAGGTAACCTCGCCGGTTAGCGCCGTGTCGCCCTTGGCGTCAGGTGCCGTCGAGCCGGCTTCCGGACGCAGCGCCAGCGAAACCGTGTCGCCGGCCTTCAAGGCGCCGAGCGGCTCGCGCAACGTCACACCCTGGTCGCCGATCGAGATGCGGTTCGTTGCCGGATCGACGACCTTTGCCTCGATGAGATTCAGCGTACCGACGAAGTTCGCGACGAAGCGGGTGGCCGGGCGGTTGTAGATATCGGCCGGCTTGCCGATCTGGTCGGCCTTGCCGGCGTTCATCACGACGATGCGGTCGGAGATCGACAGGGCTTCTTCCTGGTCATGCGTGACGAAGACCGTGGTGATGCCGAGCTGCTGCTGGATCATGCGGATTTCTTCGCGCAGCGAGACGCGGATCTTGGCGTCGAGCGCGGAGAGCGGTTCGTCGAGCAGTAGAACCTGCGGCTTCGGGGCGAGTGCGCGGGCGAGCGCCACGCGCTGCTGCTGGCCGCCGGACATCTGGTAGGGGTAACGGTCGGCCAGATGATCAAGCTTGATGAGGCCGAGCATTTCCTTGACGCGGGCGTCGATCTCGGCTTTCGGCCGGCCGGCGACCTTGAGGCCGAAGGCGACGTTTTCCGCGACGTTCATGTTGGGGAAAAGCGCGTAAGCCTGGAAGACCATGCCGATGTTGCGCTGGTTCGGGCGCAGGTTCACCTGGCTCTTGCCATCGATGGTGATGCCGCCGCCCGAGGGGGTCTCGAAGCCGGCGATCATGCGCAGCACGGTGGTCTTGCCGCAACCCGATGGTCCGAGGAACGAGACGAACTCGCCCTTTTCGATCGACATGTTGAAGTCCTTGACGACCTGCACGGGGCCAAAGGACTTCTGGATGCTGGTGAGGGTGAGAAAGCTCATGAAAGATCCTTAGGCGGCGCTTTGCGCGCCCTTCTGGAAACGGGAAACAAGCTGGATCAAGCCGAGGCAGCCCCAGGTCAAGGCGAAGGACATCACGGCGAGCGCCGCCGGTTCATAGGCACGGTTGGCGCCGAGCAGCTGCATGTAGGGCCCGAATGCCGGACGATTGAGCAGGGCGGCCATGGTGAACTCGCCGATGACGATGGCGAAGGTCAGGAAGGCGCCGGAGAGAACCGCGACCAGCACGTTCGGCAGGATGATCTTTGCCAGGATCGTCGTCCAGCCGGCGCCGAGGCTCTGGGCGGCTTCGGTCAGCGTGGCTATGTCGATGGAGCGCAGACCGGTATCGACCGAGCGGTACATGTAGGGCAGCGACAGCGTTGCGTAGCCGAACATCAGGAGGATGTTCGTGCCGGTGATCGAGCCGGTCAGCGGCAGCCAGCTCGACGTGTTGTAGAGCCGGATATAGCCGAAGACGATGACGATCGCCGGGATGACCAGCGGCAGCAGCGTGATGAACTCGATATAGGGGCGAAGGCCCGGCAGCTTCAGACGCACCCAGTAGGCAGTGGGCACCACCAGCAGCACGCCGAAGATGATCGTCGCGAGCGCCATCAGGATGGAATATGTGAAGGTTTCCTGGAAGCGCGGGTCGCCGAGCACGACCGCATAGGCGTCGAACGAATAGACGCCGCGACGCATCTTCAAGGAGAAATTGGTCATGCCGAGCAGCGGCAGGATGAAATAGAGCAGCCCGAAGATGAGGGCGCCCCAGGCCCAGAACTTCTTCATTTCAGCCACCTTTCGCTGCGGGCGCGAAGCCAAATGTAGATCGTGTTGGCGATGCCGGTCACAACGATCATGCCGAAGGCCAGCGCATAGCCGAGATGCGGATTGCCAAGCACGTCACCGCGGATCTGCGCGAACAACAGGATCGGCACGATGTTGAGCGAGGAGCCGGTCAGCGCGATTGCCGTCGCAACAGCGCCGAAGGCATTGGCGAAGAGCAGCGCCAGCGTACCGAGGAAGGAGGGCAGCAGGATCGGGAAGGCGACCATGCGCCAGTATTGGGTATTTGTCGCGCCAAGGATCTGGGCGGCTTCGCGCCACTCGCGCTTCAGGCCGTCGAGGGCCGGCGTAATGATGAGGATCATCAGCGGGATCTGGAAGAACAGGTAGGTGACCGTCAGGCCCCAGAAGGAGAGGATGTTGAAGCCGAGTGCGCGCAGGTCGATGCCGATCTGCGTCTTCAGGAACACGGTCAGAAGGCCGACCGGGCCGAGCGTCGCGAGAAAGGCGAAGGCGAGCGGTACGCCGGCAAAGTTGGAGGCGACGCCGGAAAAGGTCAGCAGCGGGCCGCGGATCCACTTCGGTAGGCCACCGAGTACCGCGGCGGCAGCGACGGAAAAGCCGATCAGGCAGCCGAGAAGCGCGGAGGCGATGCTGATCTTGATCGAGATCCAGTAAGCCGAAAGGATCGACGTGGTGAAGAGGCCACGGATGTTGTCCAGGGTGAAGCTTCCGTCCGGTGTCTGGAAGGCGCCGATGACGATGCGCATCGTCGGCATGATCAGGAACAACAGGACGAAGATCGCGAACGGTGCCGCGCCCAGCCAATGCAGCGGGAGGCGGAAGGGCGCTCGCGTTTGAGGTGTCGCGGCTGAGCTGTCTGATGACATTAAGAAAACCTCGAGAGGGTTGCCGTCATTGGCATACCGCAGACGTCGCCCCGGCCTGATGACCGGGGCGACGCAGGATGTCGTTTACTGCACGTTCGCGCCGACGACGGAATCCCAGGCGCCGGTGACGGCAGCCTTGTTGGCGTCTACTTCCTCGAGCGTCGGGAAGTAGGCCTTTTCATAGGATGCTGCCGGCGGCAGGGCGTCGATCAGGTCCTGCGGAACCTTGCCGGCCTTGACCATGGCGTTGAAGCGTGCCGGGTGGCAATAGCCCTTCAGCCAGCCGAGCTGACCTTCGTCGGAGTAGAGGTGCTCCATCCACAGCTTGGCAGCGTTCGGGTGCGGCGCGTAGGCCGAGATACCCTGAACGTAGACGCCGGCGAGGACGCCCGATGCCGGAACGACGACTTCGGTCGGGGGGTTGCCGTTGAGGGTCTTGGCCCAGCCGAGTGCGTTGTAGTCCCAGGCGATGACGATCGGGGTCGAACCCTGAGCGAGCGTGCCCGACTTGCCGATGACCGGAACGAAGTTGCCGGCCTTGTTCAGCTCGGCGAAGTAGGCGAGGCCAGCTTCACCGGCTTCCTTGCCGGACTTTGCACCCTTGCCGAGACCGGCGGCGAGAACACCGAGAATGGCCTGGTTCGACGCGCGCGGGTCGCCGGCGAGGGCAACCTGTCCGGCATATTCCGGCTTCAGGAGGTCGGCCCAATCCTTTGGCGTGTTGGCAACGAGGTCCTTGTTCACCAAAAGCGACATCACGCCGTAATAGTCGCCGTACCAGAAGCCTTCGGCGTCCTTGATGGTATCCGGGATCTCGTCCCAGGTGGAGACCTTGTAGGGCTGCAGCAGGCCTTCGGCCTTTGCCTGCGGACCGAAGGCGAGACCGACGTCGATTACGTCGGGCGACTGCGGGCCCTTGTTGTCCTTGTTGGCCTTGATCGCTTCAACTTCATCGGCCGAACCGGCGTCAGGGTTCAGTTCGTTGACCTGGATTTCCGGATACTTCGCCTTGAAGGAGGCGATGACGTCACCGTAGCCGCACCAGTCGTGCGGCAGTGCGATCGTCGTCAGCATGCCTTCCTTTTTCGCAGCTTCGATGAGCTCGGCGCTCGGCTCGGCGAGGGCGAGTGACGGAAGCGCGATCGCCAGGGCAGTGGAGAGCGAAAGCAGACGTTTCGTTTGTGACATCACGGGTGTTCTCCTTTGGTGTGTCAGTCAACTTCGGCGAAGCTGATACTGGTGGCAGATGAAGGTTATGTGACAGTTTTGTTTCGGTTTTTTCGTATGTCTGTCAGGATTTGCCGGGCGCCTCCGGCCGAGGCTTGCGGAAAAGCCGGCTGGCCTCGAAGAGGCCCTCCAGCGTCTTCATTCGGCCGCTGGTTTCTTCCCAGCCCGAACTCTGCACCGCTTCGATCAGCGCTTCGACGATGAACAGCGTCACGACGGACGAATCCCACGCTGACGGCGCCTCGATATGGACCCGGAAAACCTTCGCAGCCACCTTGGCGACGGGCGAGGCCCATTGGTCGGTGAAGAGGACGATTTCCACGCCGCGCTCGCGCGCCACCCGGCCGAGCGTCTCCATTTCCTGCTCGTAGCGGCGGATATCGAAGATCACCAGCACGTCGCCGGCCTTCATGTTCAGCACATAATGCGGCCAGGAGCTGGGATTGGAGGCGATCTGCGTGACGTTCGGGCGGATGACCTGGAGATGCGTGAAGAGATAGTCGGCAAGCGCCTTCGTGATGCGGCCGCCGATGATGTAGATGCTGCGCTGGCGATCGGCCAGCAGGGTGGCGGCGCTGTCGAATTCGGCGGTTTCCATCTGCGAGAGCGTCTGGCGCAGATTGGTCATGATCGCGTCGGCGAAGCGGTTCAGGATATGCGTGCCCGGCGCCTTGGCCGCCCAGCGGTCGTGCTTGGTGATCGGGTTCGAAAGCGTGGCTTCCAGCTCATGGTGCAGGCGGGCCTGGAAATCCGGAAAGCCGCGAAAGCCGAGCTTCTGCACCATGCGCGCAACGGTCGGCGTGGACACGCCGGCGTTCTCCGCGACAGTCGTGATGCTGCCGAGGCCGGAGACGGGGTAGTTGTCGAGCAGTGACGTGGCCAGCTGCCTTTCGGCGCGCGTCAGCGAGTCGAAATGGGCATTGATCACATCCGACACCGTCATGGATGCTTGGTTGAGAGTCAAATTGTTCCCCTGCACCCGGTCTTCGCCGGGGTTTTCGAAATAAAACGCGCTGTCACAATTCGAGTCAAATGTTTTTTTGAAGAGATTTTTTCATTCCCCCGTTGACAGCGGCCGAACTGTGAAGAATTCTTTTCAGTAATGACAAAAGCCGGTCGAGGGGATCAGGCTCATGGGAATTCTGACTGGAGAGGAGGGCGACCCTGTCGCCCTTGAAAACGCGTCTGCACGGGGCCGGGTCATTCTTGTCTGCGAGCACGCATCGCGTCTTCTGCCCAAATCGCTCGGCACGCTCGGCCTGTCCGACGAGGCGCTGGCGAGCCACATCGCCTGGGATCCGGGTGCGCTCGCCGTGTCGCGCTTGATGGCGAAGAGCCTTGATGCCACACTGATTTTCCAGCGTTTTTCCCGCCTCGTCTATGATTGCAACCGCCCGCCGGAATCGCCGGCCGCCATGCCGGAAAAGAGCGAGGTCTTTGATGTTTCCGGTAATATCGGCCTCGACCAGGCGGCGCGCGACGCCCGCACGGAAGCGCTCTACCTGCCGTTCCGCGAAAAACTGTCCCGTTTGGTGAAGGACCGGGTCGCAGAGGGCAGGGCGCCTGTCATCGTGACCATGCACAGTTTTACGCCGGTCTATTTCGGCAAGCCGCGGGCTGTCGAGATCGGCGTCCTGCATGATGCGGATACGCGCCTCGCCGATGCGATGCTGGCTGCGGCCGGCACCGGTGGCCTCTACGATACCCGTCGCAACGAGCCCTATGGACCGGAAGACGGCGTGACGCATACGCTGAAGGAGCACGGCCTTTCCAACGGCCTGCTGAACGTGATGATCGAGGTCCGCAACGACCTCATTCGAGATGAAGTCGACCAGAGGGTCGTGGCCGACTATCTGACGGGATTGCTCATCGAGAGCCTTCCCGCCGCATAACAAAGAAAAAGACCCGGGGAGCGGCATGTCCGCGGCGCATATCCCACGCATTTCGTGGGCCTCAGACACAGGCGGACCTCGGCAATTCCGCCAGGGACCAGTCGATACAGGGGAAAAACATGTCAGGTTATTCGGATAACGATAAACATGAGGATATGCAGGTCCTGCATTCCATGGGCTATGCGCAGGAACTCGAGCGGCGGATGAGTCAGTTCTCGAACTTTGCCGTGTCCTTTTCGATCATTTGCATTCTTTCCGGCGGCATCAATTCGCTGGCGCAGGCGACATCCGGCGCGGGGGGCGCTGCGATCGGCATCGGCTGGCCGCTCGGCTGCTTCATTTCGCTCGTTTTCGCCGTCGCCATGGCACAGATCAGCTCGGCCTATCCGACGGCCGGCGGCCTTTACCACTGGGGTTCGATCCTCGGCAACCGCTTTACCGGCTGGCTGACCGCCTGGTTCAACCTGCTCGGTCTCGTTACCGTGCTCGGCGCCATCAATGTCGGCACCTATTATTTCTTCATGGGTTCGTTCGGCACGCCGTATTTCGGTCTTGAGGACACGACCACGACCCGCATCATCTTCCTGGCGGTCATCACCGGCGCGCAGGCGCTCGTGAACCACATGGGCATCGGCCTCACGGCCAAGCTGACGGACTTCTCCGGCTACCTGATCTTCGCCACGTCGATCCTGCTCGCCATCGTCTGCCTCATTGCAGCCGACAGCTACGATATCGGCCGCCTCTTCACCTTCTCGAACTATTCCGGTGCGGCTGGCGGCAACGTCTGGCCGGAAAATTCCGGCACCTGGGTGTTCCTGCTGGGTCTGCTGCTGCCGATCTACACGATCACCGGCTACGACGCCTCGGCGCACACCTCGGAAGAAACCGTCAAGGCGGCGACGTCCGTGCCGCGCGGCATGGTCTCCTCCGTGCTGTGGTCTGCCCTTTTCGGCTACATCATGCTGTGCTCCTTCGTTCTGATGATCCCGGCTTCGGTCACCAATGCCGACGGCACCACCACCGAAGGCATGGCGGCTGCGGCAGCGCAGGGCTGGAACGTCTTCTTCTGGACGATGGACACGCAGGTTCATCCGGTGGTGAAGGATGTTCTCTACTTCTTCATCCTGATTGCCCAGTGGCTGTGCGGCCTCGCAACGGTCACGTCCGTTTCGCGCATGATCTTCGCCTTCTCGCGTGACGGCGGCCTGCCGTTCTCGCGCGGCCTGTCGAAGGTAAGCCCGAACTACCGCACGCCGGTTGCCGCCATCTGGACCGGTTCCATCCTGTCGGTGCTGTTCGTCTGGGGTTCGTCGCTCGTCTCGATCGGCGAGACGCCGGTCTATACGGTCGTCGTATCGTGCACGGTCATCTTCCTGTTCTTCTCCTTCGCGATCCCGATTGCGCTCGGCCTCTTCGCCTGGGGCACATCGAAGTGGGACAAGATGGGTCCGTGGAACCTCGGCGAAGGCGTCTTCAAGCTGTTCGCCATCCTGTCGATCATCGCCATGGTGCTGATCTTCGTTCTCGGCATCCAGCCGCCGAACGACTGGGCGCTCTACATCACCGTCGGCTTCCTCGTCCTGACCGCGATCATCTGGTTCGGCCTTGAAAACCGCCGCTTCAAGGGCCCGCCGATCGGTGCCGAAGTCGCCCGTCGCCAGGCCGAGATCGCTGCCGCCGAAAAGGCTGTCGGCCAGGTCTGACTATTTTTAGCGCGGGGGCCGTGCATGCGGCCCCCGTTTTCATTTCCGACCGACGCGCGGCGAATGCCGGGCACCATTTCTGGGACCAAGAACCATGAGCATGACCTACACATTCGATGATCTGAAGAAGGATGTTGCCGAGGGCCGCATCGACACCGTTCTCGCCTGCCTCGTCGACATGCAGGGCCGCCTCATGGGCAAGCGTTTCCAGGCAGAATATTTTGTCGAGAGCGCCTACGAGGAAACGCATAGCTGCAACTACCTGCTCGCCACCGACATGGAGATGGAGACTGTCTCCGGCTACAAGTCGACGAGCTGGGCTGCCGGTTACGGCGACTACACGATGAAGCCCGACCTTGCCACGCTGCGCAAGCTGCCCTGGCTGGAGGGCACGGCGCTGGTGCTGTGCGACGTGCTCGACCACCATACCCACGCGGAAGTGCCGCATTCGCCGCGCGCCATCCTCAAGAAGCAGGTGAAACGGCTGGAGGCCCTGGGCCTCAAGGCCTTCATGGCGAGCGAACTCGAATTCTTCCTCTTTGACCAGACCTTCGACGATGCCCGCGAAAGCGGCTACCGCGATCTGCGCACCGCGTCCGGCTACAACGAGGACTACCACATCTTCCAGACCACCAAGGAAGAAGACGTCATGCGCGCGCTGCGCAAGGGCCTGCAGGGCGCCGGCATCCCTGTGGAAAACTCCAAGGGCGAGGCGTCGCCCGGCCAGGAGGAAATCAACGTGCGCTATGCCGAGGCCGTCACGATGGCCGACCGGCATTCGATCATCAAGAACGCCACCAAAGAAATCGCCTGGCAGCGCGGCAAGTCCGTGACCTTCCTTGCCAAGTGGAACTACACCGCCGCCGGCTCCTCCTCGCATATCCACCAGTCGCTGTGGAGCCTGGACGGCAAGGAAGCAAAGTTCTTCGACAAGGACGCCAAGTACGGCATGTCGGAGCTGATGCACAACTATGTGGCCGGCCTGCTCGCGCATGCCAGCGAGATTACCTATTTCCTCGCGCCCTATATTAACTCCTATAAGCGCTTCGTTGCCGGCACCTTTGCGCCGACCAAGGCGATCTGGAGCAAGGACAACCGCACGGCCGGCTACCGTCTGTGCGGCGAGGGCACCAAGGGCATCCGCATCGAATGCCGCGTCGGCGGGTCCGACCTCAACCCCTATCTCGCCATGGCGGCGCTGCTCGCGGCCGGTATTGCCGGCATCGAGGAGAAGCTGGAGCTCGAAGCGCCCTTCGTCGGTGACGCCTATGGCGGCAAGGACGCCCGCGAGATTCCGAAGACGCTGCGCGGCGCAACCGCTGCACTGACCGGTTCCAAGATGCTGCGCGAAGCCTTCGGTGATGACGTCATCGATCACTATGTCCGTGCTGCCGAATGGGAGCAGGAAGAGTACGATCGCCGCATCACCGACTGGGAGGTGGCGCGCGGCTTCGAGAGAGCGTAAGGCTGCGGCCAGTCAAGGTCGAACCGGCCCCGGCGTAATCCTTCAGGGATATTTGCCGCGTGGCTGGATCGGCTATTGTCCGGCGCTAAAGTTCATAATCTGAAACAGGAAGTCGATCATGACTGTGATCAAATGCATATCCCCCGTGGATGGCTCGGTTTATGCCGAGCGCGAGGCGATGCCGCTTGCGGCCGCGCAAGAGGTCGTTGCCCGCGCCAAGAAGGCACAGAAGAGCTGGGCGAAGCGTCCGCTTGAAGACCGCATCCAGCTGGTGCTGAAGGGCGTCGCCCGCGTCAACGAGATGGCCGACGAGATCGTGCCGGAAATCGCCTGGCAGATGGGCCGCCCGGTCCGCTACGGCGGTGAGTTCAAGGGTTTCAACGAGCGCTCCAACTATGTCGCGGAGATTGCCGGCTCGTCGCTGGCGCCGATCGTCATCGAGAACAGCGCGCGCTTCGAGCGCCGCATCGAGCGCGAGCCGCATGGCGTCGTTTTCGTCATCGCGCCGTGGAACTATCCCTACATGACGGCGATCAACACGATCGCTCCCGCGCTGATGGCTGGCAATGTCGTCATCATCAAGCACGCCGCCCAAACGCTGCTCGTGGGCGAACGCCTCGTGCGTGCCTTTGCCGAGGCCGGCGTGCCGGAAGACGTCTTCCAGAACGTCTTCCTCGACCATGACACGACCTCCGCGCTGATCGCCGGCAACAGCTTCGACTTCGTCAACTTCACCGGTTCCGTCGAAGGCGGCCGGTCGATCGAGCGCGCCGCCGCCGGTACCTTCACGCCGGTCGGCCTGGAGCTTGGCGGCAAGGATCCGGGTTACGTCATGGAAGACGCCGACCTCGACGCCGCCGTCGACACGCTGATGGACGGCGCCACCTACAATTCCGGCCAGTGCTGCTGCGGCATCGAGCGCGTCTATGTGAACGAGAAGCTTTACGACGCCTTCGTCGAAAAGTCCGTCGCCTGGGTGTCGAACTACAAGCTCGGCAATCCGCTCGATCCGGACACCACCCTCGGCCCGATGGCGCACAAGCGCTTTGCCGCGACCGTGCGGTCGCAGATCGCCGATGCCGTCTCGAAGGGCGCCAAGGCGCTGGTCGACCCGAAACTGTTTCCGGCCGATGACGGCGGCGCTTATGTCGCCCCGCAGGTTCTCGTCGATGTCGATCATTCGATGGAGTTCATGACGGAAGAGACCTTCGGCCCGGCCGTCGGCATCATGAAGGTGAAGAACGACGCGGAAGCGCTCGCGCTGATGAACGACTGCAAATACGGCCTCACCGTCTCGCTCTGGACGAAGGACAGCGACCGCGCCGCGACGATCGCTCGCGATCTGGAGACTGGCACGGTGTTCCAGAACCGCGCCGACTATCTCGACCCGGCGCTCTGCTGGACCGGTGTGAAGGAAACGGGCCGCGGCGGCTCGCTCTCCGTCATCGGCTTCCACAACCTTACCCGACCGAAATCCTACCATTTCAGGAAAGCTTGAAGAGCATGACCATCACCGCCAACTGGAGCTACCCGACCGCGATCAAGTTCGGGGCGGGCCGCATCAAGGAACTCGCTGACCACTGCAAGGCGGTCGGCATGAAGAAGCCGCTGCTCGTCACCGACCGCGGCCTTTCGACGATGCCGATCACGCAGGGCGCGCTCGATATCCTCGCTGCCGCCGGTCTTGGCCGCGCGATGTTCGCCGAGGTCGATCCGAACCCGAACGACAAGAACCTCGAAGCCGGCGTCAAGGCCTACAAGGATGGCGGCCATGACGGCGTCGTCGCCTTCGGCGGTGGCTCCGGCCTCGATCTCGGCAAGGCAATCGCCTTCATGGCCGGCCAGACCCGCCCGGTCTGGGATTTCGAGGATGTCGGCGACTGGTGGACGCGTGCCAATTCCGATGGCATCGCGCCGATCATCGCCGTGCCAACGACGGCCGGCACCGGTTCGGAAGTCGGCCGCGCCTCGGTCATCACCAATTCCGAGACGCACACCAAGAAGGTGATCTTCCATCCGAAGTTCCTGCCTTCGGTGACGATCTGCGACCCGGAACTGACGGTCGGCATGCCGAAGGTCATCACGGCCGGCACCGGCATGGACGCGTTTGCCCATTGCCTCGAAGCCTATTGCTCACCGTTCTACCACCCGATGAGCCAGGGCATCGCGCTTGAAGGCATGCGCCTCGTCAAGGAATACCTGCCGCGCGCCTACAAGGACGGCACGGATATCGATGCCCGCGCCCATATGATGTCGGCCGCCGCCATGGGCGCCGTCGCCTTCCAGAAGGGGCTAGGTGCCATCCACTCGCTGTCGCACCCGGTTGGCGCGATCTACAACACGCACCACGGCATGACCAATGCCGTCGTGATGCCGCCGGTGCTGACCTTCAACCGCCCGGCCATCGAGGCGAAGATCGTCAGCGCTGCCGCCTATCTCGGCATTGCCGGCGGCTTCGACGGCTTCTTCGACTACGTACTGCGCCTGCGCGAAGAACTCGGCGTGCCGGACAAGCTGTCGGCGCTCGGCGTCGGCACCGACCGGATCGACGAAATGTCCGAAATGGCGATCGTCGACCCCACGGCCGGCGGCAATCCGGTGGAGTTGACGCTCGACGCGGCCAAGCGTCTCTTCGCCGAGTGCATCTGAGTTTTGCTTTGACGATCGGGGTGGCGATCAGGAGATCGCCACCCCGATTTTTTTATTACAATTATTACGAATTGCGCCGCATGATGTTTGTCATCAGAATGTCATGCAACTGTCATGATTTGCGCCGCTCCCTGGTGCAGCCTGGCGGTGTGGTGCGGTGTTAGCGTTATGGCAGTCATATCGGTAGCGAACGCCAAGGGCGGTTCGGGCAAGACGACGGCGGCGGTTTTACTTGCCACCGAACTCGTGCAGCGTGGTGCGCGCACCGCTCTTCTCGATTGCGACGAGCTGAAACTGGCGGCAAGCTGGGCGCGCGCCGCACGGCTCGGTGAGGGGCTGAGGCTGCTGGACAATATTGCAGTCTCCAATTTCGCCGGCAATCTCAAGGCCCTGCGCGGCAGCCACGACCACGTCATCATCGACCTGTCGGGCGCGCGCGATGCCTTGGTCGCTTTTGCCGCCAGCCTTTCCGATCTGGTGCTGGTACCCGTCCAGGGTTGCGCGATGGATAGTCGTGGTGCGGCGCATGTGCTGGAACTGGTCGATCTCGTCAGCGCCAATGCCCATCTGCCGATCAAGCGGGCGGTCGTGCTCTCCCGTGTCAATCCGCTCGTTACCACCCGTGCCTTGCGCAATGTGAAGGCCGTGCTCGATGCGGCACGGATTCCTGTCGTCGGTACGCCTGTCATCGAGCGCAGCGCCTTTCGCGACATGTTCGAGACGGGCGGCACGCTCTATTCGATGAATGGTGGCCGGGTAAGCAATCTCGACAAGGCGATCCTCAATATGCAGGTCCTTGCCGATGACGTGCTGCGGCTTGTCGGCGTCGGGGAGGGCGGCAAGACGTGGGCGAAGACCGCCGTTGCCGCTCCTGCGCGCACTGGCCGGTCTTCTTCACCGCCGGAGAGCGTGCCGGCCGGCCCCTGAATTCTTACCGTTAATAATTGACACACGCCCGGAGAATGCTGGTTTTCCGGGCTTTTTTCTTGCGGCCGGCAAACGCTGTTCGTCGTCTCATTAATCTTCGCGATACGAAAATTTCCATTTCGTTAACCATGTTTTGAAAGGTTTGAGTAAGCGGGCGCCATTTGCACAGGGTCGCCTGACGAGAGCGATGAGCAAGCTCGTAGAATTCACGGGGAAAGACATGCCAGTCATCACATTTGCCAATGCCAAGGGCGGCGCGGGCAAGACCACCGCGGCCCTCATCCTGGCCACCGAGCTTGCAAGCCAGGGGCATCGCGTCACCATTCTCGACGCGGACCCGCAGCGCTGGATCAGCCATTGGCACGAGATTTCCGGCCGCCAGCACAATATTGCCGTCATCTCGGAAGTCTCGATGGCCTCCATCCAGTGCCATATCCGCGAGAACCGCGACACGACCGACTATTTCATCATCGATCTCGCCGGTGCCCGCGATGCGCTGGTCGCCACCGCGATAGGCCTTTCGGACCATGTGATGATTCCCGTGCAGGGCTGTGCGATGGACGCACGCGGTGCCGCACAGATCCTTGAACTGCTGAAGCAGCTCGACGAGAAGGCGGGCATCCGCATCAACCACTCGGTCGTGCTCACCCGCATGAATTCGATGGTGACGACGCGTGCCATGACGGCCATCAAGGCCTTGCTCGCATCGCGCGGCGTTGCCGTGCTGGACACGCCGATCGGCGAACGCACCGCCTTCCGTGATATTTTCGACTGCGGCGGCACGCTGTATTCGATGGACCCGGCCAGGGTGAGCAACCTCGACAAGGCCCGCGAAAACGCGCGGCTTTTTGCCGAGGAAGTGCTGCGCCTCATGCCGACGCGCAAGCGGGTTTCCCCGGCACGCGGCTTCTTCCGCACGATCCCGCGCGCGGCCTGAGCGAACAGATTTGACGAACGGCAAAAACGGCTGCGACCAAATGCGCAGCCGTTGTCCCCAATAGGCGCATGGCTTGGTAATGAACAATTTACCATGCCTAACCTAGTGATATTGCGTCTGAAAGCTATTCTCGAAGGCTTTGTGTCTTCGGCGTGATCCATGAGGGGTCGCGGGCGCGAGCGTGCCATTTGGCATTGCCGTCCCGATAGAGCGTTGTCGCTTTCCCCAGTTTCTCGTGTTGCCAGGATACCCAATCAGAATGAAGTCAGCCCCGCAGACTGCCAGCCAGAACCACGATATCGCGCGCCGTCTGGATTATCTCGGCCTCGACGAGCCGGCGCTGAAGCGGTTGCGCAGCCTGAAGCCCTTCATCGAGAAGGAGCTCGGTCCGGCGCTCGACAAGTTCTATGCCGTCGTGCGCAAGAGCCCGGAGGTCAACCACCTCTTCTCCAGCGATGCGCACATCAATCGCGCCAAGACTGCGCAGCTCGGTCACTGGGCAAACATCGCTGCCGGCGATTTCACGCATGACTATGCCGCGAAGGTGCAGACGATCGGCCATGTGCATGCGCGCATCGGCCTGGAGCCGCGCTGGTATATCGGCGGCTATGCGCTGATCGTCGAGCATCTCCTGGCGGAAGCGGTGAAATCACTTTGGCCGAAACAGGGGTTTTTCAGCCGCCAGGAAATCACGCCGGAGGAGTTTGCGGCGAAATTTTCCAGCCTGCTCAAGGCCATGTTCCTCGACATGGACCTTTCCATCTCCGTCTATATGGACACATCCGACGTCACCAAGCAGCAGGCAGTGCAGGCGCAGGTCGTTGCCGAGGAGCGCAAGATCGTCGGCGACAGTTTCGGTGCGGCGCTGAAGCGGATTTCGGATGGCGACCTCACCGCGCGCATCACCGGGCCGCTGCCGGAAGCCTATGAGACGCTGCGCGAAGATTTCAATCACGCCATTTCCACGCTCTCGCAGGCCATCGGCAGCATCGGTGTGGGGGCGGGCTCCATCCATCTGAGTGCCCAGGAGATTGCGGCGGCCTCCGACGACCTCGCCAAGCGCACGGAGCGGCAGGCGGCCAATCTCGAGGAAACCGCGGCCGCCGTCGAAGAGGTGACCACCACGGTGCGCCAGACGGCGCAGAGCGCCAACGAGGCGAATGCGCTCGTCATGGCGGCGCGCGACAATGCGCAGCGCGGCGGCGAAGTCGTGGAACATGCAATTGTCGCCATGGGCGAGATCCAGGCCTCTTCGTCGGCGATCGCCAACATCGTAGAGGTGATCGACGAGATTGCCTTCCAGACGAATCTGCTGGCGCTCAATGCCGGCATCGAGGCGGCGCGGGCAGGCGAGGCGGGACGTGGCTTCGCGGTCGTGGCGTCGGAAGTGCGCGCATTGGCCCAGCGCTGCGCCGATGCCGCCAAGGACATCCAGGACCTGATCGCCAAGTCGCATGGTCAGGTCGAGGATGGGGTGCGCTCGGTCAACGAGGTCGCGCAGTCGCTGCGCCAGATCGTGTCTCAAGTCGTGGACGTAAGCGCCGTCTTCAACACCATCCGCTCCAGCACTGCGGAGCAGGCAACGGGTCTTCAGGCGGTCAACCAGGCGGTCAACGCCATGGACCAGATCACCCAGCAGAATGCGGCGATGGTCGAACAGGCCAATGCCGCGAGCCAGGCGTTGACGCAGGAGGCCGCCTCCATTGCCGCCCAGCTCAGCGCGTTCCGCACCGGCGGTACCGCGCAGCCGGCACACGGTTCAGGTTATCGCCGCGCTGCCTGAGCGTTTTGACGGACTGAAAAGGAAGGCCGGGCGGCGTTTGCATTGCCCGGCCCTTTCTTACTCCTGCATTCGCGCCTTCAGCATATCCATGAGTTTGCCATCGCGGGGCAGCTTTCCAGCCTTGCCTTGTCCGGAGAGCCAGTAGAACTGCCCCGGTTTCACCTTCTCCGGCAGCTCGTAATCCATGCCTTCCCACTCGTCCTCGCGGAAGGAGTAGAAGGCCCAGTGCCCGCCCTTTGCCTCGACAGCATCCATGACGTCGGTGAGATAGGTGCCGCAATCGGCCCACAGCCGCATGCAGCCGAACTCGGCAGCGACCACGCGGGTCGGCGGCAGGCCTTGCGTCTTCGCCCAATCGAAGGCCGTGTTGATGTGGTCCGCAACAGCCTTGCGGTCCCACGTCGTCGTGCTGCCGGCATAGTCCGTTTGCGCGCCGGGATACCGAAGCGGCGTCTCGCGCTTCATGTTCGGCGCGCTCGTCGCGTCATAGGGCTCGTACATGTGGAAGGCATAGAGCACCTTGTCATCAGCGAGCCGCTTCGGCCAGGCGACGAGTGCGCGCGGATTGGCGTAGTAACCGCTATCCACCATCACCGGCGTCACCGGATCGACGGCGCGGATCGCCTCGATGATGCGCGTGTAGAGTTTTGGCAGGTCGCGCGTGCCGCCGGCGTGCTTTTCCTGCCAGGCCCGGATGTCGGCCATCGCACCGTTTTCGGCAAGCCCGGTGGTCTTTTCCGGTGCCGGCTCGTTGATGAGATTGTAGCCGGCGACCGCCGGGTGGTCCTTCAGCGCGGCGGCGAGATCGCTCCAGAATTTCACGGCCTGATCGGCAAAGGCAGGAGCCGACCAGAGCCGGTCGTCGAACTTTTCGCCGTTCTGCTGTTTCCAGCGCGCGCCCGGCAGGCTGAGCGGCGTTATCACGACCTTGAGCCCGGCGGCGTGTGCCGCATCGAGCGTTTCCCGCAACGTGGCGAGGTCCTTCGGCGGTAGATTCTTGTAGTGGTCGGCATCGCCGAGCAGAAAGTCGCGGCCTTCGCCTTTCCATTTGCTGAAGGTGAGGCGGACCCAGGTTGCGCCGGTTGCGGCGAGCGCCTCGAAATAGGCCTTGTCCGGCTCGGAGGCGTTGAAGCTGTTGCCGCCCTTTTGCGGCGTGTCCCAGAAGGTCATGAGATCGGCGGCGGAGGCGGCCTGCGGCATCGCTCCGGCAAGGGTGAGGCAAAGGAGGGTGGTGCGGAATTTTTGCAGCATGGGATACCGGATTGACGGTTGGAAGCGAGATGGTCGCCGCGTTGGGCGACCGTTCGGCTGCTTCGCCGCAAAAACAGGCGTTTTCCGGTTCGCATCATGGCGGAACCGGATTTTCCCCCAGGAAAACAAAAAGCCGGCCCTGAAAGACCGGCTTTGCTTGTTCGTCTTCGATGTTCGTCAGTCGACGAACTCGACCGTCACGCCGGCGCTGGTCATCTTGGCGAGCTCGGTCGCATCCCAGTTGGTCAGGCGGATACAGCCGTGGCTCTGGGTCTTGCCGATCTTCGACGGTTCCGGTGTGCCGTGGATGCCGTAGGTCGGCTTGGAAAGCGCGATCCAGACGGTGCCGACCGGGCCGTTCGGACCGGGCTGCAGCGTCAGCACCTTGTTGTTGGCGCCCTGCTGGAAGTTGATCTTCGGATTGTAGGTGTAGCCGGGATTGAGCGCGATACGCTCGACGGTCACCAGACCTGATGGTGAGGGCGTATCGGCGGAGCCGATGCTGGCCGGGTAGGCGGCAATCAGCGTGCCGTTCTCGTCATAGGCGAGCACCTGCTTGCGGCCCTTGTCGGCGAGGATCTTCGCCACCTTGCCGGTCTTCTTTTCACCGGTATCGACGACCTTGATGATCGTGCCTGGGATCGTGAAGTCGACGCCCGGGTTGATATCCTTCAGATAGGCCTCGTCCATGTGGAACTTTTCGGCCAGCATTTCGATCGTCGAGGTGTAGGAGAGGTGCGGCAGCGCCGCTTTTTCCGCATAGTCGTTCGGAATGGAGGCAACGTAGGGGCCGGCCGCGTCGACAGCGGTGATTTCGTAGGTGGTGAAGGCCATGCCGCCGGAGAGACGCAGGCGCTCCAGAATGTCGTCGGCATTGTTCGGGTCGAGCGTTTCGCCGGTGCCGTTCTGCCAGGCCTCGATCGCCTTGGTGACGTTGGAACCCTTTTTGCCGTCGATCACGCCCGGCGAATAGCCTTCGCGGTCGAGGAAGACCTGAAGCGCCGTAATCTCCGCGGAGGACAGCTTGCCGAGCGCCGTTGCTGGCACGAATTTCGGGCCGGGCACGAATTCGGCGTTGGGATCGACGCTGTTTTCGGGGAGGGCGGCGTTGTCGTCGTTTCCGTTGAAATCCGGCAGAGGCTGCGAACCGCCGAAATCGGCATCCGGCAGGGTCTGGCGCTCGATATCGCCCGGCAGGGCCTCGCGCATTTCCGGCACGGAGCTGGTCGTCAGTTCATCGCCATAGTCGGATTCGGGCGCTGGCGGGAAATAGTCCGGGCTGGTTTCGGGATAGCCGCGCACTTCGCGGTAACGGTCCCGGCGCGGGCGATAGTCGTCGCCGCCACGAGCGAAATAGCGGTCGGCGGGCATGACGGTCGCAACCACATTGCCCCAGTCGTCGACATAGACCGTGCGGCCGCGATTGTCGCGCATCACACGCATGCGGTCGTCGGGAACGTAGTCCAGAATATCGCCATTCGGCGTGATCAGCACCGTGTCGGGTGAGGAATAGCGCTGCTGGGCAACGGCAGGCGTGACGGCGATTCCCAGGATGGATGCCGCTGCGAGGAGCGAAATGCTTGTTTTAATAATAGAATTCACGGCTCTTGACCTGCCAGCTTGCACGTATCGTGCGGACGGAACACTTCAATTCGGACCTTAATATGGAAAAACTGAATCGATGGTGAACGTTACGTCAACACATACTGCAAAAACTTGTGATCGGCCGCGATGGTTCCGTGGAAAGATCGGGACCGAGGTGCTGCACCCCATGGTCTTGCGAACGCCTTGCCACTAGCATGGGTTCCTTTCATCGCTTTCCACCGGAGCCGCGGATGCCCTTCGCCTTGACCGCCGACACGCCCGAGCAATCGTTTCGCCTCGACCTGACGCCGCAATCGGTGCTCGATGTAGGCAGCGCGGTCTTCCATGGCGTCGATCTTTCGCCGGGCTCCGCCGTTCCCACGGATGGCGATCCGCGCATCGACAAGGCGCTGCCGGGTTTCCTGTTCACCTGCGGGCCGGATCACATCCGCCATCCGGTGCCGATCGAGGGGGCTTCCGACGGGCGGCGTTACCCGCTGCATGGTTCGCTGTCATCGAACCCTGCACAGGACATCCTGATCGAGGAGGACGAGGGCGAGGTGATCTGCGAGGCGCGCGTCGCCGTTTCGCTGGCGCAGGGCGGGGCCGCTGCGCTTGCCCGTCGCTGGCGTGCGGACCGCCGCGTCGGCCATATCACCCTCGACGACATCATCAGTAATGTTGGTGACACGCCCTGGCCGCGGTTCGCCATGTACCACATCAATTTCGGCACCGGCCTTTTCGACGAAAACACCCGGCTGAGCGGGGCCATGCTGCCCGGCGGTAGCCTGCCGTGGCGGTTCGGCGATGGTGCTACGCAGATTTTCTGCGTACCGGCGGCCGAGACGGCGGAGCACGGCTGGGCGGAAATCACTGTTGGGCCGATCGCAGCACTTGATGGGCGCAGCGTTCATATCCGCTTCCGCACCGATAGCCTGCCCTATCTTCAAGTCTGGCGGAACCAGTCGCCGGGTTCGGCCGTGCTGGGTATCGAGCCGGTCTCGCATCGCTTTGCGCCGCGCGACGAGTTGATTGCGGCCGGCGACGCGCCGGACTTCGCCCCGGGAGAAAGTGCCAGCTACGGCCTTGCCTTCGAGGTTCGCTAGATTTCGCACGATTGACGCTCTGGCAGTGCGCGCTTAAACGGTGAGCGCCCCTATTTCGGAAAGGACCCATCCATGGATATCCGTGAGATCAACGACGAATATTCCGTCTCCGGCCAGATCACCGTCGAGGATCTCGACGCCGTTGCGGCTATGGGCTTCAAATCCATCGTCTGCCACCGCCCGGACCACGAGGAAGCGGGCCAGCCGGAATTTGCGGCGATCGCCGCCCGTGCCAAGGAACTCGGCATCGAGACGGCCCATGTGCCCGTCGGACCGATGGGTGTCACAGCGGAAGCGGTGAACGGCATGGTCGACGCGCTTGATGACTTGCCGCGCCCGATGCTGGGATATTGCCGCTCCGGTATGCGCTCGACGAAGACCTACGAACAGAGCCAGCGTCTTCGCGGCTGAGGGGACGGAGGGGATTAGCCCCTCATCCGCCTGCCGGCACCTTCTCCCCGCAAGCGGGGCGAAGGATTGTGCCGAACCGGTTTCCTGAAAATATCATCCTGCGAAAAAGAATGGGACAGTGCCTCATCTCCCTTCTCCCCGCTTGCGGGGAGAAGGTCGCAGCAGCGGGATGAGGGGCATCCACGCCCCCGCACAAAGCTATTTCCCGCTGCGAATATCCGAAAGCGTGCGCGTCGGCGTAATGGCTTCCGGATCGAGTTTCACCTCAATGATCGCCGGCTTGCCGCTGGCGCGGGCACGCAGGAATGCGGCGGCGAAATCTTCCGTCTTCTCCACCGTCTCGCCGTGGCCGCCGTAAGCGATGGCGAGTGCTGCAAAGTCCGGATTGGTGAGGTCCGTGGCGCTGACCCGGCCCGGATAGTCCCGTTCCTGATGCATGCGGATCGTGCCGTATATGCCGTTGTTGACAACGACGGTGATGATCGGGAGCTTGTAGCGCACGGCGGTCGCGAATTCCTGTCCGTGCATCATGAAGCAGCCATCGCCGGCAAAGCAGATGACTTCGCGGTCGGGGTGAAGCTGCTTGGCGGCGACCGCGGCCGGCAGGCCGTAGCCCATCGAACCGGAGGTCGGGGCGGCCTGCGTGGCGAAGCGGCGGAAGCGGTGGAAACGGTGCACCCAGGTGGCATAGTTGCCGGCGCCGTTGGTGAAGATCGTGTCCTCCGCTGTGTTTTCCTCCAGCCAGGCCATGATCGGCCCCATCTGCACGTCGCCGGGGCCAGTCATCGGCGGGGTCGACCATTTGAGATAGCTGTCATGCATAGCGGCGGTGCGGGCGGCCCAGCGTGGTGCGGCCTTCGGCGTCAGGGTTTCCAGTGCAGCGACGAAATCGTCCGGCGCGGCGCAGATCGCCAGATCCGGGCGGTAGACACGGCCGAGTTCCGACGGATCGGGATAGACATGCACCAGCTTCTGCTGCGGGTAGGGAACCTTGAGCAGGCTGTAGGTCGAGGACGGCATTTCGGAGTAGCGACCACCGAGCAGGACCACGAGGTCCGCCTCGCGGATTTCCTTGCCCAGTGCCGGGTTGATGCCGATGCCGGAATCGCCTGCGTAGTTGGGGTGCTGGTGATCGAACAGCATCTGCCGGCGGAACGAACAGGCGACCGGCAACGACCAGCGTTCGGCAAAGGCCGTGAAGGCCGCAACGCTCGTCTGCGACCAGCGGGTGCCGCCGAGGATGACGAGGGGGCGTTCGGCCGCTTCGAGCAGGCCTGCGAGTTCTTCCATCTGCTTGCGGCCCGGATGGGCCTCGACCGGCATGTAGGCCTTCGCGGCGACCGTCTCGACCGTATCCGTCAGCATGTCTTCCGGCAGCGCCAGCACGACAGGGCCGGGCCGGCCGGAGGTGGCGACGGCGAAGGCGCGGGTGATGAATTCCGGAATGCGGCGCGCATCGTCGATCTCGGCCACCCATTTGGCGACCTCGGTGAAGGCGCGGCGGTATTCGACCTCCTGGAAGGCCTCGCGCTCGCGCGCATCGCGCTGCACCTGCCCGATGAACAGGATCATCGGAATGGAATCCTGCCGCGCGATGTGCAGGCCGGCTGATGCGTTGGTGGCACCGGGGCCACGCGTGACCATGCAGATGCCAGGTTCGCCGGTAAGCCGGCCCCAGCAATCCGCCATCATCGCCGCCCCGCCTTCCTGGCGGCAGACGAGCACGTCGACATCCGTATCATGCAGCGCATCGAGCACCGCGAGATAGCTTTCGCCCGGCACGCAGGCAACACGCTTGACGCCGTTGGCTACGAGGGCGTCGACGATCAACTGGCCACCGGTCTTCATGCGCTGTTCTTTCCTGCTTCGAGAATGCTGAGTTCCGCCATAACGGCATCGGTATGTTCGCCAAGCCGCGGGCTCGGCCGGTCGTAGGCGAGCGGTGTGCCGGAAAACACGATGGGTGTGCGCACGCCCGGGATAAGGTTGCCGTCGGCATCCGGCAGGTCGACGCGAAGCCCGCGCGCTTTCACCTGCGGGTCATCGAAGGTTTCGGCGATGGAGTTGATCGGCCCGGCGGGCACGCCCTCGCGCTCGCAGGCGTCGAGCAGGTCGGCCTTGGTGATGCGCGCCGTCGCACCCGTGACCAGGCGGCGAACCTCGTCGCGGTTGGCGACACGGGCGCGGTTCGTGGCGAAGCGCTCATCCTCGCCGACACCATCGAGCTTCAGGATGCCGCAGAGCTTGCGGAACTGTCCGTCATTGCCGACCGCAAGGATGATGTGCCCATCGGCTGTCGGCACGACCTCGTAGGGCGAGATGTTCGGATGTGCATTGCCGAGCCGGTTCGGCGCCTTGCCGGAGGCGAGAAAATTCATGTTCTGGTTCGCCATGACGGCCGACTGCACATCGAGCAGCGCCATGTCGACATGCTGGCCTTCGCCGGTCTTCATGACATGGATGAGGGCAGCCTGGATGGCGGTGACGGCATAGATGCCGGTAAAGATGTCGGCGATGGCGACGCCCGCCTTCATCGGCTCGCCGTCCGGGGCGCCCGTCACGGACATGAAGCCGGACATGCCCTGCACGATATAGTCGTAGCCGGCGCGGGCCGCGTAGGGACCGTCCTGGCCGAAACCGGTGATCGAGCAATAGATGAGTTTGGGGTGCTTTTGGGCGAGGCTCTGGTAGTCGAGCCCGTATTTCACGAGGCCGCCGACCTTGAAATTCTCGATGACCACATCGGCGGTGGCAATCAGCCGGTGGACGGTGTCGCGGCCTTCCTCCGTCTTGAGGTCAACGGCGATGGAGCGCTTGCCGCGGTTGGTGGAGTGGTAGTAGGCGGCAGACAGGTTTGCGCCGTCCTTGCCCATCACGAAGGGTGGCCCCCAGGCGCGCGTATCGTCGCCGCCATCGGGGTTTTCGATCTTGATGACGTCCGCACCGAGATCGGCCAGCATCTGGCCGGCCCAGGGACCGGCGAGAACCCGCGCCAGTTCGATGACCCGGATACCGGCAAGCGGCAGGTTCGTTTTCTCCATCGTGCACTCCTCCTCGACGGGTGCCGGGCACGCCGCCGGGCTTTTCGCCCATTTTCACTCTGGATAACAAAAAGCCGGCGGGCACGATAGCGGCAGGGGATAAGGACATCATGACGGCTGAGACTGACATGATGCCTTCCACGTTCGCCGGTCTCCACTCTCGTCAGACCGGCATGGAGACGGGTGGTGTCGTTGCCGTCTTGTTCAGTTGCCGTTCGCGCCAGATGACGTAGAGGCCGGAGGCGATGATGATCGCGATGCCGAGCCATTTCACCGCATCCGGCAGGTGGCCGAACACCCACCAGCCGAGAATGGTGGCCGAGACGATCTCGAGATATTGCAGCGGGGCCAGCGTGGAGGCGGGTGCTGCACGATAGGCATAGACGCCGAGCACGCCGGCAATGGTGGCGGCGACGGCGGCACCGGCAATGTAGAGCATATTCGTCATGTCCGGCATGACGGGGGTCAGGAAGGAGATGCCGGCACTGCTGCCGACGAGGAGCAGCGCGCCCGAGAACAGCCCACCCCACAGGCCTGCGTAGAACTGCATCGACCAGGGATCCTCCTTCTGCGCGACGAGCCGAGTCAGCATGAAGAAGAGCGCAAGCGAGAAGGCCGAGACGACCGGCAGCAGTGCGATCAGGCCGACTTCCTGCAGGCTCGGCTGGATGACGAGGAGGGAGCCGAAGAAGCCGACGCCGCAGGCGGTGTAGCGCCGCCAGCCGATGGTTTCCTTCAAAAAGATCGAGCCGAGGATCGTCAGGATGATCGGCTCGACGAAGAAGATGGCGATGGCATCGGCCACTTCCATCACGGCAAGCGGCGTCACGAAGGTGATCATGGTGATGGCCATCAGCAGGCCGCGGGTGGCATGCAGGCCCATCTTTTTCCAGGTCACGTCGAAAAGCGTGCCGCGCATCAGACAGATCGGTACAAGCACCGTCATCTGGAAGAGCAGGCGCACGAAAGTGATTTCGGTCGCGGGCACCGTGGTGACCGCGAGCTTGGCAAAAATGTCGATGATCGGCGAGATCAGCACCGAAAGCACCATGAGGAAAAGCCCGAGACTGACCTCGTGGCGCAGCGGCGTGATGGCGGACATGGTCATGCGTGTTCCGGGGTTCGGGGTCTTTCGCCTGCGACGCGCCGGCACCAGCCGGCAAAGGCTTCGATTGCGGGGTCGCGCAACGCCGGGCTTTCGTTCAGCGTTTCGTGGCGCATGCCGGGATAGACGATCGTGGTCACGTCCTCAAGCCGCGATTTTTTCAGTCGCTCCGCAAAAGCCAGGGTTGCGCGCCCGAAATCCGTCGCGGGATCCTCGGCGCCGCCGACGAGATGGATCGGCAATCGCTTGGGGAGGCGGGCGAGCCCGGCGGCGGAGGCATCGGCGAAGGTGACGGCGAAGATATCGATCCACATCGAGACATTGACGTCGAAGCCGCAGAGCGGATCGGCAATATAGGCATCGACTTCGGCTGGGTCGTGCGACAGCCAGTCGAACGCCGTGCGTCGCCCGGTAATGGATTTGCCCCAGGCATCGAAGGTAAGGCGCGGCAGTACACCGCTGGGAACGTCCGAGCCCTTCAGCATGCGCTCCGCCGCCAGCACGGTTTGCGCGAGGCGTCCCGCCAGTCCCGGTTCTAGGTTCGAGTTCCAGACGGCGAGCCCGTCGATAGCGCTCGGATGGGCCTCGGCGAAGGCGAGGGCAAATAACCCGCCCATCGAATGGCCGAAGAGCACGACGGGCAGACCCGAATGCCGGCTGACCGCATGGTCGCGCACCGTGCGCATGTCGGCGAGGACACGGCTCACGCCATCTCGTGGGGCAAACTGCCCGAGGGGTGCATCCGGCGCTGTGGTGAAGCCATGGCCGCGATGGTCATGCGCATAGACGTGAAAACCTTGCGATGCCATTTGCGCGGCAAAACGGGCGTACCGTGCGCTGTGCTCGGCAAGGCCATGGCTGATGAGCAGGATGCCGCGTGCCTCCCCGCGAGCGGTTTCGTGCCGCAGCGCAAGCGTCGCCCCGCTCGGGCTTTTGAGCGTCTCGGCCTCTGAAAACACGGCTGTTCCTCCCGTTTCCAAAAGGTCAACGCGATTTGCCGTGCAAAGACAATGGGATGCGACGTGTATTTTTTGTGCGCCTCCCGTTTTTCGCGATTTTTCAGATTCCTGGTTGCATTTTCCTGATTTTTGGTTGCATATGATCTTGTTTTGTTCTCGTGCGGGGGGCTGGTCATGAAGACGAATGCTGCACTGACTTTCAACACCGTTTTGTTCTTTTGCGTCATGTGTCTCTCGTGCCTCGTCGGAGGAGTTGGCCTTGCCGTCGCCCAGTCGGCGCCCGCTGGCGGCGGCCAACGGGAAGTCCTCGCCGTCAGTTGGCTGCCCGGCTATTGCGCGGCGCGACTGACCTTGCCCCCAAGTTTTATCCAGTTTTGAGTTCGCTCCAGCGGTTTTTGGTTTCGGTGTTTGCGGCGGTAGCG
>NZ_JBXARJ010000018.1:0-151925 GCF_058808115.1 Shinella sp. GW821-FHT11G07
GGTGGAGCAGCCCGGTAGCTCGTCAGGCTCATAACCTGAAGGCCGCAGGTTCAAATCCTGCCCCCGCAACCAAATCAAACACCCATATCAAAACCCCGGTACGCTAACGCGCCCGGGGCTTTTTGCGTTCGGGTGGGTGGAAAAGAGCCAGGGGTATCTTCAGGCGATGCTCGGGGACTGCTCCGCGTGCTCGCGCAGGCGATTGATCAGCCAGCGTCCGGCCGGACCGGGTGGCGTGTCACGTCGATGCAGGGCGTAAGCCGTCACCAGTCTGCCGCCCTGCCATATCGAGGGCTCCACATCCAGTTCAACGAGCTTTCCCGCGGTGATGTCCGCCTCGACCATCCAGGCCGGCATGCCGCCCCAACCGAGGCCTGCCTGGAGAAAGGCGTGTTTTGCGCCCAGATCGGCAAGCCGCCACGTCTTCTGTGCAATGACACCAAATTGTCGCCCCTGTGACAGGCTGGATCTGTCGGTAAGCACGAGCTGGACATAGCGGGAAAGCTGCTCGCGTCGAACCGGTGACTTCAGTTGCGCGAGCGGATGTGACGGGGCCACGACCATGACCAGGTTGAAGCGGTAGAGCCGCTCCGGCTTCAGTTCCTGCGAAAACAGCGGCGCGACGCCGGATATTGCGAGAGAGCAGCGTTTTTCGAGAACCGGTTCGATGACCGCGCCAAGGCCCTCGACATAGACACGAAGCTGCGTATCGGGAAAGGTCAGCTCGAAATCCATGACGGCGGATGTGAAGATCTGGATCGGGAACGTGACATCGATGGCGATGGCGAGTTCGGGTTCGATGCCGCTAGCGAGATCCCTGGCGCGAGCCTTGAACTGGCCGGCTTGCTGCAGCACGGCCCGCGCTTCCTGGGCGAGTGCGGCTCCTGCTGCGGTCGGCAAGGGATAGCGGCCGGCGCGTTCGAACAGTGTCACGTTCAGTTGTATTTCCAGACCCGCTATCGTTTGGCTCACGACGGACTGCGCGCGCCCGATCTTGCGCCCGGCAGCGGAAAAACTGCCCTCGTCCACCGCCGCCACGAGCGTGCGCAACTGATCGAGTGTGATTGATTCAATCATATTTTCGTCTCGAAAATCATTCGTTGCAGGGGTAGAGGGCGATTCATATATCGTAATAACCGATGAGTCGTATCGAGTAATATAGGCTATTTCGATGGGTAAAAGTGTTCCATGCAGTGGATGCAAACTCGGAGAACACGATGTCGAATGCCGCTGCCGTCTCTGTCCCTTCGCCGCGCGAAGTGGCTGAATTGTATCTTGCAAGGGTTGGTGCTTTCTGGGGCGCACCCGACGAACCGGAAAAGCGTGAGGCAATTGCCGATCTCTTTGCCGATGACGTGGATTGGCACGTCGCGGGCGATCCTGCTTTGGTGCCTTGGGCGGGCAGGCGTCGGACCCGTGAATCCGTGCGTGCCTTCTTCCCTGTCCTGGCCCAGGGCGTCGAGCCGCGCCGGTATGAGGTGAAGCGGATTCTGGCCGACGATACGATGGTGGTCATCGTCGGCGAGCTGATGTCTGCGATCCGGTCAACCGGCAAGCTTGTCGAGTCGCCCTTCGCCATCGAACTGACAGTTCTTGAGGGCAGGATCACGCGCTATCAACTGCATGAAGACAGCTACGCGGTGGCCCTCGGCACCAGCGCAGGGTAGAGAATAGGCAGCGCCGGGTTCCCTGCGCCGGCTTGCTGCCGAAAGTCATCATCGCAGCATCTCTGACCGGGGTGGGTACGTGATGGCACGAAACAGCCAAGCATGGGCCTCGAGGCCGGATAGGACCGCAAGCCAAGGCGGCTGCGGGCTTACCCAGCCAAAGATATCCACGTCCAAAACCCCGGCACGCATATGCGGTTGGGGTTTTTGCGTTCCAGGGGGAGGGAAGCATCGTCAGCTTCGCCTTCCGGCAGCCTCTTGCGCGATGGCCGTGTCACTGGCTATGAAAGTACCATGTCGCTCGAATCCGTCCGCACCTTCTTCTCCGAACACGCCCCCGATATCGCGGTGCTCGTCACCGAGCAGAGCTCGGCGACCGTGACGCTGGCTGCCGAGGCACATGGAGTGGCACCGGAGCAGATCGCCAAGACGATCTGCCTGCGGGTTGGCGAGGAAATCGTCCTGCTGGTCGCCGCCGGCACGGCACGGCTCTCAAATCGAAAATTCAAGGATCGTTTTGCCGCAAAGCCCCGTATGCTCGATGCGGAGCAGGTGCTGGCCGTAACCTCCCATCCGGTCGGCGGCGTGTGCCCGTTCGGCCTGCCTTCACCTGTACCGGTCTATTGCGATGTATCGCTTCGGCCTTTCGACGAGGTCGTCCCGGCCGCCGGTGCCACGAATGCGGCGGTGCGCATTGCGCCGGAGCGTCTGGTGGGGCTCGTTCAGGGTGCGTGGGTCGACGTCTGCGAGTAACGCAGACCCTCTGCGGATCCGGCAAATCGTGCGGCCGCTCGGGAGAATCGTGAAAGAGTTTCGCTAAAATTCGGGGAAATGCCCGGCTGGCAAAATTCCGCTCAAACACGCATTATGACGAAACTGTGATCAACCGCGGCCGGCTTCCGGCGGACAGCGGCGCGCGGACGCGGGAAGCCGCGGGCAGGCGGTTCGCAGTGCGAAGCGTCGGCTAGGTTCCGGGTTGCTGGAGGAGCATTTGGCCCGGAGGTTTTGCACGGCGCAGCCGCTGGCGCGCCAGGGGGAGAAAACATGTTTGAACGGCTTTTCAAGCTGAGTGAGCACGGTACGACCGTGCGCACAGAGGTGATCGCGGGTCTCACGACCTTCCTCACCATGTCCTATATCATCTTCGTAAACCCTGACATCCTGTCGACGACGGGCATGGACCGGGATGCCGTCTTCGTCGCGACCTGTCTTGCGGCGGCCCTCGGCTCGCTGGTCATGGCGCTCGTCGCCAACTGGCCGATCGGGATGGCGCCCGGCATGGGCCTCAACGCCTTCTTCGCCTTCACCGTCGTCGCAGCCCTCGGCTTCACCTGGCAGCAGGCGCTGGGCGCGGTCTTCATTTCCGGCCTCATCTTCGTCATCCTGACGGTGACCGGGGTGCGCAGCTGGCTGATCGAAGGCATTCCGCATTCGCTGCGCAGTGCCATCGCTTCCGGTATCGGCCTCTTCCTCGGCATCATCGCGCTGAAGAATGCCGGCATCGTCGTCGACAACCCGGCAACGCTTGTCGGCCTCGGCAGCCTCAAGGAAACCGGCCCGCTGCTGGCCATCCTCGGCTTCTTCATCATCGCCGTGCTCGATGCGCTGCGGGTCAAGGGTGCGATCCTGATCGGTATTCTCGCCGTGACGATCCTCTCCTGGATCACCGGCGTCAGCCAGTTCCAGGGCGTCGTCTCCGCACCGCCGTCGATCATGCCGACCTTCCTGCAGCTCGACATCATGGGTGCGCTGCATGGCGGCCTGCTGCATGTCATCCTGGTCTTCGTGCTCGTCGAAGTGTTTGATGCCACCGGCACGCTGATCGGCGTCGCCAAGCGCGCCAATCTCATCCAGGAAGGCAAGAAGAGCCGTCTCGGCCGCGCGCTTCTCGCCGACAGCACGGCGATCGTCGCCGGCTCGCTGATCGGTACGAGCAGCACCACGGCTTACGTCGAAAGCGCATCCGGCGTACAGGCCGGCGGCCGCACGGGCCTCACCGCCTTCACCGTCGCCATCCTGTTCCTCGCCGCCCTCTTCATCTCGCCGCTTGCCGGCTCCGTGCCGACCTATGCAACGGCACCGGCGCTGCTCTACGTGGCCGGCCTGATGATGCGGGAACTGACGGAAGTCGAATGGGAAGACCTGACGGAAGCGGCCCCGGCGGCGCTCACTGCGCTCGCCATGCCCTTCACCTATTCGATCGCCAATGGTCTTGCCTTCGGCTTCATCAGCTATGTCGTGCTGAAGCTGTTCACCGGCAAGTGGAAGCAGATCCATCCGGCGACGGCAATCGTCGCGGTTCTCTTCATCATCCGCTTCGCTTTCTTCGCGGAATAACCGGGCAATCACTCAAAAGAACGGGCCGCGTGATGAGCGCGGCCCGTTTTCGTTTCAGGACCTGGCAATGCCGTCGAGCCAGGCCTGCCATGTTGGTTCGGCCGCCGCCGCGGTGTCGCCGGCCTTCGGTCCGTAGAAGAAGCGGCAGACGCTGAGCCGGACCGTTTCTCCCATGCGGTAGATGCCGAACAGGCCGACGCCCGGCACGTCGCCGGAAATGTGCATCAGCACATAGCGCTGCTCCGCCTCCTGCCGCACGCGGGTGACCTCACCATAAAATGTTTCGCCGGCTTCGACGGTCCAGTTTTCGCCGGCATCGGCCGTTTCGTGGCCAAGACCGTCGAGCAGCTTGCGCCAGACCACCAGGTCCTCGCCCTGCGCATTGGCGCTGATCTGGAAGGACGCGGCATTTTCACCCGCATGATGGGAGAGGTAGAGCCGCAGCACCTCGATGAAGCCGGGCCAGCCCGATTCGAAGCCTTCCATCTGGTCGTCCCAGTCATCCGTGGCGCTGAACAGCGAATGCACCATGCGCACGAGGCACTCGTCGCCCGAGCGGGCGACAATGCTGATTTCGGTGGCGATCGGCGGGGCGTTCTCGGCCCAGCCCACCTCGACATAGCCGAAGCGGTGCGGTGGCTCCCAGCCGGTGACCGTACCGCTGGACGTAACACCCGGCATGAAATAGAAGGTCAGTTGGCCGCCGATCTTTTCCTCGATCTCGGCGCGGGTGAACCAGGCCGCGTTGCCGGGCCCGGTCGCCATGGCCTGCCAGACCTGATCTGGCGTACCGGGCGCGAGAAATTCCATTTCCACCCAGCGCTTGCCGCTGGCGTCAAATTTCGTCGGCATCGTGTTTCCTTTCGGTTTCTGGAGGGGCGGGATAGGCGGCAACCACCAGCCTGTGCGGCCGGCCGCCTGGGGTCGTGTCGTCATGGTAGCGAGCTGCAAGGGTTGTGACCGCGTGGGTCAGATCGGCGGTGAAGGCCGCACGGGCGGCGGGCGATGCAAAGCGGATGGTCGTGTCGATGGAGAGGGTGGCCAGCCGCTTGTCCGTCGCCCGCGCACCGTGCCAGAGCGCGCCCACTTCGCGCACGATGCGGGCGGCGAGCGCAAGGAGATAGCTGGCAGAGAGCCGGTCGCCATGGATGGCAGGATCGGCGTCGAGCGGGCCAAGCGCTGCGGGCGAGACCACATAGGCGCGCGCCGTCGCCACCATCAGGCGCTCGGTGATGCCGCCCCATTGCCGCTCCTCGGCCTGTTGCACCAGCTTCTGCTCTTCCAGCGCCTTCAGGTGATAGTTGACCTTCTGGCGCGTCAGGCCGACCCGGCCGGCAAGGGCGGCCGCGGAGGCGGGAACCGAAAGCTCGGCAAGCAGGCGCGCCTTGATCGGATCAAGGGCGAGCATCGCGGCGGCCGGTGTGTCGATGATGTCGAGGTCGAGCATGCCGCAGGATTCCATTGACAAGAAAATTTGTCAAGGAAGGCAAGAAAGTGCCGGCCCGTGGAGGCGGGCCGGCGGATCCGCATCCCCGGTGGATGGATCAGCGGATCAGGAAGGTTTCGTCGTAAAAATGCTCTTCGAGGTTCACGCCCTCGCCGGCGCGGTCGACCACGGCAAAGTCGGACACCGTCTCGAGCGGCGTGAGGATGCCGTGCCAGATGTTGCGGCCGATATTGACGCCCTGTCCCGGTGCGGTGCGGAAGGCGATCGGCTCGGCCGGGCCGTTTTCCGTTTCCTCGGCGACGACGACGAGGAAGGGGCTTTCGCCGAGCGGAATGAAGGCCTGGCTGCCGAGCGGGTGACGCTCGACCATCTTCAGTTCCAGCGGCAGCGGATAGGGTTCGCCGCGCAGCAGGCTGATCATCGGACGGGCCTTCTCACCGGTCGTCTCGATATTGGCAAGGTCATGGTAGCGCGTGCATTTGCCCGCATTGATCGGGAAATTGTGCGCGCCGTCCTGCTCGATGACCTGGCCGAAAGGCGCGAAGGCCTCGCGGGTCAACGGTTTGATCTCGATGGTCTTCATGTCTTTCCTCCCTCGGCCAGATGGCCAAAAACGCGCAGACGGCTGATGCCGCCGTCCGGATGAATGTTCAGGCGGACATGGGTTAGGGCACCCGCCCGCTTCACGAGATGGCCGTCGAACGTGTGGATACGGTCGGCGGCCAGTTTCTGCTCGGGCAGGATTTCCTGCCAGAACATCGACGCGGCGGTGACAAGGGTGGGGAGGTCCCCCGTCGTGCCCGTCAGGTCGGCGGCCTGCATGGAGCAGGCATCCGGGTAATTGCCCTTGAAATGGGCGGTGTCGACGACGATGCTTGTCACCGTCGCTCGTGCGGCAAGCTTGACCACGATCCATTCGTGGCCCGGCTCGCGGCGGCGGCTGGTCTCCCAGCCGTCACCCATATTGACGCCACGACCGGGCGCGAGCAAGCGCTGATGACCGTAGTGTCCGTTGGAAAGCGCGATCACCTGCCCGCCGCAAAGCGCAGACGCGAGATCGATCGGTCCTTCGGCCGGGTCGAGCGCCGGCGTCCCATAGACGCGCAGCCGCGCCACCCCGCCATCGGGATAGATTCTCAGCCGCACATGGCTGTAGAGCCCCGCCGAGGCGCAGTCGAAGAAATGCTGGGCGCTCGGTCCGAGCGGGCTTGGTGCCAGCAGTTCCACCCACGTCGTTTCGTCGTCCGGGCCTCCCGGTGCATGACAGCCCTCGATGGCGCAGGCCGTCGGGTAGTTGCCCGTGAAAAAGGCCGTGTCGACGTCGAAGCCGCGGATACGGCCGGGTTTTGCCAGCGCGATGACGGCATGGTCGTGGCCCGGCCCGCGCCGCCGGCGTGTTTCCCAGCCGTCCATCCACTTGCCGTTTTCGTCGTAGCGGCCGGGATGGTAGACGGCGGGTTCGTCGGCCAGCATGCGCGACAGCGGCCCGAAGAACTCGTCCGTCGCGAAGAGGCCGCTTGCCCCGAGACCTGCCGAGGCAAGATTGATCGTTCCGCGCGCGAAGGCGGGCAGGGCGGCGCTCGACATGGCCCGTCGCTCAGGCCGGCAGCAGCGCTTTGAGCCGCAGCAGCCCGATCCGCTCGACCTGCTTGCAGGCGGTGGCGAATTCCGTGTCGCGGTCATTGGCGATGCGTTTTTCGAAGGCGGCGAGGATGCTGGCTTTCGTGTTGTCGCGCACGGCGATGATGAACGGGAAACCGAATTTTTTCACGTAGTCGGTGTTGAGTTCGGTGAAGCGCGCGCGCTCCTCGTCGGTCAGCGCGTCGAGGCCGGCAGAGGCCTGCTCGTCGGTCGAGCTTGCCGTCAGGCGCTTGGCCTGCGCCAGCTTGCCGGCAAGGTCCGGATGGGCGACGAGCACGCCGAGGCGCTGTTCTTCGCTCGCCGCACGGAACTGGAAGGTGAGCGCTGCGGCAAGGCCGATGGCGGTGTCGTTCGCCGGCGAAAGTTCGCCCGCCCAGGCGCGCCGCGCAACCCAGGGGGAATGCTCGAAAATATCGCCAAAGCGCGTTACGAACGCCTCTTCGGCCATCTGCGAGGGGCGTTCGGCCTGCGGCCGCGGCGGATGGGTTTTCGCCCAGTGCTCGGCGATATCGACGCGCCGCGGGATCCAGACCTTTTCGTGACCCTGGATGTAGTCGATGAAGCGGGCAAGCGCCATGACGCGGCCGGGGCGGCCGATCAGGCGGCAATGCAGGCCGATGCTCATCATCTTCGGGTTGCCCGCCTTGCCTTCCGCATAGAGCGCGTCGAAGGAATCCTTCAGGTAGCTGAAGAACTGGTCGCCGCTGTTGAAACCCTGCGGGGTGGCGAAACGCATGTCGTTGGCGTCGAGCGTGTAGGGGATGATGAGCTGCTGCTTGCCATCATGCTCGTACCAATAGGGCAGGTCGTCGGCATAGGTGTCGGAGACGTAGTCGAAGCCGCCCTCTTCGGCGACAAGATCGACCGTGTTCACCGAACAGCGGCCGGTATACCAGCCGCGCGGCCGTTCGCCGGTGACGAGCGTGTGCAGGCGGACCGCCTCGGCGATCGCCGCGCGCTCCTCCTCGGCCGGCATGTCCTTGTGCTCGACCCATTTCAGGCCGTGCGAGGCGATCTCCCAGCCGGCGTCGAGCATGGCGGCGACCTGGGCGGGCGAGCGTTGCAGAGCGGTGGCGACGCCGTAGACCGTGACGGGCACGTTCTTTTCCGTCAGCAGCCGGTGCAGGCGCCAGAAGCCGGCGCGGGCGCCATATTCGTAGATCGATTCCATGTTCCAGTGGCGCTGGCCCGGCCATTGCGCCGCACCGACGATTTCGGAGAGGAACGCTTCGGAGGCGGCATCGCCATGCAGCACGCAGTTTTCGCCGCCTTCCTCGTAGTTCAGCACGAATTGCACGGCGACGCGCGCTTCGCCCGGCCACTGGGCCGCAGGCGGGGTCTCTCCGTATCCGTGCATGTCACGGCAATATCGCATGGGAACGCTCCTCCAAACGTAGTTGATGGCAAATGTCTAACCCAAGAATCGTGTGCGCCATTCCCCCGTAAATTTTGAAAGTCTCGAACGATCATCCTGCTTTTCAGTGGGTTGGGCTTGACGGATAGTGGCAGGAGGAGTGCTGTGTTCGGGAGGAAAAACCATGCAATCTCATTCGCAAGGATCTGGTCGGCTGACGACCCACGTACTGGATACCGCGCTCGGCAAACCCGCCGAGGGCCTGCGTATTGAGCTTTTCCGTGTCGAGGGCGATGCGTTCCATCTCCTGAAGGCCACCGAGACGAACGATGACGGCCGCTGCGATGCGCCGCTTCTGTCGGGCGAGACGATGAAGGCCGGCATCTACGAGCTGCGCTTCCACGCCGGCGACTATCTCGGCCGCACGGCGGATGGCCCGCTGTTCCTCGATATCATTCCCATCCGCTTCGGGCTTGCCGATGAAGGCGCGCATTACCATGTGCCGCTGCTCGTCTCGCCGTTCAGCTATTCCACCTACCGCGGGAGTTAATCCATGGCCGTCGAAATCCGCTCCGAGCTGCGCTTCATCCTGAACGGCAAGGACGTGGCCCTTCGCGATGTCGCACCGGACCACACGCTGCTCGACTGGCTGCGCCTCTCCCGCCTGCTGACGGGGACCAAGGAAGGTTGCGCCGAGGGCGACTGCGGCGCCTGCACCGTTCTGGTCGGCCGCCTGACACCCGAGGGCGGTCTCGTCTACGAGGGCGTCAACGCCTGCATCCGCTTCATGGGCTCGCTCGACGGCTGTCATGTGGTGACGGTCGAGCATGTCGCCGCCCGCGACGGCCACCTGCACCCGGTGCAGCAGGCGATGGTGGATTTTCACGGCTCGCAATGCGGCTTCTGCACGCCGGGCTTCGTCATGTCGCTCTATGCGCTGTGGATGCAGACACCCCATCCGAGCGACCAGCAGATCGAGACGGCGCTCCAGGGCAATCTCTGTCGCTGCACCGGCTACGAGCCGATCCTGCGCGCGGCGCGGGCCATCTCCAGCTATGGCGGGACGGAGAAGGATCCGCTTTTGACTGAACGCGCAACGATGATCGCGCGCCTCAAGGCGCTGCGTGACGGTGCGCGCGTCGAGATCGCCGACGGCAAACACCGGCTGGTCGTACCGGCCAGCCTCGACGATTTTGCTGGCGTGCTGGAGGCAACGCCGACCGCGACCGTAGTCGCCGGCTCCACCGATGTCGGCCTCTGGGTCACCAAGCACATGCGGGATATCTCGCCGGTGGTCTTCATCGCCGGGCTCGACGAACTGAAGTCGATCACGGTCAAGGACGGCACGGTCTCGATTGGCGCCGGCGTCACCTATTCCGAGGCGATCGACACGCTGTCCCAGCATATTCCGGCGCTCGGCCCCCTGATCAACCGCATCGGCGGCCAGCAGGTGCGCAATATGGGCACGATCGGCGGCAACATCGCCAACGGCTCGCCGATCGGCGACACGCCGCCGGCGCTGATTGCGCTCGCCAGCACGCTCACCTTGCGCAAGGGGTCGGTTCGGCGCACCATTCGCCTGGAAGACTACTTCATCGCCTATGGCAAGCAGGATCGCCAGCCCGGCGAATTCGTCGAATCCGTGCATGTACCGGCACCCGCCGCGGCGGAAAAGTTCGCCGTCTACAAGGTGACCAAGCGGCGCGACGAGGACATCACGGCGACGCTCGGCGCCTTCCGCCTGGCACTTGCCGCCGATGGCACGGTGGCCGAAATCTGTATCGCCTATGGCGGCATGGCGGCGACGCCGAAGCGGGCCTTCGCCGTTGAAAAGGCACTTGTCGGCCAGCCCTGGACCGAGGCCACGGTGGAAGCGGCAATGGAAAAGTACGCGGAAGACTATGCGCCGCTGACCGACATGCGTGCCACCGCCGAATACCGCGCGCTGGTGGCGAAAAACCTGCTTCTGCGGTTCTTTATGGAAACGACATCCAGCGATGCACCCGCACAGGTGTCCAGATACGAGGCTGCGTGAGCCATGAACAAGCACACTCCTGATCTCAAGGCAGAAAAGATCGAAGGCGGCGTCCATGCGAGCATCCGCCACGATTCCGCGCACAAACATGTCGCCGGTTCGGCTGTCTATATCGACGACATCACCGAACCCGCCGGCACGCTGCATGCCGGCTTCGGATTGTCGACCGTCGCGCACGGCATTCTGAAGTCCGTCGATCTTTCCGCGGTGCGCGCTGCACCCGGCGTCGTCGACGTGCTGACGCATGAAGACGTGCCCGGCGTCAACGACATCTCGCCCTCCTACATGAACGACGACCCGGTGCTCGCCAATGGCAAGGTCGAGTTCCACGGCCAGCCGATCTTCTGCGTGATCGCGGAAACCCGCGAACAGGCCCGCCGCGCCGCGCGGCTCGCCAAGATCGAATACGAGGAACTGCCGGCCGACATCGACATCTGGGACCTCGACGTCAAGACACACCGGCAGGTCGTCACGCCGCTGACGCTGAAGCGCGGTGACGCGGCGGCAGCGCTTGAAAGCGCGCCGCGCCGCGTGACGGGCCGCATGCGGCTTGGCGGCCAGGACCATTTCTATCTCGAAGGTCAGGTCTCGCTTGCCGTTCCCGGCGAGGACGACGAAGTGCTCGTCTACTGCTCGACACAGGGCCCGAGCGAGACGCAGCACATGATCGCGCATGCGCTCGGCGTGCCGAGCAATGCGGTGACGGTGGAAGTGCGCCGCATGGGCGGCGGCTTCGGCGGCAAGGAAACCCAGGCGAACCAGTGCGCGGCGCTTGCCGCCATCGCGGCCAAGAAGCTCAACCGCGCCGTCAAGGTGCGGCTCGACCGCGACGAGGACATGGTCGCGACCGGCAAACGGCACGATTTCGCCATCGACTACGATGTCGGCTTCGACGACGAGGGCCGCATCCTCGGCATCGACTATACGTTTGCATTGCGGGCTGGCTTTTCCGCCGACCTGTCCGGTCCGGTCGGCGACCGGGCGCTGTTCCACTGCGACAACGCCTATTTCTTCCCGCATGTGCATGCCAAGTCGGCGCCGCTCTACACCAACACCGTGTCCAACACGGCGTTCCGCGGTTTCGGTGGCCCGCAGGGCATGGTTGGCGCGGAACGCGTCATCGACGAGGTGGCCTTCGCCGTCGGCAAGGACCCGCTCGAAATCCGCAAGCTGAATTTCTACGACGCAATGGGCGTCGAAGGAGACCGCAACCTCACCCCCTACCACCAGAAGGTCGAGGACTGCATCATCCAGCGCATCGTCGCGGAGCTGGAAGAAAGCGCGGATTACGCCGGGCGCCGCAAGGCGATCGCCGAATTCAACGCGAAGAGCCGCATCGTCAAGCGCGGGCTTGCGCTGACGCCGGTGAAATTCGGCATCTCCTTCACCAAGACGGAATCCAACCAGGCCGGTGCGCTGGTGCATGTCTACACGGACGGCTCCGTGCACATGAACCATGGCGGCACCGAAATGGGCCAGGGCCTGCACCTGAAGGTGGCGCAGGTGGTGGCGGAAGAGTTCCAGATCGATCTCGACCGGGTGAAGATCACCGCCACGACGACCGCCAAGGTGCCGAACACCTCGCCGACCGCCGCCTCCTCGGGCGCCGACCTCAACGGCATGGCGGCGCAGGATGCCGCGCGCCAGATCAAGGACCGGCTTATCGATTTCGCGGCGGAAAGCCATCAGGTGCCGCGCGATCAGGTGGTGTTCCTGCCGAACCGGGTGCGCATCGGTAACGCGGAAATCTCCTTCAACGAACTGGTCAAGAAGGCCTATATGGCCCGCGTCCAGCTCTCGGCGGCCGGCTTCTACAAGACGCCGAAGATCCACTGGGATCGCTCGAAGGGCCGCGGCCATGCCTTCTACTACTATGCCTATGGCGCGGCCTGCTCGGAGGTGTCCGTCGACACGCTGACCGGCGAATATATCGTCGAGCGCACCGACATCCTGCACGACACCGGCCGTTCGTTGAACAAGATCATCGATATCGGCCAGATCGAGGGCGGCTTCATCCAGGGCATGGGCTGGCTGACGACGGAGGAACTGTGGTGGGACGGCAAGGGGCGGCTTCGCACCCATGCGCCCTCCACCTACAAGATCCCGCTCGCTTCGGATCGCCCAAAAATCTTCAACGTCGCGCTGACCGACTGGTCGGAGGCCTATGAGCCGACGATCCACCGCTCCAAGGCGGTCGGCGAGCCGCCGCTGCCGCTCGGCCTTGCCGTGCTGCATGCGCTGTCGGATGCGGTAGCGAGCGTGGCGGACCACAAGATCTGCCCACGCCTCGATGCGCCAGCTACGCCCGAATGCGTGCTGATGGCGATCGAGCGGCTGAAAGCTGCCCGAGCAAATCCAGGAAAAGTGTGATGCGGTTTTCCGTCCGGAATTGCGATCAAGAAAAGCAGGGGTGATGTCATGCCGGCCGCTCGCGAAGACATCCGGGATTTCCTGCGCCGCGAGCCGGGAGCGATCCTGGTCGAAGTGACGGGTGCCGCGGGCTCCACGCCGCGCGACACCGATGCCTGGATGCTGGTGTCGGAGCGGGCGATCTTCGCGACGATCGGTGGCGGGCAGCTGGAATATATGGCGATCGACCAGGCGCGCCGGGCGTTGCGCTCCGGGTCGGCCGCCGAGCCGATGAACGTGCCGCTCGGACCGGAAATCGGCCAATGCTGCGGCGGCCGGGTCGGGCTGTCCTTCACCGCCCTCAATCCGGCCCTCGCGAAAGACCTGATCGACCGCAGCGACCGGGAAATGGCGTCGCGGCCGCATGTCTATGTCTTCGGCGCGGGCCATGTCGGCGATGCGCTGGCCATGGCGCTGTCGCTTGCGCCACTGCGCGTCGTGCTGGTGGATACGCGCGAGGATGAACTCGTCGCCTGCACGGTGCCGCGCATCGAAACCTGCCTGACGGCGATGCCGGAGGCCGTGGTGCGCGATGCACCGGCCGGCAGCAGCTTCGTCATCCTCACCCACGACCATGCGCTCGATTTCCTCATCACCGCCGAGGCATTGCGGCGGGAGGATGCGGCCTATGTCGGCATGATCGGCTCCAAGACCAAGCGCACGACCTTCCGCAACTGGCTGGCGCGCGAAATCGACCGGCCAGAACTGTTTTCCAATCTCGTCTGCCCGATCGGCGGCACGGCGGTGAAGGACAAGCGGCCGGCGGTCATCGCAACACTTGCAGCGGCCGAGATCATGACGGCGGCGCTGAGCTGGGTTGCCGCCAAGACGGAGCGCCGGGTGGCGGTCAGTCGCTAGACGCTTCGGCGGCCGGCTCGTCTGCGAGCAGCTTGCCGATCAGCCGCTGACATCGCTCGGCCATGAAATCGATCATCAGGCGCAGTTTCGGATCCTGGAAGCGCTTGTGCGGATAGATCGCGGCGAGCTGCACGGCGGCGGGCGGTGCGTCCTTCAGGATTTCGACCAGACGGCCTTCCTTCAGATGCGCCTTCACCTCGAACAGCGGCTTGTTGATGATGCCGCGATCCTCCAGCGCCCATTGGGTCAGGACGTCGCCGTCGTCGCTGTCATAGGGGCCGGCGACCTCGAACTTGCGCGGGCCTTCGGCCGTCACCAGCGTCCAGTAATATTCCTTCGAGCCGGGATAACGCAGCAGCAGACAGTCGTGTTTGTCGGCGATCAGCGCATCGGCGTTGGCAGGCGTGCCGCGGCGGGCGAGATAGGTCGGGGACGCACAGAGCACGCGTTCGCAATTGAGGATGCCGCGCATGCGCAGGTTCGAATCCTCGAGCACGCCGAGCTTGAAGGCAACGTCGACGCCTTCGGCGAGAATATCGACATTGTGGTCCGACAGGCGCACGCGCACTTCGATATCCGGGTATTTATCGTGGAATTCCGGGATGCCCGAGGCGATGAGCCGCCGGCCAATGCCGAGCGGCGCGGTGATCCTGAGCGAGCCCTTCGGGTTGCGCGAGAGATCGGCGATCGCCGCTTCCGCCTCGTTGACCGCCTCGATGATCTTCACGGCGCCATCGTAGAACACCCGGCCATGCTCGGTCGGCGAGAGCTTTCGCGTCGTGCGGTTGAACAGCCGCACGCCGAGATGGCGTTCCAGTTCCTTGATGCGATTGCTGGCGACTGCGGGGGTGACGCGCTGGTCGCGCCCTGCTGCCGAAAGGGTACCGAGTTCGACCACACGAACGAAGACGCGCACATTATCGAGATAGGACATGGTTCTTTCTACCACATTGGCGTGCAGATCAAAGTGGGCGTGATCTTATAGATTTTTTTGAAAGTGTTGAGGATTCACCGGGATTTCCGCGAAAATCACTTGATGGCAAACAGGTGCATGGAAAATGGGTGGAGGCCCCTATGTACGAATATGCCATTGCCTGGGACTGGCTCATGTTTGCCGTCCGCTGGCTGCACGTCATCACGGCGATTGCCTGGATCGGCTCGTCCTTTTATTTCGTCGCGCTCGACCTGGGCCTGAAGAAACATCCCGACCTGCCGCCGGGTGCGCATGGCGAGGAGTGGCAGGTCCACGGCGGCGGTTTCTACCACATCCAGAAATACCTGGTCGCGCCGGCCGCGATGCCCGAGCACCTCGTCTGGTTCAAGTGGGAAAGCTACGCCACCTGGCTCTCCGGTTTCGGCATGCTCTGTCTGGTCTATTATGCCGGGGCGGATCTCTACCTGATCGACCCGAACGTGCTCGACGTCTCGAAGCCGGTGGCAATCGCCATCTCGCTCGCGTCACTGGGCTTCGGCTGGATCATCTATGACCTGATCTGCAAGTCGCCCTTCGGCAACGACAACACGCGGCTGATGGTGGCGCTGTATTTCATCCTGGTCGCGGTGGCCTGGGGTTACACGCAGCTCTTCACGGGCCGCGCCGCCTTCCTGCATCTCGGTGCCTTCACGGCGACGATCATGTCGGCGAACGTGTTCTTCATCATCATGCCGAACCAGCGCGTCGTCGTTGCCGACCTCATCGCCGGTCGCACGCCCGATCCGAAATACGGCAAGATCGCCAAGCAGCGCTCCACGCACAACAACTACCTGACGTTGCCCGTGCTGTTCCTGATGCTGTCGAACCACTATCCGCTGGCCTTCGGCACGGAGTTCAACTGGATCATCGCCTCGCTGGTCTTCCTGATGGGCGTCACGATCCGCCACTATTTCAACACCACATCCGCCAATGCCGGCAATCCGACCTGGACCTGGCTGGCAACGGCCCTGCTCTTCGTGCTCATCATGTGGCTCTCGACGGTGCCGAAGGTTCTGACGGGCGAGACGGCCGATGCCAAGGTCTCGGCTATCCAGCAGCCGTTCATCACGGCGGAAGCCTTCCCGAAGGTGCGTGACACGGTGCTTGGCCGCTGTGCCATGTGCCACGCCAAGGAACCCGGCTGGGAAGGCATGGTTGTGCCGCCGAAGGGCGTCGTGCTGGAGACGGATGGCGACATCGCCAACCATGCGCGCGAAATCTATCTGCAGGCCGGCCGGTCGCACGCCATGCCGCCGGCCAATGTCACCCAGGTTTCGGACGAGGAGCGCAAGCTCTTCGTCGCCTGGTACGAAAGCGCTGTGAGCGGGGAGAAAACCCAATGAGCGAACTGCTGATCCGTGGCCGTGTCCTGACCTTCGTCAATGAGCCGCAGGGCATCGACGATACTGCCTCCTATCGCTACTTCGAGGACGGAGCGGTGTTCGTGCGGGGCGGCAAGGTCGTCGAGGCCGGCGATTATGCGGATGTCAGCAAGCGTGCCGGTGCCGAGGTCGAGATTGCGGACCACCGTCCGAACCTCATCCTGCCCGGCCTGATCGACACGCATCTGCATTTCCCGCAGACCCAGGCGATCGCCTCCTATGGCGCCCAGCTGCTCGAATGGCTGAACACCTACATCTTTGTCGAGGAGCAGAAGTTTTCACGCCCCGCCCATGCGGCGGCCGTGGCGGATCGCTTCATGGACGAGCTTTTGTCGAACGGCACGACGACCGCGGTCGCCTATTGCTCGGTGCATCCGGAAAGCGTCGAGGCCTATTTCTCGGCAGCCGAAGCGCGCGGTATGCGCATGATCGGCGGCAAGGTGATGATGGACCGCAACGCGCCGGACGCACTGCGCGATACGCCGCAGCAGGGCTATGACGAGACGAAGCGGCTCATCGAAAAATGGCACGGCCGCGGCCGCGCGCATTATGCGATCAGCCCGCGTTTTGCCATCACGTCGACGCCGGAGCAGATGGAGATGAGCCAAGCGCTCGTTGCCGAACATCCGGAATGCTACGTCCAGACCCATCTTTCGGAAAACCGCGACGAGATCGCTTTTGCGACCTCGCTCTATCCGGCGGCCAAGGATTATACGGATATCTATGCCCGTTACGGCCTGCTGAACGACCGCATGCTGCTCGGCCATTGCATCTATCTGAGCGACCGCGAGATTTCGGCTCTCGCCGAGAGCGGTGCCGTCGGTGTTTTCTGCCCAACCTCGAACCTCTTCCTCGGCTCGGGCTTGTTTGACCGCGACCGCTTCGACAAGCTCGGCGCCCGCTGGTCGGTTGCGACCGATGTCGGCGGCGGCACGAGTTTCTCCATGCTGGAAACCATGGACGAGGCCTACAAGGTGCTGCACCTGCAGGGCCAGCGGCTGACGCCGTTTGCTTCCTTCTACCGCATGACGCTCGGCAACGCCCGCGCGCTCGGCCTCGACAACCACATCGGCTCGCTGCATCCGGGCGCGGATGCGGATATCGTCGTGCTCGATTCCAGCGGCAAGTCGGCGATGGAATACCGCATGCAGACGGCCACGTCGCTCGCCGAAGAACTCTTCATCCTTCAGACCATGGGTGATGACCGCTGCGTGGCGGAAGTCTATGTCGCCGGCAAGCCCATGAAGGGCAAGGCGGCCAAGCGTGCGGCTGCGGCAAGCCGCCTGTTCGAAAGCGCCTGACTATTTGAGGGTGCAGACACCGTTCGCGCCGCCGTGTCCGGTATAGGAAACGGCGGGCGAACCATCCGGGTTGATCGAGAGCGAAATCGTCACCCCGTGGCCCTTGGCCTCGTAATAGTTGTCGTTGAAGACGTGCAGCTTGGCTTCCGTGCCATTGATATAGATCGGCCCGCCCTCGTCGGCATGAACTTCGATATTGCCGGGACAGGTGGCGTTGACGAGCGGGATCTTGGCAACAGCGGGACTTGCTGCAAGAAGTGCGAAGGCGGCGATGGCAAAACGGGCTTTGGCTATCATCGGCAAATCCTCTCGTGACTACGCCGCGTAGACTGGCCGATAAGGCTTTAAAGTCAAGCGCGCTTCGCCCGCCCGCCCATCGCCTTGGTCAGCCCTTCCGCCGCCGCGCGAACGACCGGCCCGAAGGCGTCGACCTTGCTGTCGGGCAGCCGCACCGCCGGACCCGACACCGAAATGCCGGCGACCGCCTCGCCATATTCGTCGAAGATCGGGGCGGCCACGCAGCGCATGCCGAGCGTGTGCTCCTCGTCATCGATCGACCAGCCGCGGATGCGGATCCTTGCAATATCCTCTAAGAGCGTCGGCACGGAATCGCGCGTCTTGTCGGTGAAATGCTGCAAGGTGCGGCCGGCGAGCAGCGCCTCGATGCGGGCGTCGGGCCAGGTCGAGAGGATCGCCTTGCCGATGCCCGAGGCATGGATCGGCCCGCGCCGGCCGGGGCGGAAGAAGGCGCGCATCGGCGCATGGCTCTCCACCTGCGAGATGAAGACCACGTCGCCGTCGTCCTCGATGGCGATATTGGCGGTTTCGCCGCAGCCTTCCATCAACTGCTTGAGGAACGGCCGGCTGATCGTGCCGAGCTTGCGGAAACGAAGATAGGCGGTGCCGATCTCGAAGGCCTTGACGCCGATCGTCCAGGCGCCCGTCTCGCCGTCATGGGTGACCATGCCGTGCTGGGCAAGCGAGGTCAGCAACCGGTGCACCGTGGAGGGCGCCATGCCGGACTGGTCGGCAAGGTCGGTCAGGGCAGCGCCATCCGCCTGTGCCACCAGCTCCAAGAGCCTGAGGCTGCGATCCAGCACCTGCACGGAGGAGGCCACCGCATTTTCCGCCGGTTTGCGCCCCGGCCTGCCCCGCGTCTTTTCCTGATGCTCTGCCATGTCATTTCTCCTGTCCGCCGCAGTCATGACATAGCCGGCCCGCGTCGATTGTTCCAGTTTCGTTGAAAATGTTTATTTCCATCTGATGGGATTGATTTCCATTTTGTGATTGCGCCGGGTCATAAATGCGTTACCTTCCATCCCAAGAGACGGAGGAAATCCCATGGCTAAAATGCGTGCTGTCGATGCTGCGGTACTGGTTCTGGAAAAGGAAGGTATCGATTGTGCCTTCGGTGTTCCGGGTGCAGCGATCAATCCCTTCTATTCGGCGCTGAGGGCGCGCGGCACGGTTCGCCACGTTCTCGCCCGTCACGTCGAAGGCGCAAGCCATATGGCGGAAGGTTACACCCGTGCCCGCGCCGGCAATATCGGCCTGTGCATCGGCACCTCGGGTCCGGCCGGCACCGACATGATCACCGGCCTTTATTCGGCAGCAGCCGATTCGATCCCGATCCTCTGCATCACGGGCCAGGCGCCGCGCGCCCGCCTCGACAAGGAGGATTTCCAGGCGGTCGATATTGCGAAGATCGCAGCGCCCGTCACCAAGTGGGCAGTCACCGTCATGGAGCCGGGCCTGGTTCCCTATGTCTTCCAGAAGGCGTTCCACACCATGCGTTCGGGCCGCCCCGGTCCGGTCCTGGTCGACCTGCCGATCGACGTCCAGCTCGCCGAAATCGAATTCGATATCGATGCCTATGAGCCGCTTGAGCCCTACAAGCCGGCTGCGACGCGGGTCCAGGCTGAAAAGGCGCTCGCCATGCTGAACGCGGCAGAACGCCCGCTGATCGTTGCCGGTGGCGGCATCATCAATGCGGATGCCTCGGACCTGCTGGTCGAATTCGCTGAAATCACCGGCGTTCCGGTCATCCCGACGCTGATGGGCTGGGGCACGATCCCCGACGACCATCCGCTGATGGCCGGCATGTGCGGCCTGCAGACCTCGCATCGCTACGGTAACGCGACGATGCTCGCCTCCGACTTCGTTCTCGGCGTCGGCAACCGCTGGGCCAACCGCCACACCGGCAATGTCTCGACCTACACGGAAGGCCGTACCTTCGTTCACGTCGACATCGAGCCGACCCAGATCGGCCGCGTCTTCACGCCTGATTTCGGCATCGTCTCGGATGCTGGTGCAGCACTCAAAGTCTTCCTCGACGTTGCGACGGAGTGGAAGGTTGCCGGCAAGCTGCGCGACTGGTCCGGCTGGGCCGAGGAATGCCGCGAGCGCAAGCGCACCATGCTGCGCAAGACCCATTTCGACCAGGTGCCGCTGAAGCCCCAGCGCGTCTACGAAGAGATGAACAAGGCCTTCGATCGCGACACCTGCTACGTTTCGACCATCGGTCTGTCCCAGATCGCCGGCGCGCAGTTCCTGCACGTCTACAAGCCGCGCAACTGGATCAATTGCGGTCAGGCCGGCCCGCTCGGCTGGACGCTGCCGGCAGCGCTCGGTGTTCGTGCCGCCGACCCGGATCGTCCGATCGTCGCTCTGTCGGGTGACTACGATTTCCAGTTCATGATCGAGGAACTGGCCGTCGGCGCCCAGCACAAGCTGCCCTACCTGCATGTCGTCGTGAACAATTCGTATCTCGGCCTCATCCGCCAGGCCCAGCGCGGCTTCAACATGGACTTCGAAGTCTCGCTCGCCTTCGACAACATCAATGCGACCGCGGATTCGGAAGCCGGCTACGGTGTCGACCACGTCGCGGTTGCCGAAGGTCTCGGCTGCAAGGCCATTCGGGTGCGCAGTGCCAACGAGTTCCAGGAAGCCTTCGCCACGGCGCAGGCGCTGATGAAGGAGCACCAGGTTCCTGTTGTCATCGAGTTCATCCTCGAGCGCGTCACCAACATCGCCATGGGCGCCGATATCAACGCCGTCGTCGAGTTCGAGGAGCTTGCCGAACGCGGCGAAGACGCCCCGACCGCCACGTTCGCCCTGCTGGATTGAGGAGAGATAATATGCCGAAATTTGCGGCCAACCTGACCATGCTCTTCAACGAGGCGCCCTTCATGGAGCGCTTCGGCCTAGCCGCCAAGGCCGGCTTCGAAGGGGTCGAGTATCTCTTCCCCTATGATTTCGACAAGGATGCGATCCGCGCCGAACTGGACAAAAACGGCCTGACCCAGGTGCTGCACAACTTGCCGGCCGGCAACTGGGCCGGCGGCGAACGCGGCATCGCGGTCCTGCCGGACCGTGTCGATGAGTTCCGCCAGGGCGTGGCCAAGGCCATCGACTATGCGACGGCGCTCGGCTGCAAGCAGGTCAACTGCCTGTCGGGCATTGCGCCTGCCGGCGTGCCGGACAGCGTGCTGCGCTCGACCTTCGTCGCCAACCTGAAGCTTGCGGCGAACGAGCTCGGCAAACACGGCATCAAGCTATTGATCGAGCCGATCAACCGCTTCGACATTCCGGGTTTCTACCTGAACACGCCGGACCAGGCGGCCTCGATCATCGCCGAAGTCGGCAGCGACAACCTGTTCATCCAGTACGACCTCTACCACCAGCAGCGCACCGAGGGCGAACTGATCGGCACGTTCAAGAAGCACCAGGCCAGGATCACCCACGTGCAGCTCGCCGACAATCCGGGCCGCAACGAACCGGGCACCGGTGAGATCGCCTATCCCTTCGTGTTCAAGACGCTCGATGCGCTCGGCTACGACGGCTGGATCGGCTGCGAATACAAGCCGCGCGCCACCACGCAGGAAGGCCTCGGCTGGCTGGCCGAAGTCGGCCGCTGAGCACAGCAATTCCAGCGGTTTTGCGTCCGGAATTGCGCAAAACAAGCAAATAGTTTCAAGATTGGGAGTTTAGATCATGGCAAATATCGGTTTCATCGGCCTCGGCATCATGGGCACCCCCATGGCGCGCCACCTGCAGAACGCCGGCCACACGGTCGTCACCTCGAAGTTCTTCATTCCGCCGCACAAGGACCTGGTCGATAACGGCCTGCAGATCGTCGACAGCCCGAAGGCGCTGGCCGAGACCGTCGACACGATCATCCTCATGCTGCCCGACACCCCGGAAGTGCAGGACGTGCTGTTCGGCGAAAACGGCGTCTCCTACGGCCTTTCGGCCGGCAAGCTCGTCATCGACATGAGCTCGATCTCGCCGATCGAGACCAAGGAATTCGCCAAGAAGGTCCGCGCGACCGGCGCCGAATATGTCGATGGCCCGGTCTCGGGCGGCGAAGTCGGCGCCAAGAACGCCTCGCTCTCCATCATGGCCGGCGGTTCGCAGGAGAGCTTTGACCGTGCGCTGCCGCTCTTCGAGCTGATGGGCAAGAACATCACGCTCGTCGGCGATTGCGGTGACGGTCAGGTGACCAAGGTCGCCAACCAGATCATCGTGGCGCTGACCATCGAAGCGGTTGCCGAAGCCCTCGTCTTCGCCTCGAAGGCTGGCGCCGATCCGGCCCGCGTTCGCGCAGCACTGATGGGCGGCTTTGCCTCCTCGCGCATTCTCGAAGTTCATGGTGACCGCATGGTCAAGCGTACATTCGATCCTGGCTTCCGCATCTCGCTGCACCAGAAGGACCTCAACCTGGCCCTCCAGGGCGCCAAGGCACTGGGCGTTTCGCTGCCCAACACCGCCTCGACGCAGGAACTTTTCAACCAGTGCGCCGCCCACGGCGATGCGGGCCTCGATCACTCAGGTCTCGTCACGGCGCTGGAGCGCATGGCGAACCACGCCGTCGCATGACGACGGCCTGACCGGGCGGGGAGGGGAGCCCCGCCCGGTCACCCTTTCCTGGAGGAGGAAGACAGCCTCTCATCCCGCCATGCCATCTTCCGATTTGGAGGATGGCACTGGCTTGCGGATGAGGGGCTGTGTTTAATACGACCGCCCGCATGACCCGGAGGAACCGCATGCCCCCAATCGCCGACCCGCGCGCCTTTCTCGAAACCCTCTTTTCCGTCGCGGTCGCTGCCGCCGACCCGGAAAAGGTGCTGGCCGCCAACCTGCCGGAAAAGCCGAAGGGCCGCACGGTGGTGATCGGCGCCGGCAAGGGTGCCGCGCAGATGGCGCGTGCCTTCGAGCGGCTGTGGGATGCGCCGCTCACCGGCGTCATCGTCACGCGCTATGGATATGCCGTGGCCTGCGAGCGCATCGACGTTCTCGAAGCCGCCCATCCGGTGCCGGACGATAGCGGCCTGCTCGCCTCCGGCCGGTTGATGGCCGCCGTGCGGGGACTTACGGCAGACGATCTGGTCGTCGCACTCGTCTGCGGTGGCGGTTCCGCGCTTTTGCCCGCACCGGCCGGTGATTTGACGCTGGCCGACGAAATCGCCGTCAACAAGGCGTTGCTCGCCTCCGGCGCGCCGATCAGCGCGATGAACGCCGTGCGCAAGCAGGTCTCGCGCATCAAGGGAGGACGGCTTGCAGCACTTGCCCATCCCGCCCGCGTGGTGTCCCTCGTCGTCTCCGACATTCCCGGCGACAACCCCGCCCTCGTCGCCTCCGGCCCGACCATCGCCGATGGCACGACGCGCGCCGACGCGCTTCGTCTCATCGAGCGCTATCGCCTCGACCTGCCCGACGCCGTGATGCGCCATATCCGCGACGGCAAGGACGAGCCGCCGCTGCCGTCCGATGCCTGTTTTGCCCGCAACGAGGTCAGGCTCGTCGCCTCCGCTGCCGTTTCGCTGGAGGCTGCCGCCGAGGCCGCGCGGAAGGCCGGCGTCGAAGCCGTCATCCTTTCCGATGCGATCGAGGGGGAGGCGGCGGAAGTCGGCCGTGTTCACGCGGCCATCGCCGCCGAGGTGGTGCGTCGCGACCGGCCTTTCCGGAAGCCGGTTGTCATCCTCTCGGGGGGAGAGACGACCGTGACGATCAAGGGTAAGGGCAAAGGCGGCCGCAACGGCGAATTCCTGCTGTCCTTCGCCTGCGCCACGGATGGTCTCGACGGCCTTTCCGCGCTTGCCGCCGACACGGACGGTATCGACGGTTCGGAAGACAATGCCGGCGCCTTCGCCGATGGGGGCACCGTCGCGCGCCTCACGGACCAGGGCAAGGATGCTGCGGAATTCCTGTCGCGCAATGACAGTTGGACCGCCTTCGACGCGCTCGGCGACCTCTTCGTACCCGGCCCGACCGGCACCAATGTCAACGATTTCCGGGCGATCCTCATCCAGTAGCGTGGCATGAAGACAGCCCGGTAAACCGGGGCCGGGCATTTTTTGATAACGGTGGCTCAGGCCGCCTCCGCGTGCCCCGTCTGGATGTTCCACAGGTTGCGGTAGAGACCGGGGCATTCCACGAGCCTGTCATGCGAGCCGGACTGGATGATGCGGCCCCCGTCCATCACGTGAATGGCGTCCGCATGAACCACGGTGCTCAGCCGGTGCGCGACGAGGATCACGGTGCGCTTGCCCTTCATCTTGGCGAGCGAGCGCTGGATCGCCGCTTCCGTCTCGTTGTCGACGGCGCTTGTCGCCTCGTCGAGGATGAGGATGGCCGGATCGATCAGCAGCGCGCGGGCGAGTGCGATGCGCTGGCGCTGGCCGCCGGAAAGTTTCTGGCCGTATTCGCCGATCTGGCTTTCGTAGCCGTCCGGCAGGTCGCGGATGAAGCCATCGGCTTCCGCCATTCGCGCGGCCGCCTCGACCTCCTCGCGGCTCGCGGCCGGCTTGCCATAGGCGATATTGTCGGCGATCGAGCCGGCAAACAGCGTTACCTCCTGCGGCACCCACGCCATGCTCTTGCGCAGCCGCTCGCCCGACCAGTCGGCAAGCGGCACGCCATCAAGAGTAATGCAGCCCTTCTGCGGGCGGATGAACAGGCCGAGCAGCTTGATCAGCGTCGACTTGCCGCTGCCCGTCGGGCCGACCAGCGCCACCGTCTCGCCCGCCCGGATGGCGAGGTTGATATCGGTCACGCCGCCGGGACCGGTCGTATAGCGGAAACTTGCGTGGTCGATCTCGAAGCGGCCGGAGACCTTTGCGTCATGCTCGCCATGCGGTTCGCCGCGGGGTTCGTCGAGCAGGCGCAGGATGCGGCGCGTCGAAGCCATGGCGCGTTCATAGAGGTCGGCGATCTCGGCAAGCCCCGTCATCGGCCAGAGTAGGCGCTGGGTCAGGAAGACGAGCAGGCCATAGGCGCCGACCTGCATCTGCCCCGTCAGCGTCAGCCAGCCGCCGATCAGGAAGGTGGCGAGGAAGCCGGACAGGATCGCCATGCGGATGATCGGGATGAACGCCGAGGAGACGCGGATCGCGGCACGGTTCGCCTCGACATAACCGAGGCTTTCCTTCGTCAGCGCTGCCGTCTCGCGCACTTCCGCGCCAAAGGCGCGGATGGTCTGGAGGCCCTGCAGGTTGGTGGTGAGCCGTGCGCCGAGGCCGCCGGCGCGTGCGCGCACCGCGTCGTAACGCGCCTGTGCGCGGCGCTGGAACCAGAAGGCCCCGGCAATGATCGCCGGCACCGGTGTGAAGGCGATGACCGCGATCAGCGGGCTGACGATGAAGAAGACCGCGCCGACGAGAATGACGGCGGCAAAGGTCTGGATCAGCTCGTTGGCGCCGCGATCGAGGAACCGTTCGAGCTGGTTGATGTCGTCGTTCAGCACCGCGACGAGATCGCCGGAGCGGTTTTCTTCGTAAAAACTCGTCGGCAGGTGCTGGGCGTGGTCATAACAGAGGATACGCAGGCGGTGCTGCACGTCCTGCGCCAGGCCGCGCCAGAGGACCTGGTAAAAATATTCGAAGAGTGATTCGCCAAACCAGATCAGAAAGGTCGCGATACCGAGCAGGGTGAGCTGCTGCACAGGATCTGTGATGCCGATCTGCGCCACGAAGGAATCCTTGCCGCGCACCACCACGTCGAGCGCGGTGCCGATCAGGATTTCCGGCATGACGTCGAAGATCTTGTTGATGACCGACGAGGCGACCGCTCGCGCCACGCGGCCCTTTTCCTCGCTGACGAGCGACAGCAACACCCGGAGCGGATGGCGTTGGCCGGAGGAGAGCGGGGCAGAAACTGGCGAGGCAGTCATGGGATCGGAACCTGTTTTTGGGGGGGGGCGTAGCGCGCCCGAACGCCAGAGCTGGCGACGTTCACGCCTCTAGCCGGGAGAACCGGCGCTTGCAATCTCTTAATCCTGTTCGCCAAAGAAGCGCCGCCCAAAGCCTGCCTTAACGTCACCTTAAGGTTGGCCGCGCCTTGATCGGCGCGAAAGGGCGGATGACGCCGCCCGGCATCGCCCGAACCATGTGCGGGTGCAGCGTTTCAGCCCTTTGCGACGGATGACCGGAATGAGCCCAGCAACCATCACCTCCTCCGCCAATGCCTCGGCCCCGCTCGCCGTGCAGGTGGTGCGCCAGTACATCCCGAACCGCGGCGGGCTGGAGGATGTCGTCGCACAGCTTTCCCGCCAGCTTTTGTCGCGCGGCTTTCGCGTGCGGGTCGTCACGCTCGACCGGCTGTTTTCCGCCCCGGACAAGACCCTGCCCGCCCGCGAGATGATCGACGGCGTCGAGGTGGTGCGCATTCCCTTCTCCGGCAGCACGCGGTATCCGATCGCACCAAAAGTCTTCCGCCATCTCGCTGACGCCGACCTCGTGCATGTGCATGCGATCGACTTCTTCTATGATGCGCTGGCCTGGGGCTGGCTCCTGCATCGCAAGCCGCTCGTCGCCACCACCCATGGCGGCTTCTTCCACACGGCGAAGTTCTCCGGCCTCAAGACGCTGTGGTTCAACACGACGACGCGTTTTTCCTCCTTCGCCTATCGCCGGATCATCGGGTGCAGCGCGCAGGATACCCGCACGTTCCAGCGCATCGCCGGGCGCCGCGTCACCCGCATCGACAACGGTGCCGACACGCAGAAATTCGCCGATGCGGGCGCGCGCGAACCGCGCCGCCGGCTGATCACGATCGGTCGCTTCTCCGTCAACAAGCGCCTCGACCGGTTGATGGACGCCATGGTGCCGCTGGTGGCTGATAATCCCGAATGGCATCTGGAGATCGCCGGCGTGCCGGGCGATCATTCCGGAGACGACCTTGCCGCCATGGTGCGCGCCCGCGGGCTCGAGAAGAATGTCGATGTGCATGTCGGCCTGTCGAACGGCGCCGTGCGCCATCTGATCGGCGATACCTCGCTGTTTGCCTCGGCCTCGGAATATGAAGGTTTTGGCCTTGTCGCCATTGAGGCGATGACGGCGGGACTGGTGCCGGTGCTGCACCCGAACGTCGCCTATACGGACCTTGCGGCCAGCCACCCCGAAATCCGGCTTTGCGATTTTGCCGATGCGCGGCTTGCCGCCGAAGGTCTTGGCGACGCCTATACGATGCTTTCGCGCGACCCGGCCGGTTATCGCCGCGCCGCAATCGACGCGGCTGCGGCCTATTCGTGGGACCGGGTGGCGGATCGCTATGTCGACGTCTATCGTGCCGCCCTTGGCGACGGCCGGCGCGAGGAACCACGTGGCTTGCTCACGGAGCGGACCGGCGCCTGAGCCGAACGGAGACAGGCATGCGATCCTCATCCCGGAGCGGAACACTCTTTCGACTGGTGGCAGCCATGGTGGCCTTTTCGGTTCCCTTCGAGGCGAGTGCGGGGTGCCTGCGCGGCATCAATCTCGCCGGCGCCGAGTTCGGCGAAGGGCGTGGCACCTACAACAAGGACTATGCCTACCCTTCGGAAAAGACGATCGCCTATTTCGCCGACAAGGGCTTCAATGCCGTGCGGCTGCCCTTCAAGTGGGAGCGGTTGCAACCGCGGCTCGGCCGCGGATTCGACAAGGCGGAACGCAAGCGGCTTGCCGAAACGGTCAAGGCGCTGCGCGGTGCCGGCATGACCGTCATCCTCGACCCGCACAACTACGCCTATTACGGCGACAAGCAGATCGGTTCGACCGAGGTGCCCAACAGCGCCTTTGCCGATTTCTGGAAGCGTCTTGCGGAGGACTACAAGGATGACGACGGCGTGCAGTTCGGCTTGATGAACGAACCGCACGACGTGCCGGCCGACCAATGGCTCGCCTCCGCCAATGCGGCCATCGCCGGAATTCGCGAAACGGGTGCCAAAAACCTCATCCTGATCCCTGGCACGATCTGGACTGGTGCGCACAGCTGGGAGGACGACCGGCCGGGCGGCGCGAACGGCACCGTCATGCTCGGTATCGAGGATCCGGCCGACAACAATGCCTATGAGGTGCACCAATATCTCGACAAGGATTTTTCCGGCACAACCGACACCTGCGAACGGGCGGACGACGCGGTCGGCGCCCTCCAGCACTTTACCGACTGGCTGAAGCGCAACGGCAAGCGCGGTTTTCTCGGCGAGTTCGGCGCATCGGCCAATCCGGCCTGCCTGGACGGGCTAACCCGCATGACGGCGCTGATCGGCAAGGAAGCGGATGTCTGGACCGGCTGGACCTATTGGGCGGCCGGTGACTGGTGGCCGGCGACGGAACCGCTCAACATCCAGCCGACCGCCGAGGGCGACCGGCCGCAGCTCGCAGCCCTCGTTTCAGGCGGCAACCTGCCGGCCCGGCCCGGCAGTTGCCTTGCGCTTCGCCGCTAGAAGCGCCGCCAGTTCCTTGCCATGGTCGAAGGCATTGGAACTGCCGAGGATGAACCACATCAATGCGGCCGTCTTGATCGAATAGAACGAATCGCTGATCAGCATCAGAAGCAGCATGTAGACGATGACCATCGAGTGGAATTTCCACGCCTTCGCATGGGCGATCGGTGCATGCACGAACAGGCTCCAGAGCATGATGAAGCCAAAGAGGCCGAACGCCACCAGCGAATAGGCAAGGCCTGAATCCGAGACGAACTGGCTGGTCGTTTCGATGCCGAGCACGACGCCGATCGTCAGCTGCGTCAGGATATGCGCCGTCACCGCAAAACGCCCGGCAAGATCGTTCGGCCCGCCACCCTCCACCGAGGTCACGCCATAGACCGCCAGCACCGCCAGAAGCAAGAAGGGCAGCACGCTCCAGACGATGCGCGGCAGGAGCTGATAGAACGGATAGAGCAGCGTGATGAGCACGCAGGTGTAGAGGCCGAAACGCGCATCCGCCAGCGCCACCACGGTGAAGGCGAGCAGGAAGGTGAGCCAGCGCCCCTTGAAGGCCCGGCCGCGAAACAGCGCCCAAGAATAGATGATCACCGCGAAATTGCCCATGGAAACCGGCTCCAGGAACACCGAGGAGACGCGGTGCTGGCCGAGGAAAGGCAGGATGGTGCGCGCTTCCGGGCGTTGGCCGGAGATGAACAGGCCCTTGGTCTGGCCGAAGGTCTGGTCGAGCGTCACGGAACCACGCGCGAGGTAGTAGCCGATCACGTTGAAATATTCGAGGAAGGTTTCGAGGAAGAGATATTCGAACAGGCCGAAGACGACGACGATGACGGCGCTTGCCACCACCAGCCGGTCGCAGAGTTTGAGGTCGGCGATGCGCCGGCCCATGAAATAGAAGACCAGCGGGATCAGGATGTCGCGGATCGGCTTCGGGTTCACCGCGCCGCCGCGCAGCATGAACAGGAAAACCATATAGGTGAAGAACACGGCGAGGAAGATGTAGAGGCCGGACTTGCGCGTCATCGCGGCGATGAAGGTGCAGCCGACGATCGCCAGTTCGGCGAGCATCACATGGCTGTCGGCCACGCCCATGATGCGCGTGTTGACGAAGGCGAGGAACGGGTTGAACACCAGCGCGCCGAGCACGGTGATGATCGCAAGAAACCGGTAGAGCCGCATGGCGAGCGGCATGCCGCCATCCGCCGCGTCGGGCGCCGGCACGGCATGGTGGACGAAACCGCCGGAGCCGGAATGTCCTGCATAGGCCTGCCGCGCCGCCATCTCGCTCTCCTCAGGCGGCCCGGTCGCCGATAAGGATGTTGCCGACCAGCTTGTCGCGCCACGGCGCGATTTCGGCGATCAGCGCCGACAGCGCCTCGCTGCCCGTTGCACCGATGGCGGAAACCACCAGGATGCCGTCGACATGGCGCAGCACGGCGGGAAGGATCGCCTCGGCCGGCGTGCCGCAGCAGTCGATGATCGTGAAATCGACAGCCTCGTCGCGGAAGGACGTGCTGACGCGGGCGGACGAGAGAGCTGCGACCTTGCGCAGCCCGCCGGAGCCGAGGCGGCGGAAATGCAGCATGTCTTCCAGCGTCTGGGCGTGACCGCGCGAATGCCGCTCGCCGGAGGGCCGTGCGAAATCGGTGCGGATCTTCACCGAGCCAGCGGCGCGCAGCGGGCTCTGCGCCACGCGGCGAAGCTCGCCGTCGGAAAACAGCACGTCCTGGCCGAGCACCTGCAATTCGCGGGCGATGCCGAGGGCGGCATTGTCGTAACCGGCATTGCCGGCGGAGAGCACGGCGATGGTGACCGGCACGCCCGGCTCGAACTGCGCGTCGAGCAGGTGCGCCGCGCGCGTCAGGCCGGAGACGCGCGGTGTCGCATCGTGCCGTGCCGCCTCGCGGCCGAACGGCACCACGCGGGCGAACTTGTCGCTCCAGCGGCTTTCACTGCGGCCGGCATTCTCGTTTTCGATGACGGCGATGACAGGTGCGCCGGTCTTCGTGACGAGGTCCTTTTCCGAACGCACGGTGCCGCCGAACAGCTCGCGCACCACGGCAAGCGCCGCACCGGCAGCCGTGCCGAAGAGAATGGCGGCGATGAGCACCAGCAGTTTCGGCGCCTGGATGGCCTTGCCGGATGGCGTGGCGGCCGAGATGATTCGCGAATTGCCGTTGCCGAGACCCTGCTGGCGGCTCAGTTCCTCGGCGCGCGTCAGGAACGACCGATAGACGGTGTCGATCGCGTCGGCCTCGCTGATGAGCTGCGCCAGGCGGTAACGGACGTTGCCATTGTCGCCCGTCGCCGTCGACTGTTCATCGAAGCGCCTCTGCACCGAGGCGAGGTTCGTCTGCGCCCGCTGATAGGTGTTGGCCGAGAGCTGGCGAATGCGCACGAGCTCTTTTTCGATCGCGCCACGGATGCTGGCGATCTGCGAGCGCACGGCCTTCATCTGCGGATGGCCGTTGCCGAGATTGGCTGAAAGCTCCGCCTGACGGTCGAGCATCTGCGAATAGCGGCTGCGCAGCCCCGTCAGCGCGGTGGATTGCAGCGCTTCCGGAATGGCGCCCGATTCGACGTCGGACATGTTGAGCTGTTGTGCCTGGTCATAGGCGGTCTTCTGCTGTTCGACCTGCTGGCGGGCGGCAATCAACTGCTGATTGAGCGCGGCAAGCTGCTGATCGGCGATGAGCCCCTGCTCGCCGGTCGTCAACAGGCCGTTCTCGCCCCGGAAGTTTTCCACCTTGGCGCGGGCATCGAGCACGCGCTGGCGCAGCTCTTCCGTCTGCTCCTCGATGGTCTTGGAGGTGCGCAGGTTGACGTCGAGGCGCGACGTGTCGGCGATGCGCAGGTAGCTTTCGGCGATGGCATTGGCGATCTTCGCGGCCATTTCGCTGTCGCGGTGCTTCATCTGGATGGTGAAAACGAAGGTGTCGCCGTTGCGGGCGACCAGCAGGTTTTCCAGGATGGCATCGACGGCACCGTCCGTCGCGTCACCCGTCGGCGGCTTGCGCCCGAGGATCTTCGAGACCAGGCCACCGCCCCCACCCGTGAGATACGGATCCTTCTCGAGGTCGAGGCGCTTGACGACGTCGCGCAGCACTTCACGCGACTGGAACAGGAAAAGCTGGCTGCCGATCAGCTGCTGCATGTTCATCGTGCCGCCGGTATCGGTACCGACGACGGGGCCGCGCTGGATATCGACGAAAACCTCCGCCGTGGAGCGATAGAACGGCTTCTGCGTCATCACGAAGCCGAGTGCGAGCACGGCACAGGCAAGCGCGCAGAGAATCACATAGTGAATTCTCTTCAGCACAATTCCCGGCAACTGAAAAATATCTATGTCCATGGAACGCCTGAACGGCCGCCTCTGGCAACCAGCCTGCTGCAATGATGCTCTGCCACGACGCAATGGCTACGCGATGGCTAGGTCGCACAGTCTCAGGATATGGTTAACAAAGCCTCAACTTTACCGGTGCGTATCAGCACGAGACAGCTGCAATCGCGCGCAACCCATTGAAAAACAAGCGCCGGTCAGACTTTCTTCAGCGCGCTGCGTAAAACAGCGTCCCGCACCCGGCCAGGTTGCCGAAGTGCTTCACCGAATCTTATCCATGTCCCTTCAGCCGATCTTATCAACCGTCGGTTATGTCTTGCAGGAAGAATACGACGACGGCCCGCTGTCCGGCCGTGAACGACAAACAAAGCGATGGAGAACAACATGAAGCAGAAGATCCGTGACATTCTGGGCAAACACGGCGGTCTCCCGGTGCCGGTCGAGACGTTGGCCGACGATGCCGATCTCTATGCGGCGGGCCTGTCGTCCTTCGCCTCCGTACAGGTGATGCTCGGCCTCGAGGAGGCCTTCGACGTCGAGTTTCCCGACAATCTCCTGAACCGCAAGTCCTTCCAGAGCATCGCCGCGATCACACGGGCGGTCGAAGGTCTGACCGGCAGCGCGGAGGCGGCCGAATGACCATGACCGTCGGTACGAGCTTCGCGGAACGCGCCCAGCGCGTGTCCGCCGTGGCCGCAGTGCATGCCGACGACGTGGACGCCAAAGGCCGTTTCCCCCGGGAAGCTGTCGATGCGATGATCGCCGAACGGCTGCTCTCCATCCAGATCCCCAAAAGCCTCGGTGGCGAGGATGCCTCGGTCTCCGAGATCGCGGAAGCCTGCTCGCTGCTCGGCCAGAGCTGCTCGGCCGCCGCCATGGTCTTCGCCATGCACCACATCAAGCTGTCGAGCCTCGTCTCGCACGGCGCGGGTGATGCCTGGCATTCGGCCTTCATGCGCCGGGTTTCCGACGAACAGCTGCTGCTTGCCTCTGCGACGACCGAAGGCGGCATCGGCGGCAACCTGCGCAACAGTATCTGCGCCATCGAGGTCGACGGCGACACCTGCCGCCTCACCAAGGACGCCACCGTCATCTCCTACGGCGCGCATGCCGACGCGATCCTTATCACGTCGCGCGCACACGCCGACGCCGCCTCGACCGACCAGGTCATGACCGTCTTCACCAAGGACCAGTACACGCTGGAGCAGACCCATGTCTGGGATACGCTCGGCATGCGCGGCACCTGCTCGGACGGCTGGCTGTTCAAGGGTGAAGCGCCGAAGGAGCAGATCCTTCCCAAGCCCTTCGCCGAGATCGCCGCCCAGTCGATGCTTGCCACCTCGCACCTGCTGTGGAGTGCGGTTTGGTACGGCATCGCCGTCAACGCGGTTTCCCGCGCCCAGGCCTTCGTTCGCGCCGCCGCCCGCAAGAGCCCCGGCGTGACGCCGCCCGGCGCACTGCGCCTCGCGGAAGCCTCGAACCTGCTGCAGCTCGTCAAGTCGAACACCATCGCCGGCCTTCGCGAATATGAGGCCGCCAAGGCGGATCCGGACAAGTTGTCCTCGATGGGCTTTGCGGTCGCGATGAACAACGTGAAGATCGCCTCTTCCGAGACGATCCTCGCCATCATCAACCAGGCAATGCTGATCGTCGGCATCATGGGCTACAAGAACGGCACGCCGTTCAGCATCGGCCGGCACCTGCGCGATGCCCATTCCGCCCAGCTGATGATCTCCAACGACCGCATCCTCGGCAACACGTCAAACCTCCTGCTTGTCCACAAGCAGGACACCAGCCTGATCGGGTGACACCATGGATATGCAGACCTCCCTTCTCGACAGGCTCTTCGATTCGGGCCTGCTCATTGATACCGGCGTCGAAGGTCTTTATGGCCGCAGCGGCGCCTTCGAGGATGTCATTGCCCGCTTCGAGCGGCTGATCGACGTCTATGGCGGCCCCGACGGTGCGGAAGCCATGCGCTTTCCGCCCGGCATGAACCGCGCGCATTTCGAGACCTCCGGCTACATGAAGAGCTTTCCGCAGCTCGCCGGCACCGTGCACGCCTTCTGCGGCGCCGATCTCGACCATATGAGCCTGCTGCAATGCATGGAAGTCGGTGGCGACTGGACGAAGGACCAGAAGGCGACCGACATCGTGCTGACGCCGGCCGCCTGCTATCCGCTCTATCCGACGATCGCCAAGCGCGGCCGCCTACCGGCCAAGGGTGGTCTCTACGACCTGCAATCCTACTGCTTCCGCCATGAGCCCTCCAACGACCCGGCCCGCCAGCAGCTTTTCCGCATGCGCGAATATGTCTGCATGGGCACGCAGGAGCATGTGACCGAGTTCCGCCAGACCTGGATGGACCGCGGCCTGGAGATGATGGCCAAGGTCGGCCTCGACGTGACGATGGACGTCGCCAACGACCCGTTCTTCGGCCGCGCCGGCCGCATGATGGCCAACAACCAGCGCGACCAGAACCTCAAGTTCGAACTGCTCATTCCGGTGACGTCTGCCGCCAAGCCGACGGCCTGCATGAGCTTCAACTACCATCAGGACGCCTTTGGCGCGAAGTGGGGGCTGAACCTCGAAAACGGCGACGTCGCGCACACCGCCTGCGTCGGCTTCGGCCTGGAGCGCATCGCGCTCGCGCTCTTTGCCCGCCACGGCATGGATATTGCGACCTGGCCGGCGGATGTCCGCAAGGTTCTGGGATATCAGGACTGAGCATGGCTGCCGTCTTCGCCGGGGCCAATCCCGAGACCTACCGGCCGCACGCGCTGCACGATGCGGAGCGCATGTGGCCGGAAACGAATTGTTACGTCGACCTCTGGATCGAGGTGCTGAATACGTTCGGCACGTCCCCGGAGGCGATGCTCGGCTTCTCGCTGACCCAGGACTTCGAGGGCGACCAGTTCACCTTCTTCAAGGTGCCGCTGGAAGACCTCGAAACGCTCTATGGTATCCGCGCGACGGAACTCGCCATCTTCGACAAGGTCGAGAGCCACGTCGCGACCCAGATCGCCCGCGGCCGCCTCTGCCTCGTCGAGATGGACAGCTTTTACATGCCGGACACCCGCGGCGTCGCCTACCGTCAGGAGCACGGCAAGACGACGGTCGCGATCAACCGGCTGGATCTCGAAAACAAGCAGCTCGACTATTTCCACAATGCCGGCTTCTTCCGGCTGGAAGGCGAGGATTTCGACGGCCTGTTCCAGTTGAACAACGGCCCGGACGATCTTCCCTTCCTGCCCTATACGGAATTCGCCAAGTTCCCGGAAAAGCGGGCCGACGAAGCGCATCTGCGCCGCGAGGCAAAACGCCTGCTCGCCTTCCATTTCGGCCGGCGTCCAACGGAAAACCCGGTTGCGGCCTTCGCGAAGGTGTTTCCAAAGCAGGTCGAGGCCGTGGCGGAGCGCCCCTTCGGCTTCTTCCACAAATACGCCTTCAACACATTGCGCCAGCTCGGCGCCAATTTCGAGTTGGCCGGCAGCCATCTCGACTGGCTGGGCCTTGATGGCGGCGATGCCGCGCGAAAAATTTCGGAGACGGCGAAGTCCGTGCAGTTCCAGCTCGCCCGCGCGGTAACGCGCCGGAAATTCGATCCGCTGGCGACGGCGCTCGACCCGGCGGTCGAGGCATGGGATACTTTGATGTCGAGCCTTGCCGCCCGCATCGACTGAAGGAAGACGGAATGTCCGAGATCGGAAAAGCGCTTTCCACCGGCTGGCGCATGGCCCTGACAGCGGCCAATGCCGCCGCTGACCCCGCCGCGCTGCAAGACCTTTCCGATGTCCTGGATGCCCCCGTGCCCGGCACGGTTGCCGGCGCCCTCGAACGCGCCGGCCGCTTCGATCGCACCGCGCCCGAACCGCTCGACCATCTCGACGCCTGGTACGTGCTCGACCTCTCGGGTGACGAGCCGGGTGACGCCGTGCTGCATTTCGATGGTCTCGCGACGATCACCGAGATCTGGTGGAACGGGACGCTTGTGCTTTCCTCCGACAGCATGTTCGTGGCCCATGCCTTGCCCGTGACGCTCACCGGCAACGACCGGCTCGCCCTCTGCTTCCGTGCACTGAAACCGCATCTCGAAAAACGCGGTCCCCGCGCCCGCTGGCGGCCGCAGATGATCACGCCGCAGGGCCTGCGCCTTGTGCGTACCACACTGCTTGGCCGCATGCCGGGCTGGTGCCCGGAGGTCCATGCCGCCGGTCCTTGGCGGCCGGTGCGCCTGTTGCGACCGACGCCGGCTGTTGCCTCCGATATCCGTCTCTCCGCGCGCCTTCACGAAAACGGCAAGGGCCAGTTGGAGATCGGCTTCACGCTCGATAGCGCCACAGCGCCCATGGTGGAATGCGCCGGCGTCGCCGTCGAAGCGATCGCGAACGGAGACCGCAGTTTCAGCGCCAGCCTCACCATCCCCGACGTCGAAGCCTGGTGGCCGCGCACGCATGGCACGCCGGCTTTGCACGATATCTCGCTCGTGGTGGATGGCGTGCGGCAAAAACTCGGCCGCACCGGTTTTCGCCGCATCGAGATTGACCGCGGCGCGGACGGTCGGGACTTTGCGCTGCGCGTCAACGGCACCAAAATCTTCTGCCGCGGTGCCGTCTGGACCACTGCCGATATCGTCGACCTGCCGGGCACGCGAGACCGCTACGCGCCGCTGCTGAAACTTGCTGCCGACGCCAACATGAACATGCTGCGCATCGGCGGCACGATGGCCTATGAGACGCCGGATTTCTTTGCGCTGTGCGACGAATTCGGCCTGATGGTCTGGCAGGATTTCCAGTTCGCCAATTTTGATTACCCGGCGAACGATCCGGCCTTTGTCGAAAACGTCCGCACCGAGGTCGCGCAGTTCCTCGACGCGACCGCCGCCTCGCCGTCGCTTGCCGTGCTCTGCGGCGGCAGTGAGATCGACCAGCAGGCGGCGATGCTCGGCCTGCCGGAAACGGCCTGGGCCGGGCCGCTGACGCTCGACATCCTGCCCGCCCTCGTCGCGGCGCATCGTCCGGACGTACCCTATGTCGAGAATTCACCGAGCGGCGGAGCGATGCCCTTCTCGCCCAATGTTGGCGTCACGCACTATTACGGCGTCGGCGCCTATTGCCGGCGGCTGGAGGATGCACGCCGCGCCGAGGTGCGCTTTGCCGCCGAAAGCCTCGCCTTTGCCAATGTGCCGGAACAGCAGACGCTCGATGCGCACCTGCCGGTACCCCCTGTGCATGATCCGCGCTGGAAGGCCCGCGTGCCGCGCGACCGCGGTGCCTCCTGGGACTTCGAGGATGTGCGCGACCACTATCTCGGCCTGCTTTACGGCCACGACCCGGCGCGTCTGCGCCGCGAGGACCCGACCCGCTATCTCGACCTTTCCCGCGCTGTCGTCGCCGAGGTGATGGAGGCCACCTTCGCCGAATGGCGCCGCGAAAAATCCACCTGCAACGGTGCGCTCGTCTGGACGTTTCAGGACCTGCTGCCCGGCGCCGGCTGGGGCATCGTGGATGCCACGGGCCTGCCGAAATCCGCCTGGCATGCGTTGCGCCGCGCCTTCCGGCCGGTGCAGGTCACGCTGTCCGACGAGGGCACCAACGGGCTCGACGTGCACGCGATCAACGACAGCGCACACGAACAATCCCTGACGCTCGAACTCGCCTGCCTGCGGCACGGCCGTCAGCCGGTCGTCAGCGGCCGGCGGGAGATCACGCTTGCCCCGCATTCGGCGCAGACCATGCCGACAACGGCACTGTTCGGCGCCTTCTTTGACACGACCTATGCCTTCCGTTTCGGCCCGCCCTCCCATGACGTGACGGTCGGCCGGCTGATCGATGCGGCAGGAACGGTCGTCGCGGATGCCTTCCATTTTCCGCGCGGCCGGGCGGAGGCGATGACTTCTCCGGCAATAACCGTGGCCCTGCATCAGGGTGCGGAAGGCTGGAGCCTCGAGCTTTCAACGGACCGTTTCGCCCAGTCCGTCGCAATCGAAGTCGACGGTTTTCTGCCGTCGGACAACTGGTTCCATCTGGCACCGGGCGGTGTGAAGACCATCCGGCTTGCGCCGCTCAACGGTGCCGATCCAACTAAAAAACCCTCCGGTACGATCGGCGGTGTCGGCGTCGAGGCCCTGCGTTCGTTCTGAAAGATCAGGCGATCTTGAGGGCGGCTTTCAAAAGAAGCGCGCGATAGGCAGCTTGGGCGTGCGGCGGCGAGAGATTGTGATCCGCATCGGGGATCATCTCGACCGCCACGTTGTGATAGCCATCCAGCCCGGTGCGGCCGAAATCGAGCTTCAGCCGCTCCAGCCCGACGTCACCCTCGCTATAGACCAGCAGCACCGGCACTTCGCGTTTCGCAAGCAGGCGGAAATCCGCCTGCGTATCGCCCCGCAACCGGCCGAAGCGGGAGAAACGACCGAGCGTGCGGGGTGCGATGACGGCAAGGCGGCGCGCGATCTGCACGCCGACATTGGCCGCCGCGCGGCGCAGGTCGATATCCCCGGAAATCAGACGCCGGAAGGTGGCGGGGTCGAAGGCGCGCTGGCGATAATCGTCGAGCGAGCGCGGATTGGCCCGCAGCGCCTCGTCGACGGACATGTCCGGATCCCAGCGGAAGGTGAAGGGATTGACCGACACGACGCCGGCCGCGCGTTCGTCCGTGACGGCGGCGCGGAAGGCAAGATAGGCGCCGCTGCACCGGCCGGAAAGAAGGACTGGCGCGAGGTGACGCGACACGAGGAAATCCATCGCCGCCCGGACATCGGCAAGCTGCGTCTCGCTGTACTGTACCTGTTCGGGCGCGTTTGGTGCTGGCGGGCTGTCGGCGACATTCGCGGCATCGAAGCGCAGCGATACGATGCCGTGCTGCGCGAGATAGCGGGCGGTCTCCGTCGTGCCCCGTGCCCAGCCGGCCTGCCGGTCGTACGCGGTGCCGAGCAGCAGCACGGTCGCGCCATGGCGCTGCCCCCGCGGGCCGCAAAGCGTTCCAAACAGCCGGTTGTTCTCGCCGAAACGCAACGGCTCTTCGACGAAGCCATCGTCTGTCAGCGGCGCCGAAGCGACGTGGTCCGTCGCGGCCCGCGCGCGTCCGCCCGTCTTGGCCACGCCGGCGATCCAATGGACGACGCCATCGATGACCGCCTGCGGTTGATGCGCCAAGGTGGGGTTGGAGACGAGATCGTCGTAGCCGGCGTAGTCCATGCTGGCGACGTCGGTGCCGAGGCTCGAAAGATGGGCGGCAAGGGCCGCGTCCTTTTCGCGGGCTGGTCGCGCGATCACCAGGGCTTTTGCAAACGGCAGCGCATCCAGCCGGTCGATGCTGAGGCTCTTGACGGCTTCGGCGACCTGTTCCGGCATGACCAGCCCGGCGACGGCGACACGGCCGGCAATGCGCTGCTCCGATCGCAGGCCGAGGCCCTCGTCCACCATCTTCGACCAGGCGGACAGTTCGCGCAGATAGAAGCGGCCGCTGACCACCGGGGCCATCAGCACGGCCGCCTCAGTATCGAGCGCCTTGCCGAGCTTTGCCGCAAAGGTCGCGCCAAGGCCGTGACCGACCAGCATCAGGCGAGCGGCACCGGAAAGCCGGCGCAGCTTGCGCGCGGCCGCCAGAATGGCCTGCGACCAGGTCTCGAGGCTCTGCTCGTCAGAGGTATCGAGCGCGTCGCCCGTGCCGGGATAATCGAAGCGCAGGCTGGCGACGCCGTGGGCGGCGATGCGCTCGGCGATGAGACGCCAGAGTTTTCGCGTGCACATTTCCTCAAAACCCCAGGGGCTGAGAAACAGCACGGCGACATCCGCGGGCGTTGTGGAGGCGGCAGCGGGCGTGTAGAGGCCGACCGTGCCCTCGAAGGTCACGGGAAGGGCTGCCTCCCCGGCGCGCCAGCGGGGCGCGGCGTCATGCTGCTCGATATCGTCTTGCCTGGTCTCCCCGCGCAGCATGGTGTCTCACTCTCCGACCGGCTGGGACAACGGCGGCGGCACCACGAGGGCGAGCAGCCGGCGCGCGATCCGGCCGGGTTTCATCGGCAGGCGCTCCAGCATCTTGTCGATGACGGCCCCATCCTCCGGCGGCACTGCCTTCAGCAGGCGCAGCAGAACTCCGTAGGCGACAGCCCCCGCAAGGATACCGATGATAACGCCGGTAAATCCGCCGATTTTTTCGGCAATCGGCCAGGCCGCAAGGCCACAGCCGGCGGCGGCAACGCCCACCTTCAGCACGATGACCGACAGGCCGGCCGACATCGCGCCGCGGCCGACGCCCGTCAGCAGCAGCACGACCATGATGGCGAAGACGACGCCGCGCACCGCCGCGGCCCCCGCTCCACCGGCAACCGGCACAACGAAAAACAGGCCGATGACCATCAGGGCCGCGCCGACGCCGCTTGCCACCAGGCGGATTTTTACCCGGTCCATGGAATAGAGATATTGCGTGACAAGCTGGCCGAAGACATAGGCCGGCGAGCCGGCGGCGAGGATCGCAACGATCAACCCGGCCTCGGCGAAGGGTGCGCCGTAGACGGCGGTCACCAGCGGATGGGCAATGGCCGCGAGCCCGAAGCAGAGCGGGAAGGTGATATAGGCGAAACTGCGCACCACGCCGTCGAAGATGCTGGCATGCACGCTGCCGCCCGATGCCTCCCGTCGCTCCGCATAGAACGGCAGCAGGCTTCCGGTCAGCTGCACGGGAAGCTGGAGGGCAAGATTGGCGAGCGACAGGGCGACGGCGTAGTAGCCGACCTCGCCGAGCGTCTGGAAATGCTGCAGGAAGAAAAGTTCCGGCCGATTGAGGAAGACTGCGCTGACGGCGAATTCGAAGAACAGCACGGCGGAATTGGCCAGCAGATACCGCCGGCGATAGCCGGCATTGTCGCGGCGGACCCCGAACAGGCCGAGCGTGTAGACGAACTGCACACATTGTCCGGCAATGTAGCCGACGAGTGCGCCGGCGATGCCGTAACCGATGGCGCCTGCGACGACGAAGACGAACTGGAGGAGCGAGGACAGCGCGGTGATGCGGAAGAAGGTGCCGAGGCGCTGTTCGCCGATCAGGAAATTCTTCGAGAAGGAACCGACCGACTGGATGAACAGCAGCACCGCCGTCAGGACGATGATGCCGGTGGTCACATCGGTGCCGTAGAGCAGCTCGGTCTTGAAGGAAACGCCGAAATAGAGCGCCACGAGAATGATAGTGGAGGCGATGACCGGCAACGCCAGATAGGCGGCAAAACCACGGCGCCCCGCATCGTCGACGCCGCGTGCCTTCAATTGCGGCAGGAGGCGCAGCAGCAGCACGCCGGTGCCGAGCTCGGCGACGAGCGAACCGGTCGCGCCGATCCACAGGGCAAAGGCGATGGTGCCGTTGGCTTCCGGCCCGAGCAGGCGCGCGACAAGGATCGAGCAGGCGAATCCGGTCACCAGCAGCAGCATGCCTGCTGCCGCATTCATGATCGAATTGGACATGATGCCCTTGCTCATCGGCCGTTCCATTCACCGTACGCGGCCGACGATTTTTCGCGGCCATACAGCGGGCACCCTAGGACGAAACCCTTAAGATATCGTCGTTCCGGCAGGGGCGGCGCGCCAGCCGGACCAGCGGCCGGCCAGGATTTCCCGCGAGCGGCGGGCAAGTGCGGGACGCCCCGTCAGCGTGTAGACGGCAATGCCGGCAAGCGGGCGCAGAAGATGCGGAAGATAGTCGGTGAAACGATAGCCGTGTTTGCGCATGACATAGCCAAGGCCGGCGCCGTAGACGCGCATCTTGCGCGCGCCGTCGGGCGTTGCCGCCTGGAGGCGATCATCCGGGTGGTGGCCGGTGAGCGCCGGGTCGTAGTGACCGCGGGCACCTGATGACAGCAGGTTCAAGGCGAGGTCCTGCACCTCGTAGGCCCCCCAGGGCGTACCGGAGCCGGGGCCGATGCGATCATCGAAGCCGCCGGCCTTCTCGAAGGCGGAGCGGCGCACGAACAGCATCCATTCGATCAGCGTGGTCCAGATGTTTTCGCGCTCGATCGGGCTTGGCGAGAGTTCGAAGCGGCCCATGATGGTTTCGCCTTCGGCATTGACCGCCCGTCCGCAATAGAAATCGGCCGGCACCGTCTGCGATATCGCCTCGAAACGCTGGAGCAGATCGGCCGGATACCAGCAGTCGTCATCCGGAAAGAGCAGCCACGTGCCCGTGGCCTTGGACGCCCCGAGATTGCGCGCCCGGCAGACACCCGCGCGGTCGGTCCTGACATGCTGGATGTGGAGGCGGTCCTGCCATTGCGAGACGATCGGCGCAAGGCGCTCGTCGGCATTCTGATCGACGAGGATAACTTCGAAATCACGGCGACCGAGCGCGGCAAGCGATGCAAAAAGCAGCTCGAGCTCGCTTGAACGGCCGAGCGTGGCGACAACCATCGATATCAGGAAAACCGGATCATCCGGAAACATGGAGAAGGCCTTGCAACAATCGATGGCGGCGACGACCCTTCGGTCTTCTGCTCGTTCCTGCAATTTGTCTACGAAACCTTAATGCAGGATGAATGCCCCCAAGAAAGCCGTCCCATCGTGCAAATCCGCGTGGCCTATCCACGAATGCCTACAGGAAATCATCGACGATTTCCTGTAGGCGCAGCAAGCGCCTGGGTCAGAAGAAGACGTGAAGCGGCCACTGAACGGGGCGCCGCGAAGAGGAGAGGCGGCTGCCTTCGAGCGGCAGGCGGTCTTCCGTCACGGTACCTGCGACCCTGTCGTCGCGTTGCGCCTGCTCATCCTTCGGCTGAAAGCCGACCGGATAGAGGTTGAAGTAACCAAGCGTCACGCCACCGAGATAGATCATGCGTTGCTCCCATTCCGTTTAACGTCCCGGCAAACATCATGGCGAAATCGTGGCCGCTGTCAATAGTCTATAGAATTAGTGCTCTATTCGCCGCTTGATGCACCGGGCGTGAAAGGGATACGAGACGGGTTCACGCCAATGGAAACCGCCCCTTGTACACGCTGGACCGCACCGAGATTTTCGAGCAGGACATCCGCAAGAGCCGTTTTCTTGCGACCGCCTGCCCGCTCGACAGCGAGGCGGACGCGAAGGCGCTGCTGGCAGACCTGTCCGACCCCTCGGCGAACCACAATTGCTGGGCCTGGCGCGTCGGCCAGGCCTACCGGTTCAGCGACGACGGCGAGCCGAGCGGCACGGCGGGAAAGCCCATTCTCCAGGCAATCGACGGTCAGGCGCTCGACCGCACGCTCGTCGTGGTCACGCGCTGGTTCGGCGGCATTCTCCTGGGCAGCGGAGGGCTCATGCGCGCCTATGGCGGCACCGCGGCCGCGTGCCTGCGCGCCGCGGCGAAGACGGAATATGTGGAACGGGCAGCACTGTCCGTCTCGCTCGGCTTTTCCGATTTGGCGCTGGTCAAGGCGCGGCTTGGCGCTTTTGCCGGGCTGGTGCTGGACGACGAGACCTATCACGAGACGGGGGCCAGGCTGTCCTTTCGCGTGCCTGCGGAGAAGGCGGAGGAGATCGGCCGGATGATCGTCGACCTCACCAGCGGGCGCGCCGAAATCGGCAATTGACGCGCAAGCTGCCCGCCTGACGAAAAGAAAATCACCTTCCACTGCGCGGCGACTTCGGAGAACGGTTTGGCGCAGGCGCAGCGAACCGCCGAACGCCTTCGTCCAACCGGCGGTAAAAGCGCAAAGATGCGCTCGTCCCTGACCCGGCAGCGACGGCGTGCCGCTATAGGCAAGCCAAATTTTTCGGTCTATCTACCGCCCGGATATATTCTCGCGGGCTTTTCGCCTGCGACCCCGCACGAGAGAGGACGAGACCCATGAGCCTGCGCATCAACGACATCGCTCCGGACTTCACCGCCGAAACCACCGCCGGCACGATCGGCTTCCATGACTGGATCGGCGATGGCTGGGCCGTGCTCTTCTCGCACCCGAAGAACTTTACCCCGGTCTGCACCACCGAGCTCGGCGCGATGGCCGGCCTCGAAGGTGAATTCCGCAAGCGCGGCGTCAAGATCATCGGCATCTCGGTTGACCCGGTCGAAAGCCACGCCAAGTGGAAGAACGACATTCGCACCGCCACCGGTTTCGACGTCGAGTATCCGCTGATCGGCGATAAGGACCTCGCCGTCGCAAAGCTCTATGACATGCTGCCGGCCGGCGCGGGCGAGACGTCGGAAGGCCGCACACCCGCCGACAACGCCACCGTGCGTTCCGTCTTCGTCATCGGCCCGGACAAGAAGATCAAGCTGATCCTCACCTACCCGATGACCACGGGCCGCAATTTCGCGGAGATCCTGCGCTCGATCGATTCGATCCAGCTCACCAGCAAGCACCAGGTGGCAACGCCCGCCAACTGGCAGCAGGGTGAGGACGTCATCATCACCGCCGCCGTTTCCAACGAAGACGCCATCGCCCGCTTCGGCGCCTTCGATACGGTGCTGCCATACCTGCGCAAGACCAAGCAGCCGGCCGCCTGATCACGACCAGCGGGTGACGGGCAGGGTTTGAAGCCTTGCCCGTCATTCATCCGGTACCATCTTCTCTCCATGGAGAAAGATGCCGATAGGCGGGGAGGGGCCTTGTTTCCCCTCAGTGCGCCTCGTCCCAATTGCGCGCGGCCCGCGCATCCACCTTCAGCGGGACCTTCATCGACAATGCGGGCATGGAAGCATTCTCCATGGTGTCGACGATGATCGGGATCGCCTTTTCGACTTCGCCATCCTCGACCTCGAAGATCAGTTCGTCGTGCACCTGAAGCAGCATGCGGGCGGACAGGCCGGCGGCGGCGAGCGCCGGCTCCATCTTGATCATGGCACGGCGGATGATGTCTGCCGCAGATCCCTGGATCGGGGCGTTGATCGAGGCGCGTTCATTGAAGGCGCGTACCGACGGGTTGGATGACTTGATTTCCGGGTAATGCGCGCGCCGGCCGAAGATCGTCTCGACATAGCCGTTCTCGCGGGCGAAGGCCTTGGTCGAATCCATGTAGTCCTTGATGCCGGGAAACCGCTCGAAATACTTCTTGATGTAGTCGCCCGCTTCCGACCGCTCGATCGACAGCTGGTTGGCGAGGCCGAAGGCCGAGATGCCGTAGATGATGCCGAAGTTGATCGCCTTGGCGCGGCGGCGCACTTCGGACGGCATGCCCTCGACCGGTACGCCGAACATTTCCGACGCCGTCATCGCATGAATATCGATGCCGTCGGCAAAGGCCTGCTTCAGTTGCGGAATGTCCGCCACATGGGCCAGCACGCGCAGCTCGATCTGGCTGTAGTCGGCCGAGACCAGCTTGTTGCCGGGCGTCGAGATGAAAGCCGTGCGGATCTTCCGGCCTTCCGCGGTGCGCACCGGAATGTTCTGCAGGTTCGGGTCGGAAGAGGAGAGGCGGCCGGTCGTCGTCGAGGCGAGCGCGTAGGACGTGTGCACCCGCTTGGTTTCGGGATGCACGAAGCCCGGCAGCGCGTCGGTATAGGTGGATTTCAGCTTGGTGAGCTGGCGCCAGTCGACGATCTTGCGCGGCAGCGGAATGCCCTGCGCGGCCAGGTCTTCCAGCACCTGCGCGGAGGTTGACCACTGGCCGGTCTTGGTCTTCGAGGCGCCGGAAAGGCCCATCTTGCCGAACAGGATGTCGCCGAGCTGTTTTGGTGAGCCGATATTGAAGCGCTCGCCGGCAAGCTCGTAGATTTCCTCTTCGAACCGGGCCGCTCCCTGCGCCAGTTCGCCGGAAAGGCGCGACAGCACCTGCCGGTCGATGGTGATGCCGCGCTCTTCCATGCGCGCGAGCACGGGTACGAGCGGGCGTTCCAGCCGCTCGTAGACGGTGGTCATGCGCTCGGCGGCCAGGCGCGGCTTCAGCACGTGCCAGAGGCGCAGCGTCACATCGGCATCTTCCGCCGCATAGGCCGTGGCGCGGGAAATATCGACCATGTCGAAGGTCTGCGCACCCTTGCCGGAGCCGGCGACGTCCTTGTAGGCGATCGGCTTGTGGCCGAGCCAGCGTTCCGACAGGGTGTCCATGCCATGCGTGCCGGCGCCCGCGTCGAGCGCGTAGGACATCAGCATCGTGTCGTCGAAACCCTCGACGGTGATGCCGTGGCGGCGCATGACGAGGTAATCGTATTTGAGGTTCTGCGCGACCTTCAGGACCGACGGGTCCTCCAGCAGGCCTTTCAGCCGCTCGAGCGCTGCGCGGATGGGGATCTGCCCCTCGGCAATCCCGCCGCCCAGGAGATCGCCGACGCCGGTCTTGTGGTTGAGCGGAACATAACAGGCGCGGATCGTCGTGCCCGTCGGGTCCTTGGCATTGTCGGCAATCGCCAGCGAGAAGCCGCAAAGCTCGGCCTGCATGGCATCAAGCGAGGTGGTTTCCGTGTCGAAGCCGACAAGGCCGGTTTCGCGCGCGGCGGCGATCCAGCGGTCGAGCGCCTCGAGGTCGCGCACCGTCTCATAGGTGGAATGGTCGATCGGGGCGGCGGAAAAACGCTCCGCACGTGCCCTGGCAAGCGCCGAAGGCGTCGCATCGCCGGTGCCGGCAGAGGGCAGTAGCGTTGCGGCGGCCTCTGCCGCCGTCTCATTGCCGTCCAGCACCGGCGCGGGGCCGGCCACGTCGCCCTTGTCGAGGTCCGGGCCGCGCGCTTCCGCGCCCCATTCGACCGGCACGACCGCCGGTTCGATGGCGCTGGCGTCGCAGGCGCAATCCTCCGCGACACGACGTGTCAGCGTGGTGAACTCCATGGTCTTGAGGAAGGCGATCAGCTTCGGGCCGTCCTGCGGATGCAGCACCAGCTCGTCCAGCGTCGTGTCGAGCGGCGTATCGGTCTTCAGCGTGACGAGCTGGCGGGACAGCAGCACGAGCTCGCGGTTCGCCACTATGTTCTCGCGGCGTTTCACCTGCTTGATCTCCTCGGCACGGGCGAGCAGCGTGTCGAGATCGCCATACTCTTCGAGGAGCTGGGCTGCGGTCTTCGGGCCGATGCCGGGAACGCCCGGCACGTTGTCGGTCGAATCGCCCGTCAGCGACTGGAGATCGATCATCTTCTCCGGCGGCACGCCCCATTTCTCGATGACCTCGGGAATGGAGATCTGCTTGTCCTTCATGCTGTCATACATCGAGACGTTTTGCGTCACGAGCTGCATGAGGTCCTTGTCGGAGGAGACGATGGTGACGCCGGCGCCATCGGATTCGGCGAGGCGCGCATAGGTGGCGATCAGGTCGTCGGCCTCGAACCCTTCCTTCTCGATGCAGGGAAGGTTGAAGGCGCGGGTCGCGTGGCGGATCAGGCCGAACTGCGGGATCAGGTCTTCCGGCGGCGCGGTGCGGTTCGCCTTGTACTGGTCGTAAAGCGCGTTGCGGAAGGTTTTCGACGAATAGTCGAAGATGACGGCGAAATGGGTCGGCGTCACGCCCACGTCGGTGTTGCGCGCATCCTTCAAGAGCTTCCACAACATGTTGCAGAAGCCCGAGACGGCATTGACCGGCAGCCCGTCCGATTTGCGGTTGAGCGGCGGGATGGCGTGGAAGGCGCGGAAGATGAAACCGGAGCCGTCGACGAGGAAGAGATGATCACCTTTTTTCATGGGGGAATGGATAGCGCGGGCGGCTTTCCGCGTCCATCTCTCATTGAGGGTTTGCCACCCGATCAAGCGGCCGGAAAGCCTCACACGAACGTTACCAATTTGTAATTTCCGCGCGTTCGAATCCCTTGAAAAGCCACATTCGAACCCACAAATATTCATCAACGGCACCTGATCAAGCCGTTGTCTGGCATCCCGGCCTGTCCCCCGCCGCGCCAGACAAGGACAAAGGCCTCATCCCCCTCTCCGGGCCTTTGTCCATCATTCGAAGAAGCCGCCGCGACAAGCCTCCTGTCGTCGGCGGCTTCTCGCATTTGGGCGATTGCATCGTCTGCGATCCATTGTCTTCGGTTGCAAACCGGCATAGCTTCTCCGCCATGGACTTTGACCGGAAGGAGTCGGCCGCATACCTCGCCAATCTCCTGGCGAAGGGGGCCTCCCGCGCGTTGCAGGCGCGGGCGGACGGGGCCGGCTTTGCGCCCGGCCAGTTCCCGGTTCTGGTGGAACTGTGGAGCGGCGACGGCCTCACCCAGCGCGAACTTCTCGACCGGCTCGATATCGAACAGGCGACGATGGCCAACACGCTTGCCCGCATGCAGCGCGACGGCCTGATCTCGCGCCGCCGCCACCCGAAGGACAAGCGGGCGCAGCTGGTTTTCCTCACGGTGCGCGGCAAGGCGCTGCGCGAGGCCGCACTTGCTGCGGCGTCTGCGACCGAAGACGCTCTCTTCCAGGGTTTCCGGCAGTTCGAGCGGGAGCTGTTGCTCGAATATATGCGCATGGCGCTGACCAATCTCGGCCGCGATCCGCGCGTGTGATCGTCGCGGAACCGTCATACGATTTGCCCTTCCCGACGCGATCGGTCTAATGTCGCGCCGAAATTTTGATTTGCCGCATGTCGTCATCGCAAAACCGCTGACACAGCTTGGCGCAGCCTGCTTCAGGGATTCGACCATGACCAATATTCTGCCCGTCCTCGATCACGTCAGCGCCGGTATCCCGGCAAGCCTTGAGCGCCTGTTCGAGCTGGTGCGCATCAAGTCCATCTCCACCGATCCGGCCTTCAAGGCGGAATGCCGCCGCGCGGCCGAATGGCTGGTGACGGAACTGCGTTCACTCGGCTTCGACGCGACGGTGCGCGATACGCCCGGCCATCCCATGGTCGTCGCGCATCATGACGGCGCCAAGCCCGATGCGCCGCACGTGCTGTTCTACGGCCATTATGACGTGCAGCCGGTCGATCCGCTGAATCTCTGGGATCACGATCCCTTCGAGCCGGCCGTGCGTAACACTGGCGACGGCCGCCGTATCATTACCGGTCGCGGCACTTCGGACGACAAGGGCCAGCTCCTGACCTTCGTCGAGGCCTGCCGCTCCTACAAGGAAACGGCGGGCTCGCTGCCCTGCCGCGTGACCATCCTCTTCGAAGGCGAGGAGGAATCCGGTTCGCCGTCGCTGAAACCCTTCCTGGAGGCCAATGCCGCCGAACTGACGGCCGACTTCGCCCTCGTCTGCGATACCAGCATGTGGGACGCCGACACGCCGGCGATCTCGGCGGGCCTGCGCGGCCTCGTCGGCGAGGAGGTCGTCATCAAGGCGGCCGATCGCGACCTGCATTCCGGCTATTTCGGCGGTGCGGCGGCAAACCCGATCCACATTCTGTCGCGCATTCTCGCCGGCCTGCATGACGAGACCGGCCGCGTGACGCTCGACGGCTTCTACGAGGGCGTCGAGGAAACCCCGACGCAGATCAAGGCGGCCTGGGAAAAGCTCGGCAGCTCGTCCGAAAGCTTCTTGGGCGAAATCGGCCTGTCGATCCCGTCCGGCGAAAAGGGCCGCTCGGTGCTGGAATTGACCTGGGCGCGGCCGACGGCGGAAGTGAACGGCATCACCGGCGGCTACACCGGCGAAGGCTTCAAGACGGTGATTGCCGCCGAAGCCTCGGCAAAGGTCTCCTTCCGCCTCGTCGGCAAGCAGGACCCGGCCAAGATCCGCGACGCCTTCCGCGCCTATGTGCGGTCCAAGATCCCGGCCGACTGCTCGGTGGCGTTTCACGCCCATGGCGGTTCGCCGGCCATCCAGCTTCCTTACGATTCGGAACTGCTCGGCAAGGCGAAGAACGCGCTTTCCGACGAATGGCCGAAGCCGGCCGTGGTCATCGGCATGGGCGGCTCCATCCCCATCGTTGGCGATTTCCAGAAGATGCTTGGCATGGAATCCTTGCTGGTCGGCTTTGCGCTGTCGGATGACCGCATCCATTCGCCGAACGAGAAATACGAGCTGCGCTCCTTCGAGAAGGGCATCCGTTCCTGGGTGCGCATTCTTTCCGCGCTCGCGGCGCGCTGACGCAGATGTGATGACAAAGTTGGTTGGCTTTAACCGAAGGGAACGGAAAAGCTGACCAACTGAATGACAAGGGCCGCATCGCGGACAGGCGATGACAGGCCCGCACGATGGGGAAGGGTTGGGATGGCATCAGGAAAGATTGCGAGACACCCTCGCAGCTCAGGCGATCGCGCGCCGGGCGCAGGGGGCAAGGCAGGATGAAGCGGCTGAAAAAATTCTTCTGGCCGCTCGTCAGCACCGCCGCGATCATTCTATCGGTCTACATCCTCTACAAGGAGCTGCGCGGCCTGTCGCTCGCCGAGTTCATGGCGAGCATCCATGCCATTCCGGTCTCCGGCTGGATCCTTGCCTGCATAGCCACGCTCGTCGCTTACGCAGCCCTCGCGGCCTACGACCATCTGGCGCTCGAACATCTCGGCCACCGCATCTCGCTGTGGTTCATCACCATCACCTCCTTCACCACCTATGCGCTGTCGCACACGATCGGCGCGTCGGTGTTTTCCGGTGCGCTGGTGCGTTACCGCGCCTATACGTCGAAGGGACTGACCGGATCGGAGGTGGGCGTCCTCGTCGCCTTCTGCTCGTTCACCTTCGCGCTCGGCACCTTCATGCTGTTCGGCCTGGTTCTGGTGCTGGAGCCAACGATCATCGAGCGTTTTGCCGGCTTCCTACCGATCGAGGCGGCGCTGTCGACCGGCTGGCTCATTCTCGCGCTCGTGGCGCTCTACGTGGTCGGCAGCCTCGTCGGCTTCCGGCCGATCAATACGCGCTGGCTGAAGCTCGAATATCCAAAACCCTCGCTGGTCTTCCGCCAGCTGTTCATTGCGCCGATCGAGCTTATCGCGGCGGCGGCGATCATCTATTTCGTGCTGCCGGCAGAGGGCAATCCGGGTTTCTTCGTGGTGCTCGGCATCTTCCTCGCCTCCTTTTCGGTGGCGCTGCTGTCGCATGCGCCGGGCGGCATCGGCGTTCTGGAACTGGTCTTCATCGCCGGCCTGCCGGACATGGACCCGGCAACCGTGCTTGCGGCCCTTGCCGTCTTCCGGCTGTTCTACCTGATCATCCCGTTCATCATGGCGCTGGTGGTCATTCTGATCTTCGAACGGCAGCGTTTTCTTGCCCGTCCGGGCCATGGCGAAGATTGAAGGGCGGCTCGTTTTGGTTCATCTCGGGTTCAGCCGAATTCTTTCATGGTATGATCCGTCTTGATCACTGTGCAACAGTGACAATCCAAGGGAGACCGACATGAAGACAACGTTCAAGGGCGGCATTGCCGCGGCCATGGCCGTCGCCATGTTTGCCACGACATTCGTCCCGGCAGAGGCCTTCGCCATGCCGATGCCGAAGGTCGGCGCTTCTCAGTCCAGCGATGTCCAGCAGGTGCAATGGCGCGAACGTCGCGAACGTCGCGGCTGGCATGGCGGGCATCGCGGCTATCGTTATGAGCGCCACGGCTATCGCCGTCATTCGGATGGCTGGTGGTATCCGCTGGCAGCCTTCGGCGCCGGTGCGATCATCGGCGGCGCGATCGCCAATGACAGCTATTCCCGGCCGCGTTACGAAGGCATCAATCCGCGCCACACCGATTGGTGCTATGCGCGCTACCGGTCGTACCGGGACTACGACAACACGTTCCAGCCCAATTATGGCGGTCGCCGTCAGTGCTACTCGCCTTACTACTGACGCAAACCATCGGGCGGCCCAAAAGGCCGCCCGAAGTCTTTGAGGCCACCAGCGTACGTCGAGCGCCTCACGACTTGTCGCGGAAGTGATTGAGAAATTGGAGCTTTCCGTTTCCGGTTTCTTAACCACCCCTTAAATCGCCGCATTTAAGGTTCAACCGACGGCGACATTCACGAGGGCATATCCGACCGCTTATGGCAGGCAACCGCAAATCCGAGCGTATTGAACCGTCCTTCCAGGGATCGAGAGGGCGCGACGACGACGATTTTCACGTCGGCGCGGCTGATCGCGTGGTGGGCGGCGGTGGTCGCAAGGGGCGTGGCAAGCCGCCGAAGGCCGAGAGGCCGCAGCGTGGCTCCAGGGCGCGCCGGCAATCGTCCGGCGGTGGCGTCTTCGGTTTCTTCCGCAGGCTCGTCTACTGGTGCTTCGTGCTCGGCCTGTGGGGCGCCATCGGCGTCGGCGGGTTGGTGCTCTATTACGGCGCGCGCATGCCGAGCGCCACGAGCTGGTCGATCCCCGACCGGCCGCCGAACGTCAAGATCCTGGCCGTCAGCGGCGAGGCGATCGCCAATCGCGGCCTGACCGGCGGCGAGGCGCTGAACCTCGAAAACATGTCGCCCTATATCCCGCAGGCCGTCATTGCCATCGAGGATCGCCGCTTCTATTCGCATTTCGGTGTCGATCCGCTCGGCCTTGCCCGCGCGATGCTCACCAACATCACGACCGGTCGCATGGTGCAGGGCGGCTCGACGCTGACCCAGCAGCTCGCTAAAAACATGTTCCTGTCGCCGGAGCGCACGCTGGAGCGCAAGGTGCAGGAAGTGCTGCTCGCCTTCTGGCTCGAGCACAAATATTCCAAGGACCAGATCCTTGCGATGTATCTCAACCGCGTGTTCTTCGGCTCCAACTCCTATGGTGTCGAAGCCGCCTCTCGGCGTTACTTCAACAAGTCGGCGCGGGACGTGAACCTCGGCGAGGCAGCCCTTCTCGCCGGCCTGCTGAAGGCGCCGTCGCGCCTGTCGCCGGCGCGTGATCCGGAAGCGGCGGAAGCCCGCGCCCAGGTCGTGCTCGGTGCGATGCGGGAAGAAGGTTTCGTCACCGACACCGAAATCACCACCGCGATGTCGCAGACGCCGGCGCGCGCAAAAAGCTACTGGTCCGGCGCGCAGCATTATGCCGCTGACATGGTGATGGCGCAGCTTCCCGGCATGATCGGCGACGTTACCGAAGACCTCATCATCGACACGACGATCGACCTCGACCTCGAAAAGAAGGCCGACGAGACGATCTCCGCGATCATCGACAAGGAAGGCGCCAAGTCGAACGCCTCGCAGGCCGCCCTCGTCTCGATCGACGGCACGGGCGCCATCCGCGCACTGGTCGGCGGTCGCGACTATGCGGAAAGCCAGTTCGACCGCGCCTCCAAGGCGAAGCGCCAGCCGGGCTCCGCCTTCAAGCCCTTCGTCTATGCCGCAGCGCTCGAAGCCGGCCGCTCGCCGCTTTCGGTGCGCAACGATGCGCCGGTGAAGATCGGCAAGTGGACGCCTGAGAATTACGACCAGAAATACCGCGGCGAGGTCACGCTCTCCTCCGCGCTTGCCAATTCGCTGAACACCATCGCCGCCCAGCTCGTCATGGAAGTGGGGCCAGACGAGGTGGTCAAGCTTGCGCGCCGGCTCGGCATCGAATCGGAAATGCAGTCGAATGCCTCGATCGCGCTCGGCACGTCCGAGGTGACGCTGGTCGAGCTGACGGCCGCCTATGCGCCCTTCATGAATGGCGGCTACAAGGCGACGCCGCACATCATCCGCCGCATTTCGACGGCCGAGGGCCGGGTGCTCTACGAAAACACCTACGATAATCCGCCCCGCGTGCTGGAGCCGAACATCGTTTCCATGATGAACGGCATGATGATGCGCGTCATCACCGATGGCACCGGCAAGAACGCCCGCATTCCCGGCTGGCCGGCGGCGGGGAAATCCGGCACGACGCAATCCTTCCGCGACGCACTCTTCGTCGGTTTCACCAGCAACCTGACGACCGGCGTGTGGTTCGGCAATGACGACGGCAAGTCGATGAAGAAGGTGACGGGCGGCGGGCTTCCCGCAAAGGCCTGGAGCCAGTTCATGATCGCTGCCCATGCCGGCCTCAACCCGTCGCCGCTGTTCGGCACGGCCGGCGGCGACCAGCCGGTGGTGGAGGGAACGCAGCCGGTGCCGGAAGAGGGCGGCGACCAGCTGTTCGACATCATCTCCCGCACGCTCGGCACCGATGGTGGCAACACCCGCGATGGTCAGGCCGTCGCTGCCGAACAGACGGGCGCGGTGCCGCTCGACGACGGTCTCGTTCCGCCCGCCGACGTGGGCGAGCAGCGGCAGACCGGCACGCGGCGCACGACCTTGCTGGATGTGCTTCTGGGGGGCTGAGGATGTCGGCGCGATGTCATCGTTCGTCATGGGCGGCGGGCAACCCTGTTCGAGCCGCCTCTATCCGCAAGCGATAACCACGTTCGACGGCTCGATCGGATGATCCACCCACCGTCGGGATTGCCGGCGGGGACGCGCGGTTGATCGGCGCGAAAGCCGGCCTTCGATTGGACGGAAAGAGCCAGCGCACGGGTTTCGACGACGATCGCTGCATGTCGGTAGCTCAACCGTAGAAAAGCCAGGGTCAGTCGGGTGCGTCGAAATCATTGCCACACAGTCCGCGTTTGATTAGCGGACGATTGCGCACGCGGTTATGGTGACGGGGACAATTGGCGTTAGAAAACTGGATGGGCCTGTTGTAAGCCGTTGAATACACGAATTTGTTCGATCTGTTTTCGCGCCGCGGCATTCTCGTTCATACCGGAATGCAGAGCGGAGGCTCGATATTTTTCGGGTGGGCTCGCCTTCGCCGGATCAGCCGCTCTGCGCCCAAGCACGTGCCGGGGCCGCAAGAATACCCGTGCAATGACGCTGCCTGATCGCACTGTTCGGCTTGACGCCCGTCGGGAACCTCACCACATTGCGCCTGCTAGACGGTTCACCCTTCTCATAGCGCTGATTTTGCGAGCTTTGCGGCCGCACGATGTCTTGCAGTCGCATAGAGTGCTCCTTATATACGCCGCAAGGCTTCGGCTCACGCTCAAGCTTTCGAGAAGACCATACCATTAGGGGCTGCCAACAGAATGCCTGAATGGGTTCCGGCAGTTCGCTTCAAGGAGAGAATGACATGGCTAAAGTAATCGGTATCGACCTCGGGACGACCAATTCCTGCGTATCCGTCATGGACGGCAAGGACGCGAAGGTCATTGAGAATGCCGAAGGCGCGCGCACGACCCCGTCGATCGTCGCCTTCAACGATGATGGCGAGCGCCTGACCGGCCAGCCGGCGAAGCGCCAGGCCGTCACCAACCCGGAAAACACCCTGTTCGCAGTGAAGCGCCTCATCGGCCGCCGCTACGACGACAAGCTCGTCGAGAAGGACAAGGGTCTCGTTCCCTACAAGATCGTCAAGGGCGACAACGGCGACGCCTGGGTCGAAGCCCACGGCACGGGTTATTCCCCGTCGCAGGTCTCCGCGATGATCCTTCAGAAGATGAAGGAAACCGCCGAATCCTATCTCGGTGAGAAGGTCACGCAGGCCGTCATCACGGTTCCCGCCTACTTCAACGACGCGCAGCGCCAGGCGACCAAGGATGCCGGCAGGATCGCAGGTCTTGAAGTTCTGCGCATCATCAACGAGCCGACGGCTGCGGCCCTCGCTTACGGCCTCGACAAGAAGGACGGCAAGACCATCGCCGTCTACGACCTTGGCGGCGGCACGTTCGACATCTCGGTGCTCGAAATCGGCGACGGCGTCTTCGAAGTGAAGTCGACCAACGGCGACACCTTCCTCGGCGGTGAAGATTTTGACATGCGCCTGGTCGAGTACCTGGCGGCCGAGTTCAAGAAGGACCAGGGCATCGACCTGAAGAACGACAAGCTCGCCCTTCAGCGCCTCAAGGAAGCTGCCGAAAAGGCCAAGATCGAACTCTCGTCCTCGCAGCAGACCGAAATCAACCTGCCGTTCATCACGGCGGACGCTTCCGGTCCGAAGCACCTGACGATGAAGCTGACCCGCGCCAAGTTCGAAGCGCTGGTCGACGACCTCATCCAGCGCACCGTCGCTCCGTGCAAGGCAGCCCTCAAGGATGCCGGCGTCACGGCGGCAGAGATCGACGAAGTCGTTCTGGTCGGCGGCATGAGCCGCATGCCGAAGGTGCAGGAAGTCGTCAAGCAGCTGTTCGGCAAGGAGCCGCACAAGGGCGTCAACCCGGATGAAGTGGTCGCCATGGGCGCCGCCATCCAGGCCGGCGTTCTGCAGGGCGACGTCAAGGACGTTCTGCTTCTCGACGTGACCCCGCTGTCGCTCGGCATCGAAACGCTGGGTGGCGTCTTCACCCGTCTGATCGAGCGCAACACGACGATCCCGACGAAGAAGAGCCAGACCTTCTCGACCGCCGAAGACAACCAGTCGGCCGTGACGATCCGCGTTTCGCAGGGCGAGCGCGAAATGGCGGCAGACAACAAGCTGCTCGGCCAGTTCGACCTCGTCGGCATTCCGCCGGCACCGCGCGGCATGCCGCAGATCGAAGTCACCTTCGACATCGACGCCAACGGCATCGTGCAGGTTTCGGCCAAGGACAAGGGCACCGGCAAGGAACACCAGATCCGCATCCAGGCCTCTGGTGGCCTCTCCGACGCCGACATCGAGAAGATGGTGAAGGACGCCGAAGCCAACGCCGAGAACGACAAGAAGCGCCGTGAGGGCGTCGAGGCGAAGAACCAGGCCGAAAGCCTCGTGCATTCGTCGGAAAAGTCGCTCAAGGAATATGGCGACAAGGTCACGGAAGACGACCGCAAGTCCATCGAGGACGCGATTGCCGCCCTCAAGACCGCGATCGAAGCTTCCGAGCCGGACGCAGACGACATCAAGGCCAAGACCAACACGCTCATGGAAGTGTCCATGAAGCTCGGTCAGGCGATCTATGAGGCCCAGCAGGCCGAAGAGGCTGCCTCCTCGGGTGACGCCGGCGACAACGTCGTCGATGCCGACTACGAGGAAGTCAAGGACGAGGACGACCGTAAGAAGTCGGCCTAAGCCTCTGGAATGCCGGCCGCCACAAGCGGCCGGCGCAACGGATAGCAAAAGGGCGGAAGTCAGCGCGAAGGGAACAAGGCCAAGATGATCACGCCCGTTCTAAGCGGTGACGATGTCCTGGCCTTTCCTTCGCCCCGGCTTCCGCCCTTTTGCGTGTGCGCTTTTCAAGCGCAGGCCAAGGCAAGCTTGCTCATCCATAACGACAAGACCAGTCCATGAAACGGACCTGACCGAATGGCAAAAGCTGATTTTTACGAGACGCTGGGTGTCTCCAAGACCGCCGACGAGAAGGAGCTGAAGAGCGCCTTCCGCAAGATGGCGATGAAGTATCACCCGGACAAGAATCCGGGCGATGCCACGGCCGAGCAGACGTTCAAGAACGTCAACGAGGCATACGAAACGCTGAAGGACCCGCAGAAACGCGCGGCCTACGACCGTTATGGCCACGCTGCCTTCGAGCAGGGCGGCATGGGCGGCGGTGGCGGCGGCTTCCAGGGCGGCGGCTTCTCCGACATTTTCGAAGATATCTTCGGCGAAATGATGGGCGGCGGGCGCCAGCGGCGCTCCTCCGGCGGGCGCGAGCGCGGTGGCGATCTGCGCTACAACATGGAAATCTCGCTGGAAGAGGCCTATGCCGGCAAGACCGCGCAGATCCGCGTGCCGACGTCGATCACCTGCGACGTCTGTACCGGAACCGGCGCCAAGCCCGGCACGAGCCCGAAAACCTGCGCCACCTGCCAGGGTTCCGGCCGCGTGCGGGCAGCCCAGGGCTTCTTCTCGATCGAACGCACCTGCCCGACCTGCCACGGCCGCGGCCAGACCATCAGCGACCCCTGCACGAAGTGCCACGGCCATGGCCGCGTCACGGAAGAGCGCTCGCTGTCGGTCAACATCCCGGCCGGCATCGAGGACGGCACGCGCATCCGGCTCTCCGGCGAAGGCGAGGCGGGCGCACGCGGTGGTCCTGCGGGCGATCTCTACATCTTCCTGTCGGTGAAGCCGCACGAGTTCTTCCAGCGTGACGGGGCGGATCTTTACTGCACCGTGCCGATCTCGATGACGACGGCAGCTCTTGGCGGCACGTTCGATGTGGCGACGCTCGACAGCACGAAGTCCCGTGTTACCGTGCCGGAAGGCACGCAGGCCGGAAAGCAGTTCCGGCTGAAGGGCAAGGGCATGCCGGTTCTGCGTTCCGCGCAGGTCGGTGATCTGTATATCCAGATCCAGATCGAGACGCCGCAGAAGCTGACCAAGCGCCAGCGCGAGCTGCTCAAGGAATTCGAGGAGATTTCCTCGAAGGACAACAACCCGGAATCCGCCGGTTTCTTCGCGCGGATGAAGGAGTTCTTCGAAGGCTGATCGTCTTTCGAGCATTCAAACAAAAGCCGGGGTGGAAGCACCCCGGCTTTTTTCATGCGGCGCGCAGGATGAAATTCGAAAAGCGCTTCTGCACGAAGGGCGAGACGACGAAGACCATGGCGAACACCATGATCGGCGCGATGACCGCCGTGCGCTGCCAGATCGTCCAGCCTTCGGTGAGCGGCAGGACGATATAGAGGATCGTGGTGATCAGGGGGTAGACGGGCACCAGCATGGCAAGTGCGAGGTGGAGTTTCGAAAGTTTGCGGTTGGAAGTCGAAGCGGTCATGGGAGGAGCCTTTATAGAACGGAACGTTTCGTTTATATAGAAACGAAACGTTCCGTTCAAGTGCTCGGCGTGCTAAAGCAATGAAAAAGGAAATGTCATGACCGAGGCAGACAGCAAGCCGGCACGCCGTTCGATCGGCGCCACGCGCAATCCGGACAGCCAGGCGGCCATTCTCGCGGCGGCCGAGGCCGTGCTGGTGGAAAACGGGCTCGGTGGCTTCTCCATCGAGGCGGTGGCGCGTCGCGCCCGCGCCGGCAAGCCGACGATCTATCGCTGGTGGCCCTCGCAGGCCGCGCTGCTGCTTGACGTCTATCACAGCCAGAAGCGCATCAATTTCATCTTCCCCGACAAAGGCAACGTGCGCGAAGACCTGCGCGCCTATCTTTCCGGCCTCATGCAGACGTGGCGGGAAGGTGCCAGCGGCGAACTTTTCCGCAGCGTGGTGGCCAAGGCCCAGGGCGAGCCTGCCGCGCTCGCAGCCCTTTCCGCCTACATGGCGGACCGTCGCAGCCAGAGCGGCAGGATCATCGAGAAGGCGCAGGCGCGCGGCGAGGTGCGTCCGGACGTGCAGCCCGAACTGATCACCGAAATCCTGTCGAGCTTCGCCTGGGGCCGTTTGCTGACCGAGCGGCTTGATGTCTCTGACGCGGAAATCGATGCCGTGGTCGATGCGGTTCTCCACGGCATTGTCGCGAAGCCGGTCGCCTGAGCCGGCGTCAGGCCTTGCCCGATTCCCAGCCCAGCATGGCGCGCTTGCGCGTCAGGCCCCAATGGTAACCGGTAAGCGCGCCACTCTTGCCGAGCGCCCGGTGGCAGGGCACCACGAAGGAAATGGGGTTTCGCCCGACGGCGGCACCCACGGCGCGCGAGGCGGTCGGCTGGCCGAGTTTTTCGGCGATCGACGAATAGGTGACGGCACAGCCCATCGGAATGCGCAACAGCGCCTCCCAGACGCGGACCTGAAAGTCCGAGCCGATCAAAACGACGCGCAACGGTTCTTCCGCATTCCAGCGCTCCGGATCGAAGATACGCTCCGCATAGGGGGCAGTTGCCTCGCTGTCCTCGGCATAGATGGCGTTCGGCCAGCGCGAGGACATGTCCTCGAAGGCGTCCATGCCGTTCGCCTCGTCGGTGAAGGCGAGGCCGGCAAGGCCGCGATCGGTGATCATGACGAGCGCGCCGCCGAAGGGCGAGGGGTGCAGGCCGTAGCGGATCGTCAGCCCCGCTCCGCGCGCCTTCCATTCGCCGGGCGACATGGCCTCGTGCGTGACGAACAGATCGTGCAACCGGCTCGGGCCGGAGAGACCGACCTCGAAACTCGTTTCGAGCAGCGGCAGGTCCTCCTGGCGCAGCAGGCGCTTGGCGTGGTCGAGCGTCACGGCCTGCAGGAACGCCTTCGGCGACAGCCCGGCCCAGCGGGTAAAGGTCTTCTGCAATTGCGTCGGCGACTGGTCGAGCCGGCCGGCGATGTCTTCCAGGCCCGGCTGATCGCGATAGTCCTCGGTGATCATTTCGATGACCCGGCGGACGGTCGCATAGTCGTCGCCCTCGGGCGTGATGTCGGTTTGCAAAGTCGCGGCAATGTTCATTGGTCTTCTCCTGTGCCGCCAGAAAAGCACGCCTGGGGCATGCTCGCCACCCGATTCCTGCCGGACTCGCTAGTAGCCGCGTTTGACCCGGGCAAGCGCGCCGGAAAAGGCGGAGGCGAAGCGTTCGCGATCGTCAAGGGGCAGGAATGTACCGACATCGGTCTCGCGGCCGTCGCCGCTGACATGCATGGCGGTGATGCCGATCTTCGGCTTGCGCGAGACAAGGAAGCGCGCCCAGAACGGATTGAAGACGTGTTCGGTCTCGCGGCCCGACGGGCTGATCTTGCGGATCGAGATGTTGGTGCGCGAGAGCGACACGACCTCGCGCGCCTTTGCCGCCCGGTTGTTCAGCCAGAAGGCACCGAAGAGGATGCCGAAATCGAGGCCGAAGAACAGCATGACGGGCCAGGCGCCGGAAATCAGGAAGACGGCCATATGGGCAAGGGTGAGCGCGCCCGCGATGATGAAGAATATGCGGTGTCCATTCCGCCCCAGCGAGCGGTAGGGGTGGAGTTCCGCGGAGAAGACCGGCAGGTCGTTCATCGTCATGTCGGCGTTGCCTTGCGTCATGACTGACGATTATAGAGCATGTTGCGCAAAAATGTGCAGCGGTTTTGCGATAACAACATGCGGCGATAGAGCATCATGGAAAACGGGACGATCAAAAAGAAGCCGAGCTCCGCCTCGCCCCGGCGCAAGGCGCCAGCGCGGCAGAAGAGCCTCTATTCGCAGGACGAGCTGAAGGAGATTTTCCGGCGCTTCTCCATCCAGCGGCCGGAGCCGAAGGGCGAGCTGGAACACGTCAATCCCTTCACGCTGGTGGTCGCCGTGGCGCTCTCCGCGCAGGCGACGGATGCCGGCGTCAACAAGGCGACGCGCGCGCTCTTTGCCATTGCCGACACGCCGGAAAAGATGCTGGCGCTCGGCGAAGAGAAGGTTCGCGACTACATCAAGACGATCGGGCTCTACCGCAACAAGGCGAAGAACGTCATCGCGCTCAGCCAGATGCTGATCGAGCGCTTCGGCGGCGAGGTGCCGCGCACGCGCGAAGAGCTCATTATGTTGCCGGGCGTCGGCCGCAAGACGGCGAATGTCGTGCTCTCTATGGCCTTCGGGCAGGCGACGATGGCAGTCGACACGCATATCTTCCGCATCGCCAACCGCCTGCTGCTGGCGCCCGGGAAAACGCCGGACGAGGTGGAGGATCGGCTGATCCGCATCATCCCGGACGAATATCTCTATCATGCGCACCACTGGCTGATCCTGCACGGGCGCTACTGTTGCAAGGCGCGCAGGCCGGAATGCGAGCACTGCGTCATCGCCGATCTCTGTCGATCGCCGGAAAAGTCCTGCGACGTGCCGGCGCCCCTGGTGGAACTGCCGGCGCAGCTCTACGGCCCTACGCCCTGACGAGGCCGTCGAGCAGGTCGGCGATCGCGCTTTGATAGATCGTGCGGTCGGCGCCCGTCTCGATGGCGATCGCCGCGCGGTCGAAGGCGGCGGAGAGCATTTCCGTCAGCGCCTGGAGCGTTGCGGTATTCGCCCCTGCTCCAAGGAAGTCCGATAGGCCTGCCTTCAGCGTCGCTTCGGCATTCTGCCGGTCGATCGCAACGACGCTTTCCAGCCCGAGCACCGCCGGCGCTTCGAGCAGGAGCAGGCGTGTGCGGCCAGGCTTGATCATGGCGTCGAAATAGGCGGACGCCCCGCGCAAGAGTGCCTCCCGCGGTGATTTGCTCCGCACCGCTCCCTCTTCGATGTGGGCCGCCACGGCTTCGCCTTCGCGCTCGAGAACCGCGCGAAACAGCGCTTTCTTGTCCTCGAAATGATGGTAGAGCGCGCCGCGTGTCACGCCCGCTTCCGCCACGATGTCGGGCGTCGCCGTCTCTGCGTAACCCTTTTCCACGAAGAGCCGCCGCGCAGCCTCGATCAAAGCGAGGCGTGTTGCCTCGGTGCGTTCCTTGTTGCTGCGAGCCATTTTCCCTCTTTACATACAAACTGCACGTATGTTAATTGATAAAAACATACAGATTGTATGTTTATTTTCGCGAAAGGGAAAGAGATGAAAACGACCAGCTACTATCCCGTGATCATGACCGACGACGTTGCCGGTACCGCCGCCTTCTACGAGACCCATTTCAAGTTCGAAGCCCTCTTCGACAGCGGTTGGTACATCCATCTCCAGTCCAAGGAAGACGAGAAGGTGACGCTCGCCGTGCTCGACGGCGCGCATTCGACGATCCCTGCCGTCGGCCGCGGCAAGGTCTCAGGCCTGCTGTTGAACTTCGAGGTGGAGGATGTCGATGCCGTCTACGACGCTCTGCGCGCCGCGCGCCTTCCGATCCTGCTCGATCTCCGCGACGAGGATTTTGGCCAGCGCCATTTCATCACCGCCGATCCGAACGGCGTGCTGATCGACGTCATTAAACCGATCCCGCCGAAGGGCGAGTATGTCGCGCTTTACGAAGCGTCAGTTCTGCCGCAGTGAGAAGCCTGGATCCTTGCGGCTCAAGGCCTTGTGGAGATGCACCATGAGGCCGGCGGCGAAGAGCGGGGTCAGCAGGTTGACGATCGGGACCGCGAGGAACGCGGCGATAAGCAGGCCGGCAAGAAGAACCGTGGAGGCGTGTTTAGCCCGAAACAGCCGCGCCTCCGCAGGGGTCCGGTAGCGCATCGCCGCGAACTCGAAAAATTCCCGGCCGAGCAGGTAGCCGTTGACCAGGAAGAAGGCGACGAGGTTGACGCCGGGAATGAACAGCAGGAACAGTGCGATGAGGTTGCCGAGGATGACGATACCGAGGAATTTGATCGAGCCTGCAATCGCCTGTCCAAGCGGCAATGCCGTGCCCGGTGTTTCCGTCGGGTAGTCGCGCTTCTCGATGACCTCGGCGACATCGTCGAGGAAGAAGCCGGCGATGATGGCCGTCACGGGCGCCAGCAGCAACGCGAGGCCCAGCGCCAGGCCAAGGCTTGCGATGATGCCGAAGACGAAGGTGAGCCAGCCGGCCCATTCCGGCAGGTCGGGCATGACGGCCCCTTGCAGCCAAGGCCAGGCGAAGGCGACAAAACTCTCCCGCAGGCCGAACCAGATGACGACGAGGGCGAGAAGCGTGAGCCCGATGACCTTCCAGAAGACGCCGCGCGTCTCGGGAGCGAAGAGATTGCTAAGCGAGAGCCGGGCAGCGTTGAAGATCATCGGTAACTCCTGTTGGCCTACAGCGACCTTTGCGCGCCATAAATGACGCGCAAAGGTCGCTGCGGTGCTTTTTACTGCGTGCATACCCCCGGAAATCGATTCCGATTTACGGGGGTATGCGGCAGGCATGTAGGGTGTGGAAAAGCGCCCGGCAAGGCAGGAGGTTATGGCCGCCCATTAAGCCTGCGTTAAATGACCCAACCTAGACTTTCGCGTACACGCACGACGCCGTGCGGCCCAAGAAAATCAGGGAACTGTCATGCGTAATGTCCGGATCAGCAGGCTCCTGCCCGCGCTCTTCGTCCTCATGGTCGTCTTGGGTGCCCTGCAAGGCGCCGTCGCCTTCCGCTCGCTGTCGACGATGACCGGTCATATCGAGCGTATCGGCGCGGAACGCATGCCGCAGATGAGCAGCATCCTGCAGCTGAGCCACGCCTTCTCCGAACTCAACGCGACCTATTCCGAACACCTGCTGTCGATGGACCCGGACGAGATCGGCCGCATCGAGGCGCGCATCAAGGAGCGCGCCGATGCCTTTGCCGGCATGGTCGACAGCTATGGCGCCGCCAACAGCGGCGATGCGGCGACGGTAACGGAAGTCGACAGCATCAAGGCGACGCTGAAGACCTATATCGACGAGTCGGCAAAGCTCATCCAGTTTTCCGCCATCGCCGCCAAGGGGCCGGCGCTGGAAGTCTACAAGGGGCCGATGCAGGCGAGTGCCGACGCGATCACCGCATCGCTCAACGATCTCGTCGCCCGCACGCAAAAGGTCACCGAAGAGACGATCCTTGCCGCGCATAGCGAGGAAGGCTCTGCCTTCGCCCTGACCTGGGCGTCGCTTGCCGTTGCGATGGGCATCGCGATCGCCGCCATCTTCCTGGTCAACCGCCGCGTGGTGAAGCCGCTGAATGGCCTCGGGGCGGCGATGAAGCGCTTGGCCGGCGGCGACACGACCGTCACGATCCCGCACGCCGACCGCACGGACGAAATCGGCGAGATGGCAGGCACCGTCGCCATCTTCCGCGACAATGCCGCCGAGCGCCAGCGCCTGGAACGTCAGAGCGAAGACGACCGCCGCCGGGCGGACGGCGAGCGCCAGGCCCGCGAGGCCGAGCGCACCCGCGACAGCGGCCGCGTGCAGGAGGCTGTCGCAAGCCTCGCCGACGCGCTCGGCAAGCTTGCTGCCGGCGACATGACGTGCCGCATCGAGCAGCCGTTCGATGGCGATCTCGACCGGCTGCGTGAGGATTTCAACGCCTCCGTCTCACGCCTCAGCGATGCGCTGCGCGAAGTCGGCGAGAATGCCCGGGCGATCGATGCCGGTGCCAGCCAGATCCGTGCCGCTGCCGATGACCTGTCGCGCCGCACCGAGCAGCAGGCCGCCTCCGTCGAGGAGACGGCCGCAGCACTCGAACAGATCACGACGACAGTCCGGGATTCGACCAAGCGGGCGGAAGAGGCGGGCGCGCTCGTCGGCCGCACCCGCTCCGGCGCCGAAAAATCCGGCGAGATCGTGCGCCGTGCCGTTGCCGCGATGCAGGAAATCGAAAAGTCCTCGAGCGAAATCACCAGCATCATCGGGGTCATCGACGACATCGCCTTCCAGACCAACCTGCTCGCGTTGAACGCTGGCGTCGAAGCGGCGCGTGCCGGCGAGGCCGGCAAGGGTTTTGCCGTCGTTGCACAGGAAGTCCGCGAGCTTGCCCAGCGCTCGGCCAAGGCCGCCAAGGAAATCAAGACGCTGATCAACACGTCCGGCGAGCAGGTGCGCACCGGCGTGTCGCTCGTCGGCGATACGGGCCGCTCGCTCCAGACCATCGTCACCGAGGTGCAGGAGATCAACAGCCACGTGCAGGCGATCGTCGAGGCTGCGCGCGAACAATCGACCGGCCTTCAGGAAATCAACACCGCCGTCAACGCGATGGATCAGGGCACCCAGAAGAATGCCGCAATGGTCGAGGAAACGACGGCGGCAAGCCACGGCCTCGCCTCGGAAGTGCAGGCGTTGAACGCGCTTATCGGCCGCTTCAACGTCGGCGGCAACACGGCGGCGGGCCACAGCAGGCAGGCCCCCCACCTCCACGTCGTGCCGTCCACTCCGGCGGCACCACCCATTGCCCCGGCGCCCACGCTCGTCCGCAAGTCGCCCGGCCAGTGGAACGTCAAGCCGGCCGGCAGCGGTGCGCGCCCGGTCAGCTCGCCGGCGCTCGCGCTCAGCGAAAAACTGGCCGGAGCACTCGGCGTTCGCCAGGACAAAGGGCCGGATGGCGACTGGGAAGAGTTTTGATAAATCGGTAGGCTAAGCGCTACGCTCCGCTGTCTTCCGGCGGATAGGCGTGCGTCTCGCCGCGGAAATCGCGCACGCGGAAACAGCCGTCATCCGCCTCTTCGGCGGCAAGCGAATCCGCCCTTACCTTGCCGTATCCGCCGGGAATATCGAGGATGTAGGTCGGCTGGCAGAGGCCGGAAACGCGACCGCGCAGGCTTTCCACCAGTGCCCGGCCTTCCGCGAGCGTCAGGCGGAAATGCGACGTGCCGGGCGCAAGGTCAGGGTGGTGCAGGTAGTAGGGTTTGATGCGGTTCTCGACGAAGGTGCGCATCAGCTCCGAAAGCACCGCCGCGTCGTCGTTGATGCCCTTCAGAAGCACCGTCTGGCTGATCATCACGATGCCGGCTTCGACGATCCGGGCGATGGCGTCGCGGGCATCCGGCGTGAATTCACGCGGGTGGTTGGCATGGAGCGCGACATAGGTCGTCTTGCCGGAGGCTTTCAGGGCCGCAATGAGGGCGGCATCGATGCGCGCGGGATCGACCACGGGCACGCGGGTATGGAAACGCACGATCTTCACATGCGGGATCGTCGCCAGGCGCTCCATGATGGCATGCAAGCGGCGTGGGGAGAGCACGAGCGGATCGCCGCCCGTCAGGATCACCTCCCAGATTTCCGGGCGTTCGGCGATGTAGGCGATGGCCGTATCGAGCGCCTTGGCGGACAGGGTACCGAGGCCCTCCGGCCCGACCATTTCGCGACGGAAGCAGAAGCGGCAATAGACCGGGCAGACATGCACCGCCTTCAGCAGCACGCGGTCGGGATAGCGATGCACGATGCCCTCGACGGGGCTGTGCGCAAGGTCGCCGATCGGGTCGGCGCGCTCCTCCGGCAGTGTCACGAGTTCGGCGGCATCGGGGATGAATTGCCGGGCGATCGGGTCGAGCGGATCGGTGGCATCCATCAGCGAGACAAGCGGCGGCGTGACGGCGACGGCATAACGCTCGGCAACGGCGGTGGCGTCGGCACGCTTCGCCTCGGCAATGAGGCCGGCGTCAACGAGTTCGGCGACCGTCGTCAGGCTGTGCGCCGCCGTCATGGTGCGGTCTCCGCAACGGGCGCCCAGATCACTTGGTCGATGCGCGCTGCCCCGGTCGCCAGCATGACCAGCCGGTCGAAGCCGAGCGCGATGCCGCTCGCCTCCGGCATAATGGCAAGGGCGGCCAAAAAGTCCTCGTCGAGCGGATAGGTTTCGCCGTAGACCCGCGCCTTCTCCGCCATTTCCAGCTCGAAGCGGCGACGCTGTTCGGCGGCGTCCGTCAGTTCGCCGAAGGCATTGGCAAGTTCGACGCCGCAGGCATAGAGTTCGAACCGTTCGGCAACGCGGCGGTCATGCGGCGCGGGGCGGGCGAGGGCGGCTTCCGCGACCGGATATTCGCACAGGATGGTGGCGCGGCCGAAGCCGAGTTCCGGCTCCACCTTCTCCACCAGCACGCGGCTGAACAGGTCGGCCCAGGTGTCGTCCTCTGCAACGCGCAGGCCCGCGACCTCCATGGCCGAGGCGAGGCGCTGCCGGTCCGTCGAACCATCGGGGTCGATCGAGGCGAGCAGGTCGATGCCGGCATGGCGTTGGAAGGCGTCCGCTACGGTCAGCCGCTCCGGGGCCAGGGTGGGGTCGCAGGTCGCGCCGCGGTATGTCAGCAACGCAGCTCCCGTGATATCGGCGGCAAGCGCCAGCATCTCCGCGCAATCCGCCATCAGCGCGTCATAGGTTTCGCCGGCCCGGTACCATTCCAACATGGTGAATTCCGGGTGGTGCAGTGGCCCGCGCTCGCGGTTGCGGTAGACATGGGCGAAGCAGGCGATGCGCGACTCGCCGGCCGCCAGAATCTTCTTGCAGGCGAATTCCGGCGAGGTGTGCAGGTAGAGCGGCGTTTCGGCACCGGAATGACCGATCGCGGCGGTCTGGAAGGCGTGCAGATGCGCCTCGTTGCCGGGCGAGACCTGCAGCGTCGCCGTATCCACCTCGACAAAATCGTGGCTGGCAAACCAGCCCCGCAACGCCGCCTGGATGCGGTTTCGCGCCATCAGGAACGGCCGGCGATCGGCATGGACGTCGGGCGTCCACCAGGGTGAGGGTTTTTGGCTTGTGGCGCGCATGTGACAGGTTTCTTCGGCCATACCGGCGGACAGACTGGTCTTTTGCCGGAATATAGGATAGTTGCGGCCCCGAATACGCTTTTTCAGCGTCCGGGAAGGCGTCTCAAGACGGTCCTCTACGACGCGATCCATCCACTTACAAGGAAGACTTATGGTAAAGATCATCGCCTCTTCCGTCCGCAAGGGCAATGTCCTCGAGGTCGAAGGCAAGCTCTATGTCGTGCTGACGGCGCAGAACTTCCACCCGGGCAAGGGCACGCCGGTCACCCAGGTCGACATGCGCCGCATTTCCGACGGCGTGAAGGTTTCCGAACGCTACCGCACGACCGAGCAGGTTGAGCGCGCTTTCGTCGAGGACAGCGAGCACAACTTCCTCTACCAGGACGGCGACGGCTTCCACTTCATGAACCCGCAGAGCTACGACCAGCTCACCATGTCGGTCGAGGATATCGGCGACCTGAAGGCCTATCTGCAGGAAGGCATGACGGTCGTGCTGTCGGTTTACGAAGGCGTGGCGATCGCCATCGACCTGCCGCGCCACGTCACGCTCGAGATCATGGAGACCGAGCCGGTCGTCAAGGGCCAGACCGCATCGTCCTCCTACAAGCCGGCGATCCTGTCGAACGGCATCCGCACGCTGGTGCCGCCGCATATCTCGGCCGGCACGCGCGTCGTCATCGCGACGGAAGACGGCTCCTACGTGGAACGCGCCAAGGATTGATTTGCCGAACGGCAAATTTTCAAGCCGCCTGCCGGAAAACGGTGAGGCGGCTTTTTTCTTTCAACTTGCGAAAAATCCGTTAAGACCAAATCCCGGCTCTTACTAACGGATACGGGAATCCCGCATGACCAAATTCGACGTGCTGACGGTTGGCAACGCCATCGTCGACATCATTGCGCGCTGCGACGAAAACTTCATCACGGACAATGGCATCATCAAGGGCGCGATGAACCTCATCGACGCCGAGCGCGCCGAACTGCTCTATTCCCGCATGGGCCCAGCGCTCGAAGCCTCCGGCGGCAGCGCCGGCAACACGGCATCCGGTGTCGCGAGCTTCGGTGGCCGCGCCGCCTATTTCGGCAAGATCGCCAAGGACCAGCTCGGCGACATCTTCATCCACGACATCCGTGCCCAGGGCGTGCATTTCGAGACGAAGCCGCTGGCCGGCCCGCCGCCGACCGCCCGCTCGATGATTTTCGTCACGCCCGACGGCGAACGCTCGATGAACACCTATCTCGGCGCCTGCGTCGAGCTTGGGCCGGAAGACGTCGAAGAAGATGTCGTGGCCGAAGCCAAGGTCACCTATTTCGAGGGTTATCTGTGGGATCCGCCGCGTGCCAAGGATGCGATCCGTGAATGCGCCCGCATCGCCCATGCCCATGGCCGCGAAGTCTCGATGACGCTCTCCGACAGTTTCTGCGTGCACCGCTACCGCAGCGAATTCCTGGATCTCATGCGCTCCGGCACGATCGACATCGTGTTCGCCAACAAGGCGGAAGCCTTGGCGCTCTACGAGACCGAGGATTTCGAGGAGGCGCTGACGCGCATCGCTGAGGATTGCCGCCTGGCGGCCGTGACGATGAGCGAGGAAGGTTCGGTCATCCTGACGAAGGGCGAGCGCACCAAGGTTGAAGCGATCAGCATTCCGAGCGTCGTCGATACGACGGGCGCGGGCGATCTCTATGCTGCCGGCTTCCTCTACGGCTATACGGCCGGGCGCTCGCTTGCCGATTGCGGCAAGCTCGGCAGCCTTGCCGCCGGCCTGGTCATCCAGCAGGTCGGACCCCGTCCGCTGCTGTCGCTGGCGGACGAGGCAAAGAAGGTCGGCCTTATTTAAAGGCCTCGCCCGGATAGGCGCCCCAGATCTCGTTCTGCGAGACCCAGCCCGCCGTGCCGTCCACTTCGGCACGGCACCAGTCGCCGTTGCATTCGCCGACCTTGACGACGACGCCAGGCTGGATTCTGGCGATGAGCGTCGAGTTCGGCATGCCTTCGCGGCGCATGTTCACATAGATGTCTTCGCCCTTGCCGCGCATCCATGGCGCGGTCACGGCGGTGCGCTCGCCCGAAAGCAGCGCCTGGTTGACCCAGCCCTCCGTGCCGTCGGCATCGCGAATGCGGCGCCAATTGTCATATTCCTGGATGATTTCGACCGGCACGCCGGACTTGAGATAACGCCAGGCCACGGCATAATCGACGCTCGGGCCGACGCGCAGGTTGACGCTCTTTGCCTTGAGGCTGACGAAGCGCGGCAGCGGCAGGCCGCTTGGCCCCTTGGCTGCCTGGGCATGGGCGGACTGCAGGCCCGCGACCGAAACGAGGATGCCCGCAAGGGCGACAAGACTGAGACGAACGACAAGGTTACGCATGGAGAACCCGCACAAACTGAAGAGGGCATCGGGCTGCCGAACCGGTGCGGAGTGGCAAATCGCGGGAACCGCTGTTTGGGCGGATTGTCTTCGCGACCGGGTCTGGTAGAAAATGCCCCTGATGAAGCAATCCTTGCCCAACTTGGTTAAGGACCCGTCAACAGGACGCCGGAACATCCCATGACCCAGAAGAAAAAACCGAAGGTCTATATCACCCGCCGCCTGCCCGAGGTCGTGGAGACCCGGATGCGCGAACTGTTCGACGCGGAACTCAACATCGACGACACGCCGCGCAGCCAGCCCGAGCTCGTCGCCGCGGTCAAATCGGCGGACGTCCTGGTGCCGACGCTGACTGACCGGATCGACGCCGCGCTCATCGAGCAGGCCGGGCCGCAGCTGAAACTGATCGCCTGCTTTTCCAACGGCGTCGATAATGTCGACGTGGAGGCGGCCGCCCGGCGCGGCATTACCGTCACCAACACGCCGAACGTCCTGACCGAAGACACGGCCGACATGACGATGGCGCTCATCCTCGCAGCCCCCCGCAGGCTTGCGGAAGGTGCGCGCATCCTGACGGACCGCAAGGGCGAATGGGCCGGCTGGTCGCCGACCTGGATGCTCGGCCGGCGCATCTGGGGCAAGCGCCTCGGCATCGTCGGCATGGGCCGCATCGGCACCGCCGTCGCCAAGCGCGCCAAGGCCTTCGGCCTGTCCATCCACTATCACAACCGCCACCGCGTGCGCCCGGACACGGAAGACGCGCTGGAAGCGACCTATTGGGACAGCCTCGACCAGATGCTCGCCCGTGTCGACATCGTCTCGGTCAATTGCCCCTCGACGCCGGCGACCTACCACCTGCTCTCCGCCCGCCGGCTCGAGCTGATGCAGCCGTCGAGCTACATCGTCAACACGGCGCGCGGCGGCATCATCGACGAAACGGCGCTGATCAAGTGCCTGCGCGAGGGCAAGATTGCCGGTGCCGGCCTCGACGTGTTCGAGAACGAGCCGGCGGTCAATCCGAAGCTCTTGAAGCTTGCCACCGAGGGCAAGGTCGTGCTGTTGCCGCATATGAGCTCGGCGACGCTCGAAGGCCGCATCGACATGGGCGAGAAGGTGGTGATCAACATCCGCACTTTCTTCGACGGCCACCGCCCGCCGGATCGCGTGCTGCCGAGCCGGGTCTAGGCGAGTGTCTTGCGCATCTCGATCGAGGTGGGCCGGGTAAAACCGGGATGGGCATTTTCGGCCGTCCTGACGAAGCCCCACCGCGCAAAGACGGCATGATTTTCGACAAGTTCGATGCGCGTCTCTAGGCGAAGCGCCGGCAGATGCCGTTCGCGGGCGAGCGCCTCCGCTGTTTCCAGCAACAGCCGCCCGATGCCCCTGCCTTGAAAGGCCGGCCTGACCGCAAGCTTGCCGATGTAGAGCGATCCGGCCTCCGGACGACAGAAGATGCAGCCGAGCAGCGTTTCGCCCTGCAGAGCCACGGAGGCGATTTCCGCGCGTGCCTTGGCGGCGAGCGAGGCTGCTGTCATCCGGTGTGCGGAAGACGGCGGATCGATGATGCCGTCCATGTAGGCGAAGGCGTCAAGGACGAGCGACAGCAGATCATCCCAGCGGCCGAAATAAGGATCGATCCGGATGATCTCCGTCATGTGCCGGTGGTTCGCCGCCGGGCATATTTCAGCGTCTCGAACCTTGCTGCCAGCCCGTCATAGAGCATCAGGCGGCCGACCAGCGGCTCTCCGGCACCGGTGACGAGCTTGATCACCTCCATTGCCATCAGCGTGCCGATGACGCCCGTCAGCGCGCCGACGATGCCGGCTTCCGCGCAGGCCGGCACGACGCCCGGCGGCGGGGCGGACGGGAAAAGATCGCGGTAGCCGGGGTTAAGGCGGCCATCCGCGGATTGCTCATAGGGTTTCAGCACGGTCAGCGAGCCATCGAACCGGCCGACGGCGCCGGTGATGAGCGGAATGCGCGCGGCTTCGGCCGCGTCGGCGGAGGCATAGCGCGTGTCGAAATTGTCCGAACCGTCGACAAGGATGTCGTATCCGGCAAGCAGTGACGCAGCGTTGTCCGTTGTCAGCCGCTCGGCGATACCGCTAAAGCGCACATGCGGATTGAGGCGGGTGACGGCGGTCTCGGCGCTGGCAATCTTCGCCATGCCGATGCCGGCGGTGTCGTGGATGATCTGGCGCTGGAGATTGGAGAGCGACACCGTGTCGTCGTCGAGCACGCCGATATGGCCGATGCCGGCGGCGGCGAGATACTGGATGACGGGTGCGCCGAGGCCGCCGGCGCCGATGATCAGCACGTTCGCCTGCTTGAGCTTCTGTTGGCCGGCGCCGCCGATTTCGGCGAGCACGATGTGGCGGCGGTAGCGGTCGATCTCTGCCGCGCTCAGGGGATCGGTCATGTCACAATGCCTCCATTCGAGACGGTGAGAAACTGCGCGCGGCCGCCGAGCGCGTCGAACATCGACCGGTCGGTGCCGGTCATGAAGGCCTGGCCGCCGAGTGCGTCGACCCGGTCGAACAGGGCGGCGCGCCGGCCCTCGTCGAGATGGGCGGCGATCTCGTCGAGCAGCAGCACCGGGGCATGGCCGGTCATGCCGCCGACGAGGCCGGCATGGGCGAGGATGAGGCCGACGAGCAGCGCCTTCTGCTCGCCCGTTGAGCAGCGCTCCGCCTCCATGTCCTTCTCGCGGTGGCGGATGAGGAGGTCGGCGCGGTGCGGGCCATCCAGCGTGCGGCCGGCGGCCGCGTCGCGGTAGCGCCCGCTTCGCAGCATGTCGAGATAGATGTCTTCGATCTCGTAGGCGGGCCGTTGCCATTCGTCGTCGAGAAAGCCGGAAAGCCGCATCGTTGCGGAGGGGAACGGCCCGTCGTCGCGCGCCGCCTCCACGAGACCGGACAGCAGGCCGACGAGTTCGTAGCGGGCATGCGCCATGGCGATGCCGAGTTCGGCCATCTGCTTTTCCAGCGCCGTCAGCCAGGCGGGGTCGGGTCGTGGCTCAGAGAGCAGCCGGTTGCGGCCGCGCATGGCCTTTTCGAAATCCGCCGCGCGCCGGCCGTGTTCGGGATCGAGCGACAGCACGAGCCGGTCGAGGAAGCGGCGGCGGTCGGCGGAGGGGCCGGTGAACAGGCCGTCCATGGAGGGCGTCAGCCATACGACGCGCAGATGGTCGAGCAACTCGTCGACGGTGCGGGCCGGTGTACCGTTCAGCCGGAGCTTTCGCGCCTGCCCCTCGTCGCCGCCTTCCGTGCCGGTGCCGATATCGACCTCGTCCATCATGCCGTCGACCGTCGCGAAGATGGAGAAGCCGGCCTCGGCGCCGGCGCGCACGACGTCGCCATAGGCGGCGCGGCGCAGGCCGCGACCGGGCGAGAGCAGGGAGACCGCCTCCATCAGGTTGGTCTTGCCGGCACCGTTCTGCCCGGTCAGCACGACATGCCGGCCGTCGAGCGGCAGCGACAGGCCCGCATAGTTGCGGAAATCCGTGAGCTTGAGGCGGGAGAGCGAAACCTTGTGCGGCATGGGGCCAGAGCTAGAGCATTTTTCCGCCAAGGGGAATCACCTCCCGGCGCATAAATCGGGCAACAACAGAAAGATGCGGCAACCTGTCGAGCCGCGTCAGGGCCATAGATGGGTGTTGTGCACGGCGAAGGCAAATGCCGGTCGACGGACACGATGGCGTGAGAGCGGTTGCCTGTGCGGCCGGGAGGGGGTAATCGAAAGATCCCGCCCGCGCGTTCCGCATCCTCCCCTTCCAGTTCGCAGGTCATCCCTTGTCTTCTTCCGCTCGCCCCGTTTTCGACCGCACCTTCTCCGCCTTCCTCTTCGACATGGACGGCACGATCATCAACTCCATCCCGGCGACGGAGCGGGTGTGGAGCAACTGGGCGCGCAAGCACGGTCTCGACGTCGCGACCTTCCTGCCGACCATGCACGGCGTGCGCGGCATCGATACGATCACGCGCCTCGGCCTGCCGGGCGTCGATCCGGTCGCGGAAGCAAAGGAGGTCGAGCAGCAGGAGATGGACGACGTCGAGGGTATCGTGCCGATTTCCGGCGCGATCGATTTTCTGAAGTCGCTTCCGGCCGGCCGCTGGGGCATCGTCACCTCCGCGCCGGTGGCGCTCGCCCGTCGCCGCCTCATGGCAACCGGCATCCCGTTGCCCGAGGTCATCGTGACGGCGGACGATGTGACCAAGGGCAAGCCGGCGCCGGATGGCTACCGGCTGGGCGCACAAAAGCTCGGATTTGATTCGGCCGATTGCCTGGTTTTCGAAGACGTGCCGGCTGGGATTCTTGCGGGCGAAGGGGCCGGCGCCCATGTCGTCGTCATGACGGCGACGCACCATCACCCGATCGAAACGGGCCATCCGCTGCTGCAAAACTACGATGGCGTGAGCGTCGAGCAGGACGCCGACGGCAAGCTCAGGCTGCTGCGCGCCGCAGGCTGAGCCGCGGCGCGCGACGTTTGAAGGCTTAGTGCGCCCCCGACATGTCGCCGAGCACGTCCTTCGATGCGACGGTGGAGTCGGCATTCAGCGTGTAGACCATCGGCACGCCGGTCGCGAGGTTGAGCTTCAGGATCTCTTCCTTCGTCAGCTTGTCGAGCACCATGACGAGCGAACGCAGCGAGTTGCCGTGCGCGGCAACGAGCACCTTTTCGCCGCGCAGTACGCGGGGCAGGATTTCCGTGAGATAGTAGGGCCAGACGCGGGCGCCTGTGTCGCGCAGGCTCTCGCCGCCCGGCGGCGGCACGTCATAGGAACGGCGCCAGATATGGACCTGCTCCTCGCCCCATTTTTCGCGGGCATCGTCCTTGTTGAGGCCGGAAAGGTCGCCGTAGTCGCGTTCGTTCAGCGCCTGGTCGCGGATCGTCTCGAGGCCCTGCTGGCCGATCTCGTCGAGAATGAGCGTCAGCGTCTTCTGGGCGCGGGAGAGGTCCGACGTGAATGCGATGTCGAACTTGATGCCGGTCTCGGCGATCGCCTTGCCGCCGGTCTTGGCCTCTTCGACGCCGAGCGCCGTCAGGTCCGGATCACGCCAGCCGGTGAAGAGATTTTTCAGGTTCCATTCGCTCTGGCCGTGGCGAACGAGGACGAGGGTTCCGCTCATATGGTCTGTCTCCCGAGTGTTGGATTTCAGTTGAGCCCGAGCACGTCGAGCATGGAATAGAGGCCGGGTTTCCTGTCGCGCGCCCAGAGCGCCGCCTGCACCGCGCCGCGCGCAAAAATCGAGCGGTCGGTCGCGCTGTGCGACAGCGTCACCATCTCGCCTTCGCCGGCTATCATCACCGAGTGGTCGCCGATGACCGAGCCGCCGCGCAGCGTCGCAAAGCCGATCGTGCCGGCGGGGCGCGGGCCGGTATGGCCGTCGCGCACGCGCACGGAATTCTCGGCAAGTGAAATGCCGCGGCCCTTGGCGGCGGCATTGCCGAGCAGCAGTGCGGTGCCGGAGGGCGCGTCGACCTTGTGCTTGTGGTGCATTTCCAGCACTTCGATGTCCCAGTCGGTAGGGCCAAGCGCCCGCGCGGCGGTTTCCGTCAGCACGCCGAGCAGGTTGACGCCGAGGCTCATATTGCCGGACTTGACGATGCGGGCATGGCGGGCGGCGGCCTTGATCTTCTCGTCATCCGCGGCCGAGCAGCCGGTGGTGCCGATCACATGCACGATGCGCGCCTGGGCGGCGAGGCCGGAAAATTCGATAGATGCCGCCGGTGCGGTGAAGTCGAGCACGCCTTCTGCCGCGACGAAGGCTTCCAGTGGCTTGTCGGTGATCTTGACGCCGATCGGGCCGAGGCCGGCCAGTTCCCCGGCATCACGGCCGATGAAGGGCGAGCCCTCGCGTTCGATCGCGGCAAACACCTCCGCGCCCTCGATGGCATGGATCGTCCGGATCAGCGTCTGGCCCATGCGGCCCGCAGCGCCCACGACGACCAGCTTCATTGCGTTGCCGCTCATTGTCCCGTCCCTACTGTCTGGAGCGCATGCACGCTCCTTACTTTTGTTTTCACGCAATCCCGAACGCAAAACCGCGCAACGCTTTTGCTGGAACTGCTCTACTTGCCGGTGATGCCTGCCGGTGCCTGGAGGCTGTTGAGGCGAGCGTAAAGGCCGTTGTCGCGGCCCGCAAGCGCCTCATGCGAGCCCTCCTCGGCGACCTTGCCGTCCTGCATCACGATGATCTTGTCGGCGCGCACGACCGTCGACAGCCGGTGCGCGATGACGACGACGGTGCGCCCGCTCATCGCTTCGTCCAGCGCCTTCTGCACGGCCTGTTCCGATTCGGTGTCGAGTGCCGAGGTTGCCTCGTCGAGCAGCAGGATCGGCGCATTGCGGACCAGCGCGCGGGCGATCGACAGCCGCTGGCGCTGGCCGCCGGAAAGCGTCACGCCGTTTTCGCCGACGGGCGTCTCGTAACCGAGCGGCTGGGCAAGGATGAAATCGTGCGCATAGGCGTGGCGCGCGGCTTCCTCGATGTCCGCGTCCGTCGCGTCCGGGCGACCGTAGCGGATGTTGTCGCGGATCGTGCCTTCGAACAGGTAGGGCTGCTGCGAAACGTAGGCGATGGCGTTCCTGAGCGACTGCTTGGTGACATGGGCGATGTCCTGGCCATCGATCAGGATCTCGCCCTCTACCGGATCGTAGAAGCGCGGAATGAGGCTGATCACCGTCGACTTGCCGGCGCCGGATGGGCCGACGAGCGCGGTCGTCTTGCCGCCCTCGGCGGTGAAGGTCACGCCCTTCAGGATCGTCTCGGTCTCCGAATAGCCGAAGCGCACATTCTGGAAGGTGATCGTGGCGTCGGAGATGTCGAGCGGCTTGGCATCTGCACGGTCCGCCTGGCGCGGCTGCAGGTCGAGGATCTCGTAGATCATCCGGGCGTTCACGACTGCGCGCTCCATCGAGACCTGCAGGCGGGCAAGGCGCTTGGCCGGGTCATAGGCCATCAGCAGGGCCGTCACGAAGGAGAAGAAGGCACCCGGCAGCACGCCGCCATAGATCGAGCGGTAGGCCGCATAGGCGAGCACGCCGGAAATGGCAAAGCCGGCGAAGGTTTCGGTCATCGGCGCGGTGCGCTCGGTCAGCCGCGCGATGCGGTTGGAGCGGCTCTCGGCCCGGTCGATGATGCCCTCGACCTTCGTCCTGAGCTGGCCCTCCATGGTGAAGGCCTTGACGATGGCGATGCCCTGGATGGTTTCCTGCATGGCGCCGAGAACGTGGCTGTTGAGCTCGACGGATTCGCGTGTCGCGCTGCGCAGGCGCCTGGAAACATAACGCAGGCCGAGGATCAGCGGCGGCGCGATGACGAAGACGATCAGCGTCAGCAGCCAGTCCTTGGAGATCATCACGCCGATGAGGGCGACGAGGGTCAGGAAATCGCGGGCGACGGAGGTCACCGTCATATTGAGCACGTCGCGGATGCCCGTGACGTTCTGGCTGATCTGGGCGGCAAGGTAGGCCGAGCGCGACTCGTTGAAAAAGCCGACGCTGAGCGCCATCAGATGCGAATAGAGGCGTCGCTGGTAACGCGCGACGATGTTGTTGCCGATCTTCGACAGGATGACGGCCTGGAAATAGGTGGCAAAGCCGCGCAGCACGAAGGCAATGAAGATCGAGACGCAGATGATGGCGACGAGGTCGGCGCGCTTGTTGGCGAAGGCCTCGTTGACTACCGCTTCCATGATCCAGGCGGTAAAGCCGGTCGTGCCGGCAACGACGGCCAGGCAAAGAATGGCGATCACATAGCCGCGGACGTGCTCGCGGCCATTTTCGGCGATGATGCGCTTGAGCACGGTGGCGACGGTGTCGGAGCTGACATGGGGGCGCTCGGTTCGACTCTTATCGGCCAATAATCTGACTTTCCTGCACGGTCTCGACCGGCCTGAGCCGATCTGTTGGCCGCTCTATAGGACGCCGGCCCCCCTTTGGCGAGTCCGCGACGCCCCGAAGCGCCGTCCGGTGCCTCACCTTTTCCAGTGGCGTCCCTCGGTTGCAACACCAAAACGGTCCGGCATGCGCGCGAAGGCGGCAAGACCGGCCAGGGCCGCGACCGGGTGGGTGACCACATATGTCGGGATCGATTTCAAGAGCGCGCTGTGCGGTGCCTTGTCCTCGAAAGCGGCGCGGAACTCCGGTCCGCGCAGCGCGGGCAGGATTTTTTGCGAGATGCCGCCGGCGAGGAACACGCCGCCTTTCGCCATGAAGATCATCGCCATGTCGCCGGCGACGCGGCCGAGATAGGTCGAAAACAGCGAGACGGTCTCGATTGCCGCGCGGTCCTCCTGCGCCAGCGCCTTGGATGTCACGTCGGCAGGCGTGGCGAGCGGCGCGTCGACGCCGTCGGCGGCGGATATGGCGCGGTAGATGTTCATGATGCCGCGGCCGCACAGCAGCTGCTCGGCGGAGATGCGGCCCTCGATCGGCTCCAGGAACGGCCAGATCTGGTAGTCGCGCTCGCTGCGTGGGCCGACATCCACATGGCCGCCCTCGCCGGGAACCGGGAACCAGGTGTGGCGGGCATGGACGAGGCCGGCAACGCCGAGCCCGGTGCCGGGGCCGAGCACGGCGCGCGAGGCGGCGTTGCGCTCGATGCCGGGGCCGATTTTTTCGCGGTCGCCCTCGCCGAGCGAGGCGGTGGCAAGCGCCTGCGCCTCGAAATCGTTGACGAGCAGCACATCCTCGAAGCCGAGATTGGCGATCATGTCGCGCGGCCGCACCACCCAGGGGCAGTTGGTCAAGGGCACTTCGTCGCCCTCGATCGGGCCGGCGAGCGCCAGGATCGCCGAGCGCGGCTGGACCGAGCTCTTGTCGAGGATGCACTGCTGGAGCGCATCGTCGATATTGGCAAAGTCGGCAGTCTGGACGATCGGAAACTGTTTCGGCTCGGCGAAGACGTCGACCAGCAGCGCGAAACGCGCATTGGTGCCGCCGATATCGCCGACGAGGATGGGGAAGGGGAGGTTCGTTTCGTTGTCGCTCGGCCTTGCCATCAAGCTGTCCCGTTCTTTTCGCGTGGATGTGCTGCTTTTCGCCTATCTGCGGCAAAGGTTGCCGTCAATCGCCGGCAAAGTCGAGCAGGTGTTCGGCCGTCGCGCGGTTCAGCGCCATCGGAATGTCGTAGACGATGGCAAGCCGCATCAACGCCTTGACGTCCACGTCGTGCGGCATGGGGGTGAGCGGATCGACGAAGAAGATCAGGAGATCGACCTCGCCGGTCGCGATCAGTGCGCCGATCTGCTGGTCGCCGCCGAGCGGGCCGCTCTTCAGCCGGGTCACGTCGAGGCTGGGGCAGGCTTCCAGCACCCGGCCGCCGGTCGTGCCGGTGGCGACGATTCTTGCCTGCGCCAAGACCTTTTCGTTCTGCAGCGCGAAGGCCGCCATGTCGTCCTTCTTTTCATCATGCGCGATGAGCGCGATGCATTTCTGGCGCGACATGGGCGTTCCCCGAAGGTTTTAAATCGATTTGAACGCCTTATACAAAAGCGGCGGAGCCTTGAAAAGCCCCACCGCCGGATCGCCTATTGAAGCGGGCGCGGAATTGGGATCGGCACGATGGCGGGCAGCGTGGTGTCGGCGGCAATGACCGATTCGATCGTGCGGCCTGCACTTCCGCCGCCGCTGGAGAAGGCGAGCGCCGTCGAGGTGCCGCCATTGCCCTGATAGGTCACCTCCTGCTCGGAGGCCGGCGAGGCGCCGGCGAGCACCGTGCCGCACGCCTTCGGCAGGTCCGAGAGCTTGAGGTACCAGGGCTTGACGGGCTTGGCGTCCTTCTTCGGTTTGGGCTTTGCCCATGGCTCCTTGGTGAACCACCAGTCAAGCGAGGCATCGCAGCCGTCGCCGGCTGCCACCTTCGCCTGCGGCTTGCAGCCCGCGACCCCTTCCGGGCACTTGATGCGGATGTGGAAGTGCTCGTCATGGCCGTAGATCGGCCGCACCTTGCCGAGCAGCGAACGGTCGCCCTGCCAGGTGTCGCAGAGTTTCTTCTTGATCGCCGGATTGACGAAGACGCGCTCGACCTGCGGATAGCTCGCCGCCTTCATGACAAGGCGGGCATGGGTGGAGGTCCAGCGCCGCGAATCGACCGTCAGGAACTTGCTCTTGTCGAGCATGGAGGTGAAGGGCAGTTCGTCGCGCTCCTGTGCGGACAGCCGCCGGTCGGGCATCGGCGTGAACCAGATGTCGGCATCGAGGCCGACCTGATGCGAGGCATGGCCCGACAGCATCGGTCCGCCGCGCGGCTGCGAAATATCGCCGAGCAAAAGCCCCGGCCAGCCGAGTTGCTGTGCGTCCTGGGAGAACTCTTCCAGAAGCGCGATCATCTGCGGATGGCCCCAGCGCCGGTTGCGCGATAAGCGCATCGCCTGCCAGGCCGGGCCGTCCGTCGGGATGGCCACCGCGCCGGCAATGCAGCCCTTGGCATAGGAGCCATAGGAGGCCGTCGCCATCTTGGCCGGCAGCCGTTTTGATCCGAAAAGCTCCTTGGCGGGTCGTTCCTCGGCAGCCAATGGCTGGGCAAGTGCGGTCAGCGCAAGGCCGGCGGCGATCAGGCAGGTGGTCAGGCGGGAAATCAGGGTATGCACGGGCATTGTCCGGTCTCGAAGTCGCAATCGTTGCGAAAGGTTAAAGGATCATCCTTTCGCGGAAGTGAATCGGTGCCCCGAATAGGCGCGGCAAAAACAGCCGCTTTGATGGCAGGCCTGTCATTTGCCCGGATTTTGCCTATTCTCTGCTGCAAGCTCCGGCGAAATCACGGAAAGGGAATTGGCATGCACTCAGCCTTCGGGAGAACCTTGTTCACAGCGGCGCTGGCTATGTCGCTGGCGGTCGCGACCGGCGCGAAGGCCCAGGAAGCGAAAGAACCGGTCTGGCGCAGCGGCATCTCGACGATCGGCGAGCTGAAGCACCCGAACGGTTTTGAGCGCTTCGATTACGTCAATCCCGATGCGCCGAAGGGCGGCGAACTGAAACTCTCCGAAAGCGGCACCTACGACACGTTCAACCCGGTCCTTTCGAAGGGCGAACCGGCGACTGCTGTTACATCACTCGTCTTCGATACGCTGCTAAAATCCGCCGAGGACGAGATCACCGCCTCCTACGGCCTGCTGGCCGAGGGCGTTTCTTATCCGGACGACATTTCGTCTGCCACCTTTCGGCTTCGCGCGGAGGCGAAGTGGGCGGACGGCAAGCCGGTGGCGCCGGAGGATGTGGTCTATTCCTTCGACATGGTGAAGGAGCACCATCCGCTGTTCGCCAACTACTATCGCCATGTAGTGTCAGCCGAAAAAACCGGCGAGCGTGATATTACCTTCCACTTCGACGAGAAGAACAACCGCGAACTGCCGAACATTCTTGGCCAGTTTCCGATCATTCCCAAGCATTGGTGGGAAGGTCAGGACGGCAAGGGCAACAAGCGTGATATCAGCAAGACAACGCTGGAGCCGGTTATGGGCTCCGGGCCGTACAAGATAGCGTCATTTCAGGCCGGCGGTTCCATCCGCTTCGAGCGACGAGACGATTACTGGGGCAAGGACCTCAACGTGAATGTCGGTCAGCACAATTTCGGCACGATCACCTACACGTTCTTCAACGACAAGACAGTTGAGTTCGAGGCTTTCCGCGGCGGCAACGTCGACTTCTACCGAGACAACAGCGCTAGCAATTGGGCGACTCGCTATGATTTTCCGGCCGTGAAGGATGGCCGCGTGGTGCGCGAGGCGATCGAGAATCCGCTACGTGCCACCGGCATCATGCAGGCCTTCGTGCCGAACCTGCGCCGCGACAAATTCAAGGACCAGAGGGTGCGTGAGGCATTGAACTACGCCTTCGACTTCGAAGATCTGAACCGCAACCTCGCCCACAATGCTTACCAGCGCGTCGACAGCTACTTCTGGAACACCGAGCTTGCCTCCTCCGGCCTGCCCCAGGGCCGCGAGAAGGAGATTCTGGACGAACTGAGGGACAAGGTTCCCGCCGCCGTCTTCACCACGCCCTACACCAACCCCGTCAATGGCGATACGCAGAAGGTGCGCGAAAACCTGCGCAAGGCACTCGCCCTCTTTAAGGAGGCCGGCTACGAGCTGAAGGGAAATAAGCTGGTGAATTCGAAGACCAGCGAGCCTTTCGGCTTCGAGATTCTTCTTTCCAACCCCTCCTTCGAGCGCACGGTTTCGCCCTTCGTCAACAGCGTAAAGAAGATCGGCATCGATGCCCGCATGCGCACCGTCGACGCCTCGCAATACACCAACCGCGTTCGAAGCTTCGATTATGACATGATCTATGGCATCTGGGCGCAGACCCTGGTGCCGGGCAACGAGCAAAGCGACTACTGGGGTTCGGCCTCGGTCGACCAGCCGGGATCGAAGAACTATGCCGGCATTGCTGATCCGGCGATCGACGACCTGATCAAGAAAATCATCTTCGCGTCTGACCGGGACGAGCTGATCGCGACGACCCGTGCGCTAGACCGCGTGCTGCTGGCGCATCACTACGTCATACCGCTTTTCTACTCCAAGGCGCAGCGCGTCGCCTACTGGAACCACCTGACCCATCCGCAAGAACTGCCCTACTACGGCATTGGTTTCCCGGATGTGTGGTGGTCGAAAAATGCCGCGAAATGAGCCGGGGCTTGCGCCGCAAGGCCGGCTGGGCTCCATATAGCGACGACGAATCACCCCCGCCGCGCGTCGGCGGGGCCTGCCGGTCTGCGGAACATGCAACGGCGAAACGGGAAGGGTTGGGCTTGACCGACTGGACATCCACGCGGCGTGCGAAAGCACATCCGACAAGAGTGCGAAGCGGTTTTGTGCCCGAAATTGCACCGACGCAAAAAGACTTGCGACAGATGCTGGCGGGGATCCGCTGATGGGTGCCTATATCCTGCGTCGCATCCTGCTGATGATCCCGACGATCCTCGGCATCATGGCAATCTCCTTCGCCATCGTGCAGTTCGCGCCGGGTGGCCCGGTCGAGCAGGTGATCTCCGACCTGACCAGCCAGAGCTCTGGCGACCGGCTTTCCGGCGGCGGCGAAATGCTGCAGAGTACCGGCCAGGATGGCGCCTACCGCGGCTCTCAGGGGCTTGATCCGGAATTCATCGCCAAGCTGGAAAAGCAGTTCGGCTTCGACAAGCCGCCGCTCGAACGCTTCGTCACGATGATGTGGGATTATCTCCGCTTCGATTTCGGCGAGAGCTTCTTCCGCAACACCTCCGTGATCGACCTTATCGCCCAGAAGATGCCGGTCTCCATCTCGCTCGGCGTCTGGATCCTCATCCTGTCCTACGCGATTTCCATTCCGCTCGGCATCCACAAGGCGGTGAAGGACGGGTCGGCCTTTGACGTGTGGACCTCCGGCATCATCATCGTCGGCTATGCGGTGCCGAGCTTCCTCTTCGGCATCCTGCTGATCGTGCTTTTTGCCGGCGGCTCGTTCTTCGACTGGTTTCCGCTGCGCGGCATTGTCTCGGACAATTTCGACAGCCTCGCCTGGTGGCAGAAGCCGCTCGACTATTTGTGGCACATGACCCTGCCGCTGATCACGCTGCTGCTCTCGGCCTTCGCCACGACGACGCTTCTGACGAAAAACTCCTTCATCGACGAGATCAAGAAGCAGTACGTCACAACAGCGCGCGCCAAGGGCCTGACCGAGAACCAGGTGCTCTATGGTCACGTCTTTCGCAACGCCATGCTGATCATCATCGCCGGTTTCCCCGGCGCCTTCATCTCGGCCTTCTTCACCGGATCGCTGCTCATCGAATACATCTTCTCGCTCGATGGCCTCGGCCGCCTCGGCTATGAATCCATCATGAAGCGGGACTATCCAATCGTCTTCGCCACGCTCTTCATCTTTTCGCTGATGGGCCTCGTCGTCAGTCTCATCTCCGACCTTCTCTACACCTGGGTCGATCCGCGCATCGATTTCGAGCGGAGGGATGTGTGATGAGTGCCGTTACCGATGCAAAACCCGTAGCACCGTCGCGCAAGGGCTTACTCAATCCGACCAATCTGCGTCGCTGGGAAAACTTCAAGGCGAACCGCCGCGGCTACTGGTCGCTCTGGATCTTCCTTGTCATCTTCGTCCTGAGCCTGTTTGCCGAATTCATCGCCAATGACCGGCCGATCATGGCGTCCTATAAGGGCGAACTGCTCTTCCCCGTGGTCATCGACTATCCGGAAGAAAAGTTCGGCGGCTTCCTGGCGGAAACGGACTACGCCTCGGATTTCATCAAGGAAGAAATCAATGCGAACGGCTGGATGATCTGGCCGCCGATCCGCTATTCCTACAGCACGACCAATTCCAACATTCCCCGTTCCGCGCCGACCAAGCCGTTCTGGCTGATGGACGAGACAGAGCGTTGCTCCGGTTATCCGGGCGGCGCAGCGGACCCGAACTGCAACTGGAACAGCCTCAACTGGCTCGGCACCGATGATCAGGCGCGCGACGTGCTCGCCCGCGCGATCTACGGGTTTCGCATCTCGGTGCTGTTCGGCCTGGCGCTCACCATTGCCTCGGCCATCGTCGGGGTCACGGCCGGCGCCATACAGGGCTATTTCGGCGGCTGGACCGATCTCCTGCTGCAGCGCGTCATCGAAATCTGGTCTTCGATGCCTGTGCTCTACATCCTGCTGATCATCGCCTCGATCCTGCCGCCCGGCTTCTGGATCCTGCTCGGCATCATGCTGCTGTTTTCCTGGGTCGGCTTTGTCGGCGTGGTGCGCGCGGAATTCCTGCGCGCCCGTAATTTCGAATATGTGCGCGCGGCGCGTGCGCTTGGTGTCGGCAACATCACGATCATGGTCCGGCATCTCCTGCCAAACGCGATGGTCGCGACGCTGACCTTCCTGCCGTTCATCCTCTCCGGCTCGATCACCACGCTGACCTCGCTTGACTTCCTGGGCCTCGGCATGCCGCCTGGCGCGCCGTCGCTGGGTGAACTGATCGCGCAGGGCAAGAACAATCTTCAGGCCCCGTGGCTCGGCTTCACCGCTTTCGCCGTCATGTCCATCATGCTGTCGCTGTTGATCTTCGTCGGCGAAGCGACGCGTGACGCCTTTGATCCGAGGAAGACCTTCCGGTGAGCGCTCCCGAAACCATCCTCTCCGTCCGCGATCTCTCGGTCGCCTTTCACCAGGGCGGCAATACGTCGGCCGCGGTCGACCATGTCTCCTTCGACATCCGCCGCGGCGAGGTCGTGGCGCTGGTCGGTGAATCCGGCTCCGGCAAGTCGGTGACGGCCAATTCGATCCTGCGGCTGCTGCCCTATCCCGCAGCCAGCCACCCGTCCGGCGAGATCATCTTCAACGGCAAGGACCTGCTGAAGGCCTCGGATGCCGAGCTGCGCAACGTGCGCGGCAACGACGTCACGATGATCTTCCAGGAGCCGATGACCTCGCTCAACCCGCTGCATTCGATCGAGCGGCAGATCGGCGAGATTCTTGAGTTGCATCAGGGCATTGAGGGAGCGGCCGCACGGGTTCGTATTCTCGAACTGCTCAATCAGGTCGGCATCCGCGAGCCGGAAAAGCGCCTGGCCGCCTATCCGCACGAGCTGTCCGGCGGACAGCGCCAGCGTGTCATGATCGCCATGGCGCTTGCCAACCGCCCGGAACTGCTGATCGCCGACGAGCCGACCACGGCGCTCGACGTCACCGTGCAGGCGCAGATCCTGGCACTCTTGAAAAACCTCAAGGAAGAGCACGGCATGTCCATGCTCTTCATCACCCACGATCTCGGCATCGTCAAAAAATTTGCCGACCGGGTCTGCGTGATGACCAAGGGCAAGATTGTCGAGACGGGCCCGGTGGAGGAAATCTTCTCCAACCCGCAGCACGCCTATACGCGCCACCTGCTCGCCTCCGAGCCGAAGGGCCTGCCGCGACCGGGCGATGACAGCCAGCCGATCATCATGGAAGCAGAGGACGTCAAGGTCTGGTTCCCGATCAAGGCCGGCTTCCTGCGTCGCGTCGTCGACCATGTGAAGGCGGTGGACGGCATCGATCTCACGCTGCGCGCCGGCCATACGCTCGGCGTGGTCGGCGAATCCGGCTCCGGCAAGACGACGCTCGGCCTTGCGCTGACCCGCCTTATCGCATCGAAGGGTCGCATCGCCTTTGTCGGCCAGGACATTGCCAGCCACTCCTTCGGCGAGATGCGGCCGCTGCGGCGGCGCATGCAGATCGTCTTTCAGGATCCCTTCGGATCGCTGTCGCCGCGCATGTCGGTCGCCGACATCGTGGCGGAAGGCTTGAAGATCCACGAGCCGTCGCTGTCGGAGGCCGAGCGCGACCACCGCGTCGCCTCTGCGCTGGAAGAAACCGGGCTCGACCCGACGACCCGCTGGCGCTATCCGCACGAATTTTCCGGCGGCCAGCGCCAGCGTATCGCGATTGCCCGCGCCATGGTGCTGAAGCCGGAATTCGTCATGCTCGACGAACCGACCTCGGCACTCGACATGAGCGTGCAGGCGCAGGTCGTCGAGCTGCTGCGTGATCTCCAGGTGAAGCACAATCTCGCCTATCTCTTCATCAGCCACGACCTGAAGGTCGTGCGCGCGCTTGCCAATGACATCATCGTCATGCGCGGCGGGCGCGTGGTGGAGAAGGGGTCGGCGAAGGACGTCATCGAACGGCCGAGCGAGGCCTATACCAAGGCGCTGATGGCCGCTGCCTTCAATCTCGAGGCCGTTCGAAGCGAGACAATCAGCCAATAGCAGGAACCAGCATGCAGACGAAAAGCCCGGTCATCATCGATCTGAAATTCGATCAGGAGCAGGTTGCGGCAGCCCTCAAGGGCGCCTTTCCCGATCGCGAGGTGATCAACCTGTTGCATCCGGCAAGCCGCAAGCGCGATCTCTCCAGCATCGACTATGCCGTGGTGTGGAAGCCGGGCGCCGATCTCTTTTCGCGTGCAAAGGACCTCAAGGTCGTCTTCTCCGGCGGCGCAGGCGTCGATCATGTGCTGACGCTGCCCGGCCTGCCGGACGTTCCGCTCGTCCGTTTCGTCGACGAGACGCTGACGACGCGCATGAGCGAATGGATCGTCATGCAGTGCCTGCTGCACCTGCGCCAGCACCAGGCCTACGAGGCGCAACGCCAGACGCGCGTGTGGCGCGAGCTCGTTCAGCCGGAGGCCAAGGAACTCACCGTTGGCGTCATGGGTTTCGGCGTGCTCGGGCAGGATGCGGCGGCGAAGCTGAAGGCGCTCGGCTTCAACGTCATCGGCTGGTCGCGCAGCCGCAAGCAGGTCGACGGTTTCGAGACCTTCGATGCGAGCGGCCTCGACGCGTTCCTTGCGAAGACGGATATTCTCGTTGGACTCTTGCCGCTGACGCCCGACACCAAGGGCATCTTCAACACCGGCCTCTTCACCCGTCTCAGCCGCAAGGGGCCGTTCGGTGCTCCGGTCTTCATCAATGCCGGCCGTGGCGGCAGTCAGGTGGAAGCGGATATCGTCGCCAGCCTCAATGACGGCACGCTGCGCGGCGCCTCGCTCGATGTCTTCGAACAGGAACCGCTGCCGCTCGAAAGCCCGCTCTGGTCGATGGACAAGGTGTTCATTACGCCGCATGCCGCCGCCGCTTCGGACGTTGCAGCACTCTTTCGCCACGTCGCGGCCCAGATCGAACGTCTCGAGAGCGGTAAGCCGCTGGAATATCTCGTAGATCGAAGCGCGGGTTACTGAGCGCACGCGTCCTCGACCCGGGATGCCGGATCGGGTCTGGCTTGCGGAATCAGGGCCGGCGGTAGCCCGTCGGCTGCTGATAGAGCCAGCCGATGCGCTTGATGGCGGCCTCCAGCCCCTCGCGCGCCACGCTCATCGTGTGGCCGTTGGCATGGAGAATGGTCTTCTCGTCTTCCATGATCGCCACATGGCCCTTCCAGAAGACCAGGTCGCCGCGACGCAGCGCGTCGCGTTCGATCGGCGTGCCGAGGCCGGCGGCCTGCATGTCGGAATCGCGCGGCGCCGTCCGGCCCGTCATCATCATCGACAGCTGCACGAGAGCCGAGCAATCGAGGCCGAAGCCGGAGCGCCCGCCCCAGAGATATGGCGTTTCAAGGAAGCGGGAAGCGATGGCGACATAGTCGTCGCCCGCAGTCTCGCCGATGGCCAGGCAATGGCCGGCGGCGACGGACTGCCCACCCCCCAGCGTGAGATATCGCGTGCCGCGCGTTTCACTTTCGCCGAGGACTGTTAGCCGGCTTCCAATCGACAGGGCAAAGGCGGCGGGCGTTTTGAGGTCGGGGCCGGAATAGGCGAAGGTGCGCGGTACTGCGACGACGTGGGTCGCGGCGGTGTTGCCTGCATCGAGTGCCGTGTCCGGCAGATAGCCGACATAGCCGTCGAAATCGGACTTAACCCAGGCCCAGCCATCCGCCCGGTCGAGGACACGCACGACTTCGCCAAACAGCAGCTCCGTATCGATGCCGGCGCTGCTCTCCGGCCGGGGTCGAAGGGCTGCGATGGGCAGGACCACGCGCGCCGGCGTGCCCGTCACGTAGCGGTCTGCCGTGACGGTGCCGCGCAGGGCCTCGTCGGCGAGATCCGGACGGTAGGCGTTGAGGCGACGGTCGGGCAGGGCGTTCATCGGTCTGGTCCTACGGTTTGGCTCAAGCGGTCTGGGCGCGGCCCCGGGCGATGATGAGATCGCCCAGGCGTTCGAGATAGAGCGCGCCATCCACGGTGCGCTTGATGATGACATTGCGGCGGTCGCGGTCGTCGCGCATGCGGGTGACGAGGCCGAGGTCCCCCATCGTGTCCAGCGCGCGGGTGATGACCGGCTTGGTGACGCCGAGTTTGGACGCCAGCCCCCGCACCGTATGCGGCGGTGGCACGAGGTAGATTTCGAGCAGGATGGCGAGCTGGCGCAGCGTCAGGTCACGACCATCCTGCTGCACCTGCTGCGACGTCACCTCGTGCCAGAGGCCGAGCGCCTGCGATGGGGTCAAATCTACCGGCACAGCTCCTCCGGGCCTGAAAAAGCCTGTCCGCCTTCCAGGAAGGCATTCCAAGCCTATTTTCCCGCGCTTGCGTTAGCGTTTCGTTACGCTACCGTATCGTTTCCCCGAAGGAAAGCGGCTCGTGTCAGGCGGCCGCCCTGCGCAGATGGTGGTAGAGCGCGCGGATCGCCTGCGCCTCGCCGCCGACCGGCGAATGCGGCCGCTCCGCCTGCGCCCAGCCATAGATGTCGAAATGCGCCCAATGCTTGTTGCGCGTGACGAAGCGTTTCAGGAAGAGGGCCGCGGTGATCGAGCCCGCCATGCCGCCCGAAGGGGCGTTGGTGAGGTCGGCGATACGGGCGGACACGTCCTTGTCGTAGCCCATGTAGAGCGGCATGCGCCACATCGGATCATCGACGGTCAGGCTCGCCTCGGTGAGGTCATGGGCAAGGTCGTCGTCGTCGGTGAAGAACGGCGGCAGGTCCGGCCCGAGCGCCACGCGGGCAGCCCCGGTCAATGTTGCCATGTCGATGATGAGATCGGCATCCTCCTCGTCGGCATAGGCGAGCGTGTCGGCAAGGATCAGGCGGCCCTCGGCGTCGGTGTTGTCGATCTGTACCGTCAGGCCCTTGCGGCTCCTGTAGATGTCACCGGGGCGGAAGGCGTTGGCGGAGATCGAATTCTCGACGACGGGAACCAGCACGCGCAGGTCCACCTTCAGCTTGGCGTCCATGATCATCAAGGCAAGGCCCATGACGTTGGCCGCACCGCCCATGTCCTTCTTCATGAGAAGCATGGAGGAGGCAGGCTTGATGTCGAGGCCGCCGGTATCGAAGGTGACGCCCTTGCCGACGAGTGTCACGCGCTTGTGGCCCTTCTTGCCCCAGCGCAGTTCGAGCAGGCGTGGCGCCTGCGCCGAGGCGCGGCCGACCGTGTGGACGAGCGGGAAGTTCTGCTTGAGCAGGTCGTCGCCGGTGACGATCGAGACCTTGGCCTTGTAGTGTTCGCCGAGCGCGCGGAAAACGTCCTCCATCGCTTCCGGCCCCATGTCGTTGGTCGGGGTGTTGATAAGGTCGCGGGCAAGGAAGACACCGGCAAGCTGTCGCTTGATGTCGGTGGCATCCGCGTCACTCGGAATGAGCAGCGTCGGCGCCTCCGAGGTCGAGGCCTTGTAGCGCTCGAAGCGGTAGCTGCCGAGGCCGTAGCCGAGCGCCAGGCGGTTTGCCGTCAGCGGCGCGGTCTCGATATGCCAGTCGCCGGCCGGCAGCGCGCGGGCGAGCTTGCCGGTCAGGAAGGGGGCGTCGGACGGGTTCTTGCCAAGACCGAACAGGGCGCCGCCGAGATGCCCATCCGCCGTGGGCACCATCAGGAGCGCACCGGAATCGGCCTTGAAACCGGCCTTCTTGGCCCAGTCGAGCGCGATCGGGTCGATCGTCCCGGTCTCGATATGGGCGGGTGTGATGGCGAAGATCGGCAGCGTCTTGCCGTTCTTCGTGTTGAAGGGAGAGGGCCGGTCGATGAACTGGAAGGGGGCCATGTCGGAACCTTTGGGCAAGCGTTGGAGCAAAACCAGCGGAAGTGCTCTCGAATCGGGCAATTAACACTCTGTTAGGGTTAACAGATTATTGCTTGAGCGGAGATTGCGGCGTGATTCCTAACCGCCGCGGCACGCGGAAATCGCTTCGGGGACTGATCATGGCTGCTTCCGTCACACATTCATCGCTTCGTTCGCGGTTTTTGCGCGGTGCTGCCCTTGTTGCGGTTGCCGTTGCGGTGGCGGGCTGTGCGGGCAAGAGCAACCTTACCACCGGCTCCATCCCGAAACTGTCGAAGCCGGTCGGCGAGATGAACGCGACGGAACTGCGCGGTGCCGCGGAGACGATCGGCCGCGCCTATGAAAAGAACCCCAAGGACCGCGCCGTCGGCATGAACTATGCCAACGTGCTGCGCATGAACGGGCGCAACGACCAGGCGCTCGCCGTCATGCAGCAGGTGGCCATCAACAATCCAAACGACCGCACCGTGCTCGCCGCCTACGGCAAGGCGCAGGCTGCCGCCGGCCAGCTCGAGCAGGCGCTGAACACCATCCTGCGCGCCCAGACCCCGGACCGGCCGGACTGGCGGCTGAAATCGGCGGAAGGCGCGATCCTCGATCAGCTCGGCCGCGCCGGCGATGCCCGGGAGCGCTATCGCGAGGCGCTCGACATCAACCCGAACGAATCCTCGATTCTCTCCAATCTCGGCATGTCCTACCTGCTGGCCAGGGATCTGAAGACCGCCGAGACCTACCTGCGCAACGCGGCAGCCCAGCCCGGCGCTGACAGCAGCGTGCGCCAGAACCTCGCGCTTGCGATCGGCCTGCAGGGTCGTTTCCAGGAAGCGGAAACCATTGCCCGGCAGGAACTGACCGCCGAACAGGCCGAGGCGAACGTCACTTATCTGCGCTCCATGCTGACGCAGCAGAATTCCTGGAAGAAGCTCGCCGCCGACGACAGCGGCAACACGAACTGAACCCGAAGTGCCTCCCAAGCACAAACTTAGCCCCGGCCGATAGTCTCGACCGGGGCTTTTTCTTGAGTGCTGGTTCGATCAGAACCGGTCGGAGACCTGGATGCCGGCGGGGCCGAGAATGACGGCGACCAGTACGGGCAGGAAGAACAGGATCATCGGCACGGTGAGTTTCGGCGGAAGGGCGGCCGCCTTCTTTTCCGCCTCGTTCATACGCTGGTCGCGGCATTCCTGCGCAAGCACGCGCAGCGCCTGGGCGAGCGGCGTGCCGTAGCGCTCCGCCTGGATAAGCGCTTGCGTCACGGCCTTGACCGTGTCGAGACCGGTGCGCGTGCCGAGGTTTTCGTAAGCCGCGCGCCGTTCCTGAAGAAAGGAGAGTTCCGCCGTCGTCAGCACCAGTTCTTCGGCAAGCTCCGGTGACGCCATGGCGATTTCGTCGGCCACGCGCTTGAAGGCGACTTCGATGGAAATACCCGATTCCACGCAGATCAGCATGAGGTCGAGCGCATCGGGCCAGGCCCGGCGGATCGATTTCTGCCGCTTGCCCACCTGGTTGGAGACGAAGATGTTCGGCGCGTAGAAGCCGATATAGGCGATCACCACCGTTGCCAGGACCCGCATCGGGAACGGTTTGTCGCTGAGAAAGCCGAGGTAGAAGATATAGAAGGCGCCGACGGCGAAAAAGACGAAGGGCAGCACGAAACGTGCGAAGAGGAAGACGTTGAGCGCGTTCTGGGAGCGATAGCCGGCCTGGCGCAACCGGTTCATCGTGTTGGCATCGACCAGCGCGCCACGCAGGTTGAGCCGGTCGACGACGCGGCGCACCGAGACGTTATGCTGCGCGCGTAGCGATGCCTTGCTTTGTACGCCCTCGGCATTCAGGCGCGCCCGTTCGCGCGCCCGCATCTGGTCGCGTTCGAGCGAGACGGATTTCATGCGCTTTTCGAGGTCGCTGCGGTCGAAATAGGGGGCCGCCAGCGTGTAGAAGGTCGCGAGAACCGCGACCATCACGAAGGCCGGCAGCAGGACGGCGGGGTCTGTAAGCGTTGCGACGAGATCGGACACGCGTGCCCCCCTAGATGTCGAAATTGATCATGTTGCGCATGACCATGATGCCGATGGACATCCAGAAGGCCGAAAGGCCGAGGATGAGGTGGCCGCGCGAATCCGTGAACAGGATCATGATGTAGTCGGGCGAGGTGAGGTAAACGAGGGTGGCGACGATGAAGGGCAGTGCCCCGATGATCGCGGCCGAGGCCTTTGCTTCCATCGACAGCGCGGCGACCTTGGAGCGCATCTTGCGCCGCTCGCGCAGCACGCGGGAAAGATTGCCGAGCGCTTCGGAGAGGTTGCCGCCAGCCTGGCTCTGGATGGCGATGACGATGGCGAAGAAATTCACCTCTTGCAACGGAATGCTGGCGAACATGCGCGCGCAGGCCTCCGGCACGCTGAGGCCGACCTGCTGGGATTCCACGATCCGTCGGAACTCGGTCTTCACCGGCTCCTGGCCTTCCGCGGCGATCAGGCGCAGCGCATCCGTCAGCGGCAGGCCGGACTTGATGGAGCGGACCATCACGTCCAGCGAGTTGGGGAATTCCTCCAGGAACTTGTTCAGCCGCCGCTTGACCAGGAAACCCACGACCCAGCGCGGAAAACCGGCCGCCGCGATGAAGGCGATACCCAGGCACACGAGGATGTCGGCACCGGCGAGAAAACTGAGCACGAGGGTAAAGAGGCCGAACAGGGCGCTGAACAGGTAGAATTGCGTGACACTGATGGAATGACCGGTCTGGCCGAGTTTCCCTTTCAGCGATGTGGCTGCCCGCTTGGTCTGATCCTGCTGCTTCTTTTCGAGGTCCTTCAGCGAATCCTGCACCGATTTGCGGCGCTTCGACATTTCCTGCATGCGGTCGCGGGCCGCCTTCGCCTTGGACTGGTCGGTTTCCGCCGACTGCACCCGCCGCACACGGCTTTCGGTCTTCTTCGCCGCCTCGATGCGCGAGAAGAGAATGCCATAGGCAAGGCCAGCGGTGGAGAGCGCCGCCAATGCGAAGATCGCCACGATGGTGATATCCAGTCCGAACATCCGCGCCCCGCCTGCCCCTTATGGCTTTTCCATTGCGTCGAGCGTGGCCGCCAGGCGCTTGTCCTCGTTGAAATATCGCGCGCGATCCCAGAAATGCGGCTTGCCGATGCCCGTGCCCGAATGTTTGCCGAGAATGCGGCCGTTCGCGTCCTCACCGTCCATTTCGAAGCGCATCAGGTCCTGGGTGACGATGACGTCGCCTTCCATGCCGACCACTTCGGTGATGTGGGTGATGCGGCGCGACCCGTCGCGTAGGCGCGAGGCCTGGATGATGACGTCGATGGAGCCGGCAATGATTTCGCGCACGGTCTTGGCCGGCAGCGTATAGCCGCCCATGGCGATCATCGATTCCATACGGGAAAGGCATTCGCGCGGCGTGTTGGCGTGGATCGTGCCCATCGAGCCGTCGTGGCCGGTGTTCATCGCCTGGAGCAGGTCGAACACTTCCGGCCCACGCACTTCCCCGACGATGATGCGTTCGGGGCGCATACGCAGGCAGTTCTTGATGAGATCGCGCATGGTGATCTCGCCTTCGCCTTCGATATTCGGCGGGCGGGTTTCGAGACGCACGACATGCGGCTGCTGCAGCTGCAGTTCGGCCGAATCTTCGCAGGTGATGACGCGCTCGTCGCGGTCGATATAGTTGGTCAGGCAGTTGAGCAGCGTCGTCTTGCCCGAGCCGGTACCGCCGGAAATGACGAGGTTGCAGCGCACCCGGCCGATGATCTGGAGCAGCGTCGCGCCTTCCGGCGTGATCGAGCCGAACCGGACCAACTGATCGAGTGTCAGCTTGTCCTTCTTAAACTTACGGATGGTGAGCGCGGTGCCGTCGATGGCGAGCGGCGGGGCGATGACGTTGACGCGGGAGCCGTCCGGCAGGCGCGCGTCGCAGATCGGGCTCGATTCGTCGACGCGACGGCCGACCTGGCTGACGATGCGCTGGCAGATCGAGAGCAGCTGCGCATTGTCGCGGAAGCGGATTTCCGATTCCTGCACCTTGCCGGCCACTTCGATATAGGTCTTGCCCGCACCATTCACCATGATGTCGGCAATGTCGTCGCGCGCCAGCAACGGCTCCAGCGGTCCGTAGCCGAGAACGTCGTTGCAGATGTCGTCGAGCAGTTCTTCCTGCTCGGAAATCGACATCGCGAAGTTCTTGATCGTGATGATGTCGTTGACGATGTCGCGGATTTCTTCGCGCGCACTCTCTGTATCGAGCTTGGCGAGCTGCGACAGGTCGATCGTGTCGATGAGCGCGGAGAAGACCTGGCTCTTCGTATCGTAATAGTCTTCCGTGCGGGGCGTGCGCCGCCGGGCCTGGGCCGCCGGTGCCGCTGATGGCGGCGGGGCCGGCTCGAAAACGGGTTGTGCGGCCGGCGCCGTGGCGACCGGCCGTTCTGCCGTCAAGGTCGAGGCGGCCGCATGCACGGCCGGGATCGTCTGACCCAAGCCGCTCTTGCCGGAACCTTCATTGCCGCGTTTGCCGAACATGCCACTTCATCCAGTCTGTTGCGTCGCTTACTTGCGTCCGAGCAGCCCGAGCATCTTGCCGAGGCCGGCCTTCTTGGGTTTCTTGATTGTCGCACGGCCCGTCACGATATGGGCGAGCTGCGCGAAGGTTTCCGCCGTCGGCGATTTTCGGTCCATCTCTGCGATCATGCGGCCGCTGTTGGCGGCGGTGCCGAAGAGCTGCGCGTCGAAGGGAATGATCGCAACCGGCTCGATGCCGAGCGGCTCGCAGAAGTCGCTGGGCGAGATTTCCGGCCGCTTCGGCAGGCCGACCTGGTTGAGCACCAGATGCGGCGGCTTGTCGTTCGGTCGAAGCTTCTTCAGCGCGTCGAGCATGTTTTTTGCGTTGCGCAGGTTGGCGAGATCAGGCGTGGCCGTGATGACCAGCTCGTCCACCTCGGACAGCAGCGTGCGCGTCCATTCCGACCAGGCATGCGGCACGTCGAGCACCGATACCGGCGCGCTGCGCTGCAGCACTTCCATGATCGGCTGGAACGAGCCGCGCTCGAGATCGTAGGCCCGGTCGAGCATCGAGGGGGCCGCAAGCAGCGAGAGATGGTCGGAGCACTTCGTCAGCAGGCGGTCGAGAAACACCTCATCGAGCCGCTCCGGCGCGTAGATCGCCTCGGAAATGCCCTGCGGCGGGTCCTGATCGAAATCGATATTGGCGGTGCCATAGGGCAGGTCGAGGTCGGCGAGGATGACTTCGGTCTGGAACAGGTTGGAAATGTCGAAGGCGCAATTGTGCGCGATCGTCGAGGAGCCGCAGCCGCCCTTGGCGCCGATGAAGGCGACGGTGCGGCCAAGCGGCTCGGCATCCGGATCGATGAAGATTGCGGCCATGGCGTTCAGCACCTCGGCCATGCCGACGGGACCGACCATGTATTCGGAAATGCCGTTGCGGATGAGATCGCGGTAGAGCGGGATGTCGTTGTAGCGGCCGATGATGACGACCTTGGTGCTCGGATCGCAGACCTCGGCGAGCGGGGCCAACTCCTCCATGATGCCATGCGGCTCCGTCGAGGTTTCGAGGATCAGCAGGTTCGGCGTCGGCGCGGAGGCGAACGTGTTGGCGGCCGCCGTGATGCTCGCGCTCGAGATCCGAAGGCTTGCCTTGGACATGCGGCGATCCTGGCTGCAGCGTTCCATGGTACGCAGCATCGCCTCGCTTTCGCAGAAGGCGTGCACGGAGATGCGCGGCAGCGGGCGCACGGCCTCGAGCTCGGTCGGTCGGACGGCCTCGTCCGGGTGCTCTTCGGCGGGCCGCTCAATGGTGTAGTTGATCGTGCTCATCGTCATGTCCGTTGCTGGTGCCCGGCGGACCGGATGGATAGCTGCTTTCCAATGTCGCTCATCGCAGTAGTGGCTGCCCGTTCTCGCGGTAGTCCTGAATCACGACTGTGCGTTGCTCCGCATCGATCGGCGTCATGCCGCGCGGCTGAACGAGGTCCATCGGGTTTGCGACCTGCGCGGCCAGGTTGGCCTGCGTGGCGCAGCCGAAATTGTGGTAGTTCCGGTTTTCCATCGTGTTCGCGACGAGGTCTTCCGGCCAGGCGCCACAGGGACCAGCCTTCGCCGTGATCGCGAAGAAGACGAGGCGTACCGGCGCGGCATCGCCGTAGCCGCTCGCATCATAGCTCGTCTCGATCAGCCGGTCGCGCTTTATGCCGGCGGCCGTCAGGGTCGCGCGGATGTCCTTGCGCAGGTAGTTTGCGGTCGCGGCATTGGACGAGCCACGCGGCAGCATGATCTGCACCGCGCCGGTCGACTTGGCGGCGCGATCACCGGCGAAACCGCGGATATTGTCGCGCATCGCAAAGGTCAGCTGCCGGTCGCCGGTGGCGATGGGAAGGTCCATCGTCTGGGCGGTTTCCGTCAGCACGATCGGATGGCGCGTGCGATAATCGTCCGGAATCGAGCCGGTCGTATTCTTGTCCGGGTTGGTGCCGCAGCCCGAAAGCGCAACGGTGGAAAGGGCAAGCATCGCGGCGAGTGCTGCGCGTGCTGGCAGGGTCTTGTGCATGAAGCGCATCCTTGCGGGGAGGGGCGTGTGGCTGTTCGTGTCGCGCATCTCTCTCCCCGTCATTTGTAGATGAAGCCAATGGAGCCGTGGTAATTGCCCGAGGGCATCGCCTCTTCCTTGCGGCCGTAGATCTTGTTCACCTTGCCGAGGAAGAAGCTCGCGGCATCGTTGGTCGCATTGAAATTGTCGTCCGGGCGTGAAATCGCGCTACGTGCGACCGGGCGCACCAGATAGGGCGTCGCGATGATGACCATTTCGGTTTCGTTGCGCACGAAATCCTTCGAGCGGAAGAGCGTACCGAAGATCGGGATCTTCGACAGGCCCGGCAGGCCGGACATTGCCTGGCGGATGTCATCCTTGACGAGGCCCGCGATCACGATGGAGCCACCCGAAGGCAATTCAACGCTGGTCGTCGCCTCACGGCGGCGGATGCCGAGTATCGTCAGGGCGGGCACGGCAGCGTCGCTATACGGGTTGGGCTTAAGCCTACTCAAGAGAGAAGGCACAGGAACTTGCCCCAAAGACGTTCCTGAACCTTCAAACGTCGGCTCGGAAACCTCGGTCTCGATACGCAGGCTGATTCGGCCGGGCGACAGGACGACCGGCCGGAAATTCAGACGGATACCGTACTCAACTTGAGAATATGTACGGCTTAGAGTTTTTTCTCCAGTATCTTCATCCCTATCGATCCCGCCTTCGGTCGGTAGGCGGAAATCACCGCCGACATAAAAACGTGCTTCTTCGCCGGAGATAGCCGTCAGACTCGGTTCGGCCAGCGTGCGCATGACGCCTGCCTGCTCCATCGCGCTCACATAGCTCGCAATACCAAGCCCGCCGATGGTCCCGCCAAACGTCCCATTCGAGAGCCAGTCGGCGGCACCGCCGAGATTGGTCGGATTTCGGAACGAAATGCCGCCGTTCGAGCCTTGGAGCGCGCCGTTGAAACCAAGCTGCTTCAGCACTTGGCGGCTGACCTCGGCGACCGTGACCTTCAGCGTCACCTGGTCCTCGCCATCGATCTTCAGCATGTTGACGACCTGCGAGCGCTGGCGCACTTCGCCGAAGATCGCGGCGTCGCCGTTGTTGCCCTGCGCGGTGATGTTGCGGGTCGTCGCCTCGCCGCCCCGCAGGAAGATTTCCGCCAGCCGCACGGCCTGGGCGGAATCCTGCGGTGTGCGCACGGTGCCATTCAGCACGATGTTGTCCGAGATGATTTCGACCTGGATATCGGAATCTGCAATGAAGCGCCGCAGATTGGCCTGGAGGCCGTCGATGTCGCGTTCGACGGTGAGGTCGATGCTGATGATCTCCTCGCCGTTCGGCCCGAAGACGAAGATGTTGGTCTGGCCCACTTCCTTGCCGAACAGGTAGATGCGCCGCGACGTCCGCGTCACGGCATCCGCCTTGCCCGGATCGGCGACGAGAATGTCATGCGCGTCGGTCGGCAGGTCGACGACGATCGCCTTGTTGAGGCCAAGCTTGACGGCCTTGCGCGCACCCGGGCCGCTGTCGTCGATGCGGATGATCGAGGCGGTCGCCGCTTCGGCGGGCGCGATGGCGGTGCCGCCGACAAGGGTTACGGGCATGCCCGAAAACGCCAGGCAGAAGCTCAATCCGCCGGCGACAGAGGCCCGAAAAGTTCTGGTTGTTCCAAACACGGTCAGCTCCTGGTCACTTCTGGGCTGCGGATGTGCCGCCGTTAACGATTTCACCGGTCTTGATCACCTGGACCAGGGGCATGCCGTCGCTGCCGCTCAACAGATAGTCGGCAGCACCAGTATCGGCTTCCTGTGCATCCGCGACGCTGCGCAGCGCCAGCGAGAGCCGCTCGGCCATCTGTTGCGCAACGGTGATCACCTTGGTCTGGTCCGGCGTCAGTTCGAGCGTGGCGGTGGTGCCGATGGCCGATTTGGACCCATCCGGATTTTCCTGGATCTGCTGGTCGATCGCGAGCACACGAACATTGGTGAGCACGGTTTCCGTGAGATAGGAGTTGGTCTCGTTCTTGCGCACCATGATCACGTCGACACGGTCGTTCGGCAGAATGAAGCCGCCGGCGCCCGTCGCCACGGAGATTTCCGTCGCGACCGCGCGTTTGCCGGATGGCAGAAGCGACGACATGATGCGGTTGCTCGAATCGGCGATCTTTTCCTGGCGGATCGGTTCGCCGTTGAAGATCGGCATGCGGGCGATCGCGCCATCAAGGCTTTCCAAGGCGTCTGGCCGGTTCTGGTCCGTGATGAAGCCTTCGACGACCGAGCCCTCCGGCCAGGCGGTCCAGGCCATGACTTCGGGATTGAGCCGCGCGCCGACAGGCAGGCTTTCCTTGGCGACCAGCACATTGATGGAGGGCTCGCGCTCCACCACGGGCTCCGACTGGATGATCGTGGGGCCACCGCTGGCGAGCTGCAGGGCAAGCAAGCCCGCAACACCAGCCGAGACGACGGCCACTGCCAGAATAATGATTCGCGCCGGTTTCATGTGTGTTCCCTGGACTGCGGACTCTTCTATCCGCCCACATTGACCGGCAATGGTGTAATTATGGTTAATAACCGGCTTACAGCTATGGTTAACGCCAGGTTTCACTATGCACGCAAAACGCAGGAAGGCACCGGACACGATCTTGCGCCGGTGGGCGTTTTATGCCGCGATTCAGCGCTGGTGAGGTGACTCAGCCCAGTTTGCCGAGTGCGGCCATCATGAGGGGAGAAGAGGCGTAGGTGGCGAAGGCGGCTGCACCGATCGCGATGCCATAGGGCACCTTCCCGCCTTCCAGCAGGTGGTTCGGCACGGGCAGGCGCGACGCGAGGATCGCGTGTGCGTTGGAACGCAGAGCGAGAATGCCGAGCGTCAGTACGCCACCGAAGAAGGAGACGCAGACGAGAAAATCGAACAGCGACATCGACAGTCCGAACCAGACGGCACTGGCAGTCAGAAGCTTGGCATCCCCCCCGCCCATGATGTTGAAGGCGAAGAGCGCAAAGCAGGCGGCGAAGACAAGAAGACCGGCGGCCAGATGCAGAGTGATATCGGTCAAGCCGAGGCCGGCAAGCGGGGCAACGATGACAAAGGCGGCGAGAAGGATCGCCGGCACACGGTTCGGGATCGTCATCGTGAAAAGATCGGTGAAGGCGGCGAGCGCCAGGCACAACGGGAAGACCACGAAAATCAGAGCCTGCGTCATGCCGATTGCCTTCGATGGTTGTTCTGGCGGTGCCCCGAACGATGAAGCCGCCTTCCGGTGGATGGCGGCTTCATTTTCAGGAAATGATGTTCCTGGACTTACGTCGGATTCTGCGAACCCGAGAGCTTGGTGTTCAGGAAGTTGAACTGCGCGTTCAGGCCCTTGCCGAGGGCGGTTGCACCGGTGATCAGGGCAACGGAAATCAGGGCAGCGATCAGGCCGTATTCGATGGCGGTTGCGCCAGATTCGTCCTTCATAAGGCGAGCGAAAATCTTGGTCATGGTATTCTCCTAGCTCCACGATGTTGGTTCAGCACGTCCGCCAACTGTTTCCGTTGTTCGGATGACTGCAACCTACAGGCAGTCGATTTCCATCGGCTTAAGGAAATGGGTTAATGCAGCCCTAACGCCAACCTACCGGATATATGGTCAACAACAGGTAAAGCACCTTACGCGCGCGCGTTTCGCGCGTACTTTTCGGTGTTCTAGCCCGTTTCTGGGTGGACAGGCCTGCCTGGGGTGTTTCGGCCGCTGTGGATAAATCTGCAATGTGAGTGAGTGACTTAAAGCTTCGTTCACCATTCACGGCGATGCTGTTGGGGATTGATCGTCGGGATGAATGTTTATGGGACGCGACTGGACCTTCGTTAAGGGTGCGCTGAGGTTTGCCACTGCCGCATTCGTGGTGGGTGCGACGGCTGCCGGCGCCATGGCCGAAGAACCGCTGATGCGCGTCTACATGGATCATGCCCGTGTGCTGCGGCTCGATCGGCCCGTCAGCAAGGTGATCATCGGCAATGCCGAGGTCGCCGATGCGACCGTGGCCGATGCACGCACCATCGTCCTGACGGGCCGCAGTTTCGGAACGACCAATCTGGTTCTTCTCGACGCCGACGGAAACGCGATCATCGACGAGCGTATTCTCGTGTCGATCGACGAAGGCAACACGGTGCGTGTCTTCCGGCAGACCGATAGATCCGTGCTGTCCTGTACGCCAAACTGCGAGGAACACTCGACCCGCGCCGCGACGGGCGGCTGAGGACCTGTTTCGCTTCGGGCGTTCGAATATGGGAAACCGTTCAATTCTTCGGCCTCGCACACACGAAAAATAAACAGTCTGCCGTTTACTCTCGCCGTGTCCAGTATTTGGGAACGGATCGCGATGTCGCTCGATCAAGACACAACAGTTCGCCGACGGCCGATGAAGGGTCTGATCGGTCGCTTCTTCGCTCGCCGCGACGGCGCGACGGCGATTGAATTCACCATCCTCACGCTGCCTTTCTTCCTTATTGTCTTCGCCTCGGTCGAAACGTTCGTCGCCTTTTCCGCCGAGCAGCTTCTTGCCAGCGCGACCGATACAATGGCGCGCAAGATCCGCACCGGCGAGATCACCTACAATCTTGGAAGAAAAGACACGGACAAGACCAAGGAAGAGTTCCGCGCGGCCTTCTGCCAGGAAATCGCCATCATGCTGAAGTGCTCGGCGGATGAGCTGAAGGCGCCCAACAAGCTCTGGCTGGATGTGCGCACTTTCAAGACTTTCGCGGAAATTCCGAAATCGGTTCCGCTGACGGGCAAGGATCTCGATACGACCGCGTTCCAATTTGCCCCGGGCGGCAAGAAGTCGATCAATATCGTGCGTGCCTACTATCGCTGGGATACCGTCACCGACATCATCCGCCCCTATCTCTCCACCATCAGGTCTGCTGACGGTAGCAAGCAGAACTACCTGATGGTCTCGACAGCCGTTATCCAGAACGAGGACTATCCGTGATGCGTACGGTCTTTTCACCTGTGCTCGTCGGCAAGAGGGTGACCTTGCAAGGACGGAGCCTGCTGCGCCGCTTCGGCCGGGACCGGCAGGGAGCGGGCGCCATCGAATTCGCAATCGTCGCGCCGCTTCTGATCATGGCCTATGTCAGTGCATTCGAGATTTCCGTCGGCATCAACATGTCGAGCAAGGTCAGCCGTGCGGCCAGCACCGTCTCCGACCTGTTGACGCAGGAGTCTGCAACAACGGCGGACACGTTAGATACGATGAAAGAGGTCACAAAACGCGTCATTGCACCCTTCAAGCAGACTGACGGATACACGCTGAAGATCACCGGCGTCGCCGTCGACGCGGATGGCAAGGCGACCGTCGCGTGGTCGCGCGATCAGGCCAAGGGGGAGCCCTATACCAAGGGAACGGCCGTCGTCTTGCCGAGCAACATTCAGGGTGCCAAGAGCCTGTTCTTCGTGCGCACGGAGCTGTCCGTGCCCTATACCATATTGCTCATGGCGCCCAATCTCTCGTCCAGGCTCAGCTCCTTCCCACTTGCCAAGACGAGCTACTTCGGCCTGCGCAAAGGCAAGACGATCGCTTGCTCGGGTTGCTGAGTCAGGCACGCACGTCTGCCGATTTCGCTTGAACCTCTCGCCGCGCCTGTGTCATGTCACGCAGTCCATCCGCCGTTTCGGCGACATGCGATAGGTGATCCATGGCGCGAGCCTTCCTCTTCGTTCTCGACTCCTTCGGTATCGGCGGCGGGCCGGATGCGGACACGTTCGGCGACCTCGGCGCAGACACCCTCGGCCACATTGCGGAATTCTGCGCAGCCGGTGCGGCCGACAGACCGGGTCTCCGGCAAGGGCCGCTGAAACTTCCCAACATGTCGGCGCTTGGCCTTCTGCACGCTGCCCGCGCAGCCACCGGCCGCTTCCCAGACGGCATGGACGTGCCGCAGCGCGTCTTCGGCTACCATGGGGCGGCGAGCGAAGTCTCGAACGGCAAGGATACGCCATCAGGCCATTGGGAGATCGCCGGCACGCCCGTGGTCTTCGACTGGGGCTACTTCCCGGCGGACGGCGATGCCTTCGAGCCGGAGCTGGTCGACGCGATCTGCTCGGCTGGCAATGTGCCGGGCATCCTCGGCAATTGCCATGCGTCCGGCACGGATATCATCGCCCGGCATGGCCTGGAGCATCGGCGCACCGGCAAGCCGATCTGCTATACCTCCTCCGATTCGGTCTTCCAGATCGCTGCGCATGAAGGCTCCTTCGGCCTCGACCGGCTTCTCGCCCTCTGCCAGATCGTGCGAAAGATCCTCGACGAGCGGCCGGGCGGGCGTATCGGCCGGGTCATCGCGCGGCCCTTCGTCGGCGAGACGCCGGAGACCTTCGAGCGCACCGGCAACCGGCGGGACTATTCCGTGCTGCCCCCGGAGCCGACGCTGCTCGACCGGCTGACGGAAGCCGGCCGCACGGTGCACGCCGTCGGCAAGATCGGCGACATCTTTGCCCATCAGGGCATCGGCACGCTTACCAAGGCGAACGGCAACATGGCGCTGTTCGACGCGACGCTCAGCGTCATGGACGAAGCCAAGGATGGCGATCTCGTTTTCACCAATTTTGTCGATTTCGACATGCTCTACGGCCATCGGCGTGATGTGCCCGGCTATGCCGCCGCGCTCGAAGCCTTCGACCGGCGCCTGCCGGAAGTGGACCGCAAGCTGAAGCCCGGCGATGTCGTCATCCTCACCGCCGACCACGGCTGCGACCCGACCTGGCGCGGCACGGACCACACACGCGAACGCGTGCCGATCCTGAGTTTCGGCCCCGGTATCCGTTCGCGGCTTATCGAAACCCGTAAGACCTTCGCCGATATCGGTGAAAGCATCGCCCGCCATCTCGGCATCCCGCCAGGCCCGCACGGAAGGAGCTTTTTGTGACGAAAATCATGCCCAAGGCGGAGCTGCACTGCCATATCGAGGGCGCGACATCGCCAGCACTGGCTCTGGCGCAGGCCGCGCGCTACGGCATCGACACCTCCGCCTTCATCCGCGACGGCGCCTATGCCTGGCAGGATTTCACCAGTTTCGTGCAAAGTTACGATGCGACGGCCAATCTCTTCCGGACGGAAGAAGATTACGCGCTGCTCGCCGAAACCTATCTCACCGAGATCGCCGAAGCCGGCGCCATCTACAGCGAGCTGATCGTCTCGCCCGATCAGGGTGACGCCGTCGGCATCGGCGCCGATGCCTATGTCCGCGGCCTTGCCGAAGGCGCCGAACGCGCCAAGACGAAGACCGGCATCGAGACACGCCTTCTCATCGTCGGCATCCGCCATTTCGGCCCGGAACGCGTGGTCAAGGCGGCGGAATATGCCGCGCGCCGGCCGCATCCACTGATCACCGGCTTCAATCTTGCCGGCGAGGAACGTATGCACCGCGTCGCCGATTTCACCCGTGCCTTCGACATTGCCCGCGACGCCGGCCTCGGTATCACCATCCACGCCGGCGAACTTTCCGGCGCTTTCAGCGTGCGCGACGCGCTGGATCATGTCCGTCCCTCGCGCATCAGCCATGGTGTGCGCGCGATCGAGGATGCGGACCTGGTGAAACGACTGGCGGATGAAGGCGTGGTGCTCGAAGTCTGCCCCGGCTCGAATGTCGCGCTGAGCGTCTTTCCGAATTTCGAAAGCCATCCGCTGCGCGCCCTCCACCAGGCCGGCGTGCGCGTCACGCTCAATTCCGACGATCCGCCGTTCTTCCACACCTCGCTCGCCCGCGAATACGAGGTCGCCTCAACCGTCATGGGCTTCAGCGACGCGGACATTCTCGGCATGACGCGCACCGCCATCGAAGCGGCTTTCGTCGACGAACCGACGCGGCAGAAGCTGCTTTCGGCGCTATAACGGGCAAGCCGGCTGGGGATGTTGCCTGAGGCCGGCTCTCTTCTCTTGCGGGCCTCTGCCGTTCCGTGGAAAAAGGAACGTTCACTTTATTTCGGAAGGTTGGCCATGGACGGCGTCACAGTCATCGATCACCCGCTCGTGCAGCACAAGCTGACCATCATGCGCAAGAAGGAAACGTCGACCGGCAGTTTCCGCCGCCTGCTGCGCGAGATCTCCACGCTGCTCTGTTACGAGGTCACGCGCGACCTGGAACTGACCACCGCGCGCATCCAGACGCCGCTCGAAGAGATCGACGCGCCGGTGCTGGAAGGCAAGAAGCTCGTCTTCGCCTCCATCCTGCGCGCCGGCAACGGCCTGCTCGAAGGCATGCTGGAACTGGTGCCGTCGGCCCGCGTCTCGCATATCGGCGTCTATCGCGATCACGAGACGCTCGAAGCGGTCGAATATTTCTTCAAGGCGCCGGACAGCATCGACGAACGCCTGGTCATCGTCGTCGACCCGATGCTGGCCACCGGCAATTCGGCGATTGCCGCCATCGACACGCTGAAGAGCCGTGGCGCGACGAACATCCGCTTCCTCTGCCTGCTCGCCGCCCCGGAAGGCATCAAGAGTTTTCGCGCGCACCATCCGGACGTGCCGGTCTACACCGCCTCCATCGACCGCCAGCTCAACGAGAAGGGCTATATCGTGCCCGGTCTCGGCGATGCCGGCGACCGGATGTACGGCACCAAGTAACACCTCTCCTCCGTCATGGTCGGGCTTGACCCGACCATCCATTCACGCCCACCTCGCGGAGGGTGGGTGACGGTGGTGGCCGGTTAACTGCTTGTTCACCAAGCCAAACGAAGATCGTGGAGAGGGGCGCCGTCGAGCGCCCCTTTTGCCGTCCGTTAGCCGGATGCGTGTTATTTCGGGACAGATCTTTTCGGAGACCCGTTCATGTCCGTCCGCAGCCTTGCTTTTCTTGCCGGTGCCGTCCTCGTCACCGCCGCCTTCGTACCCGACGTTGCGAAGCGCTATCTCGAATCGGCCGGCGACCAACCCGCCGCGAAGGTCGAGACGGTTTCCGTACCGGTGGGGCAGGGCGGTGCGCGCTATACCGGCAATCGCAGCGCGGTGATCGATGCGGATCCGAGCGGCCATTTCACCGGCGTCTTCACCCTCAACGGCCGCAAGGAACAAGGGCTCGTCGATACGGGTGCCAGCATGGTCGCCATCAACGTCTCGACCGCGCAGCGCATCGGCATCGATCGCGCCGACCTCGATTTCCGGTATGCCGTGGACACCGCCAACGGCAAGGCGCGCGCCGCCTATATCCGTCTCGACAGGATCGAGATCGGCCCGGTGCGGCTGGAAAACATCGGCGCCATGGTGCTGGATGACAAGGCGCTTTCCAGCACGCTGATCGGCATGAGCTTTTTGAAGAGCCTGTCGTCCTACAAGGTCGAAGACGGCAAGCTGCATCTCACCCGCTGATGCGTGTCAGGATATCGGGTGCCGGAGGCGGGGTCTCCGGCGCAATCCGGTAGATTTCGGCAAGTCGCGCTGAAGCACGGGCCGCATCCGCCGCGTTTGCCGCATGCACCCGGCCGATCTCGTCGCCCTTCTCCACCTTCGTGCCGAGAGGCAACAAGCGGTCGAAACCGACGCGGTGGTCGATCGCATCGTCGGGTCTGCTGCGTCCGCCGCCAAGCTCTATGACGGCGAGGCCGACGCCACGAGTGTCGCAGGACACCAGATAGCCGGCTTTGGAAGCCGTCACGGCAAGAATGATCGGCGCCGGTTGCAAATAGGCCCCGGCCTTCTCCATGAGGTCGGCAGGGCCGCCCAGCGTGTGCACCATGCGGCCAAAGGTTTCCGCCGCAGCACCGCTGGCAAGCGCCCATGCCGCCTTTGCTTCGGCCGCCGTCGCGTCTTTTTCCAACCCGGACAGAACCAGCATCTCCGCCGCGAAGGCAAGCACGATGCGCTCCAGCCGCATGCCGGTCTTCTCGCCCTTCAGGAAGGCAATGCAATTGGCGATCTCGACCGCGTTACCGGCGGCGTCCGCCAGCGGCTGGTTCATGTCGGTGATGAGGGCGGAGGTTTTAACGCCGGCACCATTCGCCACCTCGACCAGCGAGCGGGCGAGTGTCTCGGCTTCGGAGATTTCCGTCATAAAGGCCCCGTTGCCGACCTTCACGTCGAGCACCAGCGATTGCAGCCCGGCGGCGAGTTTCTTCGAGAGAATGGAGGCGGTGATCAGCGGCACCGAATCGACCGTCGCCGTCACGTCGCGGATCGCGTAGATGCGCTTGTCGGCGGGCGCAAGGGCGGTCGTCTGGCCGATGATGGCGCAGCCGATATCCTTCACCGTGCGACGGAAGAGATCGGCGGACGGCATGATCGTATAGCCGGGGATCGATTCCAGCTTGTCGAGCGTGCCGCCGGTATGGCCAAGCCCGCGGCCGGAGATCATCGGCACGGCAAGCCCGCAGGCCGCTGCTATCGGCGCCAGCATCAGCGAGACGTTGTCACCGACGCCGCCGGTGGAATGTTTGTCGGCGATCGGCCGGTCGATATGCGACCAGTCGAGCACGTCGCCCGAATCGCGCATGGCAAGCGTCAGCGCCACCGTCTCGTCGCGTGCCATGCCCTTGAACCAGACGGCCATGGCGAAGGCCGCCACCTGCCCCTCGGAGACGCTGCCATCCGTCACACCGGCGACGAAGCGCGCGATTTCCTCACGGCTGAGAGGCTCGCCACTGCGCTTGCGGCGGATCGTCTCCTGCGGGAGCATTCAGTAGCTCGCTGGTGCCGACGGCGCGGCCTGGCCGCCGAGCACGGCGAGAATGTCGCCGAGCAGGCCGGAGGCACCGAAGCGGAAGGTCTTGGGCGTCGCCCAGCCTTCGCCGAGGATGGAGGCCGCAAGTGCCAGATACTCGCCCGCATCCGTCACGGTGCGCACGCCACCCGCCGGCTTGAAGCCGACCGGCTTGCCGCTGGTCTTGATGGCATTCAGCATGATCTCGGCGGCCTGCAAGGTCGCGTTGACGGAAACTTTGCCGGTCGAGGTCTTGATGAAGTCGGCGCCGGCGGCAATCGCGAGGTCGGACGCCTCGCGGATCAGCGCGGGGTCCTTGAGTTCGCCGGTTTCCAGAATGGTCTTGAGGATGACGGGCGGCGTGCAGGCCGCCTTTACGGCTTTCACCATTTCCGTGACGGCCCCTTCGTCGCCGGCAATGAAGTCGCGATAGGGGATGACGAGGTCGATCTCGTCTGCGCCATCGGCGATCGCCTGTTTCGTCTCCGCCAGCACATCGGAAACCACCAGACCGCCGGAAGGGAAGTTGACGACGGTCGCGATCTTCACGGCATGGCCCTTGCCGAGAATGCCGCGCGCCTGCGCGACGAAGCGCGGCCAGATGCAGATGGCAGCCGTCGTGCCAAAGGGTGTCTGCGCCTGCGCGCAAAGCTTTTCGATCGCGGCGGCATCGCAATTGTCCGTAAGATCCGTCAGGTCGAGCAGCGAGAGTGCCCTTTTCGCGGTGTCATGCATGGTCGTTGCCTCCGCCCGCGATCATTTCGGCGAGAATGGCGGCAAGCCGCTTTCCGCCGATCGGGGCCATGTCCTTGGTTTCGTGATGGCTGAGTTCGCCGCCCGTCATGCCGGCGCCGAAATTGGTGATGACCGAGGCGGCCGCGACCTTGAGGCCGAGATGGCGGGCGATCAGCACTTCCGGCACGGTCGACATGCCGACGGCATCCGCGCCCAAGACGCGCGCCATGCGGATTTCCGCCGGGGTCTCGAAGTTCGGGCCGGAGAACCACATGTAGACGCCGGATGACAGCGGGATATCGAGCTTTTTCGCCGCTGCATCCATGCGGGCGGCGAGGTCCGCGTCATAGGCATTGGTCATTCCGACGAAACGATCGTCGCTGTCGAGGCCGATCAGCGGATTGGCGCCGGAAAAATTGATGTGGTCGGAAATCCGCATTACCGAGCCTGGCGGCATGTCCTCGCGCACGGAGCCTGCCGAATTGGTGAGGATCAGCGAGGTGACGCCGAGCCCCTTCAACACCTCGATCGGCGTGCGCATGGCATTGGCATCGCCGCTTTCATAATAGTGCACGCGTCCGGAAAGCATGATGACCGGTTCAGTACCGAGATAGCCGATGACCAGCTCGCCGGCATGGCCGGACACGGAGCTGACCGGAAAACTCGGCAGGTCGGCATAGGGGATGCGGAGCGCGTTCTGCACGGCATCGACCAGCGAGCCGAGGCCGGAACCGAGCACGATGCCGTAGCGTGGCAACACGCCGCCGAGGCGGGCGCGCAGCAGTTCTGTCGTTGCCGCGCTCATCCGAGCACATCCGTCGCAAAGCTGTGCGGCAGCAGTTCTTCCATGGTCATGGTCTTCTTCACGCCGGACTCGTCGCACAGATAGATCGGCGTGTTCGCGGTGGCGAACTCGGCGATCTTCTGCCGGCAGCCGCCACAGGGCGGGCAGAGCGGCAGCTTTTCGGCAATTACTGCCATCTCGACGATCTTCTTGTTGCCGGCCATGATCATATGGCTGATCGCCGTCGGCTCGGCGCACCAGCCCTGCGGAAACGACAGGTTCTCGATATTGGCGCCGGCATAGATTTTTCCGTCCTCGGCGCGGATCGCCGCGCCGACGGGGAACTTGGAATAGGGCGCATGCGCGAAGGCCATCGCCGCGCGCGCCGCCTCGAAGAGGTCGTGGGACATATTATCGCTCCTTGACGTAGGGCATGCCGCCGGCCTTCGGCGGAATGGCCTTGCCGATGAAGCCTGCAAGCAGGATCACGGTCAGGATATAGGGCAGTGCCTGCATGAACTGTACCGGCACCTTGCCGATCAGCGGGAAGGCGTAGCCCTGGTAGCGGATGGCGAAGGCATCGAGGAAGCCGAAGAGCAGGCAGGCGAAGAGGATGTTCTTCGGCCGCCACTTGGCGAAGATCAGGGCGGCGAGTGCGATATAGCCCTTGCCGGCCGTCATGCCCTTGGTGAAGCCGGCATTCGCTGCAAGCGAGAGATAGGCGCCGGCAATGCCGCAGAGAATGCCGCAGCAGATGACCGCGCGGTAGCGCAGCCAGATGACCGAGATGCCGGCGGTGTCTACGGCACCCGGATTTTCGCCGACGGCGCGAAGGCGAAGCCCGAAGCGCGTGCGGTAGAGGATCCACCAGCTCGCCGGCACCATCAGGAAGGCGAGATAGGTCAGCGGCGAATGGCCGGACAGCAGGCCGGAATAGAGCGGACCGAGGATCGGCACCTCACGCAGCGCATCGGCAAAGGGCAGCTTGATCGTGCCGAAGCGGCCGCTTTCCATCAGTGCAGGCGTGCGCCCACCCTGGCGGAACCAGGCTTCGCCGAGGATGACGGTGGAGCCGGCCACGACGAAGTTGATGGCAACGCCCGAGACGATCTGGCTGCCACGCTGGGTGATCGATGCATAGCCGTGCACCAGTGAGAGCAGCACCGAGACGAGGATGGCGGCCCCGAGGCCCATCGCCACGGACTGCGTGATGTAGGCGACGGTGCCGGCGGCAAAGGCCGCCCCCAGCATCTTGCCCTCGAGCCCGATGTCGAAGACGCCGGCGCGTTCGGTGAAGAGGCCGGCAAGGGCGGCAAGGATCAGCGGCGTCGAGACGCGGACGGTGGACTGCGCGAGTTCGATGAAGACCTGAAAGAAATCCATGGCTCAGGCTCCCTTCGTTGCGGCGGCTTGGCGGCCCTTGGGCGACAGCCCGAAGATGATCCGCGTGATGGCCGGGCGGAACATATGTTCGAGCGCGCCGGCAAAGAGGATGACGAGACCCTGGATGATGACGATCATGTCGCGCGAGATGGAGGGCATCTCGAAGGAGATTTCCGCCCCGCCCTGGTAGAGCATGCCGAAGAGCAGCGCGGCGGGGATGATGCCCGCCGGATGCGAGCGGCCTATCAGCGCGACGGCGATGCCGACGAAGCCCGCGCCCTGCACGAAATCGAGCTGCATGCGGAACTGTTCGCCCATGATCGGGTTCAGCGCCATCATGCCGGCAAGCCCGCCGGAGATCATCATGGTGATGACGATGATCTTCGCTTCCTTGATGCCGGCGTAGCGTGCGGCGGCCGGGCTGTGGCCCATCGTGCGCATCTCGTAGCCGAGCCGGGTGCGCCAGATCAGCACCCACACGCCGAAGGCCGCGAGAAGCGCCAGCAGAAAGGAGATGTTGAAGGGGGCGTTGCCGACGGACAGGCCGAAGATTGACATCAGCCAGTCGAGTTTCGGCAGTTGCCCGCCGGTCTCGAAGGTGCGGGTTTCGAGTGACATGGAGCCGAGCGGCTTGAACACCCGGTTGAGCAGGTAGTTCATCAGGCTGGCGGCGATGAAGTTGAACATGATCGTCGTGATGACGATATGGCTGCCGCGCTTGGCCTGCAGCCAGCCGGGGATCATTGCCCACAGCGCACCGAAGAACGCGGCGCCGATGACGGCGATCGGGAAGAGCAGGTACCAGGGCAGCACGCGGTCGAAGGAAAGACAGGCAAGCGCCACCCCGATGCCGCCGATATAGGCCTGGCCTTCGCCACCGATATTGAACAGGCCGCAATGGAAGGCGACGGCGACGGCAAGACCGGTGAAGATGAAGGTCGTCGTATAATACAGCGTGAAGCCGATATATTCGCCGCGCCCGAAGGCGCCGTTGATCATGTGATAGGCGGCCTCCAGCGGGCTTTCGCCGACGATGAGCACCACGAGACCGGAAATCAGGAAGGCGGCGGCGAGGTTGACCAGCGGGATCAAGCCATATTCGGCCCAGCCCGGCAGTTTCGCGTGAGGAACACTCATTCCGCAGCCTCCTTCCGGCCTTCAACACCGGCCATCAAGAGGCCCAGTTCTCCTTCGGTGGCGTCCGGCATGCGCTCGCCGACGACGCGGCCGGCAAACATCACGAGAATCCGATCCGACAGCGCGCGGATCTCGTCGAGTTCCACGGACACGAGCAGCACCGCCTTACCCTGATCGCGCATCTCGATGATGCGCTTGTGAATGAACTCGATGGCGCCGACATCCACGCCGCGCGTCGGCTGGCCGATGATCAGCACATCCGGCCCGCGTTCCATCTCGCGCGCCAAAACGATCTTCTGCTGGTTGCCGCCGGAGAAATTGGCGGTCTTCAGCCTTGGGTTCGGCGGGCGGATATCGTAGGCGGCGATCTTCTCCTCTGCATCGGCGCGGATCGCGTCGATGTCGAGCAGCAGGCCTTTGCGGTATTTCGGGTCGTCGTGATAGCCGAGGATGGCGTTCTCGCTTTCCTCGAATTTCAGCACCAGCCCGACATGGTGGCGATCTTCCGGCACATGGGCGAGGCCGCGCTTGCGCAGCTCAGCCGGGTCGACATGGCCGGTGACGTCGATGGCGCTGCCATTGAGCGACACGGTGCCGGATTTGGCGCGACGGATGCCGGAAATCGCCTCCAGCAGTTCCGACTGGCCGTTGCCGGCCACACCCGCAATGCCTACGATCTCGCCGGCCCGGATGTCGAAGGACACATCGTCCACCATCGTCACGCCGCGGCTGTCGCGCACCGTGAGATTCTTGACCGAGAGCTTGACGTCGGCAGGTTTCGCCTCGCCCTTTTCGACGCGCAGCAGCACGCGGCGGCCGACCATCAGTTCGGCGAGCTCTTCGACCGAGGTCTCCTTCGTCGTGCGCGTCGCCACCATTTCGCCGCGGCGCATGACGGAGACCTCGTCGGTGATCGCCATGATCTCGCGCAGCTTGTGGGTGATGAGCAGCACCGTCTTGCCCTCGGCCTTCAGCTGCTCGAGGATGCGGAACAGGTGGTCGGCTTCGGCCGGCGTCAGCACGCCCGTCGGCTCGTCGAGAATGAGGATGTCGGCCCGGCGATAGAGCGCCTTGAGGATTTCCACGCGCTGCTGGAGACCGACCGGCAGTTCCTCGATGATCGCGTCCGGATTGACCTCCAGCGCATATTCCTTTTCGAGCCGCTTCAGCTCGGCACGCGCCTTGGTGATGCCGGCGTTCAGAATCTGGCTCTCTTCCGCGCCTAGCATGATGTTTTCCAGCACGGTGAAGTTTTCGACCAGCATGAAGTGCTGGTGCACCATGCCGATGCCGGCGGCAATGGCCGCATTGGGATCGCGGATCTTGATCGTCTTGCCGTCGATGACGATGTCGCCGTGATCGGCCTGGTAGAAGCCGTAGAGGATCGACATGAGGGTGGATTTGCCGGCGCCGTTTTCGCCGATGATACCGTGAATGGTGCCCTTGCGGACCTTCAGGTTGATGTTCCGGTTGGCGTGGACGAGGCCGAAGCTCTTGTCGATGCCCTTCAGTTCGATTGCCAGTTCGCTCATGACGATCCACTCTTACGGGGATTTAGGGCCGACAGGCCGTTCTCCTCGGCCGGTCGGTGGTAGTCTTGTTGCTTCCGCCGCACTTGTCCAGCCCGATTGCGGGCGCCGTTCCCGGCGGCTATAGCTCCAACCGCCCGGCCTATGACCGACAAGGACAGCCAATGACCACGCCAGACGTTCCTGCCGATATCCAGGCCGCGCGCATCGCAAGCCTCGAAGAACACGCCGCCCACCAGGCGAAGATGATCGATGAACTCTCCGAGCAGCTCGCCGATCAATGGCGTGTGGTCGAACAGCTCCGGACGAAGCTGGATCGGCTGACGGAACGGTTCCTCGTGCTGGAAGAGGGCTCTCTCGATGCCCCCGCGATCACCCGCCCGCCGCACTACTGAAGCAATTCCAGCAAAGTGTGCAGCGGTCTTGCGTGCCGAAAATTGCGCAAGGCAAAAGATCGGCCGGGGCTGGGACAAGACGGAATCGGCCCGTCTGCTTTCGCAAACGGGCCGTTTATGCCGCTTAGTAGGGGCAGGTCTCGTCCGACATGTAGTCGTGCACCTTGACCGCGCCGCTGTTGATGTCGGCGCGCGCCTTGTCGATCGCGGCCTTCATTTCTGCGGTGATGAGCGGTGCGTTGTTGTCGTCCATCGCAACGTCGACGCCGCTTTCCTTGAGGCCGAGCACGTTGACGCCCGGCTTGAACGTGTCGTTCTTGGCGGTGATGAAGGCGTCATAGACGGCAACGTCGACGCGCTTGACCATCGAGGTCAGGATCTTGCCGGGCTGCAGGCCGTTCTGGTTGGAATCGACGCCGATGCCGAGCTTGCCGGCATCAGCCGCAGCCTGGAGAACGCCGACGCCCGTGCCACCGGCCGCGTGGTAGACCACGTCAGACCCCTGGTCGAACTGGGATTTTGCGATTTCGCCACCCTTGACCGGGTCGTTCCAGGCATCCGGCGTCGTGCCGGTATAGGCTTCGAGAACCTTGATATCCGGGCCGAGCGACTTCGCGCCGCCGATATAGCCACAGGCGAACTTGTGGATCAGCGGGATGTCCATGCCGCCGACGAACGAGACGGTCTTCGTCTTGGAGGCCATGCCGGCCAGGATGCCGGCGAGCCAGCCGCCTTCTTCTTCCTTGAAGACGACCGAGCGCACGTTCGGCTTGTCGACGACCATGTCGATGATGGCGAACTTGGTGTCCGGATATTCCACGGCGACCTTCTCAAGCGCTGCGGACCAGGAGAAACCGGCCATCACGATCGGGTTGTTGCCGTCGCCGGCAAAGCGGCGGAGCGCCTGCTCGCGCTGCGCATCATTGGCGATTTCGAAGTCGCGGTATTCGATGCCGGTCTCGGCCTTGAACTTTTCCGCGCCATTGTAGGCTGCTTCGTTGAACGACTTGTCGAACTTGCCGCCTAGGTCATAAATGATCGCCGGCTTGATGTCCGCGGCGAATGCAGTGGCCGACATTGCAGCCGTGGCAAGAAGGGTGAGAAGGGTTTTTTTCATTGTGCAGCCCTGTTCGCTATTGATCTTATAGGGACCTTCCGCCTGGGCGCTGCAGGAGCGCGTAACGGAGCCACCGACCCTTTCCCCTGGGTCAGGCTGGCGGCATCCTTGCACGCCTCCGGGAAAAATTCACCAGAAATTTTTCAGTTGGTAAAAAATAGAAGCCGTTGCGAAGGAGGGTGGAGAACCTCATTCGCAACGGCTCGAAAGACGCGAATTTTGCCGTGCCGTCAGCCGATCGCGCAGGCAACGCCGGTGCCGCGCAGGTTGCAGTAGCCGCCCGGATTCTTGGCGAGATACTGCTGGTGCACCTCCTCGGCGAAGTACAACGGACCTGCCTTGGCGATTTCCGTCGTGATGCGGTCGGTGCGCCCGGCCGCCGTCAGCGCCGCCTGGTAGACGTCACGGGCGTGCTGCGCCACGGCAAGGTCCGCCTCGTCGTCGAGATAGATCGCCGAGCGGTAGGTCGTGCCGATATCGTTGCCCTGGCGCATGCCCTGCGTCGGGTCGTGCGCCTCGAAGAAGGCCTTCAGCAAGGTCTCGAGCGTGACCACCGTGGGATCATAGACGACGAGCACGACCTCGGTATGGCCGGTCAGCCCCGTCGTGGTCTCGTGATAGGTCGGGTTGGGCGTGATGCCGCCGGAATAACCGGCCGCCGTCACCCACACGCCGGGGATCTTCCAGAGCAGCCGCTCAGCGCCCCAGAAGCAGCCCATGCCGAGCAGCACGGTCTTGAAGCCCTCGGGATAGGGACCCTGCAAGGCGCGGCCATTGACGAAATGGGTGGCGGATGTGGGAATGGGCTGGTCGCGGCCGGGCAGGGCTGCGTCGGGCGCGGGCATGGTGGTCTTCTTGTTGAACATGTCGATCAAGAACATCGTGGCCTCCTGGCCGGGCCGCAAGCATAGGCGGCGGTTTGGGTTCAGGCAGTGAAGCGGCCTGCAACGGGTCGACGCTTGTAGGCTATCACCCAGAAGAACAGCGAGACGCCGAGCAGCACGGCAAAGGCCGGCTGGGACAGCACCCACATCGCCGCAGGATCCCAGGCATAGGGATGGAGGTTGCGCATGATGCCGTCGGCGACGAGCGCGATCGTCTCGGGGCTCGCCGTGCTCCAGGCAACCGCCAGCGGCGTCAGCACCGGCTCGGAGGCCGAGACGGACTGGATCGCGTCGATCGTTCCCGCCATCACGGCGATGACCAGCGCAATCAGACTGATCGCCTTCAGGATGAACCGTATCATCGCACACCCTTCCGATATCATCGCCGGAGCCTCGATTTCGCTCCGCTTTCCTCCGCCTATAAATAGGAAGACGGCCAACCTTCTGCAATCCTTCACAGTGCCGGGCGAAAGAACCTTCAAAAAACTGTCAGAAAGCGGTTGATCCCGCGTGAAACCTCGGTATATATCGCGCCGTCTCGCCGGAATGGAAACAGGAAAGCGACCCGCGCCGGATTGACCACCGGCAGCGTGCGGACGGACAGGTGGCCGAGTGGTTGAAGGCGCACGCCTGGAAAGTGTGTATAGGGGAGACTCTATCGCGGGTTCGAATCCCGCTCTGTCCGCCATCCTCCTTTCCCACCCGTTGCCAATCCCTATGAACCGTTGCAGTGCGCGTCTCGCTGCGCAGCCTTCAGCTTGTGTCCGACATCGACAATCGCGCTCAGGGCTGGCACCAGTTCCTGTCCCAGGCCTGTGAGAGCGTATTCGACCGATGGTGGCGTGGTGGGTTGGATCGTGCGCGTGAGCACGCCGCGGCTTTCCAGTTCGCGCAGGCGCTGCGAGAGCACCTTTGCCGATACGGGCGGAATGTCGATGCGCAGTTCGCTGAACCGGCGGGGGCCGGCGCGCAGGTGCCAGATGACGTTCGGTGCCCAGGCTCCGGCGATGATCGCAATGCATTCCGTCAGCAGGCAGGGTTCCGGCGGGGGCGTGCTGCGGTTCTTTCGGATCTTGAGGCTCATGATGCGCACCGGTTACCACGGAGAAACGAGGATATGCAGTAACCAACAGAAACCAGGTTGGCAATGGAAACCAAGGTCAATAGCCTTGCGCCGTTGTCAAGGAAAGGTTTCCCCATGTTGCTTTATTTCAAACCCGGTGCCTGCTCGCTCGCCTCCCGTATCGTGCTCATCGAACTCGACCTCCCCTTCGAAGCGATGGCGGTCGATACGCAGGCCGGCACGACGAAGGCCGGCGCCGACTATCGCCGCATCAATCCCAAGGGCTATGTGCCTGCGCTCGAGGTCGCGCCCGGCGTCATCGTCACGGAAAATCCGGCCGTTCTGCAATATCTGGCCGATCACGTGCCCGAGGCCGGGCTTGCGCCTGCCGCAGGAACGCTCGACCGTGTCCGCCTGCAGGAATGGCTGAACTTCATCTCTGCGGAACTGCACAAGGCGTTCGGCCCCTATTTTCACGGCGACGTATTGGAGGGGCCTGAAAAAGCGCGGGTGGAGGCGACGCTGCTGCGCCGTATCGACGACGTGGAAGCCGACCTTTCCGACGGGCGGCCGTTCCTGCTCGGCACGGTTTTCTCCATCGCCGATGCCTATCTGTTCGTCGTGCTCAACTGGACCAGTTTCATCGGCGTCGATCTCGCGCGCTGGCCCTGCATCAGCGCCTTCATGACGCGGATGCTGGCGCGACCGGCCGTGCGCAAGGCCCTCGCCGCGGAAGGCCTCCTGCAGGACGAGGCGGCCTGATGAGCACAGCGTTCCAGGACATTTATGCGCTTCTGCAGGACTATTTCGACGCGCTTTATTTTTGCGACGTCGAAAAATTGCAGCGCGTGTTCCATCCGAGAGCAATCTACGCGACGGCAGACGAGACACCGCTTCTCTACCGCACCATGGCGGAATACGAGCCCATCGTCGCCGCCCGGCAATCGCCGGCGTCCCGCAACGAAGCCCGGCGCGATCATGTCGACGCGATCGACATCGCCGGCGAGAACACCGCCGTGGCACGCGTGCGCTGCTCGATCGGCGCGCGGGATTTCGTCGATTTCCTCACGCTCGTGCGCACGGACGGGCAATGGCGGATCATCGCCAAGGTCTTCCAGATTTTGGACCGGCAGATACAGGAGTAATGCAATGCCTTACGTCAACATCAAGATCACCCGGGAGGGCGCGAGCCCCGCGCAGAAGGCCGAACTGATCCGCGGCGTGACCGATCTTCTCGTGCGGGTGCTCGACAAGAACCCCGCCACCACCTTCGTCGTCATCGACGAGGTGGCGATGGAGGATTGGGGCGTCGGAGGCCTTCCCGTCGAGGCCTACCGCAAATCGCTCAAGACACCCTCATAACAGCCCATACCGGCGTGCAAGAGGCTGGCATGGCGCCCTGTTCAGGCAAGCCATGCCGGCAAACGCGGCGGGACGCGGCCGTTTAGAGCAGCTTCGATGCAGTCGGCGAGATTGCTGAAGCGCACGGTGCGGCCCGAGAGGCCCGGGCCGTAATGGGCATACTTGCCGGAATTGGTGATGAGGGCACGCGTCGCAGTCGGGAAGACGGGTTCGGAGATCGAGCACCAGCAGAGGTCCGGCAGGACCTGCACGCCGCTTGCCTTTAGCCTGGTCAGCACGTCGCCGGCTTCCGCCATGATATCGCGGCCGGCGGTGACGATCACCGCGACATCCTTGTGCCGCTTGCGGTCGCCAAGCGCATCCGCGAGCGCGCGGCACTCGGAGAGCGATGCATGCGGGCTGCCGATCGCGACGAGTTCGACCGCTTCCGGGCCGTCGTTGAACATGGTCCAGACGTCGATCATATCGGCGCGGGTGATGGTCGTCGTGTCGGCCTGCGCTGCGGCCGCACCGTCGGCCTCGGGCGTCACGCCCTCGATATGCAGCATGGGCGCGGCGGAGGTGGTGCCGAAGGCGGCGCAGAGGGCCTTGAGATCGTCGCGCGTCGGCCTGGCGGCGGCAAGGCCGCGCAGCAGGGGAATGCGGTCGGGCGCGGCACGGCCGGCGAGATAACCGACGAGCGGCCAGAAGGCGTCGTCGATATTTTCCGGCAGATCGACGTCGATGATGCGGCGCGCCTTGCGGTGTTCATCGAGATAGACGCCGGAGAGCGGCGCGCGGCCGGTCAGGGCGATGCAGAGGTCGAGGAAATCGGGGTGTTTTGCCGTGCGGGCGCCGAGCACGGTATTGGCGAAGATCACGGCATTGGATTCCGCCCAGGCGATCGCCTCGCCGGTTTTTGGCGCGCTGTCGAGCAGATAGGGCGAACAGGTAAAGGTCGGGCGACAGCCCATGCGGACATAGGCGTCGGCAAGGCGTGCTGCCGGATCGCCGAAATCCTCCGGCACGCCCTGCGCCTGCCAGTTGGCGCGGTCGACGGAAATGGCGTTCATCGTGGTGGGGATGCGCACTTTCGCACCCATCTCGGCCATCTTCTCCGCGAAGGTGAGGTTGGCCGGGCTGGCATAGATGCAGCCGTCGATATGGCCCTGCACGACGTCGATGAGCTTTTCCGCACCCTGCTGCGCGGCCATGGCGACGGTGATGCGCAGGGCAAGCTGTACAGCGACGCCGTCGCGGCCTTCCAGCATGGCACGGTCATCGGCGGTCAGATCGAGCGCGGCCGTCGCGGGCGGCGCAACGGGGATCGTCAGGCCATCGGCTTCGATCACTGTCTCGCTGATCCGTGCGCTCTTCGCGCGACAGAGTGCGGCATAGGCGTCATGGGACACGCGCAGCACCGGAAGCGACTTGCCGAACATTTCCGCGGCGATCAGCGCGCCGAGCGTCAGCACATCCTCCGCCTCGCTGAACACCAGTGCTGCCGGTGCACGGCCGGTGAGGGCGAGATCGAGCAGCACGCCCGATCCGGTGCAGGAACCGCGGCTGGACGGCATCATCAGGATGCCGCCGGTGATGGTGACGCCGTGCAGCGGGTGGTGCACGTCGATGACCTTGCCGGTGGCCGGATCGACGCCGCCCCAGAAACTCAGCGCCTCGCCGGCCGCGATGACCGGGCCGGAGGCGGTGCCGGCGAGAATGCTGCGGGCGGAGAGATCGGCCATGGAGCGGCTCCTGTGCGATTGGACCGTGTCAGAAACGTTGCGGCGAGAAGGCGGCGATGTCGATGGCTGTCCGGTCGTTCGTCAGCAGGTCGGCGACGAGCCGCGCCGTGCCCGCCGACTGGGTGAGACCGAGATGGCCGTGGCCGAAGGCATAGACGACCCGCGGCGTCGCGCGGGCGCGGCCGATGGCGGGCAGGCTGTCGGGTAGCGACGGACGAAAACCCATCCACTGCACGCCGCCCGCAGGCTTCAGGCCCGGTAGGAAGCTGCGGGCCTTCTCCAGCATGGCTTCCGACCGGCGGAAGTTCGGCGGTAGCTTCAGTCCGCCAAGCTCCACCGCGCCGCCAACGCGGATGCCGGTCGAAAGCCGGGTAACGACAAAGCCGTGGCCGCCGAAGGTGACCTGCGTGCGCAGGTCGAAGGCGTCAGCCGGCAGTGTCGTGTTGTAGCCGCGCTCCGTTTCGAGCGGGATGGATTCGCCAAGCGAGCGTGCGACCTGATGGGAGAAGGCGCCGGCCGCCAGCACGACGTTTTGCGCCCGCAGCGTCCGGCCGTCGGTCGTGCGGATTTCCACGCCACCCTCGATCGGGTGCAGGCTGGAAACCTCGGCGCGTTCGATTGTGCCGCCCTTGGCGCGGAAATGATCGGCAAGCGCCAGCGTATAGAGTTTTGGATCGGCGATCGAATACCAGCCGGGCGTGAACGTGCCGTGCGTGAAGCGGGGCGCAAGGCCGGGCTGGATGTCCGCCATGGCACGCGCATCCATGTGGCGGAATTCGACGCCGTGCGCTTCACGCGCCTTCCAGCCGGGCAGCGAGGCATTGAGTTCGGCCTGGCTTTCATAGACCTGGAGGTTGCCTTCCTTGCGCAGCATCGCGATGGTGCCGGTCTCGGTGAGGAAGGACTCCAGCGCCGCCTTGGAGAGGTCCATCAGTGCGGTCTGTGCCGCGGTGGAATGGGCGACGTGCCTGGCCGAGCAGGCGCGCCAGAAGCGGAACATCCACGGCGCGATCTGGAGAGCGTAGGACGGCGGGATGCTGAGCGGCCCGAGCGGATCGAGCAGCCATTTCGGCGCCTTCTTCAGGATGCCGGGCGAGGCGAGCGGCAGGATGTCGGTGAAGGCGAAGGCGCCTGCATTTCCGGCAGAAGCGCCGGCGGCCGGGGCCTCACGCTCCAGCACGGTGACGGAAAGGCCGCGCGCCTGCGCGGCAATGGCCGCCGAAAGGCCGACCACGCCGGCGCCGATGACGACGACGCCGGGCTCGATATCTGTCTTCATGATGCTCTCAATGCGTGGCGGCGAGGAAGGTCTGCAGCTCGGGATCCTTCGGCGCGCCGAACAGCTGTTCCGGCGGCGCGATCTCGGCCATCACACCTTTGTGGAAGAAGGCGACGCGGTCGGAGACTTCGCGGGCGAACTTCATTTCATGCGTGACGCAGATCATCGTCATGCCTTCGGAGGCGAGCATGCGCAGCGTGTCGAGCACTTCGCCGACGAGCTGCGGGTCGAGCGCCGAGGTCACCTCGTCGAACAGCATGTAGGCCGGCGACATGGCAAGCGCGCGGGCAATCGCCATGCGCTGCTGCTGACCGCCGGACATGCGGTTCGGATAGACCTTCAGCTTGTCGCCGAGGCCGACATGGGTGAGCTGCTTGACGGCCATGGCCTCGGCTTCGGCCTTCGACTGGCCGAGCACCTTGACCGGCGCCAGCATGACGTTTTCCAGCACCGTCAGGTGCGGGAAGGCGTTGAACTGCTGGAAGACGATGCCGAGCTTGCGGCGCAGCTTGTTGAGGTCCGTCGCCTTGGCATGAACATCGGTGCCGTCGACCACGATGCGGCCGGCATCGATCGTCTCGAGACCGTTGATGCAGGTGAGCAGCGTCGACTTGCCCGAGCCCGAGCCGCCGATGATGGTCAACACCTCGCCCTTCTGGACGGTGAGGTTGATCCCCTTCAGGACTTCCAGCTGGCCGAAGGATTTGCGGACGTTTTCGATCTCAATCATTGGGGGACCACCGTTTTTCGAGATAGCCGCCAAGCCGGGCTATGGGGAAGCTGATGATGAAGTAGATGGCGCCGCAGATCAGCAGGATGAACAGCGGCTCCTGCAGGCGCGTGACGAGGATCTGCGAGGCGCGCAGGAGCTCGATCAGGCCGAGCCACAGAACCAGCGCCGAATCCTTCATGACGCCGAGCGTCAGCCCGATCCAGGCGGGCAGCGAGACGCGGGTGGCGAGCGGCGCCACGATGTAGCGCATGTCCTGCCACCAGGTCATGCCGAGCGAGCGGGCCGCGCGGCGCGTGGTCGTCGGCACGGAGGAGATGCCGCCGCGCACGATCTCGGTGCAATAGGCGGCGGTATAGAGCGACAGCACCACGCAGGAGGTGGTGAAGGGCGCCCAGCCGAGCTTCATGATCGATTGCGCCGCGTTGCCGAGCACGAGCTGGATAAGCAGCGGCACGGAGCGGAAGACATCGAGCAGGAAGGTGATCGGCATCGACCAGTAGGGGCCGAGCTGGTTGCGCAGCACGCCGAAGAAGATGCCGAGAATGGTGCCGGCGAGGACGGAGACGGCGGTGACGGCAAGCGTCATCGCCGCGCCCTTGGCGAGGAAGCCGAGATCGGCAAGCGTGAGAGCGGTATCGAACATGGGTTACCCTCTCAGTAGCGGAACATGCGCGTGGCAGCGAGGCGCGCTGCCAGCGTCACGGCCTTGGCGATCAGGTAGTAGATGACCGCCGCGAGCGCGAAGAATTCGAAGGTACGGAAGGATACCGCATTCAGCGCCTGCGTGACGCCGGCAAGATCCGTGTTCATGCCGACCGTCACACCGAGCGAGGTCATCAGGATTGCCCAGACCATCTGGTTGGTGGCCGGCAGGAAGGCGATGCGCAGCATCTGCGGCATGACGATATAGCGGAAGGCCTGCAGCGGCGTCATGCCGAGCGAGCGGCCCGCACGCGTCTGCGTGTCGGGGATCGCCTTCAGCGCGCCGCGGAAGTTTTCTGCAAGATAGCCGGCATTGTTGAAGGCGATCCCCACGAGCAGCGCCGTATACGGGCTCAAGTGGATGCCGAAATTGCCGAGGCCGAAATGGGCCATGTAGATCTGGAAGAGGGCCGGCGTGTTGCGCGCGACCTCGACCCAGGCCGTGGCGAAGCCGTTCAAGATGCGGTTGCCGGACAGCCGGAAGAGCGTCAGCGCGAGCGCGACGGCAAGGCCGATGGCCATGGACAGCAGCGCGATCTGGAGCGTGACGAGCGCGCCCTCCAGCATCTGCGGCAGGGCCTTGAAGGCCTGGTTCCAATGGAAATTGTAACTGAACATTGCCGTCTCACCCTTCGGAAACGATCAGCGGCGCGGAAGTGGCTCCCGCGCCGCCTTTAAAACGGCAGATTAGCGATAAACGCCGTTGATCGAAAGGGACGGCACTTCGCCGCCGACCCACTTTTCGTAGAGCTCGTTGTAACGGCCGGTGCGAACCTGCTGGTTGATGAAGAGGTTCAGGTAGTTGATCAGGCCGTATTCTTCGCGGTTGGTGAAGAGCGCGACATAGTCGATATCGTAGGGCGCGTTGCCGACGACCGAGATGCCAGCGAACTTGCCGCTCTTGACGTTGGACTGGGCGACCGTCGAGGTCGAGACCGTGGCGTCGATCTGGCCCTGGCTCAGCGCGAGGAAGACGTCAGCCTGGGTCTGGTACGGACGGAATTCGCCAGCGCCCCATTCCTTGACCGACTTTTCCAGCGCGATGGCTTCGAACGTGCCGGCAGTGGCGCCGACGACCTTGCCCTTCATGTCTTCGAAGGATTTTACGCCCGACTTGTCGTTGGCCGTGACGGCCATCTGGAAGGCGAAGTAGGGAACGGTCATGCCGACCGTCTTGGCGCGTTCCAGCGTGTCGGAGGTCGAGGCGACGCCGACATCGACGCGGCCGGACATCAGGGCCGGGATGCGCTCCGGGAAGGGCGTTTCAACGATTTCGGCGGTGACGCCGAGCGCCTTGGCGAGATCGTTGCAATAGTCGACGTCGAAACCGATCGGGTTGTTGCTCTCGTCGCGCGCGCCCATGGGCGGGAAGTCGAGAACGACGGCGCAGCGCAGCGTGCCGGACGAGATGATGTCGTCCAGCTTGTCGGCCTTGGCCGGGCTGGTCAGAGCGGTGGCGGCCACGAGGCCGAAGGCGAGGACCGAAGTCTTCTTCATAACTCTCTCCCTGGATTGGTCTGTCGATTCAGCCGGCGAGGTCCGTCCTGCGCCATTGGCGTAAACCGGCCTTAAAATACAACTAATATACAAAAAGTATATACCCAGGCGCAGAAAATATGAGAGCGGCGCCTTGCTCTCGCAAGACGCCGCCCCTGGCAAGCCAGAGGCTTGAATCAGTTGAGGAAATCCTCGGGCAGCAGGCCTTCCGGCATGTTCTGGTACGAAACCGGACGAAGGAATCGGCGGATCGACATCGTGCCGACGCTCGTCGCGCCGAAATTCGTCGAGGCCGGGTAGGGGCCGCCATGCACCATGGAATCCACCACTTCCACGCCGGTCGGGAAGCCATTGACCAGCACGCGGCCGGCCTTGCGCTCGAGGACCGGGCGAAGCTTCCTGGCGTCGTCGAGGTCGCCGGCATCCATATGGATCGTCGTCGTCAACTGGCCTTCGAACTTGCGGGCAAGCGCTTTCATCTCATCGACCGAGCCGACACGCACGACGAGGCCGAGCGGGCCGAAGACTTCTTCGGAGAGCGCGTGGTCGGCGAGGAACTGTTCGCCGGAGATCTCGAAGAGGTTCGGCAGCGCATTGCGGCCGGAGGATTCGGTGGTGAAGAGCGGCTTCACCGTGTTGCGGCTTTCGAAGCGCGCCTGGCCGTCATGATAGGCCTTGGCGATACCGTCGGTCAGCATGGTCTGCGGGCCGACCTTGCCGAGCGCCTCGACGGCAGCGGCCGTGAAACGGTCGGCATCCGCGCCATCCGCCACGATGGCGATGCCCGGATTGGTGCAGAACTGGCCGGCACCCATGGTGAGCGAGCCCGCCCAGCCCTGGCCGAGCGATTCCGCCCGCGCCTTCAGTGCTTCCGGCAGCAGGAACATCGGGTTGACCGAGCCAAGTTCGCCGAAGAACGGGATCGGCTCCGGGCGTGCGGCGCAGAGGTTGAACAGCGCACGGCCACCGGCAAGCGAGCCGGTGAAGCCGACAGCCTTAATCAGCGGATGCTGCACCAGCGCCTCGCCGACCTGGCGGTTGCCGCCCTGGATCAGCGAGAAGACGCCCGGATGCACGCCGGTCTTGCGGATTGCGGCCTCGACGGCTTCGGCGATGATCTCGCCCGTGCCCGGATGGGCGGAATGGCCCTTGACCACGACGGGGCAACCGGCGGCGAGTGCTGCGGCCGTGTCACCGCCGGCCGTCGAGAAGGCAAGCGGGAAGTTGGAGGCGCCGAACACGGCGACCGGGCCGATCGGCCGCTGGATCAGGCGGATTTCGGTGCGCGGCAGCGGCTGGCGGTCAGGCTGGGCGGCGTCGAGGCGGCGGTCGAGATAGTCGCCCTTCTCGATATGGTCGGCGAAAAGGCGCAGCTGGCCGGTCGTACGGCCGCGTTCGCCCTGCAGGCGGGCGACGGGTAGGCCGGTTTCCTGCGTGCCGATCTCGGTGATGGCGTCGGCGCGCGCCTCGATCTCGTCGGCAATGGCGCGGAGAAACGCGGCGCGTGTCGCACGCGAGGAATAACCGTAGCTCAGGAAGGCGTCTTCGGCGGCTTCCGCGGCGCGATTGACGAGCGCGACCGTGCCGACGGCGAAGTCGTGAGCCGGGCCGTGTGCCGGCGACGAGGCGAACGTGCCGTTGCCATCGAGCCATTGCCCGGCGACGAGGTGTTTACCGTTGGGAGTGAAAGCCATTTGACGTACCTTTCTGGCGGAAGAGGGATTCGCCCCTGACATAGGATGGGACGGGACGAATTGCACTTGTCGAAATCTTGTATACTCTATGTATGCAAATGTTCAATCGCCAACCTGCCGCGGTCGGCACCAGCCTGAAGAGACCAACGATGACGCAAACCACCACCTTGACCATTGCCGCCCTTCACGAGCGTGTCGAAGCGATCTTCCGCAATGCCGGCCTCAACGCGGTGCAGGCCGGCGCACTCGGCCGGGTCATCGTTGCCGGTGAGCGCGACGCCTGTAAATCGCACGGCATCTTCCGCATCGAAGGCGCGCTGCGCACCGTCAAGGCCGGCAAGGTCAAGCCGGACGCGGTGCCGGAACTCGACCTCAACGAGGGTTCCGCGATCGTCAAGGTCAATGCGAATGGCGGCTTCGCCAACCCTGCCTTCGAGCTCGGTGTGCCGGCATTGGCCGAGCGCGCCCGCAAGCTCGGTATCGCCGCACTGGTTATCAACGACTGCACGCATTTCTCCGCGCTGTGGCCGGAAGTCGAGGCCGTGACGAACGAAGGCCTTGCCGCCCTCGTCATGTGCCCGAGCTACGCCACCGTGGCGCCGACCGGCGGCAACAAGCCGCTGCTCGGCACCAACCCCTTCGCCTTCGGCTGGCCGCGTCCGGACCAGTCGCCCTACGTCTTCGACTTCGCGACCTCGGTCGCCGCCCGCGGCGAGATCGAACTGCACCGCCGCGCCGGTAAACAGCTCCCGGAGGGTTGGGCGATCGATGCCGACGGCAACCCGACGACCGACCCGGAGGCGGCGCTGGCCGGCGCCATGCTGCCCTTCGGCGGCCACAAGGGGTCCGCCATCGGCACGATGATCGAACTTCTCGCCGGCATCATGATCGGCGACCTGACGAGCCCCGAAGTGCTCGACTATCTCGGCACGACGACGCTTGCGCCCTTCCACGGCGAACTGATCATCGCCCTGTCGCCGGAAGCCTTCGCCAAGGGCCGCCCCGGCGACCCCTTCGCCCGCGCCGAAGTGCTGTTCGACGCGATCGTCGGCCAGGGCGCGCGCCTGCCCTCGCAGCGCCGCTTCGTGGCCCGCAAAAAATCTGAAACGGACGGTGTTACGCTGACGGCCGCCGAGACGGAACAGCTCGACCGCCTGCTGGCCCTCGGCCTCGACGCGATCGCCTGACGGGTATTTAACCTGCACGGAACCGCGGCGGCGCCGTTGCCGCGGTTTTCAGCCCTTCTGCAGGGCGAGATGGGCACCAAGCCCGATGAGCACTGTCCCGCCCGCCTTGCGCACGAGGGACTGCACGCCGCTCGACCGTTTCAGCCGCGCGAGAATGACGTCCGCCAGCAGGACGCTGACGACATCGGCGAAGGTGAAGATCAGGTTGACCATCGTGCCGAGAATGGCGAGCTGGGCCCAGATCGGCAGGCCGGCGGCGCTGTCGACGAATTGCGGCAGGAAGGCGAGGAAGAAGATCGCCGTCTTGGGGTTCAGGATCTCGACGGTGACGCTTTGCGCGAAAGCCCGTCGCCCGCCCTTCGGCGCAGCACCTGCCGCATCGTCCTCCGCCGCATCCGTCGCGCGGAAGAGCGAAATGCCGAGCCAGATTAGATAGGCAGCACCCGCGAGCTTGACGCAGGTATAGGCGACCGGAACGGCATGAAACAGCGCCGAAAGCCCGGCTGCCGCCGCGATAATGTGGGCGTAGGCGCCCAGATGAATGCCGAGCACCGCCATCAGCCCTGCTGCGCGACCGCCCGCCATCGTCCGGGCGGCGGCGTAAAGCATCGCGGGGCCGGGAATGAAGGCGAAGATCGCCGTGGTCACGGCAAAGGCAAGCAGGACGTCCAGGGAAGGCATTGCGGTTCCTCTCGTTTGTCCTGCGACCGTCGCAGAACCGAGCGCCTGCGGCAAACGAAAACCGCCCGCAGCGTCGGCTGCGGGCGGCGTTCATGTCGCGGAAAAGAGAGGAGGGCTGATCAGGCCTTGTAGGTCTGCACGGCGCCGGGGAGCTTGCTCCATTCGGCATACCAGGTGTCGAACAGCTTCAGCTGGCTCTCGACATAGCCGCGCTGGCTGTCGGAGAGCGCGTCGGTTTCGTTGAAGTGCAGCGTGTATTCCTTGTCGCCCTTCAGAACCATCATGTGCTTGAAGTAGAGAACGAGGTCCGGGCCTTCGTCGAAGGAGGAGAGCACGGCGAGTGCCGATTCCAGCTCCAGCGCGCGGGCCCGGGCATCCGGATCGCCCTTGGCAGCAGCCTGTGCAAGCGCGCACATATGCAGCACTTCCTTCGGCAGCACGCAGCCGATGCCGGTGATCGCGCCGACCGCGCCGCAATCGACGAAGCCGGTGAAGACGCAGGTGTCGACGCCGATCATCAGCGAGACGTCGTCGTCACGGCTGGTGATGTTTTCAGCCGCATAACGCATGTCGGCAGCGCCGCCGAATTCCTTGAAGCCGACGAGGTTCTTGTGGTCCTGGCGCAGCGCGAAGAACAGGTCGGCGCGGGTGGCGAAACCGTAATAGGGGCTGTTGTAGATGACGGCCGGCAGGTCCGGAGCGGCGGACAGGATCGCCTTGAAGTGGTTCTTCTGGGCAGCAACGACGGTGCCGCGGGACAGGACGCGCGGGATGACCATCAGGCCCTGGGCGCCGACCTTCTGGGCATGCGCGGCGTGGGCTGCGGCCGAAGCGGTGTTGACAGCACCCGTGCCGACGATCAGCGGAATGCCGGCCTTCACCAGGCGCTCGACGCCTTCCATGCGCTCAGCGTCGGTGAGCAGCGGCCAGTCACCCATCGAGCCGCAATAGACCACGGCGGACATGCCCTTTGCGATGAGTTCCTTGCCCTTGCGCACCAGCGCGTCGAAATCCGGCGTGCGGTCGTCCTTGCAGGGGGTCATCAGGGCGGGAATTACGCCGGAAAAAATCTTGGCCTTCATGTCGATCTCCTATGGGCGGTTGGTCGGGAGTCTCCCGCACATAGGCAAGGCCTCCCCTCTCTCGATGGTGGATATAGCATCTTGTATTTTATTTGTCGACAAGAAAAATACAGTCGATCAGAGCGCGATGTCGAGCCGATCGTTGCGGCTGAACAGCCGCTGCACCTGGGCAACGATCTGCTCGGCATGGGCCTTTCCGAGGCGGTCCGCCTCCTCGATATCGCGCGCCTCGATCGCCGCGATGATGGCGGCGTGCTCGTCGACGAACAGTTGCGGGAACTGCTCTTCATAGGACTGGTAGTAGAGACGGAGAATGCGCCGCCCCTCATCGAGCAGCCGGCGGAACAGGCTGGTGAAGTAGGGGTTGCGGCCGGCCTCCGCGATGGCGGCATGGAAGGCCACGTTGGTCGCGATCATCGCAAGCGTATCGCGTGCCTCCACCGCCGCGGCATAGTCCTCGTGGAAGCCACGGATAATGGGAAGGTCGTCCGCCCGGTGGTTCTGCGCGGCGAGCCGCGTCGTTACGCGGTACATCAGCACCATCGCGTCGAACAGGGTGTGCAGGTTCAGGAAGTCGATGTTCGCCACCATGGTGGAGCGGTTGGGCAGGGTCTCGATCAGCCCTTCGCCGGCGAGCCGCACCAGCGCCTCGCGGATCGGCGTGCGCGACATCTTGAACCGCTCGGCCAGTTGCACCTCGTCCACCGGGCTGCCGGGGGCGATCTTCAGGTCGAGGATTTCGTCGCGCAAAAGGTCGTAGACCATTTTGACGCCGGAGCCGCGCTTGCGTTCCGGCAGGGAGTTGGAATCGGTATCGGTCATCGAAAATCCTCTTGTCGACAAAAGAAATACAGTTCTCTGCGGACGCTATCAATCGTTTAAAATGGGCATTTTGACGAAAGCGTCGTCAAGCCTCCAAAAGAAAGGATTTCGGCAATTTATGAGGTCGCGACGCGAAAAATGAAAAGGCGGGGAAATCAGCACCTGCCGCGGAGGAAAAATACGGAGAGGCGCGCAGGCCCTCAGGCCCGGTGTTCGCGCAAAAACGTCATCAGCGACCGTCCGGCATCGAGGATGTGGTCGCGTGTCAGACGCGAGGCGAGGTCGGCATCGCCACGCTCGCAGGCCGTAAGGATCGCTTCATGCTCGCGCCCGGCGCGCGGTACGCCGTTGGTGAAGATGAGTTGGGCGCGCAGATACCGGTCGATGCGATCGAGTGAGGACTGCACGTTCTGCAGATAATAGGGGCGGCGTGAGGCTTCGTAGAGCGTATAGTGGAAGTTGCGGTTGATTTCGCCCCAGCGGTGCGGGTCGGTCTCCCGGTCGAATTCGCTGCAGTAGCGCTGCGCCTTTTCCAGTGTCTCGCGGTCGAGCTTGGGGACGGCGAGGCGGATGACCTCGGCCTCGATCAGCGCGCGGAACTCGAAGGTTTCCTCGATCTCCTCGATGGAAAGACCGGCGACGACGGCGCCCTTGTAGCGCTGGGTGGTGATCAGGCCGTGCTGCTCCAGCCGGGACAGTGCCTCGCGTACGGGAATGCGGCTGGTGTTGAACATCTGCGCGATCTCTTCCTGCCGAAGGTTCGCGCCCTCGGCGAGGTCTCCCTCGATGATCGCCTTGCGCAGAGCCTCATAGACGATATCGGCGGCCGAGGCGGCCTGCCTGACATCGACGGCAGCAAATTTCATCACGTCGAACCCCGGTAGAGTGGAGCTATGCTCATAGGTGGAATCCGGCGAAGGGGCAACCGAACGAGCACCCGTCGCCAGCACATAAAAGCTGATTGTATATTGGATCCAATCTATCTATGAAAGGTCAACCGCGTCGCCGGGATCGGCCCGCAACGCGAACAACAGCCTGAAATCGGAGAAAGTGCCATGCGCAGCAGCAAGGTCATCCACATCGTCTCCTGCCACGCCGAGGGCGAGGTTGGCGATGTCATCGTCGGCGGCGTCGCGCCCCCGCCGGGAAACACGCTGTGGGAGCAGCGCAATTTCATCGCCGAAGACAAGACCTTGCGCAATTTCGTGCTGAACGAACCGCGCGGCGGCGTCTTCCGCCACATCAATCTCCTCGTGCCGCCGAAGGACCCGCGCGCCACCATGGGCTTCATCATCATGGAGCCGGAGGACACGCCGCCGATGTCCGGCTCCAACTCGATCTGCGTCTCCACCGTGCTGCTCGACAGCGGCATTGTGCCGATGGTCGAGCCGGAAACCCACATGGTGCTGGAAGCGCCGGGCGGGCTGGTCAACGTCGTTGCCACCTGCCGCAACGGCAAGGCCGAGCGCATCACCGTCACCAACGTGCCGTCCTTCGCCGACAAGCTGGATGCCAAGCTGGAAGTGGAAGGCCTCGGCACCCTCACCGTCGACACCGCCTATGGCGGCGACAGTTTTGTGTTTGCCGATGCCCGCGCCCTTGGTTTCTCGGTCACGCCGGACGAGGCGCGTGAGCTTGCCGAAACCGGCATCCGCATCACCAAGGCCGCCAATGAACAGCTCGGCTTCACCCATCCGGAAAACTCGGAATGGAACCACATCTCCTTCTGCCAGCTGACGCTGCCGGTCGAGGAGCGCGACGGCGCGCTGCACGGCCGCAACACGGTCGTCATCCAGCCCGCAAAGCTCGATCGCTCGCCGACCGGCACCGGCTGCTCCGCCCGCATGGCGGTGCTGCATGCCCGCGGCCAGATCAAGGTCGGCCAGTCCTTCTCCGGCTATTCGATCCTCGATTCGCGCTTCGATTGCCGTATCGTCGGCGAAACCACGGTCGGCGGCCGCCCGGCCATCGTGCCGGAAATCTCCGGCCGCGCCTGGATCACCGGCACCAGCCAGGTCATGCTCGATCCGGAAGATCCATGGCCGGCCGGCTACCGCCTCGCCGATACCTGGCCGCGCAAGCAGTAGTCGGTTTTCCATGATGGCCCGGGCCGTACCGGCCCGGCGCCTGTCTCGAACGGCTGGATAGCGCGGTTTCGCCAATCGGCCGGTGCCTCAGGCGCCGGCCCACGTCCTTGACGCCAGCCATCGAGAGCGCTACTCATAAAGTCATCAGATGACTTTATGAGTTTACCATGTTTTCCCTCAGCAAGACCAATCTCGCCGATACCGCCGTCGAGGCGATCCGCGACGAAATCCTCAAGCGCCGCTGGGCGGTGGGCGAAAAATTGCCGAACGAGGCGACCTTGTCCGCCATGCTGTCCGTCAGCCGCGGCACGGTGCGCGAGGCGGTGCGCGTGCTCGCTTCGCAGGGTTACCTCGAAACCCGGCAGGGCTCCGGCACCTATGTGCTCTCGGTGGCCGATAGCACCCGCCCGCTCACCATGGCCCGCCGGGCGGGCCTGCGCGACCAGTTCGAGGCGCGTCTTGCGCTGGATGCGGAGGCCGCGCGGCTTGCGGCGCTGCGCCACACACCGGCCGTGCTCGCCGGGCTGCGCGCGCTGCTTGCCGAGCGTGGCAACCACGACGACGGCGACAAGGCGGGGTTCGTTGCCCGCGACTTCGCCTTCCATCAGGCAGTGATCGCCGCCTCACAAAACAGCGTGCTGATCGGCATGTACGAATTCTTTTCCACGCTGATTTCCGAAACCATCGAGGCGACGCTGGGTGAAGACCTTCCGGAACCGGACATGGCCGCCCATGCCGCAATCATCGATGCCATCGAAAGCGGCGATCCGGAGGCGGCCGATGCCGCGGTGCGCCGTTTCATGGCGCCCATGCTGTCGGCTCTCGATCGGTTGCTGCTGTCATGACCGTTCTCAATGATCCCGGCGCCATCGATCTGATCGACGCCGAAGCCGACAGCGTGCCGGCGCCCGCAGCACACCGGCCGAAAAGCACTGTGGCGCGCGTCCTGCTCGGCGTCAGCCTCGTGCTCATCGCCTTCAATCTGCGGCCGGTGTTTTCCAGCGCCTCGGCGCTGCTGCCGGAGATCCGCGACCTGCTCGGCCTTTCCGCCACCGGCGCCAGCCTGCTGACGACGCTGCCCGTCGTCTGCCTCGGCCTGTTCTCGCCGCTCGCCCCACGCCTCGCCCAACGCATCGGCACGGAGCGAACCCTGCTGGTCGTCATCCTCGTCGTGGCGCTCGGCACGGCGCTGCGCGGCCTGTCCTCCGTTCCGCTGCTCTTTCTGGGCACGGCACTTGCGGGGGCCGCGATTGCGGTCGGCAATGTGCTGCTGCCCGGCCTGGTCAAGCGGGACTTTCCCGACAAGGCGGCGCTGATGACGGGGTGCTACACGATGGCGCTTTGCGCAGGTGCTGCAAGTGCTGCCGGCCTGACCCTGCCCTTCGAACACGCCCTTGGCGGCTCGCTCAACGGGGCGCTGGCGATCTGGGCGCTGCCGGCCTTTCTGGTGGCGCTGCTCTGGCTGCCGCAGGTGCTTGGCACCCGCATGCAGGCCAAGCGCACCGGCTTTCGCGTGGAAGGGCTCTGGCGCGACAGGCTCGCCTGGCACGTCACGCTCTTCATGGGCCTGCAGTCGGCGCTCGCCTATTGCGTCTTCGGTTGGCTGGTGCCGATCCTGCGCGAGCGCGGGCTGGATGGCGTGACGGCCGGGGCGATCGTGTCGATCTCCGTGATGGTGCAGGCCGGCGCCTGCCTTGTCGCGCCGCATATCGCCGTGCGCGGCAAGGACCAGCGGCTGATCAACGTCGTGCTCTGCGGCTTCGCCGTCGTGGCGCTTCTTGGCCTGCTCTTCGCGCCGCTCTGGTCCGTGTGGATCTGGGCCGTGCTGCAGGGCATCGGCCAGGGCGGGCTGATCGCGGTGGCGATGACCGTCATCGTGCTGCGCACGCGTGATCCGCATGTGGCGGCGCATCTGTCCGGCATGGCGCAATGCGTCGGCTACCTGCTGGCGGCCATCGGCCCGCTGATCGTCGGCCTCATCCGCGGCTGGACGGGCAGTTTCGCCTGGAGCGCCGTGCTCTTCGTGCTGCTTGGCCTTGGCGCTGCCGTCAACGGCTGGTTCGCCGGCCGGGCGCTCTACGTCAACGCCCGCACGGTGGAAATGTAGGGGCGGATCGTGCCGGCTTCCGTGACGATAACGTCCATCGGAATGTCGTGTAGTTGCGGATAGATCGTCGCGAGTTTTGCGGCGCTGTAGCCGACGCCGATGACGCGTGGCTTCTTCGGCATGGCCGCCAAGGTCCTGTCGAAGAAACCGCCGCCATAACCGAGCCGGTAACAGGCCGGGTCGTAACCGACGACGGGTGCGATGACGATGTCGGGCAGGCAGGGTCGCTGCTCGGCCGGGATCGGAATGTTCCAGACGCCGCGCGACAGCGCCTCCCCCGTCTGCCAGAGATGGAATTCCAGCGGCCGCCCCTTCTCGACGACCACCGGCAGGGCCGTGCGCCCGCCGCGCTCCGCCACGGTTTGCAGGAACGGCCGCAGATCCGGCTCGCCGCGAAACGGCCAGTAGGCGCTGACGATGCGGTCCGTCAGATCGCCGATTTCCGCCAGCACGCCGGCCGCGATCGCTTGCGCCTGGTGCGCCCGTGTTTCGGCCGGAACGGCGAGACGCTCGGCGATGAGGCGCTCGCGCTCGCTCTTGCGCCAGCGGTTGACGTCGGTCCAGGCTTGTAGGTCGAGCGGCCCCGGCAGCCCCGAATAGGCCGGATCGACCTCATGCAGGAAACAGGCCGGTGAGGCGAAGCTGGCAGGTTTGTCGTCGTCATCCATGAATTCGGCCTCTGCGGCGCGGGGGAGTTCGAGGATTGCGCCTTTCTCCTTACCTGGCAAACGAATTCCGATTGCTATGTTTCCAGCAGAAAATCGGCCAGCACCCTGGCATGGTTGAATTCCCGGTTGCGCGATCCGTAGAGCAGGGTCACCGTCTCCGTCCGGGCGCGCACGCGCAGCGTGTCGACCAACGGGTTTTCCCGAAGCTCCTCCCGGTAGCGTGTCTGGAACTCCGCCCAGCGCTCCGGCTTGTGATCGAACCACTGGCGAAGGGCCGCTGTCGGCGCCAGTTCCTTCATCCATTCGGCAAAGGCGGCCTTGTCCTTCGAAATGCCGCGCGGCCAGAGCCAGTCGACGAGAATACGCGCGCCGTCCTGCGGTTCGGCTTCGTCGTAAACGCGCTTGATCCCTATCGGCATGTGAGCCTCCTCGTGGCCGGCTTACCCATCTGAGGCCGGAACGGCCTGCACTTCAAGCGCGACGTTCCCGCGCGCCGGCTTGACTTTGCTACCTTGGTCATCCCATCATAGACGCATGACCACGATGCCATCCCTTGCCCGGTTTCTGAAACGGCTGTTTCCTCTCGCAGGACACTAGCCCCTCGGCTTGGTCGCGTCGTGCCCCAGCCGTGGGGCAAATGCGGTTCCGTGAAATGGGAACCGTGCCAGACCAGCGCGACACTTCAATCCCCGTTTTTCATTTTCGTGTGCCTGTCGGGCCGCGAGACTCCGTGTCGTGAGGTTTCCATGACCAGCAAGACCAAGGGCAGCCGCCGGCCTGCCATCACCATCGCCCGTTCCGAACATGCCCGCCTGTCGAACCTTGCCGACATGCTGGCCGCGCGCGATCCGCACGCCGCAGAACAGCTCGCCGCCGAACTCGACCGGGCAAAGATCCTCGACGATGCGCGCATGGCGCCCGGCATCATGCGCATGGGCTCGATTGCCGAGTTCCGCATCGATGACGAGCCGGCGCAGATCGCCGAACTGGTTTTCCCGAAGGATGCCGATATTTCCCGCCAGCGCATCTCCGTGCTGACCCCGGTCGGGGCGGCCCTTCTCGGTCTTTCCGCCGGCCAGTCGATCGAATGGGCCGCGCGCGACGGCCGGGTGCGGCGCCTCACCGTCGTTTCGGTGCATGCCGCCGCGCCGGAAACGGCCAGCGCGTCCTGAGGCGCGCGCGGCGATGAAGTTCCTGTCCTTCTCCTCTTCCGGACGCATCGGAGGTTGCCTCGTCGCAGGATCGTGACCCCCTGTGCCGCATCCGCGGCCAGGGGGCTTCTCCACCATGGGTTTGTTTGCCGCGCCTCGAGGGGCGGGCAGGATGGAGAATGGCTATGGGACGCGATCCCGCAATGCTCACGGCAAGAGACGTCTATGTGCTGGAAAAGCTGCGAAGTGACTGGCCGCCGCTGACCGAGGAATGGACGGCACTGCTCGACCGGAAACTGTCGGCCGGCCGCCTGACGGCAGAACGCCGCCCGCCCGCGGATCTGGCAATGATCGACGCGCGCGTGTCGTTCCGCTGCGCAAGCGGGCTCACCGATACCCGCACGCTTTGCCTTCCCGGCACCTATGCCCCGGGAAGCGCCTTTCTGCCGGTCACCACCTTCTATGGCCTGGCGCTGCTCGGGCTCAGCGTGGGGCAGGCCATGGCCTTCGCCCGGCCAGAGGGCCGGCGAGACTGGATCGTTCTGGAAAAGGTGCTTTTCCAGCCGGTGGCCGTGTCCGATCTCTCCTATGCGGCGATCCCGGTGGCGCGGCCGACATTCCGGCTGATTGCCGGAGGGTTGGAAGAACGCGCCTTCACGCCGGCCAACGAAAACGGCCCCGGCACGGGTCCGGGACCATCGGCGGCCTGAAACGGGGCCAGCTCAGATGCCTTGCCCGTGGCCGGCCATCAGGCTGGTCGGGCCGGTCTGGGAGAGGCTTTTTGCGAGCGTCGCCAAAAGGTCGGTCTGCGAAATGATGCCGACGACATGGTGCTCCTCGTCGAGGACCACGACCGCATGGATTGAGCCGTCTGTCAGGCGCGGCAAGAGACCGATCGCCGGGTCGGACGGTCTGGCGATCGCGGCCTGCGATACGGGAAGCGGCGTGCCGGGCGCCATGGCGGCGAGTTCGCGGAGACCAACGGTGCCGCGAAGATGCCCTGTCGCGTCGAGCACCGGCAGCGTGCGGATATCGTGGTTGAGCAGCAGGCTGCGCGCCTCATCCGCCGTCGCGTTCTCGGCGACCGTCACCACGTCGCGCGACATGATGTCGGCGGCGGTAAGCTCGCCGCGCTGGCGCAACAGCGCCTGGAGCTCGACCTGGCGCAGCAGCGCGTCGATATCGGCGCGGCTGACGTCGAGCGTCTCGTTGAGGCTGGCAATGGCGACGTCGATGTCCTCGCTGTTGAACCCGACGCGAAAGGCCGCCGGCGGGTCGGCGGTCTTGTGCGTGTTGACGGGCGAAATCGCCTGGCGATGCGGATATTGCCGCCCGGCAAGCCGGTGAAACACCATGCCGACAGCCACAAGGATTAGCGAGTTGATCGCGATAGGCACCAGCGGAAACCAGAAGCCGGCCCGGGCGACGGCAGTTCCGCCGACGACGGCGGTCAGCGCCGCAGCCCCACCCGGCGGGTGCAGCGAGCGGGTCAGCGACATGATGAGGATGGCAAGGGCCACGGCAAGACCGATGGCGAGCGACGGATTGGTCACGAGCGTGGCGACGCTGACGCCGACAAAGGCGGAAATCGTGTTGCCACCGACGATTGACCAGGGCTGGGCAAGCGGACTTGCCGGCACGGCAAAGAGCAGGACGGCGGAGGCGCCGATGGGCGCGACGATCAGCGGCAGGTTCGGATCCTGCCCCATGACGAGCGCGCAGACGAGGCTGGTCAGGCAGATGCCGATGAGCGCGCCGACGCAGCCGATCAGCCGCTCCTTGAGCGTGGCACCGGCGAGAATCGGTGCAAAAAACCTGAACCTGGATGAGGTGCCCGGTTTCTGGGCATCGTGCGGAGGAATGGCCACGATGATCCTGATCGCAGAAGCGGATGACTGATTTTCAGGCTTATGTGCCTATCGCGGCCGGGACGCAAGGCGCAATCGGAAGATTCTGCGCTACGGCGAGCAGGGTTGCCGCCGGCAACAAAAAAGCCCGGCAGAGCCGGGCTTTTTTAGTGTTTCGGAAAACCGAAACGGGAATTTGGTGCCCAGAAGAGGACTCGAACCTCCACACCCTTTCGAGTACCAGCACCTGAAGCTGGCGCGTCTACCAATTCCGCCATCTGGGCGACGGAGAGCGATGTAGAAGGAGCGCCGCCCGGTGTCAACAGGCTTTTTGAAGTTTTTGCAACAGCTTGGCGAAAACCTTGTGGGGCGTAAAAATCTTCAACGGCCGCGCGCCCATTCGCGAATGCGGGTGAGCCCGGCCGCCAGCAGCCGGAGAGCGGCGGCCTCGTCGCGGGCCTCCACGTAGCAGCGCATTTCCGGTGCATTGCCGGACGGACGAAAATGCACGACGTCGCCGGTCTCCAGCGTCACGCGCAATCCGTCGATGTCGCTGACCTTCGACGGCGCGCCGATCGGTGCCAGGAACGCGGCAAGCGCGCCGGCGCCGGAGCGCAGTTCGGCCATCAGCGCGGCGCTCGTTTCGACGGGGAAGTTTTCGAGACGGTCGCTCGCGGCGGCCGGCAGGGCGAAGCCGGCGGCGATCGTGGAGAGCGGGCGTTTTTGCCCGGCTGCAAGCGCCAGCACGGCGAGCACCGGCATCAGACTGTCGCGCGTCGGCAACGGCGCGAGCGTGTGGCCGTTCACGGTGAAGGGGGTGGCAGTCAGCGTGCCGCCATTGGCCTCGAAACCGGCCACGGCTTTTTCGCCGGCCGCGACCGCTTCGTTCATGGCCGTGATGACGAAGGGAGAGCCGACCTTCGTGCGCAGCACGGTGCCGTCGACCGCGGCTTCGATGCCGGAATTGGATGTCACGGGCGTGGCGATGGCGGTGGCGCCGAGGAAGCGGCTGGCGATGAGGCCAACTAGGTCGCCGCGAATCGGTGTGCCGGTCTCGTCGGTGACGAGCGGCCGGTCGCCGTCGCCATCGGCCGAGATGATGGCGTCGAGCCCGTGTTGCACGGCCCAGCCCTGCAGCAGCGCGACCGTCTCGCTGGAGACCGCCTCCGTATCCACGGGAATGAAGGTTTCCGACCGGCCAAGCGCTACGGCATCCGCGCCGTAATGGGCGAGCACGGAGACGAACAGGTCGCGTGCGACCGTCGAGTGCTGGTAGACGCCGACCCGCAGGCCGGCGAGGCTGCCGGCCGGCAGAAGCAGGCGATTGCGCGCGTCGTACAGCGCCATCGCGGCGTCACGCAGGTCGTCTGCCGTTTCCTGTTCGGCGTCAAGGACGGTGCCCTCGGCGCGGATCGCATCGGCCGCCGCGGTGATGGCGGCTTCATCCGCCTTGTCGATCTCGCCGTCCGGCCGGTAGAATTTGATGCCGTTGCGGTCGGCGGGAATATGCGAGCCGGTGACCATCAGGCACGCCGCCTTGCGGGCGAGGCCGGTGAGCGCGAGGGCCGGCGTCGGCAGCGCGCCGCAATCGTGCGGGGCAAATCCGGCCTTGCGCAAGGCGGCGATCGCAATGGCCGAAATGGCCGGGCTGGAGGCGCGAAAATCGCGGCCGACCAGCACGGGGTCGCCCGGTTGCGCGATGCCGGCCGCCAGCAGATGGCGGGCGAAAGCCGTGGCATAGAGCGCGGTCGCCGGTCCCTCAAGATCAACCGAGAGACCCCGCAGGCCGCTGGTTCCAAATTTCAGGCTCATCTCGTCCCCTCATGCCTCTTGCGGATCGCAAATCCGGCGGTAAATCCCATGCTTATGCGGATGCGCGATCATGAATAAAACAAAATGCGTGAACGTAATGCAAAGCAGGGACGAGACAGGGAGAAATCCCGCCAGAACAGTGAGGATCAACATGTCGAAGATTCGAAATCTCGTTTTCGGTTGCGCGATGAGCATTGCCTCCGCAATCGCGCCCATGGGCGTGGCTGAGGCCGTTCCACTGGCCGTGCCGAAGGTCGAGACAAAAAGCGACGTCACCAGGGCCCAGGTGGAGTTCTGCTACGGCTATGGTTGCGAACGCCGCCAATATCGCCGCTACAATCGCCCGTATTACGGCGGTTACGAGCGTCGCTACGAGCGGCCACGCTACTATCGCCCGCGCTACGAGCGGCCGCGCTACTACGGTGGCGGTGGGAACGCCCATGTCCGGTGGTGCTCCAACCGCTACCGCACCTATGACCCCTATACCAACCGCTACCATGCGGGCGGCGGTGTCTATCGCATGTGCTATTCGCCCTACCGTTAAGCGCAGTCGGGTGACGGATAGGAACGGCGGGCTTCGGCCCGCCGTTTTCGTTTCATCCGGGATTGCCGTCGGTAACGCGGTCCGTGTGGCCGAGATCGCGGCCGGGTTCGATGACGTCGCGCACGCGCTGTTTCAGTTCCTTTGGCCCTGGAAAACCGCCGTCGCGCTTGCGCTCCCAGACCAGCGCCGCGCCGACCCGGATTTCGAAATTGCCGCCGCTTCCCGGAATGAGCGCCACCTCGCCAAGCGAATCGGAAAAGGTCGACAACAGCTCCTGTGCCATCCATCCGGCGCGCAGCAGCCAGTTGCACTGGGTACAGTAGAGTATGGAAACGCGCGGCTTTTCCCCGGTCATGGCTACCTCCTGATGACCGGGAAAGCATATAGCAGCGCATGCGACTTGGCACCTGTCTGCACGCGATCCCTTCACGGAAATGTCAACTCAATTTATCATGTTTTGTTGTTGGACATCTTGTCGCAGGCCGGTTCATGAGAGAGACGTGGTGCACTGCAACATCCTACCAGGAGACCCCATGACCGACTTCACCACCAGCCGTCCCCGCCTCATCATTCCGTCGCTCGGCGGCATCTATGCGGCGCTCGGCGAAAGCGCGGAAACGATCCTGCGCGTCGCCGCCGGCCTGCTGCTTGTCACCCATGGTTACGGCAAGATCATCAACCCCTTCGGCGCAAGCGGCATGGTCGAAAGCCTCGGCTTCTATCCCGGTGTCTTCTGGTCGCCGCTGCTCGCCGCCACCGAATTCTTCGGCGGTATCCTGATCGCCATTGGCCTCTTCACGCGGCCGGCCGCTTTCGCGGCGATGATCGTGCTCGCAGTCACCGTCTATTTCCACGGCATCGTGCAGGCCGAAGGCCTGATGGGCGCGGAAAAGTCCATCCTCTGGGCGCTGATCATGTTCTACTTCGTCATCCGTGGCGCAAACAGCCATTCGGTCGACGCAAAGCTCGGTCGTCAGTTCTGATCGATCGCTTCCGGTGGCTGCGGCATCTGCCGCAGCCGCCCTTTGATAAGGGCCATGATCGCGTCGCCGTCATAGGGCTTTTTCGCGACGGGGATCACCTCGAAGCCTTCGACGCCGCTGACATCGATGCCGCCGACCGTCGTGAAAAGCAGCGGCACCCGCGCGTCGATCAGGCGTTCGATACGGGCTCTTATATGGCTCGCGTCAAGCGGCACGTCGAACAGGCAGAGATCGATACCCGAAAGCGCCGCCTCGTCCCACTGGTCGAGCTGCTCCGGTCGCAACAGTGTTATGCGGCAGTCGAGCGCCCTCTTGATCAGAAATTCCGCATCGAGCGCGATCAGGAATTCGTGTTCTGCGATCACGATGTGCGGAAGAAAAGGTTCCATGGTGCCGCACTCCTCAGTCCATGCGCAACCGCCGGATCGGCCGGCGGTTCGGGACGCGGACTGTGGAGCCGGACCCATGGGGTGTCATTTAAAAAAGACATAGCAAATCGCCTTATGGAACAACCCGCGATGTTCCACGTTCAGCAAGCCAGTCCGGTGCTCAGGGCTGTGAACGGAAGGGGCAAGCATGGCCAGCAGCACGGCGGGCAACCATCATTCCAAATGGCGCACGCCCTGCCAGCAATGTCCCTTGCGGGAGCTCTCGGGCTTCCGCGATTTCACCGCCAAGGAAATCGACTTCGTTTCACATTTCAAGAGCGGCGAACTGTCGAGCGAGCGCGGTGCGACCATCCTCGTCGAGGGCATGCACAGCGCCCATCTCTTCACCGTGCTCTCCGGCTGGGCCTTCCGCTACAAGCTTCTGCCGGATGGCCGGCGCCAGATCATGAACTATGTGCTGCCCGGCGATCTTCTCGGCCTGCAAGGTAGCCTGATGGGCGAGATGAATCATTCCGTCGAGGCGCTGACGCCCGTCACGCTCTGCGTCTTCGAGCGCTCTAAGCTGGAACGACTGTTTGAGCGCCACCCCTCGCTCGGCTATGATCTCACCTGGATCGCCGCCCAAGAGGAGCGCATCCTCGACGAACACCTGTTGAGTGTCGGCCGGCGTTCGGCGCTGGAGCGCACGGCCTATCTCCTGTCCTTCATCCATCAGCGCGCCCATTCGGCAGGCGTCAATGGCGGTCGGCGCGTCATTCCAATCACCCAGCAACATGTCGCCGATACACTCGGCCTGTCGCTCGTCCATACCAACAAGACGCTGCGCAAGCTGTCGGATCGCAAGCTGATGCGCTGGCAGGACAGGGGCTGCGAAATCCTCGATGCGGACGGCCTGCTTGCGCTGGCCGGATGGGAAGGCCTGAAGAAGGAGGCCCGCCCTTTCATCTAGCCTTTTACGCGACGTCCCAATGCAGCGGGAACATCGGGTCGAACACGGTCACCGGTCCGGCCCCCGTCTCTATCCTGGCCGGGAAGCTTACCGGTTCCGCACGCTTGACCAGGCGGATGGTCTCCTCGTTTGCCGGCAGGCCATACCAGGCCGGGCCGTTCAGCGAGGCGAAGGCTTCCAGTTTGTCGAGCGCGTTCTCCTGTTCGAACACATGGGCAAGGCAGCTCATCGTGTTGATCGAGGTGTAGATACCGGCGCAGCCGCAGGCGCATTCCTTCAGCGGATCGACATGCGGCGCGGAATCGGTGCCGAGGAAGAAGCGGGCATCGCCGGACGTTGCCGCGGCGCGCAGCGCCAGCCGATGCTCCTCGCGTTTGGCGACGGGCAGGCAGTAATAATGCGGCTTGATGCCGCCAACGAGGATGGCGTTGCGGTTGATGATCAGGTGATGCGTGGTGATCGAGCCGGCAAGGTTCGCCTTCGACGCCGTGATGTAGTCGACGCCGTTCTTCGTCGTGACATGCTCCATGGTCACGCGCAGTTCCGGCAGGCGCTGGCGCAACGGATCGAGCACCGTTTCGATGAACACGGCCTCGCGGTCGAAGATGTCGACCTCCGGCGTCGTCACCTCTCCGTGCACGCAGAGCGTCAGGCCGATCTTCGCCATGCGCTCCAGCGCCGGCATCGCCTTGTCCATGTCGCGCACGCCGCCGTGCGAATTGGTCGTCGCACCGGCCGGATAGAGTTTGACCGCACGGATAAGGCCACTCTTATAGCCGGCTTCCACGTCGTCGGGGTTGGTGTGCTCGGTGAGATAGAGCGTCATCAGCGGTTCGAACCGGTCGCCGGCGGGCAACGCGGCGAGGATGCGATCACGATAGGCCGTGGCGTCCGCGGTGGTGACGACCGGCGGCACGAGGTTCGGCATGATGATCGCGCGGGCGAAATGGCGGCTGGTATCGCCGATCACGCCTTCCAGCATGGCGCCGTCGCGCAGGTGCAGGTGCCAGTCGTCCGGCCGGCGGATGGTGATTTCTGTGGTCATCGGCGTCGCTCCCGTGTTTGCGGCTGCGATAGCATCCATGGGCCGTGACGACAATCGCCTCAGAACATGTCGATATGCAGATCCGCGGGCCGGGAGTTTTCCAGGATGCGCTTTCCGTTCGGCAGATCATTGCCGTAGAGCTTCCAGCCGATCTGGTCCTCCGGCAGCGCATAGCCCATCCAGCGCTGACGCAGTCGCTTTTCCAGCACGGGGTAGGGTGGGCCGACGAAGATGGTGAAGTCGAACACGCCGTCCAGCCTGTCCCAGGGCGCATCCTTGAAGAGCAGGTAATTGCCCTCGGCGAGGATGAAGCGCGTTTCGACCGGAATGGCGCGGGCGGCATTGATGGCAAGTTCGCGCGACCGGTCGAACACCGGCACCAGCACTTCGCCGTCTGCCCGTTTCAGGGCCTGCACGATATCGACGAAACCGCGCCCGTCAAAAGACTCCGGCACGCCCTTGCGCTGCAGCAATCCGCGCTCGGCGAGAATGCCGTTATCCATGTGGAAACCGTCCATCGGCAGGATTTCAGCGCTCTCGCCCCGGGCAACGAGCCCGTCGCGCAACGCTTCGGCCAGGGTCGACTTGCCGGCAGCCGGCGGTCCGGCAAGGCCGACGAGGAAGCGGCGCGCGTCCCCCGCGCGCCGTTGGAGTGCATCGACGATAGTGGTCGGCGATATCATGCCGCAATGGCCTCCGCAGGTACCTTGGCGCCGGTCATGAAGGCAACGGCGTCTGACATGGTGTAGTCCTTCGGATTGATGACGGTCAACCGACGGCCGAGCCGGTGGATGTGGATGCGGTCTGCCACCTCGAAGACATGCGGCATGTTGTGCGAGATGAGCACGATCGGAATGCCGCGCCGGCGCACGTCGAAGATGAGCTCCAGCACGCGCCGGCTCTCCTTCACGCCAAGCGCCGCCGTCGGTTCGTCGAGGATGATGACCTTCGACCCGAAGGCCGCAGCGCGGGCCACGGCCACGCCCTGACGTTGGCCGCCCGACAGCGTCTCCACCGCCTGGTTGATGTTCTGGATCGTCATCAGGCCGAGTTCTGAGAGCTTGTCGCGGGCGAACTTTTCCATCGCGCCCCGATCGAGCGTGCGGAACAGATTGCCCATGATGCCGGGTTTGCGGATTTCGCGGCCGAGGAACATGTTGTCGGCAATCGACAGCGCCGGCGAGAGCGCGAGGTTCTGGTAGACCGTCTCGATGCCGGCCTTGCGGGCCTCGATCGGCGAGCGGAAGTTGATCACCTCGCCCTGCAGGCGGATTTCGCCTTCGTCCGGCGTGATGGCGCCTGAGATCGCCTTGATCATCGAGGATTTGCCAGCACCATTGTCGCCGATCACGGCGAGGATTTCGCCGGGATAGAGGTCGAAGTCGGCGTGGTCGAGGGCGGTGACGCGGCCATAGCGTTTTACGAGACCGCGGGCGGTGAGAATGGGTTCGAGAGCCATCAGCCTGCTACCTTTCTGATCCACTGGTCGATTGCGACTGCCGAGATGATGAGGACGCCGATCAGGAGATAGGTCCATTGCGGGTCCGTGCCGATGAGGCGCAGGCCGAGCGAGAAGACGCCGACGATGAGTGCGCCGAAGATCATGCCGAGGATGGAGCCGCGGCCACCGAACAGCGAGATGCCGCCGATCACCACAGCGGTGATCGATTCGATGTTGGCGAACTGGCCGGCGGTCGGGGAAACCGAGCCGATGCGGCCGATGAGTGCCCAGCCGGCCAGCGCGCAGATGAGGCCGGAGAGCGTATAGACCGAGACCAGCATGCGCTTGACGTTGACGCCGGCGAGTTCCGCCGCGTCCGGATCATCTCCGACCGCATAGACATGGCGACCCCAGGCGGTGTGGTTCAGCACGTACCAGAGCAGCGCCACCAGCAGCACCATGGCGATGACGCCGTAGGTGAAGACCGCGCTACCGAGTTTTAGGTTGTTGCCGAAGAATTGCAGGATGGGCGCTTGCGTCGAAATATCCTGCGAACGGATCGTCTCGTTGGCCGAATAGAGGAAGTTCGAGGCGAGAATGATCTGCCACATGCCGAGCGTGACGATGAAGGGCGGCAGTTTCATGCGGGCGACGAGCAGGCCGTTGATGTAGCCGCAGAGCGCGCCGCAGGCGAGGCCGCAGAGCACGGCAAGCGCCGGCGGCAGGCCGTAGCGGAAGGTGAACTGGCCCATCACGACGGACGAGAGCACCATGATGGCGCCGACCGACAGGTCGATGCCGGCCGTCATGATGACCAGTGTCTGTGCCGCACCGACAATGCCGACGATCGCCACCTGTTGCAGGATGAGCGTCAGCGTGAAGGCGGAGAAGAACTTTCCGCCGAGGACGATGCCGAAGATCGCCACCGACAGCACGAGCACGATGAGCGGCACGGCAGAGGGACTGCCGTGCAGGAAGTGCTGGAACTTCTGGATGGGCGTCTTGTCATGCGTATCGAAGGATGCGACCTGCGTTGCGCTGCCGGTCAGCACCTTCTCGAATTCCTGTGAGGGTTGTGAGCCCTGCAAGGGCTGCGCGCCCGTCGTTGTCTCAGTCATGATGCTGTTCCTCCCCTTCCGGTGCCGACCGTCGCGGCTCCCCGGATGAAATGGTGCACGGACGCATCGGTGCAGACGCTTTCGCGCACCTGCCGCCTTCTTCGGGCGGCCTCTTGCGAACGGTCTCGGCTTTCGCCGCCGCTCGTCAGAAGAAAGGTGCCCACGTCTGTTCGCGATTGTCAAAGCGGGTGCGTCGTCGCGCGCCCATCCGTCCGTAGCGGAATGCCGGCCCGGTCAAACCGGGCCGGCCTGGCAGGGCATCAGCCCCAGCACTTGTCCTTGCCGGCCTTGGTGTCGATGGACTCGACGCCGGCTGCCGGCTTGTCGGTTACGAGCGTGACGCCCGTGTCGAAGAAGTCCTTGCCTTCGGTTGCCTTCGGCTTTTCACCGGTATCGGCGAACTTCTTGATGGCCTCGACGCCGAGCGCCGCCATCATCAGCGGGTACTGCTGCGAGGTCGCGCCGATGACGCCGTCTGCGACGTTCTGCACGCCCGGGCAACCGCCGTCGACGGACACGATCAGCACATCGCCTTCCTTGCCGACGGCCTTCAGCGCTTCATAGGCGCCGGCAGCAGCCGGTTCGTTGATGGTGTGCACCACGTTGATCGACGGGTCCTTCTGCAGGAGGTTTTCCATGGCGGTGCGGCCGCCTTCCTCGTTGCCGTTGGTCACGTCATGGCCGACGATGCGTGCATCGTCCTCATCACCGATCTTGGTGATGTCCTTAACGTCGATGCCAAAACCCTTCATGAAGCCCTGGTTGCGCAGCACGTCGACCGACGGCTGGGAGGGCGTCAGGTTCAGGAAGGCGATCTTGGCATCCTTGGCAGCGTCGCCGAGGGTGGCGGCGGCCCACTTGCCGATCAGTTCGCCGGCGAGCAGGTTGTCGGTGGCAAAGGTCATGTCGGCGCTGTCGAGCGGCTCCAGCGGCGTGTCGAGTGCGATGACGAGCAGGCCGGCGTCACGCGCCTTCTGAACCGAGGGAACGATGCCCTTGGTATCGGAAGCGGCAATCAGGATGCCCTTCGCGCCGTCGGCAATGCAGGTCTCGATCGCGGCGACCTGGCTTTCCGAGTCACCGTCGACCTTGCCGGCATAGGCCTTCAGGGTAACGCCGAGTTCGGTGGCCTTGGCGGTCGCGCCTTCCTTCATCTTGACGAAGAAGGGGTTGGTGTCGGTCTTGGTGATCAGGCAGGCGGTGGTGTCGGCGGCAGCGGCCGGCGACGAAAAGGCAACGCCGAGCGCAAGTGCGCCGAGAGCGGCGGAAACGATCGTCTTCTTCATATCATCAATCCTCCCAAGGACGAAACGGGATGCGCCCTTGTCCGGGCCATCCGGTCACACGGGCCAGGGGCTCCTCCGCCGGCCTTCCGTGTTTCCGGGGGTGAAAAGACCACCAAAAGAAATGCCTGTCAATAAATAAATCGAATTGAATTATTAATTCGATGTGGCATGCTGGTGGAAAGAACGGGTGAAAGCCCCGGCTGCATCGTTTCCGATGGAAGAGCGGAACCGCAGCCGATAAGAGGACCGGAAAGGGCGCGCCGCGTCGTGACCGGCACGGGAGGAGACGATGAGCAAACATGCCGCGACGGCACCCGCCGCGCCGGCCGAAATCCTCGACCCGAGCGGGGGCGCCAACCAGGTGCGCGTGCGCGCCTATAACGAGCGGCTGGTCATGTCGCTGGTGCGCCGGCACGGCAGCCTGTCGAAGGCCGATATCGCCCGGCGCAGCGGCCTGTCCGCCCAGACCGTCACCGTCATCATGCGCGCGCTGGAGGCCGAGGGCCTGTTGATGCGCGGCGAGCCGATGCGCGGCAAGGTCGGCCAGCCCTCCGTGCCGATGCGGCTCAATCCCGATGCCGTCTATTCCTTCGGCCTGAAGATCGGCCGCCGCAGCGCCGACATCGTGCTCATGGACTTCGTCGGCGGCATTCGCCGGCAGGTCCGCCGCACCTATGCCTATCCGATGCCCGGCCCGCTGCTTGCCTTCGTCGAGGAGGGACTTGCCGAGCTGGACGCGGCGATCACGCCGGAGGAGCGTGCCCGCATCGCCGGCTTCGGCGTTGCAGCCCCCTTCGAGTTGTGGAGCTGGGCGGGCGAGGTGGGCGCGCCGCAGGCCGACATGGACCAGTGGCGGGGCGTCGATCTCGAAGCGGAGATCGCCAGGCGCGTGCCCTATCCGGTCGCGCTGCAGAACGACGCGACCAGCGCCTGCGCCGCCGAACTCGTCTTCGGCCTCGGGCCGCAATATCCGGACTTTCTCTATCTGTTCATCGGCTCCTTCATCGGTGGCGGCGTGGTGCTGAATTCCGCGCTGTTCACCGGCCGCACCGGCACGGCCGGCGCGATCGGCCCGCTGCCCGTGCAGGGTCGCGACGGCGAGACGGTGCAGCTTCTCAAGATCGCCTCGATCTACCGTCTCGAAAATCTTCTGCGCGAGCACGGCATCGACCCGAAGCCTTTGTGGTATTCGCCCGATGGCTGGATCGACTTCGGCCCCCCGCTGGAAATCTGGATCGACGACATGGCGGCAGCGCTTGCCCAGGCGGTCGTCGCCTCGGCCTCGGTCATCGACTTTTCCGCCGTCGTCATCGATGGCGGTTTTCCGGCCTGGGTGCGCGAACGGGTCGTGGTGGCGACGAAGGCCGCTGTCGCCCGGCTCGACCTCCAGGGCGTGACCTTGCCCGAGATCGTCGAAGGCGCCGTCGGCAGCCACGCCCGCTCGGTCGGCGGCGCCAGCCTGCCGCTGTTCTCGCGGTATCTTCCCGACCACAATGTCCTCTTCAAGGAGCTTGCCTGAATGCTGAAAGGTATCGACCCCATCCTGAGCCCGGAACTGCTCGCCACGCTGCGCGCCATGGGGCACGGCGACGAGATCGCCATCGTCGATGGCAATTATCCGGGCGTCGAACATGCCCGCCGGCTGATCCGCCTCGACGGCGTGCCGCTCATCCCGGCGCTCAACGCCGTGCTCTCGGTGATGCCGATCGACGATTTCGTCGAGGACGCGATCTTCCGCTCGACCTTCCGCCAGGAGCGCGACACGCTGGAGCCGGTGCACCACGAGATCATCGCCTGCTGCGCCGGCCACGAACCGGCCCGCACGGTCGTGCCCCTCGTCGGCGCCGATTTCTACAATCGCGTCCGCGCCGCCCACACGCTGGTGCAGACCGGCGAGCCGCGGCTCTATGCCAATGTCATCCTGCGCAAGGGTGTGATTTATCCGTAGGGTTTTTTGTCCTGTTCCATCCGGAACAGCGCGGCGCGGGGCGATGTGGGACAGTCTGGTCACTGGATGAGAGAGGCTCATCCCCAGCAAGAGATCAGGAGAGACCCCATGCGCAAGTTCATCGTTTCCGCCACCGTTGCCCTCATAGCCGCGGTTTCCTTCGCAGCGCCCTCGCAGGCCGGTTATTACAGCTACGGCTACGAGCACGATTGCTCCTCAAGCCGGTAAAACCCTGCGATCGCTACGGCAATGTCTTCATCAAGAAGATCCGCATCTGCCGCTGATTTCGCCCTTTGCTGATCCTCCCCGCCTCGCCCGGCTCGAAAGAGCCGGGTTCTTTCTGTTCGAAGTCCTTGAACGAAGCACAAGGGCATGATTGTCTCGCGCGATATCGATGAGCAGGAGTATCGCATGCGGGTGTTGGTGGTGGAAAACGACAAGGTGACGTTGCTGGGCCAGATCGGCGTGGCGCTCGAGGAGGCAGGCGCCGAGATCGACATCTGCCGGCCGCATGCCGGCGACGCCATCCCCGCGGACGAGACCGGCCACGACGCCATTGTCGTCATGGGCGGCCCGCAGAATGCCCGCGACGACGAGCGACACGCCTATCTGCCGGCACTCGCCGCCCTGATGCGCCGCTTCGGCGACGCCGGAAAATCGGTGCTCGGCGTGTGTCTCGGGAGCCAGCTGCTTGCACGGGCCTATGGGGCGGAGAACCGCATCGGCGCAGCGCCGGAATTCGGTTGGTGCACCGTGGCGCTGACGGCAGACGGGGCCGGCGATCCGGTGCTCTCTGCTGCCAGTGGTTCGTTCCCGATCTTCCAGTGGCACAGCGATACGTTCACGCTGCCGGAGGGGGCGGTGCGGCTGGCCACCAATGGCGCTGCCGAAAACCAGGCGTTTCGCATCGGCCGCGCCGTCTACGGCACGCAGTTCCATTTCGAGGCGAGCCGCGCGGTGGTGGATGGCTGGGCGGAGACTTTCCCGGACCTCATCGAGACGCTGCAGCCCGGCTGGCTTGCGAAACGGGCGGCCCTTGCCGCCGAAAACGGCCCCAGCGCCGACGCCACGGGCCTCGCGATCGCCCGTGCCTGGGTGGCGACGATCACCGCCGCCGAGGCCCGTCGCGTCGCTTAAAATCCCGACATCGCCGCTGCAAATCGTGTTGCGGCGGCGTGCAGGACCGCGGGCGCAAAGCCGGAAAAGCCGATGACCAGGCCCTGCTTCGGCGGGTTGGTGACAGCCATGGAGGAAAGCGCCCGCACGCCGAGCCCGGCATGCCGTGCGATCTCCACCGCATCCGTATCGACAAGGGCGGCGGGCAGGCCGGCGACGAGGTGCAGGCCCTGGTCCGGCACGTCGAGCGAGAGATTTTCTGCCGTCGAAAGCCCTGCCACCAGCGCATCGCGCGCCGCCTGTGCCTGGCGCCGGGCGCGGCGAAGATGGGCGGCGAAATGGCCCTCGCGCAGGAGGTCGGTCAGGGCGGCTTCCGCCAGCGTCGGCGGGCTGCGGTCGGTGCGGCTGCGCAGGGTCATGACGGTGTCGAGCAGCGGATCCGGGATGACGGCGTAGCCGAGGCGCAGGCCGGGAAACAGCACCTTGGAGAAAGTGCCGAGATAGATCACGCGACCGCTGTCATCCATGCCCTGCATGGCGGCGAGCGGCGGGCCGGCATAGCGGAACTCGCTGTCGTAATCGTCCTCGATGATCCAGCCGCCCGTCTCGCGTGCCCAGTCGATGAGGGCAAGGCGGCGGCGCATGCTCATGGTCACGCCGAGCGGGAACTGGTGCGACGGCGTGACATAGACCGCGCGGGCGCCGGGGGCTGCAAGCGCGATGTCGGCGCCCTCCGCATCGACGGCGAGGCCGGAGAGATCGAACCCGTTTCCGGCAAAGGCGGCCCGGGCGCTGGGGTAACACGGGTCCTCGATCATCACCCGGTCGCCGGGCGAGAGCGCTGCGCGGATGACGAGGTCGATGCCCTGCTGCGTGCCGGTCGTGATGACGATCGAGCGGGCCTCGCAGCGCACGCCGCGCGCCTGCCGGAGATAGGCGGCGACCGCCTGGCGCAGCGCCTCGCCACCACGCGGATCGCCATAATAGAAGTGTTCCGGGCCGGGGCGGGTAAGATGGCGCGACAGAAGCGTGCGGAAGATTTTTAGCGTGCGGGCGTCCGCCATGGCGACGCCAAGCGTGCCGGGAAGCGGCATTTTCGGATCGGCGCTTTTTGTTTCGAGGGCGACCACCGGCTTTACCGTCGGCACGCGGTCCGCGACGAAGGTGCCGGCACCCGTGCGCGCCACGGCGTAGCCTTCGGCGATCAGCGTCTCGAAGGCGGCGACGACGCTGCCGCGCGCCGTCTTCAGCCGCTGCGCCAGATCGCGCGACGGCGGCAGCTTGCTGCCGGCCGGAATGGCACCCGCCTCGATCAGCCGGCGCAGCTCGCGATACAGTGCGGGTGTGCGCTTTCCGGTCGCCGGCAGGACGGGAATGAGCGACGACCAGTCCGGCAGATTGGCCTGATTTTTTTGCACAGGATTGGTACTTTTTCGATCCAATGGCATGGAGCACCATGGCGGCATCATTCCTGAAAGGCAAGATGCATGACCGCCGAGACCGAGACCGCCACCTATCCCGTCACCCCGCGCAACCGCGTCAAGCGTCTGCACGAACGCGGCAGCTACGACCGCGCCGCCGTGCACGCCATTCTCGATGCGGCCATGCTCTGTCACGTCGCCTATGTCATCGACGGCCAGCCCTATACGACGCCGACGCTGTTCTGGCGCAAGGGCGATACGCTCTACTGGCACGGATCGTCGGCGAGCCGCATGCTGCGCCACCTCAAGACCGGCACGCCCGCCTGCCTCACCGTCGCCCATCTCGACGGGCTCGTGCTGGCGCGCTCGGGCTTCAACCATTCGGCCAACTACCGCTCCGCCATGTGTTTCGGCACCGCCCGCCTTGTCGAGGACCCGGAGGAGAAGATCGAGGCGATGCGCGACGTCGTCGACCGCTTCTATCCCGAGCGCAGCGCGCTGCTCCGCCCCATCACCACCCAGGAGGCCAAGGCCACGACGATCATCGCCATGCCGATCGACGAGGCGGCTGCCAAGGTGCGCGCCAAGGGCGTCGGCGACGACGAAGAGGATTTTGCGCTGCCCATCTGGGCCGGCGTCATCCCCGTGACGACGGTGCTCGGTCAAGCGCAGACCTGTCCCCGGCTGGTGGCGGGCGTCGACAAGCCCGAGGCGCTGTCGATCTTCCCCGAAGGCGGGCGGCTGGATGAGGCGCTGAAGACCGGGCAGCGGATCTACGAGGACGGCTGACCGGCACAGCGCGCCCGCCCAATGCCGACATCCACGCGGCGGAATCTTCGCCCGTGGGGTTTCAAGGAGCATCGGACGGGGCGCTGGAAGCTGCCTCGTAAAAGTGAGTGTATGTGGCACCTTTCAGCGCCCCGTTCAGCAGTTTTTGCCTGCGACTCCGCTCCCTCTGCAAAGGCCGGTGCCGGTGGATGTCTGCCGTCGGTTTCCGGGATGGGCCGTTCCGATTTTTCGCCGCGCAAGACCTCACCTTGAGGACATTGTGGACGGAAAGGGGTTTGCCCCTTCCGGACTGCTG
>NZ_JBXARJ010000019.1:0-112838 GCF_058808115.1 Shinella sp. GW821-FHT11G07
CCCGCACAAAAACTGAAGAGGGCTGCGTGAATTCTACCGTAGAGCCCCGTTAAAAACGGGAGGATTACCAGAGCCCGTGCAGATTTTCGTAAATCCGTACTTTGTTACCGTAACGTACTTTCGCCCGGCGAGACTTTGGTGCCTGCTCCCGTTCACCACATCCGGAGTGACACTTATGAATTACGGCGGCCCAACTTTTCCGAGGACGCGCTGGGAGATAAGGTGCTCCCCTCCTGGCTCAGCATCGGCGATGAGCGCAACGTCATGAGCGGCCTTGATATATTTGCCTGGATCGTCCTGATCGTACTCGTCCTCAGCACGGCGGCGGTCGTCGTTTTCCTAGCCATGCTGCCCGGCATGATCGCGCAGCGGCGCAATCATCCTTGGGCCCAGGCAATAACCGTGGCTGGGTGGGTGACGTTGTTTCTCGGTTTCGCGCTTTGGCCGATCATTTTGATCTGGGCCTATGTCGACGTCCCTCGGGTCGAGAGCGCGGAGAACGCCCAATGATCGTCGTCCTTCTGAACGTCTATCTCGTTATCCTCTTCTGCCTGGTCAAGTTTAGGGTCGTGCGGTTCAATCTGTTCTGGAAAGTCTCGCCGGTGCTTGTCCTCTTGTTGCTTTTGATCGGTCTGTTCATTCCGATGGGCTGGGGAGCACCTCAAGGAACGGCCCTGGCCGTCCGCAACTCCGTTGCCATCGTTCCTGAAGTCGCGGGCGAAGTCATAGAGGTACCCGTCACCGCGAACACGCCGCTCAAGGCAGGTGATGTCCTTTTCAAAATCGACCCCGTACCGTTTAAGGCGAAGGTGGACGCTCTGGAGGCGCAACTGGACCTCGCACAGCTTCGGTTGTCCGAAACGTCAAGTCTGTCGTCAACAGGAGCTGGCCGACGGTTCGATGCCGAACAAAGCCAGGCCGCAGTCGAGCAACTGCAGGCCGAACTTGTGGGTGCCAAGTGGGATCTGGAGAAAACGGTGGTTCGCGCTCCGGCGGACGGCTATGTTACAAATCTCGCTCTTCGGAAGGGCGCTCGTGTGAGCAGCCTGCCGCTTTCTCCGGTAATGGCGTTCATCGACACGGCGGACACGATCATCGGTATTGAGGTACCGCAGATCAATGCCCGCTATGTCGAACCCGGCCAGCCGGTCGAGGCCACCTTCAAGTTCATGCCGGGCAAGGTTTTTCCGGGAAAGGTCGAGAGCGTGCTGCAGGCGGTGGCTTCTGGTCAGGCGAGGGTTTCCGGCAACGCCGTGACACCTGAGTTGATCCAGAGTCTTCCCATCGTCGTGAGGATTAAACTGGACGATGTCGAGCTTGCCGACAGCCTGCCGGCTGGAAGCACTGGTACAGCCGCAATCTTCACAGACCACGTCCAGGCGGCCCACGTGATACGCAAAGTCCTTCTGCGGCAGGTGGCCATCACGAACTACGTCAACCCGTTCTGACCGCACATCACAAGCCGATGGCCTGCCGGAAGGAAGGGTTTTGCCATGATGGCAACACCCTCACTTCATCCCCGGTCGCCCGCTCACCTGAGGGCCTACCGCCACGGACTGAAACAGTTCGCGCCGGACGATGGGCTAACGTTTAGATACGATGGCTTTCATGAGTTTGCCGATGTAGCCAGCATCCTCACGAACGGTTGCTGTCCTAAGGGATGGCTTGCCTTCCTGGTTTTCGGCGCTGATCGTGAGGGTGATGTGTGCCCCCACAACGTGTGGTTTGATGAGCAGTATTTTCTCGGAATCAAGCAACATGGGGGAGTTGTTCTGCGTCGTTAACTGCAACCAGGCCATGCATCGGTCTCCGTAATGAGTTTCTAGCGGTTTCGCAAGATGATTTTCACTTCGCGATGCCGATTGACGATACTCTTACGGTTAAGGCGGGGAATATATTCGAGGGCTAATAATTTTTTGTTAGAAGACTAGTGCGTTATTGTTCAGGACGTGCCGCTGCGCACGGATTTGTTTCGGCATGCAACAGATGCTCATGAGGGTGGGAGCCCTTGACGTTATCGGCCTTGTCGCCGTGACGCTGGGTGTGACGTTCAGCGAGGCCCGAAGCGCTTAGGAATGGTGCTGATTAGCAAGGGAAGAGGCGAGTAAGGAATCTTGGAGGGTTGTGTCAAAGTTAATAGACGCGCTCGCTGTATCCCGCGAAGGTGTCGAGTGTCATCCGGGGGTGGATAGGACTCGGCTCAGAAATGGGCCGGGTCCTTTGGGCATGTCGTTGCTTTGATTGTTGAGCCATCCCTCTAATATTATTGCATTTATTGATAACGCAGCCGGAACCCTAGAAGCACTCCATCCGTTTTCAAGAATATATGAAACAGTGGAGGGTGAGATGTTCCAAGCATCTCTCGGCGGCGGCTTCGGCGCACAAGGGTACGGCCTGCGCGCGTCCATAAATGCTGCGGTCGCATATGATGCACTCTGCGCTCAATATCAGATCGATATCCGATACGAGCCGCAGGCGATCATCATCCAGGGGCGGGTTCCGCCGGCAGTGGTTCAGCGCGTTCGCACCATCATTTTCGAGGTTGCTGGGTCGGTCCCGGTCTGGGATCGAACGTTCTGGCTGGGGTGACTGCTTCAGTCTCTGATAAATTCCCCGGCTTCTTTCGCCGTCTTCATAAAGGCCTTGCTCGCCGCCCCTCTCCCTACAGTACAGCCAGACACGTTTCCCGCCCTTTTATGAGCGCCTCGCCGGTGTTTACGGGCCATCTATCCATTAAAGCTCCTGCAGCTTCAGTAGTGCTGGTTACGACTAGCGCTTCCCGAGCTTGCTAGTCTCAAGAGTGATCGGCTCGTCCAATCCCAGATCCTGCCCCTACAAGCGATCACTCATCCAGGAGATGTAGCAGCATACAGTTGTAAGTCACTTGTAATTGTAGCCAGCAGCGCTCAACGTCATCCTGACGAAGTCTGCAGGGAGTGCAAGAAGGGCAATTTCGTGGTAAATGACGCAGTAAACAGGCGAAATATTGGCATACAAACGCTTCGGCCATCTGAGGATAGCTCATTTTGGGGAGTCGAGAGAACCGACATCGACAAAATACACAACGATTTTTGAGTTTGCGTTGACCTATGGCTGGAAGTATGAAGCCTATAGTCGCCAATTAATTCACGTGGGAACCACCACTTCCGGAATAGTGACTGGTTTTAGCCATACGTCTATTGGAGCATCTCTCAGCGGTGAGCTCTGCCCGGCGACTGGCTCATCACCAAGATCGATCGACGTATAGGTGTTCGCGAAGACAAAAGCCGAAACATTGGCCACTATCTTCGTCGGCGACGACACGATCAAAGGCTTCGGGTAACAATGATGCTCTTATGTTTCGCCGGGGACGATCTACTACGGGAATGGTGGAAAGGACCTCATCGACGGAGGTGCCGGATCCGACATCATGATCGGCGGCAGGGAAGACACCACCTACTACGTGGATAACGCTTACGATGTGACGATCGAGTTTGCGGGTGGCGGGACCGATATCGTTTACAGTTCAGTGAACCATGTGCTCGGCCAGTACGTCGAGAATCTCTAGCTTACGGGGAATGCGACATCAGGCACGGGGAACCGCTTCGGTAACGTCATTCGCGGTACGGGCAGCAAGAACATTCCAGTTGGGGCGGAGGGCGGCGACACGCTTGATGGCGGGGCGGGAGACGACATACTCTACGGTGGGTATGGCGTGGACTTGACGTGTTGCTTGGTATCAATGGAAAAGGTGGTGTGTCGGGTGGCATGGGTGCCGACGCTTTCAGCGGTGGAGCCGGAACGGACGTAGTGACCTATGTCGGCGCATCGAAGCGGGTGACCGCCAGGCTAGGCAATCTCTCGCTACGAGCCGGCGAGGCAGTTGGCGAGACATTCGTTTCGATCGAGAACCTCATCGGGTCTGATTTTGCCGACTACCTGGCCGGCAATTCTTCGGCCAACAACATTTCTACCGGAAGAGGGAACGATCGGCTCAAGGGCGGGGCCGGGAACGAGAGGCTTTCCGGGGGATCTGCGAGCATTTCGAACTTGCAGATCCTGCCGTGACGTTCCACCGACGGAAGCATGGTGCGCAACTAACTTTGGACCCGAGAAAGGCACCACTTGTGATGGCGAACCTATGATGGGAGCCATTCGGTGAAGCATCTTGTCCTGTCAGCGGCTCAAGACCGAACAGCCCATATTACGCGCGTTCGCACACAGAGGTGCTAGGAGGGGTCTTCCTCGTGGTGATCTGCCAAAAGGTCGAGCATTGTCAATCCATCGTGTTCGTTTATTGGGGCATCGACCGAGGGCGTCTTGAAGTGGTCGAACTCGCGAATAGGAGCAGTAAGAAAGTGGCGTGCTTCCGCCTCGATATTCTCGATAAACAATTTGCCCTCTAAAACTGTAAGGCACATCGTCGAAATCACTTCGTCGCGCACAAACGGTGGCAAGGCTTTTGATGAGGCCTTGTCGATCATCGCGAATATCGCGACAGGAGAACGGGTTATTGTTCTCTTCGCCCTGTTTGCTTTATAGGAGCGAATCTTGCGTGCTCGTTCCTTGTCGCGGTTCCATTGATGTTTCTCGCGGTCCCGAGCCCTAGTGGCCTCTACATCGCGCCAATATCGTTCGCGTGCTTTTGCTCGGAACGGCTCGGGCTCTCATCGAAGCGCTCGCTCAATCGTTCTCGGGTTTTGACTTCTCTCTCTTTGTGGTGCGTGAGTAGTACTGGATTGGTCTTCATTCTGCGGTACAGGCCCCGAAGGCGTATCCGCTACCGGCCCTTTTCCGGCATGGATGTCGACGCGTCAACTGGAACGCTAAACTCGTTTATTGCACCGGATATGCCGCTTTCTCCGCGGGCACTTCGGAACGCTTCCAGCCAGTGTTTCTGTCCAGCGCTCGGGCTCTCTCCGGTCCTCTCGCGGGCGATATTTAGTAGGATCGCTGTGGTGATCTTCTCCAGTTGCTGGTGGTTGAGAGCGGTCACGTCCATACCTGTTTGCTGGGGTCGAGCGCTAAAGCCACGAATAACGCTATCTCCAACACCGGCAGGAATGGGTCCACGGGACCAGTCTCTGCGAGGCAAATAGAGACTGTCATGTCTTTTTTGGCTATCGCTGGCCAAGCATGTGGCATTGCTGCGGCAATCAGTTTGGGGGCGTCAGATCCGCGAAGCGTGTTCAACTGGATCGCTTGCGAGAACAAGCAAGCCCGTATCCAAGCGACTCTATATGCATGCCGCGAGCCTTGGAGCCGTCAGAAGGTGAGGGGGGAGCGTACCGGGTTTCCCAATAGAATCAACGGTTTTGAACCGTAGGAAAGCAAAAAGCCCCGCCTGAACAGGGCTTTGCAAGAAATAGTATGGTGGGCGATGACGGACTCGAACCGCCGACATCCTCGGTGTAAACGAGGCGCTCTACCAACTGAGCTAATCGCCCGCCGGGTTGGTGGCCGTGATCTATGCGGAACCGGATCAATCCGCAAGAGGCTATCGCAAAGTTTTTGCATTTTTTTGAATGGACCCATGGAGATGCGGCGGGCTGTGGAAACATTTCGCCGTGCGTCATTCTTTTGTCTTGAAAGCTGCTTGACACCCACAGGCGAACCCCTTAGTTAGCCGCTCATCGAACGGCGCAGGCCGCTCGGTACGGATGCTTCGCCATCCGGTTGCTTTCGAGGATGCGGGTGTAGCTCAGTTGGTTAGAGTGCCGGCCTGTCACGCCGGAGGTCGCGGGTTCGAGCCCCGTCACTCGCGCCACTCGAAAGGCCGGACGAACATTCGGGTCCGCAAGGAAAAAAAGATGCGCGGGTGTAGCTCAGTTGGTTAGAGTGCCGGCCTGTCACGCCGGAGGTCGCGGGTTCGAGCCCCGTCACTCGCGCCATTTCTTTTTCCTTCCTGCATTTAGTGCCGTTTTCTCATTCGGCACTTGATGCGCGCTTCGGCGCTATATCTTCCAGGATTTTTACCACCCACGCTGAATGTTTGCCGCCTTCGCTCCGTCTTCGTTATAGTTTTGCCTGATCGAAGAGGGGGATTCGCATGCGTTACGTCACCATGGTTCTGAGCGGTTTTGCCGTGCTCGTCGCGCTGAGCGTCGTCTTCGGCTCGTGGTTCACCGTCGACCAGGGCGAGCGTGGCGTGATTCTACGCTATGGCGCGGTGGTGGGCACCGCCGAACCCGGGCTCGGCTTCAAGCTGCCGCTGATCGATTCGATCGTGCGGGTCTCCGTGCAATCCAAGGCGGCCGTCTACGACAAGATGGAGGCCTATAGCCGCGACCAGCAGCCGGCCGATATCCGCCTGTCCGTGAACTACCGCATTCCCGCCGACCGCGTGCAGGAAGTCTATGCCAATTATGGTGGCGAGGACGGCCTGTTGTCACGCCTGATCGAGCGCAAGGTTTTCGAGGAAACCAAGACGGTTTTCGGCCGCTTCAACGCGGTCACCGCCATCCAGGAGCGCGGGCGACTCAACGCCGAGGTCGCCACCGCGATCCAGGAAGGCATTTCCGGACCCGTCACCATCGACAGCGTGCAGATCGAGAACATCGATTTCTCCGAAGCTTACGAGGCGAGCATCGAACAGCGCATGCTGGCGGAGGTCGAGGTGCAGCGCCTGCGGCAGAATGCCGAGCGCGAAAAGGTGCAGGCCGAGATCACCGTGACGCAGGCCCGTGCGCAGGCTGATGCCCGCCGCGCGGATGCGCAGGCGCAGGCCGATGCCGTGCGTCTGGCGGCGCAGGCTGAGTCGGAGGCGATCACGCTGCGCGGCGAGGCGGAAGCTGGTGCGATCAAGCTGCGCGGTGATGCGCTGAAGGACAATCCGGGCCTGGTTTCGCTGACGCAGGCGGAAAAATGGGACGGCCAGCTGCCGCGCACCATGCTGCCCGGTGGTTCTGTCCCGATGCTCAACCTCAATGCGAACTAGGCGGGAAAAGGCTTTCGCTTTGGTACTGCGGCGAAACGTCCCGCACCCTGTCATCCCTGAAATCGTAACGATTTAAATGGCTTTGCCGCTGGGCTTTCCGAGTGATCGCGAAAAGAACACAATGATTGCGGCGAAAGCCGGACAAAGCCTTGCGCAGGGACGCTCACTGCGCTAACCACTTTGGCGTTGCAACATACTTTTTCGGCTTGCAGGTCTTGGACCAACAGGCGTCTCTCCGGCGCCGTTAGCAGGCAGGATGGACGCCAATGACTGAACTTCTCGGTTCCTATATTCCGATCGCCATCTTCATCGGTATCGCGCTCGTGATCGGCATTGCACTGCTGGTCGCGCCGTTTGCCGTCGCACACAAGGCACCGGATTCGGAAAAGCTCTCTGCTTACGAATGCGGCTTCAATGCGTTTGACGATGCGCGCATGAAATTCGACATCCGCTTCTATCTGGTGTCGATCCTCTTCATCATCTTCGATCTTGAAGTGGCCTTCCTCTTCCCGTGGGCCGTTTCGTTCGGCGACATGGGCTGGTTCGGCTTCTGGTCGATGATGGTCTTCCTCGGTGTCCTGACCATCGGCTTTATCTACGAATGGAAGAAGGGAGCACTCGAATGGGAGTAGCTCATACCAGCACCACGCTCGTTGCGCAGCAGCCGAAGGGGATCATCGATCCCTCGACCGGCAAGCCCATCGGCAGCAACGATGCCTATTTCGGCGAGATCAACAACGAACTCGCCGACAAGGGTTTTCTCGTCACGTCGACGGACGAGCTCATTACCTGGGCCCGTACCGGCTCGCTGATGTGGATGACCTTCGGTCTCGCCTGCTGTGCGGTCGAGATGATGCAGCTTTCGATGCCGCGTTATGACGTCGAGCGTTTCGGCTTCGCACCGCGCGCCTCTCCGCGGCAGTCCGACGTCATGATCGTCGCCGGCACGTTGACCAACAAGATGGCGCCCGCGCTCCGCAAGGTCTACGACCAGATGCCGGAGCCGCGTTACGTCATCTCGATGGGCTCCTGCGCCAATGGCGGCGGATACTATCACTATTCCTATTCGGTGGTGCGCGGCTGTGACCGCGTGGTACCGGTCGACATCTATGTACCAGGCTGTCCTCCCACGGCGGAAGCGCTCCTTTACGGTGTGCTCCTGCTGCAGAAGAAGATCCGCCGGACCGGTACGATCGAGCGTTAAGGGTAGGGGACTTTACACATGAGCGAAGCCCTCCAGGAGCTTTCTTCCCATATCGGCGAAGCGGCAGGCCACCTTATAGCCTCCGCCGACATCGCCTATGGCGAACTCACCCTGAAGACGGACGGTGCGCGCATCATCGGTCTTCTGACCTTCCTGCGCGATGACGTGCAGTGCGGGTTCATCAACTTCGTCGATATCTGCGGCGTGGACTGGCCGGCGCGCGCCGACCGCTTCGACGTGGTCTATCACCTGCTGTCGCCGCGCCAGAACCTGCGCGTGCGCATCAAGGTTGCGACCGGCGAGGACGTTCCGGTCCCGTCCGCCTGCGCGGTCTATCCGGGCGCGGACTGGTTCGAGCGCGAAGCCTACGACATGTATGGCATCTTGTTCACCGGCCATCCGGACCTGCGCCGCATCCTCACCGATTATGGTTTCGAGGGGCATCCGCTGCGCAAGGACTTCCCGACGACCGGCTTCGTGGAAGTGCGGTACGACGACGAGGTCAAGCGCGTCGTGTACGAGCCCGTCGAACTGAAGCAGGAATTCCGCAACTTCGATTTTCTCTCGCCGTGGGAGGGCACGGATTACGTGCTGCCGGGCGACGAGAAGGCGAAGCAGAACTGATTTTGGGTCAGGCGGCCCGCCAGGGCGCCGACCTCTGGAGCAAGCGGTATGAACGAGCACAACGTTCGCAATTTCAACATCAACTTCGGGCCGCAGCACCCGGCGGCACACGGGGTGTTGCGCCTCGTGCTGGAGCTCGACGGTGAAATCGTCGAGCGCGTCGATCCGCATATCGGCCTGCTGCATCGCGGCACCGAGAAACTGATCGAGACGAAGACCTATCTTCAGGCCGTGCCCTATTTCGACCGCCTCGACTACGTGGCGCCGATGAACCAGGAGCATGCCTTCGCGCTCGCCGTCGAGCGCCTGACGGGCACCGAAGTTCCGATCCGCGGCCAGTTGATCCGCGTGCTCTATTCCGAAATCGGCCGCATTCTCTCGCATCTCCTCAACGTGACGACCCAGGCCATGGACGTCGGCGCACTGACACCGCCGCTCTGGGGCTTCGAGGAACGCGAAAAGCTGATGGTGTTCTACGAGCGTGCCTGCGGCGCGCGCATGCACTCGGCCTATATCCGTCCGGGCGGCGTGCACCAGGACCTGCCGCACGAGCTGGTGGAAGACATCGGCAAGTGGATCGACCCGTTCCTCAAGACCGTCGACGACATCGACGAACTCTTGACCGGCAACCGCATCTTCAAGCAGCGCAACGTCGATATCGGCGTCGTGAAGCTGGAAGATTGCTGGGCCTGGGGTTTTTCGGGCGTCATGGTGCGCGGTTCGGGCGCTGCCTGGGACCTCCGCCGCTCGCAGCCCTATGAGTGCTATTCCGACCTCGACTTCGACATTCCGATCGGCAAGAACGGCGACTGCTACGACCGCTACGTGATCCGCATGATCGAAATGCGCGAATCGGCCAAGATCATGCGGCAGTGCGTCGATCGCCTGCTCGGTGTTGCCAAGGTCGGCCCGGTCTCCTCGATCGATGGCAAGATGGTTCCGCCGAAGCGTGGCCAGATGAAGCGCTCAATGGAAGGGCTCATCCACCATTTCAAGCTCTACACCGAAGGCTACCATGTGCCGGCCGGCGAAGTGTACGCAGCCGTCGAGGCGCCGAAGGGCGAGTTCGGCGTCTATGTCGTCGCCGACGGCACCAACAAGCCCTACCGCTGCAAGATCCGCGCCCCGGGCTACGCCCATCTCCAGGCGATGGATTTCATCTGTCGCGGCCACCAGCTCGCCGACGTGTCGGCAATCCTCGGCTCCCTCGACATCGTGTTCGGAGAGGTTGACCGTTGATGCTGAAACTGGTCCCAGCCATCGCCGCCGTGCTTTTGACCGCCGCTGCCGCAAACGCGCAGCAGGCGGAGGAGCCGCCGATCGTGTCGTCCACCATGGGCGAACTGGCGAGCCAGGGTTACGAGATCAAGGCGGCGGCGCCGAACGGCAGCCGCTACGTCATCTTCATGCAGAATGACAAGTCGGCCTATGCCTGCGAGTTCGTCAACACGACGGAAACGCAGTGCCGACAGATTAACTGACACAAGGCGTTACAGAATGTCCGTTCGTCGACTAGCCGAAGACAATGTCCAGCCCGCAAGCTTCGCCTTCTCCAAGGAGAATGCGACCTGGGCCAAGGCAACGATCAACAAGTACCCGAAGGGCCGCCAGCAGTCGGCGGTCATCCCGCTTCTCATGCGGGCGCAGGAGCAGGATGGCTGGGTCACCAAGGCGGCGATCGAATCCGTCGCCGACATGCTCGACATGGCCTATATCCGCGTGCTCGAGGTCGCGACCTTCTACACGCAATTCCAGCTGCTGCCGGTCGGTACGCGCGCCCATGTCCAGGTTTGCGGCACGACGCCCTGCATGCTGCGCGGCGCGGAAGACCTGATCAACGTCTGCAAGAAGCGCATCCATCCCGAGCCCTTCCATCTCAACGAGAGCGGCACGCTGTCCTGGGAAGAGGTCGAGTGTCAGGGCGCCTGCGTCAACGCGCCGATGATCATGATCTTCAAGGACAGTTTCGAGGATCTGACGCCGACGCAGCTCGAGCACATCATCGACCGTTTCGATGCCGGCAAAGGCTCGACCGTCGAGACCGGCACGCAGATCGACCGCATCTATTCCGCGCCGGCCGGTGGTCTTACCAGCCTCACGGAGCCGGATCCGGCTGTAAAGAAGACGACGACCCGCGCCAAGAAGGCGGACGAGGACAGCGTCAGCGTTCCTCCGTCGAATGCCGCAAAGCCGAAGACGGACGCCGTCGAAACCGACCCCGCGCTGAAGACGCCGGCAAACGCCAAGGCCGAGGCCGCCGCGAACAGCAAGGTCAAGGGCGACACGCGCGCCGAAGGTGGCGATGCCGCTGCCAAGCAGCCGGTTGCGGCAGCCGTCGGCAAGCCGTCGCTGGAAGATAAGAACCGTCCGGCCGGCATCGCTCGTCCCGAGACCCCGGACGACCTGGAGCTCATCTCCGGCGTCGGCCCGAAGATCGAGGGCATCCTGCACGAACTCGGCATCTTCACCTTCGCGCAAGTCGCCGGGTGGAAGAAGGCGGAGCGCGACTGGGTCGATGGTTATTTGAATTTCAAGGGCCGCATCGATCGCGACGACTGGGTCAAGCAGGCCAAGGCGCTCGCCAAGGGCGGCGAAGCGGAATACATCCGCGTCTTCGGCAAGAAGCCGCGGTAAGGCAGGAAACGGATGGCAGCGTTCGGCAAGAAAGGCGTGGAGAGCGATGTCGGGGTTAAAACCCCGATGGCGTCCGTGCGTCTGCCGCAGGCCGCCAGCCCGCACCAGGTATCGGGGGACCGCAGCCGGGTAATGGTGCGTGGCGATGAGCCGCGCGAGGCCAACCCGACGATCGTCTTCATCGAAAAGCACTGGCCGAAGGCCGTCGGCGTCGGCATGGCGCTGTTTGCGGCCTACTTCAACGTGGTGATGAGCGGCCGGACGGATCCAGTCCGCGTCGTGCTGACCTCGCTGCTGGCCGGCCTGTTCTTCTACTGGGTGGCCAACAAGTTTCGCAAGTCGCTGGACGACCTTCATGCCGTTCGCACCAATCCCTTCAAGTCGCCGGCCTATCTGGCGGGCGCGCTTGTCGGGTTCGGCTACTTTGTCTATTCAACATTCCTGGCGCCTTCCGAGGTTCTGGGCGTGGAAGTCGGCGAGCAGACAGCGTTCAAGGACGGCCTGCAGGCGGCCGACATGGGCGCCGTAGCGCTGCTGCTGCTGAAGGCGGCGGGTAGTGCGGTTGCCGGCGGCGTAGCATTTCAATTCATTGCGCGACGCGTTTTCGGCGCCGGCAATGCCACGGAAAATGGCGGGTAAGAACCATGCTTAAGGACCAGGATCGTATCTTCACCAATATCTACGGCACCAAGGACAAGTCGCTGAAAGGCGCCATGGCCCGGGGGCATTGGGACGGCACGAAGCAGCTGCTCGAAAAGGGCCGCGACTGGATCGTCAACGAAGTCAAGGCGTCAGGCCTGCGCGGCCGCGGCGGCGCCGGCTTCCCGACCGGCCTCAAGTGGTCCTTCATGCCGAAGGAATCCGACGGTCGTCCGCACTATCTCGTCGTCAATGCCGATGAATCCGAGCCCGGCACCTGCAAGGACCGCGACATCCTGCGCCACGATCCGCATACGCTGATCGAAGGCTGCGTGATCGCGTCCTTCGCCATGGGCGCCCATGCGGCCTATATCTACGTGCGCGGTGAGTTCATCCGCGAGCGCGAGGCGCTGCAGGCGGCGATCGACGAGTGCTATGACGCCGGCCTGCTCGGCAAGAACAACAAGCTCGGCTACGACATCGACGTCTATGTCCATCACGGCGCCGGCGCCTATATCTGCGGCGAAGAAACCGCGTTGCTCGAAAGCCTGGAAGGCAAGAAGGGCCAGCCGCGCCTCAAGCCGCCGTTCCCGGCGAACATGGGCCTCTATGGCTGCCCGACCACCGTCAACAACGTCGAATCGATCGCCGTCACGCCGACGATCCTGCGCCGTGGCGCCGCCTGGTTCTCCTCGTTCGGCCGTCCGAACAATGTCGGCACCAAGCTGTTCATGATGTCGGGCCACGTCAACACGCCCTGCACGATCGAAGAGAGCATGAGCATCTCCTTCAAGGAGATGGTCGAAAAGCATGGCGGCGGTATTCGCGGTGGCTGGGACAACCTGCTGGCCGTCATCCCCGGCGGCGCATCCTGCCCGGTCGTCAAGGCCGAGGACATGATGAACGTCACGCTCGACTTCGACGGCCTGCGCGAGGTCAAGTCCTCCTTCGGCACCGGCGGCATGATCATTATGGATCGCTCGACCGACATCATCAAGGCGATCTGGCGCATCTCGGCCTTCTTCAAGCACGAGAGCTGCGGCCAGTGCACGCCGTGCCGCGAAGGCACCGGCTGGATGATGCGCGTCATGCAGCGCATGGTCACGGGCAACGCCCAGAAGCGCGAAATCGACATGCTGTTCGACGTCACCAAGCAGATCGAAGGTCACACGATCTGCGCGCTCGGCGACGCGGCGGCCTGGCCGATCCAGGGCCTCATTCGCAACTTCCGCCCCGAAATCGAGGCGCGGATCGACCAATACACGGCCAACGCCATGGACCATGGCGCGGTGCTGGAAGCAGCGGAGTAAGGCGATGACGAAGCCGGCAGGACAGGATGCGAATGCAACCAGAGTTCCGCCGGCAACAGCCGCCGGCGACGATCCGTTCGGCCTGGCGCCATGGCTGAAGCAGATGCCGGGCATGCCGGTTATGGCTGATCCCGTGGCGGCGATGGCTGCAACGACGGCGATCGGGTTTGGCATTGCGGGCCAGATGGCCGGGATGATGCTGGGCCTGATGCAGAATGCGACGCAGCGGGCCAGGGTGGTGTTCGACGAGACGGTCGACGTCACGGCCAAGGCGGCGGAACCGGTCGAGGCCAGGCCGGTATTGACGGTGGTTCCGCAGGAACCGGTGGCGAAGGCGCAAGAGCCGGCTGCTGACGAGAAGGCAAAGGTGGCGCGCGAAAAAAGCGCGACGCCGAAGACGGCGGAAGCAAAGCCGGCGCGCAAGGCGCCGGTGGCGAAAGCCGCCAAGGCCGATGACCTGAAAGCGATTTCGGGTATCGGGCCGAAGCTGGAGCAGGTGCTGAACGGCATGGGCATCCGGCGTTATGCCGACATCGCGGCGTTGAAGGCAGCGGATGTGGCAAGGATTGAAGCCGAACTCGGTTTTGGCGGACGGATCGTCCGCGACAGCTGGGTGGAGCAGGCAAAGGCGCTGGCGAAGGGCAGGGGCTAAGGCTCCACCGGAACTGGCGAATAGGAACAAAGGCCGAAGGGACGGGCAAAGACCCGAAACGAAAGCCGGAGAGAATGGCGCTGGCGAGACGCGGGGTTCCACGTCAAAAGCGGGAAAGCAGATATGGCAAAGCTGAAAGTCGACGGAAAAGAAATCGAAGTCCCGGATCACTTCACGCTGCTTCAGGCGTGTGAGGAGGCGGGCGCCGAGGTTCCGCGCTTCTGTTTCCACGAGCGGCTGTCGGTTGCCGGCAACTGCCGCATGTGTCTCGTCGAGGTGAAGGGCGGTCCGCCGAAGCCGGCAGCCTCCTGCGCCATGAGCGTGCGCGACCTGCGCCCCGGCCCGAACGGCGAAGCGCCGGAAGTCTTCACGACCACGCCGATGGTCAAGAAGGCGCGCGAAGGTGTGATGGAGTTCCTGCTCATCAACCATCCGCTCGATTGCCCGATCTGCGACCAGGGCGGCGAATGCGACCTGCAGGACCAGGCGATGGCCTTCGGCATCGACAGTTCGCGCTACTCGGAAAACAAGCGCGCCGTCGAGGACAAGTATATCGGCCCGCTCGTCAAGACGATCATGAACCGCTGCATTCACTGCACGCGCTGCGTTCGCTTCACGACGGAAGTCGCCGGCATCACCGAGCTTGGCCTGATCGGCCGCGGCGAGGATGCCGAGATCACCACCTATCTCGAACAGGCCATGACATCCGAGCTTCAGGGCAACGTGGTCGACCTTTGCCCGGTCGGCGCTTTGACCTCCAAGCCCTTCGCCTTCACGGCCCGTCCGTGGGAACTGAACAAGACCGAATCGATCGACGTCATGGACGCCGTCGGCTCGGCAATCCGCGTCGATACGCGCGGCCGCGAAGTCATGCGCATCCTGCCGCGCGTCAATGAAGAGATCAACGAAGAGTGGATTTCCGACAAGACCCGCTTCATCTGGGATGGCCTGAAGACCCAGCGTCTCGACCGCCCCTATGTCCGCAAGGACGGCCGTCTCCAGCCGGCAAGCTGGGCGGACGCCTTTAGCGCCATCAAGATGGCCGTTGCCGGCACCTCCGGTGACCGCATCGGTGCGATCGCCGGCGACCTCGCCTCCGTCGAGGAGATGTATGCGCTGCGCGAGCTGATGGCCGCGCTCGGCTCGACCAACATCGACTGCCGCCAGGACGGTTCGCAGCTCGACCCGTCGCTCGGCCGCGCCAGCTATCTCTTCAACCCGACCATCGAAGGCATCGAGCAGGCGGACGCCCTGCTGATTGTCGGTTCCAACCCGCGCCTTGAGGCTGCCGTGCTCAACGCGCGCATCCGCAAGCGCTGGCGCATGGACAACTTCCCGATCGGCGTGATCGGCGAACAGGGCGAGCTGCGCTACGGCTACGAGTATCTCGGCGCCGGCACGGAAACGCTCTCCGGCCTCGTCGACGGTTCGGTCAAGTTCGCCGCCAAGCTGAAGAAGGCCGAGCGTCCGATGATCATCGTCGGCCAGGGTGCGCTGTCGCGTGCCGATGGCCTGGCGGTTCTCTCGGCTGTCACGGCGCTGGCAGAAAAAGTCGGTGCGGTGAAGGCGGACTGGAACGGTCTTGCCGTTCTGCACACCGCAGCGTCCCGCGTCGGCGGCCTCGACCTCGGCTTCGTGCCGGGTGAGGGCGGCAAGACGGCGGCCGACATGCTTGATGGCACCGACGTGCTCTTCCTGCTCGGCGCTGACGAAATGGATTTTGCCAAGAAGACCGCCTTCACGGTCTATATCGGCTCGCACGGCGACAATGCGGCGCATGTCGCCGACGTCATCCTGCCGGGCGCGACCTACACCGAGAAGTCGGGCACGTGGGTCAACACCGAAGGCCGCGTCCAGATGGGCAGCCGCGCCGGCTTCGCACCGGGCGATGCCCGCGAAGACTGGGCGATCCTGCGTGCGCTTTCCGACGTGCTCGGACACAAGCTGCCGTTCGATTCGCTCGTGCAGCTGCGTGCAAAACTCCATGCCGCACACCCGCATTTCGCCGCGATCGACGAGATTGCGCGCGGTGAAATCGCCGATCTTTCCGCACTTGCGAAAAAAGGCGGGACGATGGCGAATTCCGGGTTTGCGTCTCCGATCAAAGACTTCTATTTGACGAACCCAATAGCGCGCGCCTCGGCAGTCATGGCCGAATGCTCGGCGCTTGCCCGCAATAATTTCAAAGCCGCGGCGGAATGAGCGCGAAGGAATAAGACGTTATGGACGCTTTCATTTCGACCTACGTTTGGCCTGGCCTGATCATGGTGGCCCAGTCGCTTCTGCTGCTGGTCGCGCTGCTGGTTTTCATCGCCTATGTGCTTCTCGCCGACCGCAAGATCTGGGCCGCCGTGCAGCTGCGTCGCGGCCCGAACGTCGTCGGCCCGTGGGGTCTGTTCCAGTCCTTCGCCGACCTCTTGAAGTTCGTCTTCAAAGAGCCGGTGATCCCGGCAACCGCCAACAAGGTGATTTTCCTTCTGGCGCCGCTCGTCTCCGTGACGCTGGCGCTCGCTACCTGGGCGGTCGTGCCGCTCAACGACGGCTGGGTGATCGCCAACATCAATGTCGGCATCCTCTACATCTTCGCGATCTCGTCGCTTGAAGTGTATGGCATCATCATGGGCGGCTGGGCTTCGAACTCGAAGTACCCGTTCCTCGGTGCACTCCGTTCCGCAGCGCAGATGGTCTCCTACGAAGTCTCGATCGGCTTCGTTATCGTCACCGTTCTGCTCTGCGTCGGTTCGCTGAATCTGACGGACATCGTCAACTCGCAGCGTGACGGCGTCGGCACGATGATCGGTCTGCCGGGCTCGTTCCTCGATTGGCATTGGCTCGCGCTGTTCCCGATGTTCGTGGTGTTCTTCATCTCGGCGCTGGCCGAAACGAACCGCCCGCCCTTCGACCTTCCGGAAGCGGAATCCGAACTCGTCGCCGGCTTCATGGTCGAGTACGGCTCGACCCCGTACATGATGTTCATGCTTGGCGAATATGCCGCCATCTGCCTGATGTGCGCGCTGACGACGATCCTCTTCCTTGGCGGCTGGTTGCCTCCGGTCGACGTCTGGTTCCTCAACTGGGTCCCGGGCATCATCTGGTTCGTTCTGAAGGCATCCTTCGTCTTCTTCATGTTCGCGATGGTGAAGGCCTTCGTGCCGCGCTACCGCTACGACCAGCTCATGCGTCTTGGCTGGAAGGTTTTTCTTCCGATCTCGCTCGCCATGGTCGTTATCGTTGCATTCGTGCTGAAGCTCACGGGCTGGTCCGCATGAGGACCACCCTGACCATCAGCAGCATTGGAGCTTGAAATGGCTAGTCTCTCACAAGCCGTCAATTCGCTGTTCCTCAAGGAATTCGTCGGCGCGTTCTTCCTGTCGATGCGCTACTTCTTCCGCCCGAAGGCGACGGTGAACTATCCCTTCGAAAAGGGGCCGGTTTCTCCGCGCTTCCGCGGCGAACACGCGCTGCGCCGTTACCCGAACGGCGAAGAGCGCTGCATCGCCTGCAAGCTCTGCGAAGCGATCTGTCCCGCTCAGGCCATCACCATCGAGGCGGGTCCGCGCCGTAATGACGGCACGCGCCGCACGGTGCGTTACGACATCGACATGGTGAAGTGCATCTATTGCGGCTTCTGCCAGGAAGCCTGCCCGGTCGACGCCATCGTCGAAGGCCCGAACTTCGAGTTCGCGACCGAGACGCGCGAAGAGCTTTACTACGACAAGCAGAAGCTGCTCGAGAACGGCGATCGCTGGGAGCGGGAAATTGCCCGCAACATCGCTATCGACTCGCCTTACCGCTGATCGGCGGAAAGGCAAAATGAACTTGAAGTGCCTGACGAGAGGATCGTCAGGCTTCGACGGGGGAGGGGGACCTTCTCCGGGGAAGACGAAAAGGCACCAAAATGGGTCTGCAGGCTCTATTCTTCTATCTCTTCGCCTTCGTGGCGGTGGCGTCCGCCTTCATGGTGATTGCGTCGAGGAACCCGGTTTATTCCGTGTTGTTCCTGATCCTCACCTTCTTCAATTCGGCGGGCCTGTTCCTGCTGACGGGCGCCGAGTTCCTGGCGATGATCCTGCTCGTCGTCTATGTCGGCGCGGTCGCGGTTCTCTTCCTCTTCGTCGTGATGATGCTCGACATCGATTTCGCCGAGCTACGGTCGGGCGCGCTTGAATATGCCCCGGTCGGCGCGCTGATCGGTCTCATCCTTGCGGCCGAACTCGTCATCGTCGTCGGCGGCTCGACCTTCTCGCCGGAAATCGCTAGCAACATTTCGATGCCGATCCCGCCGGTCTCCGAGCGGACGAACACGGCAGCCCTCGGCGACGTGCTCTATACGCATTACATCTACTTCTTCCAGATCGCCGGCCTCGTGCTGCTCGTCGCGATGATCGGTGCGATCGTGCTGACGCTGCGCCACAAGCCACATATCAAACGCCAGAACATCTCGCAGCAGGTTGCCCGCACGCCGGAAACCGCTGTCGAGGTCGTCAAGGTGAAGCCCGGCCAGGGCATCTGAGGCAGCGCGGGACCAAGGAAAAACATCATGGAAATCGGTATTTCCCACTATCTCACCGTCAGCGCCATCCTCTTCACCCTGGGCGTCTTCGGCATCTTCCTGAACCGGAAGAACGTCATCGTCATCCTGATGTCGATCGAGCTCATCCTGCTGTCGGTCAACATCAACATGGTCGCGTTCTCGGCCTTCCTGAACGATATCGTCGGCCAGGTCTTCGCGCTGTTCATTCTGACCGTTGCGGCTGCGGAAGCGGCCATCGGTCTTGCAATTCTCGTCGTCTTCTACCGCAACCGCGGTTCGATCGCCGTCGAAGACGTCAATATGATGAAGGGCTGATCGGGTCATGGATACCATCATCAAGGCAATCGTCTTCCTTCCTTTGACCGGCTTCCTGATCGCTGGCATCGGCGGCAATGCCATCGGCGCCAAGGCGTCCGAATACGTCACTTCCGGCTTCATGATCCTGGCGGCAGTCCTGTCGTGGATCGTCTTCTTCGACGTCGCGATGGGCGAGACGGAGATGGTCAAGGTCAGCGTGCTGCGCTGGATCCAGTCCGGCGGCTTCGATGTCGAATGGGCGTTCCGCGTCGATACGCTGACGGCCGTCATGCTCGTCGTCGTGAACTCGGTCTCGACGCTCGTGCACGTCTATTCGATCGGCTACATGCACCACGATCCGCATCGGCCGCGCTTCTTCGCCTATCTCTCGCTCTTCACCTTCGCCATGTTGATGCTGGTGACGTCGGACAATCTTCTCCAGATGTTCTTCGGCTGGGAAGGCGTGGGCCTGGCATCGTATCTGCTGATCGGCTTCTGGTACAAGAAGCCGTCGGCCTGCGCTGCCGCCATGAAGGCCTTCATCGTCAACCGCGTCGGCGACTTCGGTTTCATCCTGGGCATTTCCAGCGTCTTCGTGCTGTTCGGCTCGATCAACCTGGAGACGATCTTCGCAACCGCCGCGACCTACCTGCCGGCCGAAGGTGCAGCGGATGCGACAGCGCCCGTCATCAACCTCTTCGGCATGACGCTCGACAAGTCGCATGCGCTGACCGCCACCTGCCTGCTGCTCTTCATGGGCGCGATGGGCAAGTCGGCACAGTTCCTGCTGCACACTTGGCTGCCGGACGCCATGGAAGGCCCGACCCCGGTGTCAGCCCTCATCCATGCCGCTACCATGGTCACCGCCGGCGTCTTCCTCGTCGCTCGTATGTCGCCGCTGTTCGAACTGTCGCACACCGCCCTCATGGTCGTGACGCTCGTCGGTGCTATCACCGCTTTCTTCGCGGCGACGGTCGGCCTCGTGCAGAACGACATTAAGCGCGTCATCGCCTATTCGACCTGCTCGCAGCTCGGCTACATGTTCGTCGCGCTCGGCATCGGCGCTTATGGCGCGGCGATCTTCCACCTCTTCACGCACGCCTTCTTCAAGGCGCTCCTGTTCCTTGGCGCCGGCTCGGTCATCCACGCCGTCGATGGCGAGCAGGACATGCGCTACATGGGCGGCTTGCGCAAACACATCCCGATCACCTTCTGGATGATGACGATCGGCACGCTGGCGCTGACCGGCGTCGGCATCCCGGGCACGGTCATCGGCTTCGCCGGCTTCTTCTCGAAGGACGCGATCATCGAATCGACCTTCGCCTCGCATAGCCCGGTCGCCGGCTTCGCCTTCGTGATGCTGGTCATCGCGGCGCTCTTCACGAGCTTCTACTCCTGGCGCCTGGCCTTCATGACCTTCTTCGGTAAGCCCCGCGCCTCCGCAGACGTCATGCACCATGTGCACGAATCGCCTGCCGTCATGCTGATCCCGCTCTATCTGCTGGCCGCCGGTGCGGTTGTGGCGGGCGTGATCTTCGTCGAGTATTTCTTCGGGCATCACTATGCCGAATTCTGGCAGGGCGCCCTGTTCACGCTGCCGGAAAACGAGCTGGTCAACGAGTATCACCACGTCCCGCTCTGGGTGAAGTGGAGCCCGTTTGCTGCCATGGCACTGGGCTTCGTCACCGCCTGGTACATGTACATCCGCTCGCCGGAAACGCCGAAATACCTCGCCGAGCAGCATCGCGGCCTCTACCAGTTCCTGCTCAACAAGTGGTACTTCGACGAGCTGTACGACTTCCTCTTCGTCCGTCCCGCCATGCGGATCGGCAAGTTCCTCTGGAAGAAGGGTGACGGCTCCGTCATCGACGGTCTCGGCCCGAACGGCATCGCCGCCCGCGTTATGGACGTCACGGATCGTGTCGTGCGCCTCCAGACCGGTTACCTCTATCACTACGCATTCGCGATGCTGCTGGGTATTGCAGCACTCGTCACCTGGATGATGCTCGGGAGCTCCCTCTGATGACCGATTGGCCCATTCTTTCAGCGGTCACCTTTCTCCCGCTCGTCGGCGTGGCGCTTCTGCTGCTGACGCGGGAAGACAGCCCGTATGGCCGCCGCAACATCCTGAACGTGTCGCTGCTGACGACGGTCTTCACCTTCGTGCTCTCGCTGTTCATCTGGATCGGTTTCGACAACGCGAATCCCGGCTTCCAGATGGTCGAGAAGGCCGAATGGCTGGGCACCGGCATTTCCTACCATCTCGGCGTCGACGGCATTTCCATGCTGTTCGTCATCCTGTCGACCTTCCTGATGCCGTTCTGCGTGCTCGCAAGCTGGCATTCGGTCGAAAAGCGCCTGCGCGAATACATGATCGCCTTCCTGCTTCTGGAAGTGTTCATGGTCGGCGTCTTCGTGTCGCTCGACATCGTGCTGTTCTACGTGTTCTTCGAAGCCGGCCTCATTCCGATGTTCATCATCATCGGCGTGTGGGGCGGCAAGGATCGCGTCTACGCCTCCTACAAGTTCTTCCTCTACACGCTGCTCGGCTCGGTGCTGATGCTGCTCGCCATCATGGCGATGTACTGGCAGGCCGGCACGACGGACATCACGGAACTGCTCGCCTATAACTTCCCGGCCCATATGCAGACCTGGCTGTGGCTCGCCTTCTTCGCCTCCTTCGCGGTGAAGATGCCGATGTGGCCGGTCCACACCTGGCTTCCGGACGCGCACGTCCAGGCGCCGACGGCGGGTTCGGTCATCCTGGCCGGTGTCCTCCTGAAGCTCGGCGGCTACGGTTTCATCCGTTTCTCGCTCGCCATGTTCCCGCTCGCTTCGGACTACTTTGCACCCTTCGTCTTCGCGCTGTCGGTCATCGCCATCATCTACACCTCGCTGGTGGCGCTGATGCAGGACGACATCAAGAAGCTGATCGCCTATTCGTCGGTCGCCCATATGGGCTACGTCACCATGGGCATCTTCGCGGCGAATGCGCAGGGTCTTCAGGGCGCCATCTTCCAGATGCTGTCGCACGGCATCGTCTCCGGCGCGCTCTTCCTTTGCGTCGGCGTCGTCTATGACCGGCTGCACACCCGCGAGATCGCGGCCTATGGCGGCCTCGTCAATAACATGCCGAAGTACGCCGTCGCCTTCATGATCTTCACCATGGCAAACGTGGGCCTTCCGGGCACTTCGGGTTTCGTCGGCGAATTCATGACGCTGATCGGCATCTTCCGCGCCAACACCTGGGTGGCGCTGTTCGCTACCACGGGCGTCATCCTCTCTGCCTCCTATGCGCTCTGGCTCTATCGCCGGGTGATCTTCGGTGCGCTCGAGAAGGAAAGCCTGAAGTCGCTTCTCGATCTCGATGCGCGCGAAAAACTGCTGCTCTATCCGCTCCTGATCCTCACGATCTTCTACGGTGTCTATCCGGCGCCGGTATTCGATGCGACGGCGGCCTCGGTCGACGCGCTGCTCAATAACTACTCCGCGGCTCTGCAGGCGGCGCAATCCGTTGCGCTGACGGCGAACTGACGACGGGACCCAAGACATGACTGCTGATACAATCCTCGCCAGCCTTCAGCTCTCGACCCCGGAGATCATTCTCGCCATCGGCGCGCTTGCCTTGCTGATGATCGGTGTTTTTTCCGGCGAACGCTCGGGCACGACCGTCACCGGCCTTGCCGTCGCGCTGCTGATCATCTCCGGTCTCTGGCTGGTGCTCGCTACGGGCGAGGGCCAGGCCTATGGCGGCGCCTTCGTCTCCGATGCCTTCGCCAAGTTCATGAAGGTGCTGGCGCTGATCGGTTCCATCACCGCCATGGTGATGACCGTCGGCCATGCCCGTTCGGAACAACTCGACCGTTTCGAGTTCCCGGTTCTTATCGTCTTGTCGACGCTCGGCATGTTGCTGATGATTTCGGCCAATAGCCTGCTGTCGCTCTATCTCGCGCTGGAACTCCAGTCGCTGGCGCTCTACGTCGTCGCCGCGATCAACCGCGATAGCCTGCGCTCGACGGAAGCCGGCCTGAAGTACTTCGTGCTCGGCGCCCTTTCCTCGGGCATGCTGCTCTACGGCATGTCGCTGGTTTATGGCTTCACCGGCCAGATCGGCTTCCAGGAAATTGCAGCTGCCCTGACGGCAGAAGGCCGCTCGCTCGGCCTCGTCTTCGGCCTGGTGTTCATCCTTGCCGGCCTCGCCTTCAAGATCTCGGCCGTGCCGTTCCACATGTGGACGCCGGACGTCTACGAAGGCGCGCCGACCCCGGTTACGGCGTTCTTTGCCGCTGCCCCCAAGGTCGCCGCCATGGCCATGCTGGTGCGTATCGTCATCGAGGCTTTCGAGCCCGTCGTTGCCGACTGGCAGCAGGTCATCGTGTTCATCTCGATTGCCTCCATGCTGCTCGGCTCCTTCGCGGCGATCGGCCAGCGCAACATCAAGCGCCTGATGGCCTATTCCTCGATCGGCCACATGGGCTATGCGCTCGTCGGCCTTGCCTCCGGCTCCATGGCCGGTGTGCGCGGCGTCGCGCTCTACATGCTCATCTACATGGTCATGACGCTCGGCACCTTTGCCTGCATCCTCGCCATGCGCCGCAAGGAAGGCGGCAATGTCGAGAACATCGACGATCTTGCCGGTCTGTCCTCGACCAATCCGTTCATGGCGACCGTGCTGACGATCCTGATGTTTTCGCTCGCCGGCATCCCGCCGATGGCAGGCTTCTTCGCCAAGTACTTCGTGTTCATGGCGGCGATTGAAGCGCATCTCTATGCGCTTGCCATCATCGGCGTGCTCGCCTCGGTCGTCGGCGCCTACTACTATCTGCGCATCATCAAGGTGATGTGGTTCGACGAGGCGACCGGCGAATTCGCCCGCACGGCCGGCGAATTGAAACTGGTCTTCGGCCTCTCCGGCCTGTTCGTCCTCGGCTATGTGCTGATCGGTGGCCCGATCGGCGCCGCCGCTGAAACCGCGGCACGGACCTTCTTTTGAGCGGGTCTGGCACTCCTCGGCGGATGTCACTCGATGACTTTTGCCATGAGGCGCTCGGCGATGTGGGCTCGACCAATACGGAATGCCTGGAGCGCGCCCGAAAGGGCGCGCTTTCCGGTCTCTGGATTACCGCGCAACGGCAGACGGGCGGCCGCGGCCGGCGCGGCCGGGCATGGTTTTCCGAGCCCGGCAATCTCTATGCCTCTCTGCTGCTGATAGACGCCGCGCCCCTGGAGCGGTTGGGTTCCTTGCCGTTGGCGGTTGCCGTGGCCGTGCAGGGGGCGGTGAGCCGCATCATGCCGCTCGATGCCCCCGATGTGGTGATCAAGTGGCCGAACGATATTCTCGTCGACCGCCGCAAGGTCTGCGGCATCCTGATCGAAGGCGAAACGTTGCCGGATGGCCGGCATGGGCTGGTGATCGGTATCGGTATCAACGTGTCGGTGGCGCCGGATGCCGGGCTCTACCCCGTGGCGACGCTGCGTGATTTCGGCGCCTTCGCGTCCCCGGATGAATTGTTCGCCCATCTCTTCCAGTCGATGGCCGAAACGCTGTCGCTGTGGGACAGCGGACACGGGATTTCGGCCATCATGGAACGCTGGAAACAGGTGGCTGGCGGCATCGGCGAAAACATAACGGTCAATCTTCCCGACCGTTCTATTTCCGGGCGCTTTTCTGGAATTGATGATACAGGTCTCCTGAAACTGGAGACGGATGATGGCGGCACGCGACTGATCGCGGCCGGCGACGTGTTTTTTGGATAGGACTTTCTGAACCCGATGGCAAAAGAAGACGAACTGGTATTCCTGCCGCTTGGCGGCGTCGGCGAAATCGGCATGAACCTGGCGCTCTACGGCTATGGCCCGAAGGCGAACCGTCAGTGGATCATGGTCGATTGCGGCGTCACCTTTCCCGGGCCGGACCTGCCGGGCGTCGACCTGGTGCTGCCCGATATCCGCTTCCTCGCGAAGGAACGTGAGAAGCTCAAGGGCATCATCATCACCCATGCGCATGAAGACCATTATGGCGCGCTGAACGATCTCTGGCCGGGCCTCAACGTCCCGGTCTATGCCTCGCCCTTCACGGCGGGCATGCTGGAAGCCAAGCGCAACTACGAGCGCAGCCGCACCGAAATCCCGGTCACCATCTTCAAGCAGGGCGACCGCATCAATGTCGGCCCGTTCGAAATCGAGGCGATCGGCGTCAACCACTCCATTCCCGAGCCGATGTCGCTGGCGATCAAGACGCCGCTCGGCACTGTCATCCATACGGGTGACTGGAAGATCGACCTCGACCCGTCGCTTGGGCCGCTGACCGACGAGGCCCGCTTCCGCAAGCTTGGCGACGAGGGTGTGCTGGCGCTGATCTGCGACAGCACGAACGCGCTTCGCGACGGCGTTTCGCCGTCGGAGCGCGAAGTCTCGGAGAGCCTCACCAAGATCATCGAGTCGTCCGAGGGCAGGGTGGGCATCACCACCTTCTCCTCGAATGTCGGCCGTATCCGTTCGATCGCGCAGGCTGCCGAAGCCGCCGGGCGCGAGGTGCTGCTGCTCGGCAGTTCCATGAAGCGCGTGACCGAGGTTGCGCGCGATATCGGCCTGATGGAAGGGCTGAAGCCGTTCATCGCGGAAGACGAGTTTGGCTACATTCCGCGCGACAAGGTCGTCGTCATCCTGACGGGCAGCCAGGGCGAACCGCGTGCAGCGCTCGCCAAGATCGCCCGCGACGAGATGCGCAACGTCGCCTTCACGGATGGCGACACGATCATCTTTTCCTCGCGCGCTATTCCGGGCAACGAGAAGGCGATCAACGACATCAAGAATGGCCTGGTCGAACAGGGCATCAACGTGATTACCGATAGCGAGGCACTGGTGCACGTGTCCGGCCATCCGCGCCGGACGGAACTGCAGCAGATGTACACATGGACGCGCCCCAAGATGGTCGTGCCGGTGCATGGCGAGGCGGTGCACCTGACGGCGCATGCCGAGCTTGCCGAACAGTCCGGCATTGCCAAGGTCCCGCGTGTGCGCAACGGCGATGTGCTCAAGCTTGCACCGGGCGAGCCCGAGGTCGTCGACCACGCGCCGTTCGGCCGCATCTTCAAGGATGGCAGCCTGATCGGCGACTATGAGGAAATGGGCATCGGCGATCGCCGGAAGCTCGCTTTCGTCGGCCACGTCGCCGTCAGCATCCTGCTCGACAGCCGCTTCGACTTCATGGGTGATCCCGAAGTCGAGCCCTTCGGCCTGCCGCAGTTCGATGACGAGGGCGAGGATATGGGCGACACGCTCTATGACGCCGTGCTCGGCGCCGTCGAAAGCATTCCGCGCGCCCGCCGCAAGGACCTGGAAATGGTGCGCGAGGCCGTGCGTCGCGCCGTCCGCTCCACGGCAAACGAGATCTGGGGCAAGAAGCCCGTCGTGACGGTCTTCCTGACGAAAGTCTGATTCCCGATTTTGCGGCTGGATGATGCCGGGGATGCGAATTCCCCCTCATTCGGCCCTTCGGGCCACCGTCTCCCTCAGGGGAGAAGGGGAGATTGCAGACGTCTCGTTTTCTCCCTTCTCCCCAGCGGGGAGAAGGTGCCGGCAGGCGGATGAGGGGGCCTGTTCCAACGCCTAGCCCCATAAGAGGAGACAGCCATGCTCGGTAAGGTCAACCACATCGCCATCGCCGTGCCGGATCTTGCTGCCGCCACCGCGACCTATCGTGACACACTGGGCGCCAGGGTTTCCGAACCGCAGGCCCTGCCGGAGCATGGTGTGACGGTGGTGTTCGTCGAACTGCCGAACACCAAGGTAGAATTGCTGGCGCCGCTCGGCGACGCCTCGCCGATTGCCGCCTTTCTCGAAAAAGCGCCCGCAGGCGGCATGCACCATATTTGCTACGAGGTGGATGACATTCTCGCTGCCCGCGACCGGCTGGTGGCCAGCGGCGCCCGTGTGCTTGGCGACGGCAATCCGAAGACGGGCGCGCATGGCAAGCCGGTGCTCTTTCTCCACCCCAAGGATTTTTTCGGCACGTTGGTCGAACTCGAAGAGGTGTGACAGCACGCCGCCCTTTGGCCATTTGAACTTCACCCGCGACCGGCGTACAAGACCGCCTGTCGCACGAGGGCTCGTCCATGCAGTGGTTTTCCTTTTTCGCCGTCTACTTCATCGTCTGGTGGTTGACGCTTTTTGCCGTCCTGCCCTTCGGAATGAAGACCCAGGGCGAGGCGCAAGAGATTGTGCCTGGCACGGTGGAAAGCGCGCCTGCGCGATTCCGTGGCGGGCGGGTGATGCTCATCACGACGCTGATCTCCGCCATCATCTATGGCTGTTGGTATGTCGTGTCGGTGCGCCTCGGCTATGGCATCGATTCCATCCCGCAATTCATGCCGAATTTCAAATAAGCGGTCGCCGCAAAGGTTAACGGCCGTTCACCTGGCGAAAGCAAGCCATTCCCCGTCTTCGGGGTCGGGGAGAATAGTCTTCCGTTTGGCGATCGTCAGATTGCGCCGGAAAAAGCCCGCTTGCAGCCCGTGCCTGCCCTTGAGTCATGCAAACCGGTCCGGATTTTCTCACCATGCGTGAGGCGGAGTGTCGCAGCGCGCGACGGTGTGCGTCTTTGACGCATGGACCCCAGGCGAGAAATTGATAAAGCGAAAGTCTAATGGGAAAAAGGCAAAAAAAAACAAGGCTAAAAGCCTTGTTTTACAGGTATCGCGTGATCTCTATCCGTTGTGCGGTGGCAGCGTCTACGCGCGCCTAAGATCTGATCCTCCCAAGACTTGACCGCGAAATGGCAGGAATTTGTACTTCCTGCCTGTTTTGTGACCTGAAACTAGCCCAAAGCTTAGGCGTTGTCATCCGCTTTTTTTGCATTTTTGCTACAGTGGAATAAAATTTTTCCGTTGACAACCTATGCGCAATTTCTGTTATTGACGCCCCCATTTTTCCGCCACATTTCTCGGAACGGCACTGCGCCTGTGCGTCGTGCTTCGGCCTTGCATGCCTGCTTGGCCTGCCGGGTTCCCTTCCTGCGGCGAAGCGGTTATGAACGCGTGAAAATCAACGTCATTTTGCCCGATTCCCCGAATAGGGCGGATCAGTCCCGCTGGAAACCGATATGCGCCTTTCACGCTTCTTCCTGCCCATCCTCAAGGAAAACCCCAAAGAGGCCGAGATCGTCTCGCACCGGCTCATGCTGCGTGCCGGCATGGTCAAGCAACAGTCCCAGGGCATCTATACCTGGCTGCCGCTGGGCAAGCGCGTGCTGGACAAGGTGAACGCCATCATCCGCGAGGAGCAGAACCGCGCCGGCGCCGTCGAGCTTTTGATGCCGACGCTGCAATCCGCCGAACTTTGGCAGGAGAGCGGTCGCTACGACGCCTACGGCAAGGAGATGCTGCGCATCAAGGACCGCCAGGAGCGCCCGATGCTCTATGGTCCCACCAACGAGGAAATGATCACGGACGTCTTCCGTTCGTACGTGAAGTCCTACAAGGACCTGCCGCTCAACCTCTACCATATCCAGCTGAAATTCCGCGACGAGATGCGCCCGCGTTTCGGCACCATGCGCTCGCGCGAATTCCTGATGAAGGACGCCTATTCCTTCGACCTGACGCGTGAAGGCGCCGAGCATGCCTATAACCGTATGTTCGCGGCCTATCTGCGCACCTTCTCGCGCATGGGTCTGCGCGCCATTCCGATGCGTGCCGATACCGGCCCGATCGGCGGCAATCTCAGCCACGAGTTCATCATCCTTGCCGACACCGGCGAGTCGGAAGTCTTCTGCCACAAGGATTTTCTGAACTTCGACGTTCCCGGCCTCGACACCAATTTCGAGGATGTCGCCGGTCTGCGCGCCATCTTCGAAAAGTGGACCTCGCGCTACGCGGCGACCTCCGAAATGCATGACGCGCCCGCTTTCGATGCAATCGCGGAAGGCGAACGCCTGTCGGCCCGCGGCATCGAAGTCGGCCACATCTTCTATTTCGGCACGAAGTATTCCGACGTCATGGGCGCCAAGGTCCAGGGTCCCGACGGCAAGGAACATGCCGTGCATATGGGCTCCTACGGCATAGGCCCGACGCGCCTCGTGCCCGCGATCATCGAAGCCTCGCATGACGAGAACGGCATCATCTGGCCGAAGGCCGTGGCGCCCTTCGAGGCGATCGTCATCAACATGAAGTCGGGCGATGCGGCCTGCGACGCCGCCTGCGAGACGATCTACGGCGCGCTCTCGAATGCCGGCATCGACACGCTCTATGACGACAAGGACGAGCGCGCCGGCGCCAAGTTTGCGACAGCCGACCTGATCGGCGCACCCGTGCAGGTCATTGCCGGCCCGCGCGGCGTTGCCACGGGCGAAGTCGAGATCAAGGACCGCAAGACCGGCGAACGCGAGACGCTGACCATCGAGGCGGCGATCAACCGCCTGACGTCCGGCAATTGATGCGCCGCGCCGGGGCAACGGGAGGGGACCATGGCTGACGCAGCGAGCGGGACAACCGAGGCTCAGGCCTACAAGAAGAACCGCCCCTTCTCCGCTTTCGAGCGGATGGTCGCCTGGCGCTACCTGCGCTCCCGGCGCAAGGAAGCCTTCATCTCGGTCATCGCCGGCTTTTCCTTCATCGGCATCATGCTGGGGGTCGCGACGCTCATCATCGTCATGGCCGTCATGAACGGCTTTCGCACGGAGCTGATCTCGCGCATCCTCGGCATCAACGGCCACATGATCGTCCAGCCGATCGATACGCCGCTGAACGATTTCGCCAAGCTGGCAGAGCGTCTTTCCGCCGTTCCGGGCGTCACCATGGCGATCCCGCTTGTCGAGGGCCAGACGCTGGCGCAGGGCACGGCGGGCGGCGGCACGGGCGCGCTGGTGCGCGGCATCCGCGCTGACGACCTCGCCAAGATGAAGGCCGTTTCGGATCATTTCAAGGAAGGTGACCTCGTCGGCTTTGCCGCCGGCGGCGGCGTGGCGATCGGCTCGCGCATGGCCGAACAGCTCGGCCTCAGCGCCGGCGGCCAGATCACGCTGGTTGCTCCCGAAGGGGATGTCACGCCGCTTGGCGTCAATCCGCGCGTGAAAACCTACACGGTCTCCGCGATTTTCGAGATCGGCATGTCGGAATACGACTCGTCGATCATCTACATGCCCTTGGAAGAAGCGCAGCTCTATTTCAACTCCGAAGGCGTCGTGCAGTCGATCGAGCTGTTCGTTTCAAATCCGGATGCCATCGACGATCTGCGCCAGCCGATCGAGGCGGCGGCCGAACGGCAGATCTTCATCACCGACTGGCGCCAGCGCAACCAGACTTTCTTCTCGGCCCTGCAGGTCGAGCGCAACGTGATGTTCATGATCCTGACGCTGATCGTGCTCGTCGCCGCGCTCAACATCATTTCCGGCCTTATCATGCTGGTGAAGGACAAGGGCAGCGACATCGCGATCCTGCGCACCATGGGCGCCACGTCCGGCGCGGTCATGCGCATCTTCTTCATGACCGGCGCGGCGATCGGCACGGTGGGCACGTTTGCCGGCGTTCTGCTCGGTGTCATCGTCTGCCTCAACGTCGAATCGATCCGCCAGTTCTTCTCCTGGATTTCCGGTACGACGTTGTTCAATCCTGAACTCTATTTCCTGAGCCAGCTTCCGGCCGACATGAACGCCGGCGAGACGGTTTCGGTCATCCTGATGGCGCTGGTGCTCTCGTTCCTCGCGACGATCTTCCCCGCCTGGCGTGCCTCCAAGCTCGATCCGGTCCAGGCCCTGCGGTACGAATAGGAACAAGAACGCCATGAATGCGCGCCTCGCTTTGGAACTCAAGGGCATCGAACGGCACTACGGCCAGGGCGAAACCCTGCTGTCGATCCTCAGGGGCGCGGATTTTGCGCTGAGGAGCGGCGAGACGGTCGCGCTCGTCGCACCGTCCGGCACCGGCAAGTCGACCCTGCTGCACATTGCCGGCCTGCTTGAAAAACCGGATGCCGGCGAGGTCTTCGTCAACGGTCATTCCTGTGCCACGCTGTCCGACGACCAGCGCACGACGATCCGTCGCAACGAGATCGGCTTCGTCTACCAGTTCCATCACCTGCTGCCGGAATTCACCGCGCTGGAAAACATCATGATGCCGCAGCTGATCGGCGGCCTCACAAAGGTAGAGGCGCGGGAACGCGCCGCCCAGCTGCTCGACTACATGCGTATCGGCCACCGTGCCGATCACCGCCCGTCGGAGCTGTCCGGCGGCGAACAGCAGCGCGTGGCGATCGCCCGCGCCGTCGCCAATGCGCCCCTGCTGCTGCTTGCCGACGAGCCGACGGGAAATCTTGATCCGGAAACCGCCGGCTACGTCTTCGAGGCGCTCGAAGCGCTGGCGCGCCAGTCCGGCCTGGCGGCCCTCATCGCCACCCATAACCACCAGCTCGCCAGCCTGATGGATCGCCGCGTGACGATCGAGGACGGGCTCGTGCGCGAGCTCGCCTGAACGGACGGCCTGATATTTTGGCCGTCCTGCGTGTCATGCATTGCCGGCGTTAGTTGTCCAATCCGCAAACCGACCGCGGTATGCTGTTGCTCCAATCCTTGAGCAGGACGAATTGCGCCTTGTCCGCGACGGCCTGGCCATTTCGCTTGCCCTTGCCCGTCAGCACGTTGAGGTCGCAGTCGTTCGTGCGGTTTTCTCCACCGTCCTCTGCAATGGTGTCGTAGGCTGAATACGTGTAGCCGGCGACGATGAAGTCGAAATTGCGATAGGCGATGGTGAGCGTCTCGCGCCAGCGCTCCCGGCCGATCGAATCGTTCTTCGTCGTCAGCGTGAACGATCCGTTGCCAAGGGCGGCCAGCTCCGGCTCCTGGCCATACATCGTCAGATTGCCCCAGACCGTGTTCGGCAGGGATAGTGCCAGCGTCAGCCGGTTCTCTTCCGGCTTGGCGACGTAGACATAGAGCCCGTTGTCATCGCCGCTGTCGTCGCCCGGCGTCGCCACCACGGCGAGATCCGGCGTACCGTCCTTGTTCCAGTCGCCGCTCGCCATGGCGATGATGCGGTCCGCCGGAAAATCTGCGGCAGCCGAAAGAGCGGGCAGGGCAGCCGATAGCATGAGGGCGGCAATCAACAACTTCATCTTTATTCCTCCATTGGTCGAGGCGACCTTATTGCGCTGGCGAACGCCGGTCCAGTGGGCCTGTGAAAAGCTGTTGACATGAGAACAAGAATAGAACAAACTGGAAACATAAAAGGAAAAGGAGCCACAATGACCGATTTCTTTCGTGACCTTGCTGCATTCGCCTCCATGGCCATGTTCGTCGCCAGCTTCTCCGTCATCCTCTTCGGAATTTGATATTTCCGGGTTCGTCGTCTGAATACCGGGCCACGCGACGTGGAAACCGGGTGCAATGCAAAGAACCGTCTGGACGAGACGGGTGCGAATCCGCTTAAGCTTCTTTCCTAGATATGAAGGAAGATGCCGATGGCGAGTGAAGCCCCAAAGACGGAGAGCGGAACAACCGCGCAGACACCGCAATTTGTGCATCTGCGCGTGCATTCCGCCTTTTCGCTGCTGGAAGGCGCCTTGCCGATCAAGAAGATCATCGGCAAGGCAACGTCGGACCAGCAGCCGGCCATCGCCATTACCGATACGAACAACCTGTTCGCAGCGCTGGAATTTTCGCAGAAGGCGATCGGCGACGGCATCCAGCCGCTGATCGGCTGCCAGCTGTCGATCGACATGGAAGACGAGGGCGAAGGCGAGCGCCGCGGAGGGCAGGCGCAACTTCAAAAGCTGCCGTCGATCGTTCTCCTTGCCGCAACCGACGCGGGTTATGTCCGCCTCGTCGACATTGTCAGCCGTGCCTATCTCGGCGGCGAGGGCAGTCAGGCGGTCCGCATCGCCTATAGCTGGCTGGAAGAGGAAGGCGCCGAGGGGCTGATTGCGCTCACCGGCGCGCGCGGCGGTCCGATCGATATGGCCTTCCTGTCCGGGCAGCCTCCCGTGGCGCGGGCGCGGCTGGATGCGCTGAAGCGGGTGTTCGGCGACCGGCTTTATATCGAACTGCAACGCCACGGGCGTTACGACAAGCAGCATGAACGGCGCATAGTCGAACTGGCCTATGCGGAGGATGTGCCGCTGGTCGCGACCAACGAACCCTTCTTCCCGGCACCGGACGATTACGACGCCCACGATGCGCTGATGGCGGTGGCGCACAACGCGATGGTCTCGGACGACAACCGCTTCCGCCTGACGCCCGACCACTACCTCAAGAGCCGCAAGGACATGGCAAAGCTCTTTGCCGACCTGCCCGAGGCCTTGGAAAACACGGTCGAGATCGCGAAGCGCTGCTCCTTCGTGCTGAAGACACGCAACCCCATCCTGCCGCGCTTCACCGGGGCGACGGATGATCCGGACGAGGCGGACCGTGCCGAATCGGCAGAACTTCGCCGCCAGTCCGTGGAAGGTCTCGAGAGCCGTATGGCACTGCTCGGCCTGACACCCGGCTATAGCGAGCAGGATTATCGGGAGCGGCTGGACTTCGAGCTGGGCGTCATCGAGCGCATGAAGTTTCCCGGCTACTTCCTGATCGTTGCCGACTTCATCAAATGGGCCAAGCAGCAGAACATTCCCGTCGGCCCCGGCCGCGGTTCGGGCGCGGGCTCGCTCGTCGCCTATGCGCTGACCATCACCGACGTCGATCCGCTGCGCTTCTCGCTGCTCTTCGAACGCTTCCTCAACCCGGAACGCGTCTCGATGCCCGACTTCGACATCGACTTCTGCCAGGATCGCCGCGAAGAGGTGATCCGCTACGTGCAGCAGAAATACGGCCGCGAGCAGGTGGCGCAGATTATCACCTTCGGTTCGCTGCAGGCGCGCGCGGCACTGCGCGACGTCGGCCGCGTGCTGGAAATGCCCTATGGCCAGGTCGACAAGATCTGCAAGCTCGTGCCGAACAACCCGGCCAACCCGACGCCGCTCTCCAAGGCAATCGAGGAGGAGCCGAAGCTGCAGGAGGAGGCGGACAAGGAGCCGGTCGTCGCGCGCCTGCTCGACATCGCCCAGAAGATCGAAGGCCTCTACCGCCACGCCTCGACCCACGCCGCCGGCATCGTGATCGGCGACCGGCCGCTGTCGCAGCTCGTGCCGATGTACCGCGATCCGCGTTCCGACATGCCGGTCACCCAGTTCAACATGAAATGGGTGGAGCAGGCGGGGCTCGTAAAATTCGACTTCCTCGGCCTGAAGACACTGACAGTCTTGAAGACCGCCGTGGATTTCATCCGCAAGCGCGACATCGAGGTGAATCTCGAAAGCCTGCCGCTTGACGATCAGCTGACTTACGAGATGCTGTCGCGCGGCGAGACGGTCGGCGTGTTCCAGGTGGAAAGTGCCGGCATGCGCAAGGCGCTGATCGGCATGCGGCCCGACTGCATCGAGGACATCATCGCCCTCGTGGCACTCTACCGCCCGGGCCCGATGGAAAACATCCCCGTCTACAATGCCCGCAAGCATGGCGAGGAGGAGATCGAGTCGATCCACCCGACGATCGACCATCTGCTCAAGGAAACGCAGGGCGTTATCGTCTACCAGGAGCAGGTGATGCAGATCGCCCAGGTCCTGTCGGGCTACTCGCTCGGCGAGGCCGACCTGCTGCGCCGCGCCATGGGCAAGAAGATCAAGGAGGAGATGGACAAGCAGCGCGCCCGCTTCGTCGATGGTGCCGTCAAGAATGGCGTGTCCAAGCCGCAGTCCGACCTGATCTTCGACCTGCTCGCCAAGTTCGCCAATTACGGCTTCAACAAGTCGCACGCCGCCGCCTACGCCATCGTTTCCTACCAGACGGCCTATCTGAAGGCGCATTACCCGGTCGAGTTCCTCGCCGCGTCGATGACCTACGATATGTCCAACACGGACAAGCTGAACGACTTCCGACAGGACGCCGGCCGTCTCGGCATCGCGGTCATCCCGCCCTCCGTGCAGACGTCTTTCGCGCATTTCGAGACCGGCGAGAACCGCATCTATTATGCGCTCGCCGCCATCAAGGGTGTGGGCGAAGCGGCGGTGCAGCACATCGTCCAGATCCGCGGCGACACGCCGTTCAAGAGCCTTGAGGATTTCTGCACGCGCATCGATCCGAAATTCGTCAACCGCCGCGTTTTCGAAAGCCTGATCATTGCCGGCGCCTTCGATTGCTTCGGGCATGACCGCGCCGCCATGATCGCCGGCCTTGACCGGTTGCTGGGTGCTGCCCAGCGCGCCCAAGAGAACAAGACGAGCGGGCAGGGCGACATTTTCGGCATGGGTGCTGCCACGGGGCCGGAGGTCATCACGCTGCCGTCCTATACGCCCTGGCTGGCCTCCGAAAAACTGCACCGCGAATTCCAGGTGCTCGGCTTCTTCCTGTCCGCCCACCCGCTCGACACCTACGCGCCCATCCTCTCGAAGATGCGGGTGCAGACCTTTGCCGACTTTGCCGTGGCGGTGAAGCGCGGGGCGACGGCCGGCCGCCTTGCCGGCACGGTGACATCGAAGCAGGAGCGCAAGACGCGCACCGGCAACAAGATGGGCATCGTCGCCTTTTCGGATTCATCCGGCCAGTTCGAGGCGGTGCTGTTTTCCGAGATGCTCAATCAGTACCGGGACCTGCTGGAGGCCGGCAAATCGCTGGTCATGACCGTGCAGGCGGAAGAGCGCCCGGAAGGCATCGGCCTGCGCATCCAGACGCTGCGTTCTCTGGAGGAGGAATCGCTCCAGACGCAGAAGGCCCTGCGTGTCTACGTTCGCGATTCCGGCCCGCTGCGCTCTATCGCCGCCCACCTGAACACCAAGGGCGACGGCCTCGTTTCCTTCATCGTCATCAAGGAGAATGGCCAGCGCGAAATCGAAGTGGAGTTGAACGACCGCTTCCGCATTTCCGCCGAAATCGCCGCCGCCATGCGCTCGACACCCGGCGTGCTGGATGTGGAGCTGGTCTAGATTCTTGTTTTGCCGCATAATCCGACGCCGAAGCGATGTCGCTTCGGCTGGACATGCCCTAGGCCGCCAGGGGGGAAGCAGGATTTCCCAAGGCGCGCTTCAGGTGTCGCGCAACTCTTGTTCGTGCGCCGCGATCTGCGCGTAGGGAACGGGTCCGTAGATTTCTCCCGGCTTCTGTCCCGCCAGGATGTACCCGGTTTTCGCTTTCGCCAGTATCAGGATTTCATCGCCTGCGGTCACTCGGAAGGCCGGATGGGGAATGCCGTCGTAGCCGCCGCAGGGCTGGATTGTGCAGTGGATTGCCAAGGGGCGGGCGCGGCTGAGCAGGAGATCGGCCGCTGCTGCAACGGGCTCCCCTGCAATGAAGGCGACGAAGCGGTCTATGTCGACTTTTCTCGCCGACCCGATAAGCACGGTCGCCGTCACGTTGACATCCCCGCCTTCAAATCGAAGCTCGTACAGGCGAACGTCGCCACCGTTGTAAACCGCGCCGCGCAGCCCGAAACTTGTCTGGATGATCCGGGCATCCTGATAACGCCCGTCAAGTGCGATCGTCTGCACGTTCCCGTCGTCGAGCAGCGTTTCATCTGCATCGTCAGCGGCCAAGCCTAGGGCGAGATGGGGGCGATCGGAAAGAGATTGCCGGAATGTCTCGACACGCGCCTTTGACAGGCGGGAGGATCGTTTGGGGTTCGACAGGGCGCTTTGATCCCAAGCCGCGTTGAAATCAACGTGCTCAAGGATGCGAATATCCGGCCATGTCCTCACCCAGGCTGCGGCGAGATCTGTTGCGGGGTCGTTCTCATCGGCCGTCCGGAAGCGTGCATCCAACCGGTCAAGCGCAGGGTCCCGTCCACCCGTAAAGCCGGTCTGAGCGGATGCGCTCTCCGGATTGGCGGCAACCCACAGGGCGAGTTCGTGCACCAGGGCGGCCTGCGAATGTGCACCCATCGCCATCAGACCCGCTTCGGCATTTGCGGAAATGGCTTGCACCCGTGCCCCGCAGTTATGAACGAATTGGCTATGCCCGCCGTTGCAAACCTGCGCGACGTAGAAATCTGCATGATAGAGATCGACAAGATGAGGTGGCAGCTCTTCAGGGCGATAGAAGCCTTGGGTGAAGAGGTGATTGACGAAATCCACCACGGCCGCAACGAGCTCACCGGCATCCGCTGCACGTTCGCTGGAAACCGGAACGATTCGCGACGGCTGGGGCGCGGTTGCACGCCTGCCGAACACCTTGCCGAACATGATACCTCCCTCAAACCTTGCGCACGACACCACTTCAGGCGTGAGACCGCGCCAAAGCCGGTCTCACTGCCCGCGTCAGTTCACGACCGTGATTGACGATTGCTTCTTTTTCTTCGTCTTCCTGCCGCTTTGAACAGCCGAGGCCTCCGCCTTCTGCACCTTCCGGGTCACGGTGATGAAGTCCGTACCGTTACCGGTCTCTCCGCCAGTGTCGATGTCGGAGATGGAGAGGGAGACGCCTTCGCCCATCAGACCGGAAATGCGCATGCGCGTGTCGTCCGGGATATCGAGACGGTCGAGTGTCCTGGCGAGCGCGTCCGGTGCGGATGCATCCGCTTCCGTCGCAATGCCGAGGCGTTTCAGGGTTGCCTTCGGGAGCTGGTTGTCCATGCTCACGCCGTACCATTCCGCCGTGCCCTTGTCGGCATCGACCGCGCGGGCGATGAGGAAATGCGTGCCGAGCGCGATTTCGGGATTGCGGATGGTGATCGGCGCTTCCAGCAGGGGTTTGAATTTCTGGCGCACGAGGATCTGGCCGTTCGGCGGCGTGCCCTTGCCGGCCTTGGCATAGACGGCGGCGATGAGTTCCGGTGTGACGGTGCCATCGTCCGTGAGGCCTTCCGTAAGCTGGAAGGCACGAATGGCGGCCACGGTCTGTTTGCCGTGCAGCCCGTCGGGCACACCGGCGTCATAACCGAGCGACGTCAGCAGGCTTTGGAGATCCATCATCATTTCGCGCTCGCCGCGGCGGGTGATGAGAATGCGGATCGGGTCGCGCTCCGTCCGTTCGATGACGGGGGTGATGACCTCCGGCTTCGGATCGGTCATCGCAACTTCGACGCTCTTGTCGCCGGCTTCGATCAGGCTGGGGCGCAAGCCCGCCTCCGAGAGCAGCGGTGTATCCGGCAGGACGACGACAGGCTTGAACAGCGCCGCGTGCAGGATGCGCTGCGGTACGATCTCGCGGTCGGTGATCAGAACGTGACCGCCGCGGCGTGTGGTGCTGAACAGCGTCTTGGCAAAATCGTTCGGCAGGCGCACGCAGCCATGCGAGGCTGGGTAGGACGGCACGCTGTTGGAGGCGTGCAACGCGATACCCGACCATGTCAGCCGCTGCATGAAGGGCATCGGTGCGCTGTCATAGAGGTTGGAAAAGTGCGTACGCTTCTTCTCGATGATGGAGAAGATGCCGGTCGGCGTCGAATGGCCGGCCTTGCCGGTGGAAACGCGCGACGTGGCGATCACCACCCCGCCGTCATAGATTTTCAACTCCTGCAGGTCCTTCGATACGATGATCTGGAGCGGACCTTCGAGCGTGCCGCCGAGCGCGGTTCCGCAGCTCAGCACTAGACCTAGAATGCTCATGCCAGCGGCGATACGAAACTTCATGTGACCCATCCGTACGCAATACAAACCGCCGGGAAGCGTAAGGCATCCGGTTTAAGGAAGATTTATGCTTCCGGCAGCCGGGGTTTGTTAGCCATGCCAATGCTGGGGAAAACGTGGGGCTGGCGCCGCTTATTCGGCCGATACGCGCCATTTTCAGAGCAAACCGGCCTCACATTTTCGTGACTTCTGATTTGCGTGGCCGGCGCATCAGTTCTTCGGCATCACGCGGGCGAGAGGTGACATGCGAATAGTCTTCGACCTGCCGCATAGAGTGACCGTGCATTCTCCTGTCGCGCAGCACCGTGTTTTCTTTCGCATTCGAATAAAACGTGCCGAAACTCTTGCTGAGCGATATTTACTTTAGTAGGGTATTGTTAACGAAGTCGAGGTTGCGCTTTTCTATGGTATTTGGGAGCGTTGTTTCCAGTATTCTCATGCCTGCCATCATTGCATTGATCGGTTCTGCGCTTCTGGCGTGGAAGGCGCTGGCGTGAGAGCGATCTTAGGGGGAAAATAAATGGCCACTGTAACCTATACAAAGTTTGCGACGGAATATTTTTGGGACGTCCTGTCCGAATGGCATGATTATAATCTTGCCGTCAGCAGCGACAAGAAAACCGTTACTTTCACCTTCTCGGATACAGAGGCCGGCTGGACCAAGAAACTGGTGTTGACCGGCACCGGCCTGACGATCGCCGATGGCCTGATCACCGGCGGCACGATCAGCGGCGTCAGCGCACGCAACGAACTGGGCCAGGAAATCTACAAGGTCGTCGGCCTTGCGATCAGGGGCTATGCCTTCCGCGCCGATAATCTCTACGAGGCGAAGGGGCTCCTGCTTGCCGGCAACGACACCATAACGGGCACTGCCAAGGGCGATGATATCGAGACCGGTGCGGGCAACGACAAAGTCACGGCTGGCGCTGGAGACGACTATATCAAGGATTTCATGGGAGCCGATACCTACGACGGTGGCGCTGACTGGGACGAGGTCGATTATTCGGAGGGTGCTCGCCAACACGGTTGGCTGCCGAGCAAGGGCATTTCGGTGAACATGGTCACCGGCAAGGTGGTCGATGCGTTCGGCTTCACGGACACGCTCAAGAACGTTGAGGGTATTTACGGCACGAACTACGTGGACAAGTTTGTCGGATCGAATGGAGACAACGAATTCGCCGGCTTGGCGGGCAACGATATCATCGATGGCGGCGGCGGCGATTTTGACGGTGTCATGTATCAGCGCGATTACGACCAGGGCGGTAAAGGCAAGGTGCTTGTCGATCTGGTGAAAGGCTACGCGATCGATGGTTTCGGCGACCGGGACACACTCAAGAACATTGAGGAGGTTTCCGGTGGCAGGTCCCACGACACCATTATCGGCAACACGAAGAACAACAATCTGCGTGGCGGCGATGGCAATGACGTCATCAGGGGCGGCGGCGGCGTACAGGACCGGCTGGAGGGGCAGGTTGGCAACGATACGCTCTACGGTACGAAGGGCACCAAGGATTTCTTCGTCTTCCGTGATCGTAGCGACAGGAATCTCGGCACGGACACGGTGAATGCTTTCACGGACGGTGAGGACAAGATCCATTTCCGCAACTTCAGCAAGATCGACTCCCTCTCCGACCTGAAGATCACCCAGTCGGGTGACGACGTGCTCATCACCTTCAGCCATGGCAAGATCATCGTCGACAACATCACGGTGTCGAAGTTTACGGCGGCGGATTTCCTGTTCGAGTAACGAAAGCGCTCAGGACCGGCCTTTACCAAAAGTATAGCCGGTCTCGACGCTTGCCTTGCCGAATTTGTCGCGCAGCGTGTTCATCGCGGCCTCTGCCGCCGCGCGGCGTGTGGCGGCGGGGTCGACGAGGTCCGGCGGGTCGGCGCGGCCGGGATCGGCAAGGTCGCTGACGCCGATGCCGATCAGGCGGTATTTTGTGCCATCGGTCTCCTTGCGCAAAAGCTCCATGCCGGTGCGGAAAATTTTGTCGGCGAGCATGGTCGGATCTTCGAGCTTGCGGTTGCGCGTTCGGCTCTTGAAGTCGGCGGTTTTCAGCTTGAGCACGACCGTATGGCCGGCAATGCCGGATTTGCGCAGGCGTGCGGCGACCTTCTCGCTGAGGTGGCGCAGATGCGCGACCAGTGCGTCGTAGCCGGAAATGTCGTCGAAGAAGGTGGTCTCGGCCGAAACGCTTTTCGCCGGATCGTTGAGATGCACCTCGCGCTCGTCCTGGCCGCGGGAGAGATTGAACAACCGCTTGCCCATCACGCCATAGCGGCGCATCAGGTCGGTTTCCTCCATGGTCTGGAGTTGGCCGACGGTGCGGATGCCGTCGCGCTCCAGCGTCTCGGCAAAGGCCTTTCCGACGCCCCAGATCAGGCGCACCGGTTTTTCGCGCAGAAATTCCAATGCCTCGGCTTCGCCGATGACCGAAAAGCCGCGCGGCTTGTTGAGATCAGAGGCGACCTTGGCGAGGAACTTGCAATAGGAAAGCCCGATCGAGATGGTGATGCCGACTTCCTTCTCGACGCGTTGGGCGAATTTCGCGAGCACGCGGGCAGGGGGATCGTGATGCAGGCGCTCGGTCCCCTTCAGCTCCAGGAAGGCCTCGTCGATGGAGAGCGGCTGTACGAGCGGTGTCAGTTCCTGCATCATCGTGCGGATTTCGCGACCGACGCGCACGTATTTTTCCATGTCCGGCCTGACGACGACCGCATTGGGACAGGCTTCCAGCGCCTTGAACATCGGCATGGCGGAGCGAACCCCATGGACGCGCGCGATATAACAGGCCGTCGAGACGACGCCTCGTTTGCCGCCGCCGATGATGACGGGCTTGTCTGCAAGGTCCGGATTGTCGCGTTTCTCGATCGACGCATAGAAGGCGTCGCAGTCGATATGGGCGAGCGTCAGGTCGTAGAGTTCGTCATGATAGACGAGACGCGGGCTGCCACAGCCCCGGCAACGGCGCAGTCCGGCGGGCTGCCCGGTCAGGCAGTCGCGGCAGAAGCCCGGAAAATGCATGGTCGCGGTGCTCATGATCGGGAACAAATATTGAACATCGCGACATTACTGCTTAAGTTCACGAGTCTCAACAGTCGCCGAGGCTGAATGCATGACAACGCACAGGCATACGCACATCGGCCTTTTCGGGCCGGGTGGTCAGAAATCGTTGCTGCCATACGGGCCCGAAAGGATCGCGTGGGCACGCACGACCGCTTCCGGCTGCACACCCGTCGCTGCGCTGAACGCCAGCAATGTCGGCTCGTGCTCCATCAGGAAATCGACGATGCCGGCGAGGAAAGCGGGATCGTTCACGGCGTTGCGGACCTCGGCGGGCGCGACACCGGTCAGGGCCAGGAAACGAGAGAGCAATTCGGGCTCGCCAGCAAGCCAACCGAGGATGGCGACGGCGGTAGCCTCCGCGTCTTCTGTCGCGGGTGTATCTTTTTGGCTTTTCATCGTTTTTCCTCGGGAAATTTACCTTTTAATCAACCAAGTGACGCTAACGTACTCGCAGTCGGGCTGGGCGATTTCGGCTTTGCCGCAACTTATCGATCTCCCAAAAGGTTGCAAGGCCGGCGAGAGGAACAGGGACGCACGATGCCCAAACAGGTGATGATTGTCGAGGACAACGAGCTGAACATGAAGCTCTTCCGGGACCTCATCGAGGCATCCGGATATACCACGATCCAGACCAGGAATGGTATGGAAGCCCTTGATCTTGCGCGAAAATACCGACCTGATCTGATCCTGATGGACATTCAGCTTCCAGAAGTTTCCGGCCTTGAGGTCACCAAGTGGCTGAAGGAAGACGATGAGCTGCACGTCATTCCGGTGATTGCCGTCACGGCCTTCGCCATGAAGGGCGACGAGGAGCGTATTCGCCAGGGCGGCTGCGAGGCCTATGTCTCCAAGCCTATTTCGGTGCCGAAGTTCATCGAGACCATCAAAATCTATCTCGGCGACGCGTGAGGCCGGCCAATGACAGCGCGCATTCTCGTCGTCGATGATATTCCCGCCAATGTGAAGCTGCTCGAAGCGCGGCTGCTTGCGGAATATTTCGACGTGCTGACTGCCGACAACGGCTACGATGCGCTGGCGATGTGCGAGCGCACGCAGGTCGATCTCATCCTGCTCGATATCATGATGCCGGGCATCGACGGTTTTCAGGTCTGCGAGCGCCTGAAGGCCAATCCGCGCACTGCCCATATTCCCGTCGTCATGGTGACGGCGCTCGACCAGCCATCCGACCGCGTCCGCGGCCTGAAAGCCGGTGCCGACGATTTTCTCACCAAGCCGGTCAACGACCTCCAGCTGATGTCGCGGGTGAAAAGCCTCGTGCGTCTGAAGACGCTGACGGACGAGCTGCGCATGCGCGCGGCCACCGCACGCGCCATTTCCATGGAAGAGGGGCTGGATGATTCCCTGGGCGACGAGCCGGGCGATGTTCTCCTCGTCGACGGGCGCGCCAGCTCGCAGGAGCGGATTGCCCGCACGCTGAAGCCGATTGCCGATGTCACCTCCATTTCGGATCCGCAGGCAGCGCTCTTCCAGGCGGCTGAAAGCAATTTCGAGCTGGTGATCGTCAATGCCAATTTCGACTCGTACGATCCGTTGCGCCTGTGCTCGCAGCTGCGCTCGTTGGAGCGCACGCGCTTCCTGCCGATCCTGCTGGTCGCCGAGCAGGGCGATGACGAACTGGTGGTGCGCGCGCTCGATCTCGGCGTGACGGACTATCTGATGCGGCCGATCGATCCGAACGAACTGATTGCCCGCAGCCTCACGCAGATCCGCCGCAAGCGCTGCAACGACCGTCTGCGCGCCAGCGTGCGCCAAACCATCGAACTTGCGGTGACGGACGGGCTGACCGGCCTGCACAACCGCCGCTACCTCGATACGCATATGAAGCTCTTGATCGACCGCGCCACCGCGCGCGGCCGCCCGCTGTCGGTCTGCATCACCGATATCGACCGCTTCAAGCTGGTCAACGACACCTATGGTCATGATGCCGGCGACGCCGTGCTGCGCGAGTTCGCCAATCGTGTCCGGTCCGCCGTGCGCGGCGCCGATCTCGCCTGCCGCTACGGCGGCGAGGAGTTCGTGCTGGTGATGCCGGATACATCCGCGGAAATGGCCGTGGGCGTGGCAGAGCGCCTTCGCACGATCGTCGAGCGCGAACCGTTCCGTATTCCCGGTACGGATGTCTCCCTGGCCATAACGGCGTCGCTCGGACTTGCCTCGCTCCTGCCTGCGGGGGATACGCCGGAGACCTTGCTCAAGCGGGCGGATGCAGCAATGTACGAGGCGAAGCGTTCAGGGCGAAACCGCGTCGTGGCGGCCGCGGCCTGAGTGGATTTTTTGGCTCTGCCGTGAGTTTGTCCACAGGCCCGTTCGCAGCCTAGGCGTTTGCCTTTAAATTCGGACAGTTGCCCCAAAGCGTTCTTGCTACGGCCATGGAGCGCTTTCCCCATCGCTCGCGGCAGGGCAAGTGGCGAAATCTGGCTATAATCCTACTATTTTCTTTTGGCGAACTTTATCAATGGGTTGTGTTTCGTACAATCTACCCGTGTGACACCGCGGCATTTTGCTTAGGTTGCAAGACATTCGCTCCAAGGTTGACGTAGCGTCGGCCGGCAGTGTTGTGATCCGGAACGCAACTGATACCCGCTGAAACAATCACAACCGCCGCGGTTAACTATGAGACAACGACACGCCGTTTGAGCGTTAATAATTCGTTGATTTTTTTTCCTTTTCGCGCGATGCTCAACTCATGGGCGGCAAACAAGCCCGCACAACCGGTTACCCCATGATGCTAGGTCCGCCGCATCTCCTGGGTCGTGGGGTCGGTCGGTCAGCTGCGACAAATACGGAATCCTCGTGCCGTCGTCGTGTCTGACCGACCCCCATTCAACGCCGCTCCCGTCAAGGGGGCGGCGTTTTTGATTCGGCCCGCCGGAAAAAGGTTGCAGACATCGGGCGCAAAAGAAAAGGCGCCGGATGTTTCCATCCAGCGCCTTTGCGAACCTGATCGGCTCCCAAGATTACTTGATCTTGGTTTCCTTGAATTCGACGTGCTTGCGGACGACCGGGTCGTACTTCGTCTTGGTCATCTTGTCCGTCATCGTACGGCTGTTCTTCGTGGTAACGTAGAAGAAACCGGTGTCGGCCGTCGACAGCAGCTTGATCTTGATGGTGGTAGCCTTGGCCATGGTCGTCCTGCCTTTATAAAAAAACGAAGCCGCGGACAGCCAGTCTGCTCTGCGGCTTAAATCTGGGCGGAAACTACAAATCGCGCCCGAAAAGTCAACCCCGTTTCGGTCTGAAAACGATCCGACCAAGCGAAAGTGCCAGGTAAAAGCCGAAGAATGCGGCAATTACCCAGGCAAAACCGTCATTACCCGAGACATCCATCGCCGCGCCGATCGCCTGTGGACCAACAACCGTGCCGACCGCGTAACAGAAGATGAAGGCGGCATTGGCTGCGGCGAGGTCCGCACCGACGAGTCGCGAACCGAGATGGCTGAGACCCACCGTATAGAGGCCGGCGACGCAGCCGCCCCACACCAGGAGCACCATGGCCATCAATAGCCAGTTCTGTGACACCAGAGGCAGCGAGAGCGCGCCGACAAGGCCGATGACGGCCATGATCGTCAGCAGGCTGCGGCGATCCTTCATTCGGTCTGAGAGCATTCCCAGCGGGATCTGGAACGCCATGTTGCCGATCCCCATGATGGTGAGTAGCAGGGCCGCCTGCGGCTCTGTGAAGCCCGCGCGAATGCCGTAGATCGGGAAGAGCGAGAGCCCGCCGACTTCCACCGCGCCGAAGATGAAGACGGCCGCCGTCGCCGTCGGCACGAGGAGCACGTAGCGCATGAAATGCAGTTCCGGCTTCTCGTCGATGACCGGGCTTTCCCCACGCGCGATGTAGATCGGGATCGCCGCAAGCAGGATGATGCCTGCGCCGGCAGCAAAGGGCAGGACGCCGTCGCTGCCGAGAATCGAGAAGAGCAGGGGACCCATGGCGAAGCCGAGCGACAGCACGGTCGCGTAGATACCGAGCACGAGCCCGCGCCGGCGCGGCGGGGCGGCGGCATTGATCCAGAACTCGGACAGGATGAACAGCGTGGTGATCGCGCCGTGGAACACCAGGCGCAACGGGAACCACAGCCAGAAATTCTCGATATAGTAGAAGCCGAGGCCGCTGATGGCGGAGAGCAGGATCGCCAATAGCATCGTCGTCGACGTGCCCCAGGCATGCGCAAGCCGGGTGGTGAAGGGCGCAGCAGCCATGGCGGCAATACCGGCCATGGCGGAGTTGATGCCGATCAACGTCGAGGAAATGCCGCGCTTTTCCATGATGATGGAGAGCAGTGGAAGCCCGAGGCCGATGGCGATACCGACTGCGGAAATGGCGGCGACGGCAGCAATGAGAGACCGCCAGTGGATGCTTTCCACTGGGCCGGAGGTGCCGGATTGCGGCTGCGTCATATGCGATCGATCCTCAAAGAAGGTCCCGCAGGAAGCGTCCGTGCCGGTTGCGATACAACGGCGCGGCTCTTCCGAAGGGTAGAGACTTGTCTTCCTGAATGCTTTTTTGAAGCTCTTCAAGGATCAATACGGTTATGTCGGGCATCTCAATGCCCTTGTGGTCAAAAATATCGACCCAGCGCAGGTCTTCGAGTTCATGGCTTGCCGTGGCGCCAGCCGGGTCGACATCGGCCTCGTCGGTGAAGAGCGTGAAGAATCGCGTATCGAACCGCCGCACCATGCCGGCAGGCGTGATGGCGCGCGCAAGGAACCGCAGGTTCGAGAGGTCCGGCCGAAACGGCAGCGCGCCCCCGGGCTGTTCGCCAAGCGACATGCCGACCGCAATACCGGCTTCTTCGTAGAGTTCCCGCAGCGCCGCAACGCCAATGGCGCGCAGGCGCGAATCGGAACATCGCGCGCCGGCGCGCAGGGCGAGCCGCTCGTTGGCGAGCGGGTTGAGCGGGTTCGAAACGGCAACGAGGTGATCGCCCGCATCGCGCCGGCCGCCGGGGAAGACGTAGACATCCGGCATGAAGACATGTTTGCTGCTGCGCCGGCCGACAAGCACGCGAACACGTCCGCCCGACCGGTCGAGAAGCAGGATGGACGCTGCATCGACGGGCCGGACAGCCGTCATGCGGTTCGGTCGCCGTAGGCGGGTGCGACGACTGCGTCGGTCTCTGCCGGCTTGTCGTTGAAGCCGTGCATTTTCATCGCCCATTGCAGGCCGATGACGCCGCCTTTGACGGGCTGCATCATCAAGATCGACATGACGAGCGCGATGGGCGTCCAGATTGCGAGGTGCTGCCAGGTGGTGAGCGACCACACGAGATCCGTCGCCATGTAACCGCCGACCACGACGTGGCCGACGATGGTGATGACGAGATAGGGCGGCAGGTCGTCGGCGCGCTGGTGCGTATAGTCCTGACCACAGGCGGCACAGTTCTCGACCGGCTTGAGGAATGCGCGGAAGAGGCGGCCGGTGCCGCAGGCCGGGCAACGGTTCAGCATGCCACGCTTGATGGCGCGGCCGAGCGGGCGTTCAGCGGGCGTGGCCGTTGCCGTGTCACCAAAATGCAGCGCACTGCCGGTGGTCTCGTTCGCCTGCATGATCAAGTCCTTCCTGCCGGCGGTCTGCACCGGCCTAGCGTCTCCCGCGGGGAGGGCGGGTCCCTGGCTGGCGCCGTGGTTCGCTGCCCTTGCGCCGGCCCGACTTGTGGAAGGAGCGCACTGCCGTCGGCATCTTGCGTCCTTCGCTCAACATGTCGAACCGGAGCGATCCGGCGAGCGGCACCGCTTCCGCGAGCCTCACGCGCACCGTATCTCCGAGGCGGTAGCCAAGCCCGGTTTTTTCACCGGACAGCGCCTGATGGGCCTCGTCGTAGATAAAGTAATCGCGTCCCAGCATAGATATAGGCACGAACCCGTCGGCGCCATACTCCGGCAGGGTGACAAATAGTCCCGCCTTGGTGACGCCCGAAACCCGGCCGTCGAACTCTTCGCCGATGCGGCCGGCGAGGTGGTGGGCGATCAGCCGGTCGACCGTGTCACGCTCGGCCGCCATGGCACGGCGCTCGAAGGTCGAGATTTCGGCGGCAATGTCGTCGAGCACGGCTTCTTCATCCGGCGTGATGCCGCCTTCGCCGAACCCGAGCGAGCCCACCAGCGCCCGGTGCACGATCAGGTCCGCATAGCGGCGGATCGGCGAGGTGAAGTGGGCGTATTTCAGCAGGTTCAGGCCGAAATGGCCGATATTCTCCGGGCTGTAGATCGCCTGGCTCTGCGAGCGCAGCACCATCTGGTTGACCATCTGCTGGAACGGCTTGTCCTGAGCCTTGGCAAGGATGCCGTTGAAATGGTTGGAGCGCAGGTTGCCGCCCTTGACCAGCGAGATGTCGAGCGTCTGCAGGAACTCGCGCAGTGCCTCCTGCTTGGCGAGCGACGGCGTGTCGTGCACGCGGTAGATCAGGACCTGCTTCTTCTTCTCCAGCGTCTCGGCGGCGGCGACATTCGCCTGGATCATCATCTCTTCGATGAGCTTGTGCGCATCGAGCCGCGGCGGCACGAAGACCCGATCCACGGTGCCGTCGTCTTTCAGCAGGATCTTGCGCTCCGGCATGTCGAGTTCGAGTGGCTGGCGGCGGTTCCGGCCAACCGTCATGATGCGGTAGGCTTCCCAGAGCGGCTTGAGGATCGTGTCGAGGATGGGGCCGGTCTTGTCGTCCGGTGCGCCGTCGATGGCCGCCTGCGCCTGCTGGTAGGAGAGTTTGGCCGCACTCTTCATCATGATGCGGTGGAAGGTGTGGCTCGCCTTGCGGCCCTCGTGGGAAAAGACCATGCGCACGGCAAGTGCGGGACGGTCGACGCCTTCCTTCAGCGAGCAGAGGTCGTTGGAGATGCGCTCCGGCAGCATGGGTACGACGCGGTCGGGGAAATAGACCGAATTGCCGCGCTTCAGCGCCTCGCGGTCGAGCGCCGACTTCGGGCGCACATAATAGCTGACATCGGCAATCGCCACGGTGACGATGACGCCGCCCGGATTGTCCGGCGACGGATCCGGCTCGGCATAGACCGCGTCGTCATGGTCCTTGGCATCGGCCGGGTCGATGGTGATGAGGGGGAGGCTGCGCCAGTCCTCGCGGTGCGCCATCGTCGCCGGGCCGGCATTCTCCGCCTCGCGGATGACCGCATCGGGGAAGATGTGCGGAATGCCGTGAGCGTGGATGGCGATCATCGAGATCGCCTTTTCCGAGGCGACCGAGCCGATCACACTCTTGATCTGTGCGCGCGCCAGGCCGAAACGGCCCATGCGCACGACATCGAGCTCCACGAGGTCGCCATCCTTGGCGCCCGCCGTGAACTCGGCATCGACATCCATCTCCTCGCCGCGGCGATCGATCGGCATGATGCGCCCGCCGCCGCCCGGCATGGCGCGGAACACGCCCATGCCGGAGTTCTTCCTTTTGTCGAGAACCTTGATGATCCGCGCCGTATAGGCCGGGCCGCCACGCTCCTTCGCCGGGAAAATTTTGGCGAGCACGCGGTCGCCGAGGCCGGCGACCGGCGCCTTGTCCTTGCGAGCGCCGCTCGACTGGCGGATCAGCACGGCGGGTGCGACGCCGGCATCGTCGAGCCACTCTGCCGGGCGACCGATCAACTCGCCGTCCACGTCGCGCGTGGTGATGTCGAGTACGGCGACGGGGGGCAGGGCGCCGGGCCGCACCAGCGACTTGCGGCGCTTTTCCAGAAAACCGTCTTCCTCGAAGGACTTGAGGAGCGCCTTCAGCTCGACGCGCGCCTCGCCCTTCAGCCCGAAGGCCTTGGCGATCTCGCGCTTGGACGCCTGTTCCGGGTGATCCGCGATGAAGCGCAGCAGCACGTCGCGCGGCGGAATGACGCCGTGGATGATCGGCGTATTGTCTGCCGGCGGCACGTCACGGCCCGCGCGACCGGGCCGCTTGACGTGTCCTGCCCGGCTGCGTGGGTCCCTGGTCATGTCGTCAGGCCTTCTTTGCCTTGGCTGCAGTTTTGGGCTTGGCGGCTGCCTTTGCCTTCGGCTTTGCAGCCTTGGCACCGTCGGCCTTCGCCTTCGTGGTCTTGGCCGCCTTGGCCTTGCCCTTGGCTGGCGTCTTGCCGGCCTTTTCGGCGATCAGCACCAGCGCCTCTTCCATCGTGACGCTGTCGGCTTCCTTGCCCTTCGGCAGGGTGGCATTCACCTTGCCCCAGTTCACATAGGGGCCGTACTTGCCGTCGCGAACCGTTATGGGGCCGCCATCCGGATGGTCGCCCAGCGTCTTAAGCGCCGCCGGCGTGCCGCGCGAACGCCCGCCGGGGCCCTTCGATGCCTTGTCGGCAATAACGGTCACGGCGCGGTTGAGGCCGATCGAGAACACGTCCTCGACGGTTTCCAGGTTGGCATAGCCGCCGTCATGCAGCAGGAACGGGCCGTAGCGGCCGAGCCCTGCGGAAATCATCTTGCCGCTCTCGGGATGCTGGCCGATATCGCGCGGCAGCGAGAGCAAAGCGAGCGCCTTCTCATGGTCGATGCTCGCCGGCGTCCAGCCCTTGGGCAGGCTCGAACGCTTCGCCTCCTTGCCATCGCCGCGCTGCACGTAAGGGCCAAAGCGGCCGGAGCGCAGCGTGATCTCTTCCCCGGTATGCGGGTCTTTGCCGAGGCTCTGCGGCTCGTTGGAGGCGTTCGCCTCCGCATCCGAACCGTTATCGGCGGAAAGCTGGCGGGTGAAGTTGCAGTCCGGATAGTTCGAGCAGCCGACGAAGGCGCCGAATTTTCCAAGCTTCAGCGAGAGTTTGCCGGTGCCGCAGACCTGGCAGATGCGCGGATCGCTGCCGTCCTCGCGCTTCGGGAAGACGAGCGGTGCCAGTTCCTCGTTCAGCGCGTCGAGAACATTGGTGACGCGCAGTTCCTTGGTTTCCTCGATCTGGGCAAAGAAATCCTTCCAGAAATCGCGGAGAACCTGCTTCCAATCGAGTTCGCCGGCCGAGATCTTGTCAAGCTTTTCTTCGAGATCCGCCGTGAAGTCATATTCGACATAGCGCGTGAAGAAGCTTTCCAGGAAGGCCGTGACGAGGCGGCCCTTGGTTTCCGGGATCAGCTTGCGCTTGTCGATGAGGATGTATTCTCGGTCACGCAGCGTGGCCAGCGTCGCGGCATAGGTCGACGGGCGACCGATGCCGAGCTCTTCCATCTTCTTGATCAGCGTCGCTTCGGAGTAGCGTGGCGGCGGTTCGGTGAAGTGCTGCGTGGCATTCACCTTCTGCTTGGCGACGATCTCCTGGGCGTTGATCTCCGGCAGGCGGCTATCTTCGTCACCGTCGTCCGACTGTTCGCCGTCTTCCTTCTGGTCGGTATAGGCGGCAATAAAGCCGTCGAAACGGATGACCGAGCCGGTGGCGCGCAGGCCCGCCTTGCGGCCGCCATTGTCGGCCTCGATCTCGACCGTCGTGCGCTCGATCTCGGCGGATGCCATCTGGCTGGCGATGCCGCGCTTCCAGACGAGGTCGTAGAGCCGCAGCTGGTCGGGATCGAGGAAGCGCTTCACCTGGTCCGGCGTGCGGTCGAAGGAGGTCGGGCGGATCGCTTCGTGCGCTTCCTGGGCGTTCTTCGCCTTTGTGGAATAGAAACGGGCTTTTTCCGGCACATAGCGCGCGCCGAACTGCTCGCCGACGGCGCGCCGGGCGGCATCGATCGCTTCCGGCGCCATCTGGACGCCGTCGGTACGCATATAGGTGATGAGACCGACCGTCTCGCCGCCGATGTCGATACCTTCATAAAGCTTCTGCGCCACCTGCATGGTGCGCGAGGCCGAGAAGCCAAGCTTGGACGATGCGGCCTGCTGCAGGGTGGAGGTCGTGAAGGGCGGACCCGGGTTGCGCTTGGTCGGCTTCGCCTCGACGCTTTCGACGCGGTAGGCAGCACCGTCGAGCAGTGCCTTGAGATTGTTCGCCTCTTCGCCGTTGCCGATCGATCGCGCCTGCAGGCGCTTGCCCTCGGCGGAAACGAGGCGGGCTTCGAACTCGTCGCCGCGCGGTGTCTTCAGGAGGGCAGAGAGGTTCCAGTATTCTTCCGAGACGAAACGCTCGATTTCGGATTCGCGGTCACAGACCAGGCGAAGTGCCACCGACTGCACCCGGCCGGCCGACCGCGCGCCGGGCAGCTTGCGCCAGAGGATCGGCGACAGGTTGAAGCCGACGAGATAGTCGAGTGCACGGCGGGCGAGATAGGCATCCACGAGAGGCGTGTCGATATCGCGCGGGTTGCGCATGGCTTCGAGCACGGCCGACTTGGTGATGGCGTTGAAGACGACGCGCTTGACCGGCTTGTCGCCGAGCACCTTCTTCTTCTTGAGAACATCGAGCACATGCCAGGAGATCGCTTCACCTTCGCGATCCGGGTCGGTCGCGAGGATGAGGCCGTCGGAGGCTTTCACCGCGTCGGCGATGTCCTTCATGCGCTTGGCCGAGGCGCTGTCCACTTCCCAGGACATTTCGAAGTCCTCGTCGGGGCGCACGGAGCCGTCCTTGGCGGGCAGGTCGCGCACGTGGCCGAAGGAGGCGAGCACGGTGTAGCCAGGGCCAAGATACTTGTTGATCGTCTTGGCCTTCGCAGGCGATTCCACAACTACAACTGTCATCGTCATTTCTCTGGTATCGGGCGCCGCACGCTTGGAAGTGCGGCGAAACGGGCGCATTGCGCCGGAAAGTCGTGCTTCGACATGAACAGGGAAAGCGTTCGGGTCAAGAGGCGGAACGGAAATTAGTGGGATACAACGCGATGCAACCAAAGGGAGCGCAATCGGTTGTTGCAATTCTAAATAATCGTTGTATCGTTTCCTAGGTGTAGGAATTACAACCTATCGGCGATTCTCCTCATGGACGCAACGGACAAGCCATGAACCCGAAACCAGCCCGACCCGCCTTGCCGCCCCACACGGCAGAAGAGAACATCGCCTACATCCGGCAGATGCTGGGCGAACTGCGCACCGTCGCAAACAACGAAGGCGCGGACATGCTGCGCTACATGATCGAGATGGCCTATGTCGAAGCCGGCGACATCCTGGCCGGCTTGCGGCCGATGTCAATCCGGGGCCATCGAGACCCGGCCATCGGCATGCCGCTCAAGTCGACCGGCAAGATCAAGTTCTAGAAGAACGAGGTAGACGGCCGACGCTCCGACACCGGTGTGCCGGATGATTTCGTCGATCTCGGCCGGCACCTGGCTCAAAGCCTCCGCAATCCGCTCCCGTTCGCCATCGCTCGGCGGCAACCGCAGGCCGGGTGACCCTTCGTCCGCAGGCTCGCCGGCGCCAGACTGTTGCGTGAAGAGGTCCGGCTCCGAGAGCGGCCGCAGGCCTTCCAGCACATCCTCCGGCGTTGTTATGATCGTCGCGCCGTCCTTTAGCAGGCCGTTCGTGCCCTCGCAGCGCGGGTCGAGCGGCGAGCCGGGCACTGCAAACACCAGTCGGCCGAAATCCGCAGCATTGCGCGCCGTGATCAGCGAGCCAGAGCGCACCGCCGCCTCCACCACGACGAGACCGAGCGACATGCCGGCGATCAGCCGGTTGCGGCGCGGGAAATCCCGCGCGCGAGGTTCCCAGCCAAACGGCATTTCGCTCACCGCAAGACCGGCCCCGGCCGTGAGTTCATCAAGCAGCCCGATGTTTTCCGGCGGATAGGGTTTGTCGAGGCCGCCGGCCATGGCGGCGATGGTGCCGGTGTCGAGGCTTGCGCGATGGGCGGCCGTATCGATGCCGCGGGCAAGGCCAGAGACGATCGTATAACCCACGCGGCCGATCTCCCGCGCCAGCATGCCGGCGAACTTCATGCCGGAGATCGAGGCGTTGCGCGCGCCGACAATGCCAACGGCCGGTGCCGTCGCGACCTTGCGGTTGCCTTTGACAGCCAGCAACGGCGGGGCTCCGGCAATCTGGCGCAGCAGCGGTGGGTAGTCCGGTTCACCGATGCCGATGAAGACCGCACCGTGCCGGTCGGCAATTTCCAGTTCGCGTTCGGCTTCGGCCTTGCTGGCAACGCGGATGACGCGCGATGCGCCGCCGCGGCGCGACAGTTCCGGCAGCATGTCCAGCGCAGTTTCGGCGCTGCCGAAGTTGTTGATCAGGTCACGAAAGGTGGCTGGACCGACATTGTCGCTGCGGATCAGCCGCAGCCAGGCGATCCTCTGTCTTTCCGTCAGCGCAATTCCCCGTGTGCCTGCGCTGCGGTCGTCCATGGCTATCCCTTGCTGCCGATCTTGCTCTCAGTGCCGCTCATCAGGCGGCTGATGTTGGCGCGGTGTTTCCACCAGGTGATGACGGTCAGCACGAGGAAGAGCAGCGCCACCTTCTCGTGACCGAGAAACCACAATACAACCGGCGATACCGCAGTTGCAACCAGAGCCGAGAGCGATGAATAGCGCGTGAGATAAGCAAGGCCGATCCAGACTGCGGCGAACACGGCGAGCATGACGGGCACGAGCCCAAGCAGCAGGCCGACATAGGTCGCAACGCCCTTGCCGCCCTTGAAGCCGAGCCAGACGGGGAAGAGGTGCCCCATGAAGGCCGCAAAGCCGGCGGCGATGCCCGCATCGAGCCCCCAGCGCGAGGCGATGGCGGCAGCGGCCGTGCCTTTCAGCGCGTCAAGCAGCAGGGTTGCCGCTGCGAGCTTCTTGTTGCCGGTGCGCAGCACGTTCGTCGCGCCGATATTGCCGGAGCCAATCTGGCGCACGTCGCCGAGCCCAGCCATGCGGGTGAGGATCAGGCCGAAGGGGATGGAGCCGAGCAGATAACCGAAGGCAAGGGCGGCTAACGTCGGCAACGTGCCGAGCTGCCAGGTGAAGATGTCGGACACGTCAGTTCTCCCCCGAGACGTCTTTTCAATGCGACGAGTGCGCAGCAGGCTAGATAGGGGCGGCGTCCCTTCCGCCCCGGACCATCCCGGTCAGTCCAACGAATGCACCCGTTTTCCGGCAACATAGGTGCTAACCGCGCGCCCCGTAAAGCGGGCATCTTCGAACGGCGTGTTCTTCGAGCGCGAAACGAAGCGGTCCTTGGTGGCAAGCCAGGGCTCGTCGGGATCGATGATCACGATGTCGGCGCGTGCACCCGGGGCAAGTGTCCCGGCGTCGAGCCCGAAGGTCTTTGCCGGACGGGTCGATAGCGCATCGATCAGCCGCATCAGCGGCACTTCACCGCTGTGATGCAGCCTCAGCGCCGCCGCCAGCATGGTCTCGAGCCCGATCGCGCCATCCGCCGCATCCGCGAAGGGCAGGCGCTTGGTATCGACGTCCTGCGGGTCGTGCGAGGAGACGATGATGTCGATATCGCCGCGCGCCAGCGCATCCACCATGGCCTTGCGGTCGTCCTCGCCGCGCAATGGCGGAGAGAGCTTGAAGAAGGTGCGGTATTCGCCGATGTCATTCTCGTTCAGCGTCAGATGGTTGATCGAGATGCCGCAGGTGACGTTCGCGCCACGCTCGCGGGCGGTTTTCACCGCTTCCGCCGATTCCGGCACGGAGATTTGCGCCGCATGGTATTTTCCGCGCGTCAGGCCGGCAATGCGCAGATCCCGTTCGAGCGGGATCAATTCTGCCTCGCGCGGTGTGCCGGAAAGGCCGAGCCAGCTTGCCAGCAGGCCCTCGTTCATGACGCCGCCGGCACCGAGATATTTGTCGCGGGTTTCGAGCGCGATGACGCTGCCGAATTCGCGCGCATAGGTCAACGCACGGCGCAGCACCTGCGCATTGTGCATCGGGTTGCGGCCATTGGTGAAGGCGACGGCGCCGGCAGCCTGGAGCAGGCCGAATTCGGTCATCTCCTCGCCGTGCAGCCCCTTGGTGAGCGCCGCAGCAGGATGAATGTTGACGATCGCCTTGTCGCGGGCGTTTTTCAGCACGAACTCGACCAGCGCGATATCGTCGATGACGGGATCGGTATCCGGCATGGTGATGAAGGTCGTCACGCCACCGGCGGCCGCGGCGCGCGACGCGGATTCGATCGTCTCGCGGTGTTCGCCGCCCGGTTCGCCGACGAAGACGCGCGCATCGACCAGGCCGGGGGCCGCGATCAGGCCGCGGCCATCGACAACCGCAGCACCTTCCGGCGCGCCCTGGTTCAGCGCGCCGCTGCCGATGGCGGCGATCCGACCGTTCTCGATGACGATCGAGCCGTTTTCGTCGATGTTGCGCGACGGGTCGAGGATGCGGAGGTTCTTGAGGACGGTCGTGCGGGTCATGCGCGGGGTCCGTGGTTCTGTGAAAGAAGGAGTGTTTCCATCACGGCCATGCGAACGGCAACACCCATCTCCACCTGCTGCTCGATGACGCTCTGCGGCCCGTCGGCGATTTCCGAGGCGATCTCGACGCCGCGGTTCATGGGGCCTGGATGCATGACGAGCGCGTCGTCTTTCGCGGCCTTCAGCTTTTCTGCATCAAGGCCGTAGTAGTGGAAGTATTCGCGCACCGACGGCACGAAGGCGCCGGACATGCGCTCCCGCTGCAGGCGCAGCATCATCACGACATCCGCATCCTTGAGGCCTTCCGCCATGGAATGGTAGACCTCGCAGCCCATGTCGGCGATGCCGGAGGGCAAAAGCGTTGCGGGGGCGACGACGCGCACGCGCGCGCCCATGGCGTTGAGCAGCAGGATGTTCGAGCGCGCGACACGCGAGTGCAGCACGTCGCCGCAGATCGCCACGATGATGCGCGAGAGCTTACCCTTGGCCCGGCGGATGGTGAGCGCGTCGAGCAGAGCCTGCGTCGGGTGCTCGTGCTGGCCGTCGCCGGCATTCACCACCGCGCAGGAGACCTTTTGCGCCAGAAGGGCCGCCGCACCGGCTGAAGAATGGCGCACCACCAGCACGTCCGGGTGCATGGCGTTCAGCGTCATCGCCGTGTCGATCAGCGTTTCGCCTTTTTTCACCGATGAATTGCTGACCGACATGTTCATCACGTCGGCGCCCAGCCGCTTGCCGGCAAGCTCGAAGGAGGATTGCGTGCGGGTGGAGGCTTCGAAGAAGAGATTGATCTGCGTCAGGCCGCGCAGCGTCGACGTTTTCTTTTCCCGCTGGCGGGAGATTTTTACCGCCTCGTCGGCGCGGTCGAGCAGCAGGGTGATATCCTGCTCGGTCAAACCCTTGATGCCGAGAAGGTGGCGATGCGGAAAGAAGTCCATGGGGGCTCCGCCTCAACTGTCGTGGATACGCGGGGTCTATAGAGCGTCGGTCCCACCGCTGCAAGGCGAAGACGGCAGGGCTTTGCGCATTCCCACGCTTTTGTGAAGCTTCAGGTGCCGGCAGCCGCAACGCCCCGTTTCGCCCGGTCGCGACTTGGGCTAGAACCCGCTCATGACTCGCGACACCGAACAGAAATTTTCCGATCTCAACCAGCCGCCGCTCTGGTCGGGCATCAATGCCTATCGTTCCGACCCGCTGCTGGTCGACGCAACCGACGCGATGCCGAAAGGCCTGCGCGACGAGTTCGATGCGATCGGCCGCTACGTGACCTCGCCGGAAGCGCAGGAACTCGCCCGCATGGCGAATGTCGGCGTGCCGCAGTTGCGCACCCATGGTCCGCGCGGCGAGCGGCTCGATGTCGTCGATTTCCATCCCGCCTGGCACGCGCTGATGCGCCGCTCCATGGCGACGGGCCTGCATTCCTCGTTGTGGGAGAATGTGCCGGACGAGCAGGGCAGGGCGCACAAGGCGCGCGCCGTGCGCTTCTATCTGACGGCGCAGCTCGAATGCGGTCATCTCTGCCCGCTGACGATGACGAGCGCCTCGGTCGCAGCCCTTTCGGCCTCGCCACAGGTGCAGCGCGAATGGGGCCTGAAAATCCTATCGCGCAAATACGATTCGACCAACAAGCCCGCCATGCAGAAGAGTGCCGTCACCATCGGCATGGGCATGACGGAAAAACAGGGCGGCACCGATGTGCGCGCCAACACGTCGTCCGCCGAGCGGGTCGGCGAAGGTATTTACCGGCTGACCGGCCACAAATGGTTCATGTCCGCGCCGATGAGCGACGGTTTCGTCATGCTGGCGCAGACACGCGAGGGCATCGGCTGCTTCCTGGTGCCGCGCCTCCTGGAGGACGGCGTTTCCAACGGCCTGCGCTTCCAGCGCCTGAAGGACAAGATCGGCAACCGCTCGAATGCGTCGTCGGAAGTCGAGTTCACCGATACGTTCGGCTTCCTGCTCGGAAAGCCGGACGCGGGTGTGCGCACCATCCTCGACATGGTGACGTTGACGCGGCTCGATTGCGCGCTGGCATCGTCGGGTATCATGCGCGCTTCGCTGGCGGAGGCCGTGCACCACACCCGCGGCCGCATCGTTTTCGGCAAGCCGCTCGTTGCCCAGCCGATCATGACGCGTGTGCTGGCCGACATGGCGCTCGACGTCGCGGGTGCCACGGCGCTTTCCTTCCGCTTAGCGGAGGCCTTCGACAAGGCGCGCGACAGCGCCGAAGATGCGGCCTACGCCCGCATCATGACGCCTGTCACGAAATACTGGTGCTGCAAGATCGCGCCGGCGCTGATCTATGAGGCGATGGAGTGTATCGGCGGTAGCGGCTATGTCGAGGAACGCCCGATCGCACGGCATTACCGTGAGGCGCCGGTCAATGCGATCTGGGAAGGCTCCGGCAATGTCATGGCGCTCGATCTGATGCGTGTGATCAGCCGGGGCAGGGACCTGTTCGAAATGCTTTTCGCCGGCCTCGCCCGTGATCTCGGCCCGGCCGGCAAGAAGACGGTGGACGTGCTGCGCGCTGCCCTGTCGCTCTGCGAGCGGGACGAGGGCGCCGCCCGCATGCTCGTCGAGCAGCTGGCACTTGCCGCCGCGGCTGCGGAACTTTACCGCGCCGGTGCCGGCCGCGTGGCCGATGCCTTCCTGGAAACGCGCCTCGCCTCCGGCTGGCGCTCGACCTACGGCATGCTCGATTCGCGTTTCGATTCGGCCTACATCGTCGACCTGCTCTATCCGCCGGCGAGATAGGCCGTCGCCGCCAGCACCATCGGGATGGTGAAGAACGACGCGATCGTCTGGAGCGTCGCGACGGCGGCATAGAGCGGCGCGTCACCGCCCATCTGCTTGGCCAGCACATAACCGTTCATCGCCGTCGGCACGCTGGCACCCATGGCGATGGTCAGCAGCGGTTCGCCGCGCATGCCGAGCGCATAGGCGGCACCCGTCATGATCAGCGGCATGAAAATGAGCTTCAACACCACGGGCAGCAGTGCGAGCGGACGCGGCTTTAGCGCATCAGCCAGTTTCAGCCCGGCGCCAACCATGATGAGGCCGAGGCTGAGCGACGCATCCGCAACAAGCTCCGTCGCCTGCATCAGCGGATCGTAGATCTTGATGCTCAGCAGGTTGATGCTAACGCCGAGAACCGAGCCGATGATCATCGGATTGGTGAGAATCTTGTGCGCAAAGGTCTTGAGGCTGCGTGTGCCGCCGCCGAACCAGACGAGAACGCCGATATTGTAGAGGTTGATCGGGATGATGATCAGCGTCGCGACCAGTGCGACGAGCGCGAGGCTTTGCGGTCCGTAAAGCTTCTCGGCGATCGCCAGCGCGATGAAGGCATTCCAGCGCGTCGAGGTCTGGAAGACCGAGGTGTAGGAGGCCGCGGAAACGCCGGCTGCCCGAAAGAGCGGCCAGCCTATTGCCAGCATGAGCGCAATCAAGGTCACGGAACCGATGGAGCCGAGCGCGATATCGCCTGCGGCAATGCCGGAAAACTCCGCCTTGGCGAGCGTCGTGAACAGAAGGCAGGGAAACAGCACGAAGAAGCCGAGCTGTTCGAGCCCGTTCCACATGTCGCGGTCGATCAGCCGCCAGCGCTTGAGCAGCGCTCCCAGCACGACGAGCAGGAAGACGGGGAGGATGCTTTCGAAAATGGCGAGCATGATACCGGATCGGCTGGAGAGATCACCGCTCATTCCACGCCTTGGCCGAAGTGGCAAGGGCGGGGCGCGACGGCGGCCATGTGGAAATTAACCTTAATGAAGGGTTTACGTTGCGCGCGGAAGGTTAACGGGTGAAGGTGCCATTCACTTGGTGTTAACCATGCGAGCGAGTGCTTGATATGGCCAGAACGGCCCGGATTTCGGTCATAACGACCCTGTTTTGTTTTGTCGCGGTGGATATCGCCGTGCCGTTGCTTGTGCTTGTCGGGAGCGTGGCGGTGAGCGAGGTAATCTTCGCTGCCGGTGACCTCCTCGCGATGAAGAGGAGGGCTGCATGAAGTGGTTCCTGATTCTCTGGGCCGGCCCGATTGCGCTGCTCGGCAGCTGGTACGGGCTTTCCTACTACGACATGAGCTTCGGCTTCTTCATGCTGACGCGGGATGCGCATGATCTGGTGTTCCAGATCTATGGCCATATCCTCGGCATTCCGCCGGAAAGCCTGCCGCCGCTGGTATTGCGCGCCATTATCTTCGACAGTTTCCTGGTGCTCGGCATCATTGCGTTCCGCCGCCGCAAGCAGATTTTTGCCTGGTGGCAGGCCCGACGTCAGTCGTCGTCGGCCGTCCTTGCCAGAGACGAAAGCCTGTCCAGCGCGCCCTGAAGAATGAAGGAGGCGGCGGCCGAGTCGATGCGCTCGGCCCGCTTCTTGCGCGACACATCCATCTCGATCAGCGTGCGCTCCGCCGCCACCGTCGACAGCCGTTCATCCCAGAAGACAAAGGGAATGTCGGTCTTCTCGCTCATCGAGCGCACGAAGGCGCGCGTCGCCTGAACACGCGGACCGGCGCTGCCATCCATGTTGACAGGCAGGCCGATGACGAAGGCGACGACCTTTTCCTTGGCCGCGAAGGCCAACAGCAGCTCGGCATCCTGCGTGAATTTCACACGCTTCAACACCGGCCGCGGCGTCGCCAGCCGCCGGCCGAGGTCGGAAACCGACAGGCCGATCGTCTTCGTGCCGAGGTCGAGGCCGGCGATCGGCTGGCGGGGTGCAAGCGCCTCAGCCAGTTCTTCCAGTGTCAGTGTCGCCATGGATGAAACCTCCCGCGGATTGTTTCAGCGCTTGCGGACGAATTCCGTGCGCAGCATCAGGCCCTTGATGGCATCGTGCCGGCAGTCGATTTCTTCCGGGTTGTCGGTCAGGCGGATCGTCTTGATCACCGTGCCCTGCTTCAGCGTCTGGCCGGCGCCCTTCACCTTCAGGTCCTTGATGAGCACGACCGAATCGCCATCGGCCAGCACGGTGCCGCTGGCATCGCGCACCACGTTCTGCGCGGCTTTGGCGGCTGCGATCGCGGAGGCGGGGCGCCATTCGCCGGTGGCTTCGTCATAGATGTAATCGTCGTCGCTCATGGCGGCTCCTTCGTGGATGGAGCATCACCGGCGGGTTGCCGGGCGTTGCTCCATCTCTATCGCCACGCTTATAACGATCCTGAGATGGATGGAAACGTCATTCACCGCTTCTATATTGCGAAGCGACTCATAACAGGAGAAACGTCATGAAGATCACCTGGCTCGGCCATTCGGCCTTCCGGATCGAAACCGCCAAGGCAAGAATCCTCATCGATCCCTTCTTCACCGGCAATCCCGCCTTCGACGAATCGACCCGCAAGGATGCCGTCGCCGGCCTCACGCACATTCTGCTCACCCACGGCCATGGCGACCATGTCGGCGATACCATCCAGATCGCCAGGGAAACCGGCGCGACCGTGCTGGCGAATGCCGATCTCGCCGCCTGGCTAGGCGCCAAGGGCGTGGAGAAGATCGACATGGGCAATACCGGCGGCACCGTGCATTTCGACGGATTTTCGACGACCTTCGTCAACGCACTGCATTCTTCTGCGCAGATCACCGAAGACGGCGTCTCCCACTCGCTCGGCAATGCCAACGGCCTCGTCCTGCATTTCGAGGAAGACCCGACGCTCTATCACATGGGCGACACGGATATCTTTTCCGACATGGCGCTGATCCACGAGCTGCACCAGCCGGAAATCGGCCTCGTGCCGATCGGCGACCGTTTTACGATGGGCGGTGCCGTGGCGGCCCTTGCCTGCCAGCGCTTCTTCAAGTTCGACACCGTCATTCCCTGCCACTACGGTTCCTTCGGCATCATCGACCAGACCGCTGACCTCTTCGTGCAGGCGATGGACGGTGCCGCGGCGAAGGTCGATGTGCTTTCGGTCGGCCAGCTGCGCGGGAGCTGATAGCAAAGCGTATCGAGGGGCTTTTGATGGAAGCGCGAGAGAAGCACGCGGTCTTTTCGACGCTGCGTGAAAATATCGTCGAGCACCTTTTCGCCGGGGAACTTCTCCGGCGCCTCTGGCAGAAGGACATCCTCGATGCCGAAATCCTGAAAAGCGAATTCGATGCAGGTGGGTACGATCTCGTGCTCACCTGCAGGAACGTCACACGGCACATCCAGCTGAAAATCAGCCGGAAGGGTGGGGCTCGCGCCGAGGTCAATATCAGCCTGCGCCTCGCGGAGAAGGCCAGTGGATGTGTTGTGTGGATCGTCGTGGACGACGATCTGAAGACGATGAACTTTCGCTGGTTTGGGGATACGAACGGCGGCCCGTTGCCGGATATCGCGGATTTGAAGGTGGTGCGGCACAGCAAGGGCAATGCACAGGGCGTCAAGCACGAGCGACTGGGGCATCGTATCGTTCCGCAGAAGCGGTTCACCCCTCTGGAAAGCGTGGACGAATTGTTGGTGTGTCTGCTGGGAAGCACGATCCTGAACTGATCGGCCCCGTTGCATAGGGCCGTCATGGCCGCTATAGCCGGAAGGAAAATCCCACCGGAGCTTACCATGTCCGTAGATCTAGCCACCGTGAAGCGCGTCGCGCGTCTTGCCCGCATCGCCGTCAGCGAGGACGAGGCAAACCGCATGACCGGCGAGCTGAACGGCATCCTCGGCTTCGTCGAGCAGCTGTCCGAAGTCAATGTCGAGGGCATTGAGCCGATGACCTCCGTCACGCCGATGGTCATGCGCAAGCGCGACGACGTCGTCAGCGACGGCAGCAAGGCGGATGACATCGTCGCCAACGCGCCGGCGTCCGACCGCAATTTCTTCCAGGTTCCGAAGGTTGTGGAGTAATCCTTGACCGTCACCATCGCCGTCGAAAGCCCGTTGCAGGATGAGGTTCGCACGCTGATCGCGGAGCTGAACACCATTTTGCTCGCGCTCTCGCCGCCGGAGGCCTGTTATCACCTCACCGTCGAGCAGATGGCCGAGCCGACCGTCACGGTCTGGATCGCCCGCGATGATGACATCGTCATTGGCTGCGGCGCGCTGAAACGCCACTCCGAGACGATGGGCGAGGTGAAGCGGATGTTCACCCGGCCGGCGTGGCAGGGGCAGGGCATCGGCCGGCGCATCCTCGGCGAAATCCAGAGCGTTGCCGAACGGGAGGGGCTGGAAACGCTCGTGCTCGAAACCGGCGACCAGCACCCGGCGGCCTGGGCGATCTACGAGAAGGCCGGCTTTTCCCGCTGCGGCCCCGTGCTCGACTATCCGGACTCACCTTTTTCCGTCTTTTACCAAAAGCAGCTTCCCGCTGCCTGACCTGAAGTGACCGCACCATGACCGATCTGACCCGCCTGACCATTGCCGAAGCCCGCGAAAAGCTCGGCGCCAAGGAGATCACCGCCGTCGAACTGACGGACGCCTATCTCGGCGCGATCGATGCGGCGAACGGCGCGCTCAATGCCTATGTCGCTGTGACGCCGGAAAAGGCGCGCGACATGGCGAAGGCCTCCGACGGCCGCATCGCTGCGGGCAAAGCCGGCGTGCTGGAAGGCATTCCACTCGGCATCAAGGACCTGTTTGCGACCGAAGGCGTGCACACACAGGCGTGCAGCCACATCCTCGACGGCTTCAAGCCGAAATACGAATCGACCGTCACCCAGAACCTGTGGGACGCCGGCGCCGTCATGCTCGGCAAGCTGAACATGGACGAGTTCGCCATGGGCTCCTCCAATGAGAGCTCCTATTACGGCCCGGTCAAGAACCCGTGGCGTGCCAAGGGCTCGAACGCCGATCTCGTGCCCGGCGGCTCCTCCGGCGGTTCGGCCGCCGCCGTTGCCGCCTTCCTCTGCGCCGGTGCGACTGCAACGGATACCGGTGGCTCGATCCGCCAGCCCGCCGCCTTCACCGGCACCGTCGGCATCAAGCCGACCTATGGCCGCTGCTCGCGCTGGGGCATCGCCGCCTTCGCCTCGTCGCTCGACCAGGCCGGTCCGATCGCCCGCGATGTGCGCGATGCGGCAATCCTCTTGAAGTCCATGGCCAGCGTCGACGCCAAGGACACGACCTCCGTCGATTTGGCCGTTCCGGATTACGAAGCCTCGCTCGGCCAGTCGCTGAAGGGCATGCGCATCGGCATCCCGCGCGAATACCGCGTCGATGGCATGCCGGAAGAGATCGAGGCGCTGTGGCAGCAGGGTATCGCCTGCCTGAAGGAAGCGGGTGCCGAGATCGTCGACATCTCGCTGCCGCACACCAAATATGCGCTTCCCGCCTACTACATCGTGGCGCCTGCCGAAGCCTCGTCGAACCTCGCTCGCTACGACGGTGTACGCTACGGCCTGCGCGTCGATGGCAAGGACATCGTCGACATGTACGAGAAGACCCGCGCCGCCGGCTTCGGCAAGGAAGTGAAGCGCCGCATCATGATCGGCACTTATGTGCTGTCGGCCGGTTACTACGACGCCTACTACCTGCAGGCCCAGAAGGTCCGTACGCTGATCAAGCGCGACTTCGAACTCGCTTTCAACGCCGGCGTTGATGCGATCCTGACCCCCGCAACGCCATCCTCCGCCTTCGGCATCGCCGACGAGGACCTCGCCTCCGATCCGGTCAAGATGTACCTTCAGGACATTTTCACGGTCACCGTAAACATGGCGGGCCTGCCGGGCCTCTCCGTGCCGGCCGGCCTCGACCACAAGGGCCTGCCGCTCAGCCTGCAGCTCATCGGCAAGCCCTTCGAGGAGGAAATCCTCTTCAAGACAGCGCATGTCATCGAAAAAGCCGCCGGCCGCTTCACGCCGAACAAGTGGTGGTAAGGGGCCAATAGCCCCTCATCCGGCCTGCCGGCCACCTTCTCCCCGCAGGCGGGGAGAAGGGATATGCCGCACTGTTTTCCTGAATCTAGACTCCTGCATGTGGCAAGTTCCCTCGCCCCGCTTGCGGGGAGAGGGTTAGGGTGAGGGGCACCCGCAGGCACGGCTTTCATCGTCCATATCGTGTCGTAACGGCAACACCTGCCGTAACGATAGGCATGCCCACGCCTTTTCTGCTTGATCCCCCCATAAGTTGAGAATAAACGCGCCCTCCCGGTCGTTCAGCCGGTGCGGATGTCAACGGATGGAGTTTTCACGCTCCTCCCGCGCGAGGCGGCCCTGCCGTCGTCGTGTACGGATGCCGCACCAAGAAGACTGGTTTGCGGACCTAGCTCAGCGGTAGAGCACCGGACATTTTCTCCGGAGGTCGCGGGTTCGATTCCCGTTGTCTGCTCCATTGGATAGCTCAGTGGTAGAGCATCAGACCTGTAATCTGACTGTGGAAGGTTCGAATCCTTCTCCAAACAGCCTTCCAAGCTGTCTCGATATCCGGTCCGGGGACCGGACTGCGGACGGCGAACCGGGGAAACCTGGAAAGCCTAACGCCGGACATTTGCGGTCCGGTTCGCGGTGACGGCCAAGATGCCTTCAGGCCAGCGACGGAGCCCATGGTTCCCGAGCCCGCCGAAAGGCCGCGCGGTCCTCTCCCGAAAACCCATCGCCGATGGCCGTCATCCGGTTCTCGGATCACTATTCGCATACCCCGCCCGCAGGTTCCCCGGGCGATCAGGGTGTCTCAGGGAACTGGCGGCAAGATGCGCCGCCGGTACCAGTCGAAACCACAAACGAAAGGAAGATCGGTTCGTGACGTAGCGTATGACCCGAAGGAGCAAGAACAATGACGATGTTTCTCGATATGATTTTGGGGCGCCAGCGCGTTCTCGTGAAGGCAAACGAACGGGTGCTCGGCCTCTATAGGGGAGAGGTGCTCGGCATTTTCGGACCGGGCGAACACGCCCTGCCGAACCGTCGCGGCATGCTCGAGCTGGAGCGCCACGACGTGAACCGGCCGGCCTTTGCCTCGGCCTATGAGAAGCCGTTGTTCGATACACTCCCGGAGGCGGCGGCACGCGAACTGACGGTCTTCCGGACGGGCAGCCGTGAGGTGGCGGTCGTCGAGCGCGACGGCGAGCTGCATGCGGTGCTCGCACCGAACCAGAAGCTCGTGGTCTGGAACGCGGCCGGCCCGTGGACCGAAACGCGCGTCGATCTCAAGGATCGGCTCGACATTGATCCGGAGCTGATGCGTCGGCTGACGCGGGCGCGTCGCACGGAGCTGACGACGGCCTTCGTCGTCAACGACGGTCAGGTCGGCCTGCTCTTCGTCGACGGTACGCATCAGCGCATGCTGGAGCCCGGCGCTCACGCCTTCTGGAACGTCGGAAAGACGATCCAGGTGCGCGTGGTCGACCTGAAGCGCCAGTCGCTCGACGTGACCGGTCAGGAACTGCTTACCCGCGACAAGGTGACGATCCGGGTGAACATTGCAGCCGAGTACCGCGTCGTCGATCCGCTGAAGGCGGTGTCTGACGTGAAGGACTTTGCCGATGCCCTGTACCGGGCATTGCAGTTCGCCTTCCGCCAGACACTCGGCACGCTGACGCTCGATCAGATCCTTGAACGCAAGGTGACGGTCAACGTGGAAGCCGCCGAGAAGGTGCGCGCCGACATGGCGGCGATCGGTGTCGAGGTGTCGGCCATCGAGCTCAAGGATGTGATCCTGCCGGGCGAGATGCGCGATATCCTCAACCAGGTCGTCGCCGCGGAAAAGCAGGCAGAAGCCAACGTCATCCGCCGTCGCGAGGAAACGAACGCGACCCGTTCGTTGCTCAACACGGCGAAGGTGATGGCGGAAAACCCGGTCATGCTGCGGCTGAAGGAGCTCGAAGCGCTGGAAGCCATCGCCGGAAAGGTGGAGCGCCTGACCGTCCACAATGGTACGGCGGGTCTGATGAACGACATCGTCCAGCTCCGCGACAAGTAAGGGATCGCCCGGCCGAAAGGCCGGGCGGTTTCGTTTTGGAAAGACCTTTACCCCAACCCCGGACCTGAGCCGGAGATGCATTGGCCTCCCTGGAGTGTGGATGGTCGCGTCAAGCCCGACCATGATCGAGGAGAGGTTGAGGCCTCTTTGGTGCGATATGTCCTCACGCTCCTCCCATCATCTCCGTGGATAGCCTTTCGTCTCCCTCGCCAAGTCCCTCGTGCAGTGCTTTCATAGTGCCGGAAGGGGCACCCGCATGATCACTGTTCGCAATGCGCGTGAAGAGGATGTGCTCGCCGTCGTCGAGATTGGCGTGCGGGCCTGGGAGCAAGCCGTGGTGGGTGTCGCCGACCTTCAGGTGCGGCGTGACAATGCCCGCTCAGCCTTCCAGCAGTTTCTGGGTACCCATTGGCTGCGGGTGACGGTGGCCGAGAGCGACGGCGTGCTGGCCGGCTGGGCCTCGCGTGAATCCCTGGACGACGAGATCACCGATCTCTGGGTCGATCCGCCCCAGCAGAAGAACGGCCTCGGCGCCGCCTTGCTCGCCGCCATGGAAGACGAAATCCTTGCCGCCGGCTTCGAGGCGGCACGCCTTCAGACCCATGCGCGCAACACGGCCGCCGTCGGCTTCTTCCAGAAACACGGTTATTCGGTCAGTTGGCTGTCTGTTGACTACCAGCCGCGTCTCGACAGGGATGTGGAGTCGATCGGACTGCGCCGACAGCTGATCGCGGAAGAACCCATCGGTTATGGACCAGCCGGATTTTGAAACGGGAGGCGGGCTTTTGCCGCGCCTCCCAGCCCACCTACTGGTTGTCCAGCTGCGATCGCACGAGGACCAGCCCACGTTGCGTGATACGGTAGGGCCTGCCGCCGGATGACGCGATGCAGCGCCGGCGTTTCAGCTTGCGGAAGAGCTCTATCGTGAGCCCGCCCGCGCGCCAGCCGTCCCGCGTGATGCAGGCGACCGTTGCGATCTTTCGGTTTTCATCTTTTTCGATGTCGATCCTGCCGCCCTGGGCGAGCAGGTGGAGAATGCGCTGTTCGGCGCGCGAAATGTCCATTGTCTTGAGTGATCCGTCTGGCGTTCGAATGAACGCGAAAAAACGTTCCGCCACCCACGGGGTGGCAGGGTTCATCGTTTTTCCGACCCTGCGCGCATTGACTAGCGGGCAGGGTCCTCAGCAGGTCTCAGACGAGTTAGACATCAAAACTCCATTTGCGGACGCCTTGAAATAACCAAGCGCCGCTGCTGCGTCAATGCGCAGGCCAGATCAGCGAGTGATGCAGCATCACGGCGGTTTTGACCCCGTTGGCCGCGGCAAGCGAGATGTTGGCCGGGCCAAGCGCAATGTCGCCGGCGGCATAGAGGCCGGGCAGGGATGTCTGCCCCATGTCGTCGGTGTGGAGGATGCTGCCGATCGGCGTCTCCTTGAGCTTGAGGCCGCGGTCTGCCGGGATGGCGCTGCGCACCCGTGCCTCCGGCATGACGAAGAGCGCCTTGACCAGTGTCGGAATGCCCGGTCCGGTTTCGACCGACAGCATGCCATCCGGCCCGTCCGCGATTGTGGTAACGCGGCCCGGCCGCAGTTTCACATTGCGTTCGGCAAGCACGGCAAGTGCCTCGTCGTCCGGTTCCGGCACGGCATTGGTGAAGAGGGTGACATCGCCCCAATCGGCGACGACAGCCGCGAATCGCGCCGCTTCGGCGGTCCGGGCGAGTACGCCGACCGCGCCGCCGCCGACCTCGTAGCCGTGGCAATAGGGGCAATGCAGCACCGTCTTGCCCCAGCGCTCCGCAAGACCGGGGATCGCCGGCAGCTGATCTTCGAAACCGGTGGCGAGCAGCACGCGCCGTGCATCTATACGCCCGCCATCGCCGGTGAGCACGGAAAAAGCGTCCCTCTCGCCCTCCAGCGTTTCGGCCGGCACATCGCGGAAGGTGACGGTCTCGTAGGCGGCAAGCTGGCGACGGGCATCGGCGAGGATATCGCGCCCCGGCCGGCCATCCTGCGCGAGAAAGCCGTGCGAATGGGCGGAGAAGCGATTGCGTGGCTCGCCGGTATCCAAAATGGTGATGCGGCGACGGGCGCGGGCAAGCTGCATGGCGGCGGAAAGGCCGGCAAAGCCCCCTCCGATGATGATGGCATCTTCGGTCATGGTTTCATCCTTTCTGGAACAAGCGGCATCGTTCGCCCGGCGGTGCCGGTCGTTGACGATGCGGATAGGGACTTTGTTGCGACTTAGCCGGTATCTGCGCGGGCGCGCTTGGCTGCAGCCGCCACGCGGAAATCCTCGGCGAGGTTGGCTAGTGTCGTGCCGGCGAAACGTGCCATCAAGATTGCTTCCGCATCCTTCAGCGCATCGCCGATCACCCGGTTGACGGATTGCTCGACCACGCAGCCCGGCATTTCAGTGGCAGCACCGATCTGGAAGACGATCGGTTCGCCGAGTGCGTTGTAGATGTCGAGCAGCGAGATATCGGCAAGCGGCCTGGCGAAATGCCAGCCGCCGCCATGGCCGCGGCCGGATTGCACGATGCCGGCATCACGAAGCCCGGCCATGGTGCGCCGGACGACGACGGCGTTGGTATCGAGGCAGAGCGCGAGATCGTCCGAGGTCATCGGTGCGTCGCGTTCGGCCATATGCATGAGTGCGTGAAGCACCGCGGAAAGTCGGCTGTTTCTCTTCATGTAACAACAATAGTTACGAATCATGCCATGTGTCAACAGGCGCTGCCGACTGGGACGTCAGCCGGCGCGCAGCATCTGGTAGAGGGAAGGGCCGAAGACCAGAGCCGTCGGGATGAGCATCGCGTGCAGGATCAGGATTGCCATCAGCTGTGTACGAAACGGCTCCTTGTGCGTCTTGTGCCGCAAAAACCGTTGCGCGGCAAAGGCGCCAAGGCTGCCGCCGATCAAAGCCAACTGCAGCAGCCGCGCTTCGGAAACGCGCCGATGGCCATCGCGCGCGGCTTGCTTGTCCCACCAATAGACACAGAACGTCATGAGGTTGAAGACGAGAAAAAAGACCAGAAGCGTTGTTGCCGTGCTCATGCGGCGTTGTTAGCCGATCATCCTTGCAGCCTGGCTAACGACCGCGGGCTGTGCCTGCTGAAAACCTTGCGCCGCCTGCCCATATGTTCTACCGAGACAGCACCGAAGACACCACAGCCAAGAGCCTGCCATGACCCTCGTCGACGTCCGTACCCCCGATCCGAAACGTTTCATCCCCGGCGCCACTGGCGACTGGGAGGTGATCATCGGCCTGGAGGTGCATGCGCAGGTTCTTTCGAATTCCAAGCTCTTCTCCGGCGCCTCCACCGAGTTCGGCAAGGCGCCGAACGCCAACGTTTCGCTCGTCGATGCGGCCATGCCCGGCATGCTGCCAGTCATCAACGAGGAATGCGTGCGCCAGGCCGTGCGCACAGGCCTCGGCCTGAAGGCGCAGATCAACCACCGCTCGATCTTCGACCGCAAGAACTACTTCTATCCGGACCTGCCGCAGGGCTACCAGATTTCGCAGTTCAAGGATCCGATCGTCGGTGAAGGCAAGATCGTCATCTCGCTCGGCCCCGACCGCCAGGGCAACTTTGAAGATATCGAAATCGGCATCGAGCGCCTGCATCTCGAGCAGGACGCCGGCAAGTCGATGCATGACCAGCACCCGACCATGTCCTATGTCGACCTCAACCGTTCGGGCGTCGCGCTGATGGAGATCGTCTCCAAGCCGGACATGCGCTCGTCGGACGAGGCCAAGGCCTATATGACGAAGCTGCGCTCCATCGTGCGCTACCTCGGTACCTGCGACGGCAACATGGACGAGGGCTCCATGCGCGCCGACGTCAACGTCTCCGTGCGCCGTCCGGGCGAGGGCTTCGGCACGCGCTGCGAGATCAAGAACGTCAACTCCATCCGCTTCATGGGCCAGGCGATCGAATACGAAGCCCGCCGCCAGATCGGCATTCTGGAGGACGGCGGTTCGATCGACCAGGAAACCCGTCTCTTCGACCCGGGCAAGGGCGAGACGCGCTCCATGCGTTCGAAGGAAGACGCGCACGATTACCGCTATTTCCCTGATCCGGACCTGCTGCCGCTGGAATTCGACAACGAATTCGTCGGCAAGCTTCTGGCCGACCTGCCGGAACTGCCGGATGACAAGAAAATCCGCTTCGTCAAGGATCTCGGCCTCTCTGTCTACGATGCCTCGGTGCTCGTCTCGGAAAAGGCAATCGCCGACTACTACGAGGCCGTGGCCGCCGGCCGCGATGGCAAGATTGCCGCCAACTGGGTCATCAACGACTTGCTTGGCGCCTTGAACAAGGACGGCAAAGCCATTGAAGAGACTCCGGTTTCGCCCGATCAGCTCGGCGGCATCATCGATCTCATCAAGGACGGCACCATCTCCGGCAAGATCGCCAAGGACCTGTTCGAAATCGTCTGGAATGAGGGCGGCAACCCGGCGGACCTCGTCGAGGCGCGCGGCATGAAGCAGGTGACCGATACCGGCGCCATCGAGAAGGCCGTCGATGAGATCATCGCGGCCAATCCCGATCAGGTCGCCAAGGTTCTGGCCAAGCCGACGCTTGCCGGCTGGTTCGTCGGCCAGGTGATGAAGGCGACGGGCGGCAAGGCCAACCCACAGGCTGTGCAGGCGCTGGTCAAGGCCAAGCTCGGCATCGAGGACTGAAGCAGTTCCAGGAAAAGTGTGAAGCGGTTTTCCGTCCGGAATTGCTGCAAAACCAAAGGGATCCTCCATGTTCTTCGTCCGCACGGCTTCCGAGCAAGACCTGGCGAAGGTCAGCGCGCTTCTGGCTGAGACGTGGCACGCCACCTATGACATGCTCTATGGCGCCGACAAGGTGAGCGAGATCACCGCGCGCTGGCATGCGGTGCCGGCGCTGAAGGCCCGGCTGGCGCGCAAGGACAGCGAATTCGTCGTCGCCGACAATGGCAAGGAGCTTGCCGGCATGGGCTATGTCGCCATGTCGAAGGAGCGGCCGAAGGCGGCGTTTCTCCATCAGCTCTATGTGCTGCCGCGCTTCCAGCGCCAGGGGATCGGCCGCGACATCTTCGCAGAGCTCGAATCCTGCTTCCCCGATGCCAATTCCATGGTGCTGGAGGTCGATCCGCGCAACGATGCTGCGGTCGGTTTCTACTATGCGCACGGCTTCGCCAAGGTGGGTGAGGCGCAGCATACCGCTGATAACATCTCCGGCGTGCCGCTGGATGTCTACGAGAAGCCGCTCGGCAGCTGAGCGCGACGAAAAGCCATGTGCGAACGCGCGGGAATCGCTGGACATTCAGGCGTCACCGCGCCATAAGCGGAAGAATATCGCCCGCCATGCGCGGGGTAGAACTATCAGTCTCGGGCCGCGCTTCCGGCATGGCCCTGCCAAGGACGCCAGCCCATGAACCTTCTCAAGCAGATTTTCACCTGGTGGAACGGTCAGACGATCGGCACCCGCTTTCACACCTGGCGCTTCGGCAAAAAGGTCGGCCAGGACGAGTTGGGCAATGTCTATTACCAGGGCACCGCCAAGGATTCGGAAGGCCGCACGCGCCGCTGGGTGATCTATAACGGCTATGCCGAAGCCTCGGCCATCCCGCCGGGCTGGCACGGCTGGATGCACCACCGCACGGACGTTTCCCCGGCTGACGAAGAGTACACGCCGCGCGAATGGCAGGTGGGACACCGTCCGAACGGGACCGGCACCGCACAGGCCTACCGCCCGCCGGGCTCGATCGCCGTTGCCGGCGAGCGCCCGCGCGTGACTGGTGACTATGACGCCTGGACGCCGGGCAACTGATACCGATTTGGCCACAATTCGCCGGTAGCTCCAAGCGACCGGCGAACGCCGGTGCAGATCGCAGGAGACGGCATTCATGACATCAGGTTTTTCACGGGCAAACGCCGGCCGGCGGTTCCTTGTCGCTGTGCTTGCAGCCGCGACCGCAGGCGCCGTGTTGATGCCTGTCGCATCGAACGCCGCGCGCATCGAAAACCCGGTCGCGGTGTTCTCCGGCATCGACAAGATCACCGGTCGCATCACCAATTTCGACGTCTATATCGGTGAGACGGTACAGTTCGGCGCACTGCAGGTGACGCCGAAGGTCTGTTATAGCCGCGATGACACCGAAACCCAGAAGGTCACGACCTTCGTCGAGGTCGACGAGATCACGCTCGACCGGAAGATCCGCCGCATCTTCACCGGCTGGATGTTCGCCGACAGCCCCGGCCTCAATGCCGTCGAGCACCCCGTCTATGACGTCTGGCTCGTTGAATGCAAGGCGAAGTCCGAAGTGCCGCCACCGGAAGACGCCGAGACGAAGGCAGAGTAGCGCAGTCTCCCGTTTGCGAACGTTGCATTTGCGGACGTGGATCCTCGGGTCAAGCCCAAGGATGACGGCGGGGAGGATGGGGTATGAACCCGTCTAACGACACCGCATGCGGCACCGTTCCTTGTGTTCTTCCAGTCTTTTCTTCTGTCATCCTCGGGCTTGACCCGAGGATCCACCCCGCAGACACGACTTTCCGTCAGAACGGCAGATGTGGCGACGCCAGCGCGTTGGCCAGCATGTCCTCATACTTGATCTTCGGCACGTCGATCGCCCCGAACGTCTTCAGGTGCTCGGTCGTGAACTGCGTGTCGAGCAGGCGAAAGCCATGGTCTTTGAGCCGTTCCACGAGGTGCACGAGGCAGATCTTCGAGGCGTCTGTGCGCCGGGAAAACATGCTCTCGCCGAAGAACGCGGCGCCCAATGAGACGCCGTAGAGCCCGCCGACGAGCTGCTCGCCTTCCCACGCCTCCACGGAATGCGCATGGCCCATGCGGTGCAGGGTGCCGTAGAGCGACTTGATCTTTGCATTGATCCAGGTGGAGGGGCGGTCGGGTGCTGCCTCCGCGCAGGCGGCCAGCACAGCGTCAAAGGCACTATCGAAGCGGATATCGAAGGGGCTTTTGCGGATGGTTTTTGCAAGGCTGCGCGAGACGTGAAAGTCATCGAGCGGGATGACGCCCCGCATGTCCGGCTCGACCCAGAACAGTTCTGGGTCGTTCGCCGAATCGGCCATCGGGAAAAGCCCGATGGAATAGGCGCGCAGCAAAAGCTCCGGTGTTATCTCCGGGTGACGGCTGCGACGCCCTGCCATAACCGACGCCCTCAGGCGTCGGTCTTGTTGGCCAGATAGTTCTCCAGCCAATGGATGTCATAATCGCCGTTGGCGATGTCCTGGTTGCCGATCAGGTCCTGGAAGAGCGGCAGCGTCGTCTTGATGCCGTCGATGACGAACTCGTCCAGCACGCGACGCAGGCGCATCATGCATTCGACGCGGGTACGGCCGTGCACGATGAGTTTGCCGATCAGGCTGTCGTAGTAGGGCGGGATCTTGTAGCCCTGGTAGACGCCTGAATCCACACGCACGCCAAGTCCGCCCGGTGCGTGGAAATGCGTGATGGTGCCCGGCGAGGGGACGAAGGTGCGCGGATCTTCCGCATTGATGCGGCACTCGATGGCGTGGCCGGAGAAGACGATGTCCTCCTGCTCGACCGACAGGCCGGCACCGGAGGCGACGCGGATCTGCTCGTGCACGAGGTCGATGCCGGTGATCGCTTCGGTGATCGGATGCTCCACCTGAAGGCGGGTGTTCATTTCGATGAAATAGAACTCGCCATTCTCGTAGAGGAACTCGACCGTACCGGCGCCGCGGTATTTCAGCTTCTTCATGGCGTCGGCACAGACCTGGCCGATCTTCATGCGCTGCTCGACGTTGAGGGCCGGCGAATTGGCTTCCTCCCAGACCTTCTGGTGGCGGCGCTGCAGCGAGCAGTCGCGTTCCCCGAGATGGACGGCGTTGCCCATGCCGTCACCGACGACCTGGATTTCGATGTGACGCGGCTTGCCGAGGTATTTTTCCATGTAGACGGCGTCGTTGCCGAAGGCGGCAAGCGCCTCGGAACGGGCTGTCGAGACCGCTTCTTCGAGGTCGTCCTCGTTCTTGGCGACCTTCATACCGCGCCCGCCGCCGCCGGCGGTGGCCTTGATGAGCACGGGAAAACCGATCTGGCGGGCGATTTCCAGGGCGTTCTCCGGCTTTACTTCGCCGTCAGAACCGGGAACGACCGGGATGCCAAGCGCTTCCGCCGTCTTCTTGGCGGTGATCTTGTCACCCATGATGCGGATGTGTTCCGCGGTCGGCCCGATGAAGGTGATGCCGTGCGCGTCGAGGATTTCCGCGAACTTGGCGTTTTCCGACAGGAAGCCGTAACCCGGATGCACGGCATCGGCGCCGGTGATCTCGCAGGCGGCAACGATCTGGTGAATGTTCAGGTAGCTTTCGCGCGACGGCGGCGGGCCGATGCACACGCTTTCGTCGGCAAGGCGGACATGCATGGCGTCGGCATCCGCCGTCGAATGCACGGCAACCGTGGCGATGCCGAGCTCCTTGCAGGCCCGAAGGACCCGAAGGGCGATTTCGCCGCGGTTGGCAATGAGGACTTTGGAGATCATGGGGGCCGCCTTATTCGATGACGATCAGCGGTTCGCCATATTCAACCGGGCTTGCATCCTGCACGAGGATTTCGGTGACCTTGCCCGAGCGCGGTGCGGGAATCTGGTTCATCGTCTTCATGGCTTCGATGATGAGGATGGTCTGGCCTTCCTTGACCGTCGCGCCAACTTCGATGAAGGGGCGCGAACCCGGTGCGGGCGACAGATAGGCCGTGCCGACCATCGGCGCCGTAACGGCATTCTTGTTGTTGCGCGCATCGACGACCGGAGCGGCTGCGGCAGCAGCGGGCGCGGCGAAGGCAGGCGCCGGGGCGGCCATCGGCGCCTGGACGTATTGCGGGGTGCCGGCGCGCGAGACGCGGATGCGCAGGTCGTCCTGCTCCACTTCGATCTCGGTCAGGTCGGTCTCGTTGAGGATATTGGCGAGATCGCGGATCAGACCCTGATCGATGCCGTGTTTCTTGTCAGCCATGGAAGTGAGCCTCTGGTTTTTCTTATGTCGTGATGGACGAGAGCGCATGGAGCGCAAGGACATAACTCTGCGCACCAAAACCGCAGATGACGCCCTTTACGGCGGGCGCGATCATCGATTTGTGGCGGAATTCCTCGCGGGCATGCACGTTGGAAAGGTGCAGTTCGACCACCGGGATCTTGATGGCGCGAATGGCGTCATGCAGGGCGATCGAGGTGTGGGTGTAGGCGCCGGCATTGATGGCGATGCCGACGGCAACGTCGCCGGCCTCGTGGATCCAGTCGACCAGGTCGCCTTCATGGTTGGATTGGCGGAAATCCACGGCAAAACCCAGCTTCTCGCCCTCGGCCTTGCAGAGCACTTCGATATCGGCGAGCGTCTGGCCGCCATAGATACCGGGCTCGCGTTTGCCGAGTGCATTCAGATTGGGGCCGTTGAGCACAAAAAGGGGTGATGCCATTCGTAATTCCGCATGCTGGATAGAGGATTACCTATAGACCGGCGGTTCCCGCAGGGAAAGCCCCAAGGGCAGGGGCTTTCCCGGTCGAAAGGGGCGATGTCCACAAGCAGCACAGCCTGAACAGGGTCAGCGTGGCAGGAAGATGGCCGTTCTCAGCAGGTCGCCTTGCCGCAGGCGCGCACGTTGGCGATTTTTTCGCGCAGATCGTCTGCGCCGACGGCACCGAAGATCGTCTCCTGGCCGAGCACATAGGACGGCGTGCCGGTGATGCCGAGGTCGTTTGCCAGCGAATAGGCCTCGCGCACGGCGTCGTCATGCGGCTTCTCAGTCATGGTCTTGCGGATATCCGCTTCGGTAAGACCCATGCTGGCGGCAAGCGCGATGGCGCTTTCTTCGGTGGCCCGGCCTTCGCCGCCGAGCAGCGTGCGGTGGAACTCACCATACTTCTCCGGCGAAAGATCGCGCACGGCAGCACTTACCTTGTGGGCGGCGAGCGAATCGGGGCCGAGGATCGGCAGTTCCTTCAGCACGAAGCGGACGTTCTTGTCCTCCTTCAGGATATCGTCCATGTCGGAGAGCGCGCGCTTGCAGTAGCCGCAGTTGTAGTCGAAGAATTCGACGATCGTGACGTCGCCCTTCGGATTGCCGAGCGCGATGTCGTAGGGGGAGGAGAAGATGGCCTTCTCGTTGTCGGTGATGACGCTTTGCGCCTTGGCCTGCTGCTGCGCTTCCTGCTTCTTCTGCAGGGCTTCCTGCACCTCAACGAGGATTTCGGGGTTTTCGACAAGGTATTCCTTGATGAAGTCGCCGATCTCCTTCTTCTGCGCATCGTCGAGGGCGAGAGCCGGAAGAGGGGCTGCGACCGCGAGTGTGAGAGCGATGGTGGCCGCAAGCTTCGTCTTGAATGTCATGTCTGTTCTGTCCTCGTCATGATGCGCCGATGAAGTGCCATTGGCGACGCCCGCGCGTCAATGCGGAAGCGGGCGCTTTCAACGACTCTATGGTCGCTCGCGCGCAAACGATAGGGTAAAAGCGGCGGATTTTCGGCCCTCGCAGGATTGTGAAGACCGGTATCTTGCGGCACACAGGCGACAACCCTGAAACGGAACGGAAGCTCATGAAACTCTCCAAGCGCGGCGCCGTCGAACCCTTTTACGCCATGGACGTGCTCGCCGAGGCGACGAAGCAACGCGCCGCCGGCCGGCCGGTAATCTCGATGGCCGTTGGGCAACCTGTACACCCGGCGCCGGAGGCCGCTCGCGAAGCTGCGCGCCGGGCGCTGGAGATCGGCCGCATCGGCTATACGGATGCGCTCGGCCTGCTGTCGCTCCGCCGCGCCATTTCGGATTTCTACAGGAATCATCACGGCGTTTCCGTCGACCCCGGCCGGATCGCCATCACGACCGGTTCCTCGGCCGGCTTCAACCTCGCCTTCCTCGCGCTCTTCGATGCCGGAGACCGTGTCGCCATCGCCCGCCCGGGCTATCCGGCCTATCGCAACATCCTGGCGGCGCTCGGCATCGAGACGGTGGAAATCGAGGTGAATGCTGAAAACGGTTTCACGCTGACGCCGGAAGCGCTGGAAGCGGCCGGCCGCATCGACGGCGTGCTTCTCGCCAGCCCCGCCAACCCGACCGGTACCGTCACCGGCCGCGCCAATCTCGCGGCGCTCTCCGCCTATTGCCGGGACAAGGGCATCGCCTTCATTTCGGATGAGATCTACCACGGCCTCACCTTCGTCGGCGAAGAGGCGACGGCGCTGGAATTTGGCGACGAGGCGGTGATCATCAACTCGTTTTCGAAGTACTATTGCATGACCGGCTGGCGCATCGGCTGGATGGTGCTGCCCGAGGCACTGGTGCGCCCGGTGGAGCGCATCGCCCAGAGCCTCTACATCTCCGCGCCGGAACTGTCGCAGATCGCGGCGGAAGCGGCGCTCGGCGCCGAGGCGGAGCTGAATGTCTACCGCGATGCCTATCGTGTGAACCGTGACTTCCTCGTCAAACGCCTGCCGGAGCTCGGCTTCTCCATCGCCTCGCCGATGGACGGCGCCTTCTATGCCTATGTCGATGTCAGCCGTTTCACCAATGACAGCATGGCCTTTGCCCGCCGCATGCTCGCCGAAACCGATGTCGCGGCAACACCCGGCATCGACTTCGATCCGCGCGATGGCCACCACACCATGCGCTTCTCGTACGCCGGCTCTTTCGACGATATGAGCGAGGCAGTGGACCGCCTCGCACGCTGGCTGGCCTGAGCGTGAAAACCATTCCGTTTCAAGGCCTTGCGGCCGGAGATGGAATCAATCCCGCAGGCACCTGATTCTGTTTCTCAGACCCTATTGATCGACACGCCACCATCAACCAGCATGGCCGTGCCGGTCGTGAAGCTGGAGGAATCGGAGCAGAGGAAGAGCGCTGCCTCGGCAATCTCCTCCGGCGCCGCGATGCGCTTGAAGGCGTTGAGCCCCGCAATGAACTGGCGCGCTTCCGGCGTGTTCGCCACATCCCGCCCCATCGGCGTATCCGTCGCACCCGGCAGCAGCGCATTCACCCGAATACCCTTAGGGCCGTATTCGGAGGCCAGCACCTGCACGAGGCCAATCAGGCCAGATTTCGACGCGGCATAGGCGGCCAACCCCGGAAAGCCTGCAGTATAGCCGACAAAGGTCGAGGTGAAGACGATCGCGCCGCCGCCGCGTGCCTCCATGGCGGGGAGCTGGTATTTGGCGGCGAGAAACCCGCTGGTCAGGTTTATGCCGAGCACGCTCTGCCAGTCTTCCATGGAAAGTGCCGGTAGGGGACCGACAGGGCCGGTGGTGCCGGCATTGTTGAAGGCGATATCGACGCCACCGAACTCGGTCGTGGCCGCCTCGATCAGCGCCTGGTGGTGCGCCTCTTCGCTGACATCGCCTGCCACGGCAATCGCCGAGCCACCTGCCGCGCGGATTTCGGCGGCGACGGCCTCAAGCCGCTCGTGCCCGCGCGCCGAGAGCACGATTTTTGCTCCCTGTCGGGCGAAGAGAAGGGCTGCGGCATGGCCGATGCCGGAGCTTGCGCCGGTGATGATGGCGACCTTGTTGGTGAGGCGGGTCATGAGGGTCTCCCTTGCTGGTTTCTGATGACCGCGGGTGTCGCAGAAGGGGGAACGGCGAGCCACCCGTTTCCTGCCAGCCAAGAAAAAGGCCCGGACAATGCCGGGCCTTCGAATTTTTTAGAGATCAGCGCTTCTTAAAAGAAGCCGCGGCGTTGCCACCAGCCGCCCTTCTTGGGCTTGTCCGCGTCGTCTTCCGGCGCGGCTTCCTTCGCCGTGGAGGATTTCACCACCGGCTCGGAGGCGATCTTGGAGAGATCACGGTTGCCGCGGACAGGCTTGGCCGGCTCTTCGAGATCGGCCGATGCCATCACGACTTCCGGCTCAGCCGGCGTGGCTTCCTCTATAGCGGCTTCGACCGTAGCCGCGACCGGCTGCGCTTCGATTTCGCTGCGGGCAGCATCATCGACGACAGCTTCTTCCGCGGCCTTGGCACGGCTGCGGCGAGCGCGCTTCGGCTTGGCCGGCGCCTCTTCGGCAACGGCCTCGACCGGTGCTTCCTCCGCAACGACAGCCACTTCGGCGATGTCCACTTCGACGGCCGTTACCTCGCCCGCATCGGCTTCATCCGAATCACCTTCGGCATCATCACCTTCTGCGCCTTCAGCACCGGCTTCGAGCGAACCGTCCTCGGGACGATTGCGGCGACCGCCACGCTTGCCACGACGGCGGCGCTTGCGGCGCTGCTCGGCTGTTTCTTCGGCCGGCGCCTGCGATGCATCCGCAGCCTCTTCGCCTTCGCCATCGGTCTCGTCATCCTCGAGGTCATCCTCGTCGCCGGCCTGTTCGCCGCCGAAGGATGCAGTGTCCGTGCCTTCGCCACCTTCACGGCGGCCGCGACGGCGACGACGACGCTTGCGCTTGCGATTGTTCTCGTCGGCGGCGGCTGACGAAGAGGACTGGGCAGCCGGTGCAGCAGCAGCGGCCGCCGGACGTGCTTCCTCTTCTTCTTCCTCGTCGATCTCGTCCTCGATGATAATGTCGTCGTCTTCGGGTTCCGGCTCGAAATGCAGGATCTGCTCGATCTTGACCGGGTTTTCGACGGCCTCGCCACGGTCGATCGCAAAGTGCTGCGCGCCGACATGGGCATCAGCCTCGATGATGATCTGGACGCCGAAGCGGGTCTCATAATCGATGATCGTGCCGCGCTTATGGTTAAGCAGGTAAAGCGCGATGTCCGGCGTCGTGCGGACCGAGATATTGTGCGTCGTGTTCTTGAGGAGATATTCCTCGATGCCGCGCAGCACATGCAGCGCCACCGACGACTGCGAGCGGATATGGCCCGTGCCGTTGCAGTGCGGGCAGACCTGCATGGTCGATTCGAGAACGGATGCGCGGATACGCTGGCGCGACATTTCGAGCAGGCCGAAATGCGAGATGCGGCCGACCTGGATGCGTGCGCGGTCGTTCTTGAGGTGGTCCTTCAGGCGCTTCTCGACGGAGCGGTTGTTGCGCTTCTCCTCCATGTCGATGAAGTCGATGACGACGAGGCCAGCAAGGTCGCGCAGGCGAAGCTGGCGCGCCACTTCCTCGGCGGCTTCCAGGTTCGTCTGGAGCGCAGTATCCTCGATGGAGTGCTCGCGGGTCGAACGCCCGGAGTTGACGTCGATCGAGACCAGCGCTTCGGTCTGGTTGATGATGATGTAGCCACCAGACTTCAGCGTCACCTGCGGCTGCAGCATGCGGTCGAGCTGCGCTTCGATGCCGGAGCGCGAGAAGATCGGATGCACGTCGCGGTAAGGCTGAACAACCTTCGCGTGGCTCGGCATTAGCATCTTCATGAAGCCCTTGGCTTCCTTGTAACCTTCCTCGCCGGCAACGACGATCTCGCTGATATCCTTGTTATAAAGGTCGCGGATCGAGCGCTTGATGAGCGAGCCTTCCTCGTAGACGAGGCAGGGTGCGGTGGAGGCGAGCGTCAGCGTGCGAACGTTCTCCCACAGGCGCATCAGGTATTCGAAGTCGCGCTTGACTTCGACCTTGGTGCGGTTCGCACCGGCCGTGCGCAGGATGACGCCCATGCCCTGCGGAACTTCGAGGCTGCGGGCAATTTCCTTCAGGCGCTTGCGGTCCTGAAGCGCGGTGATCTTGCGGGAAATGCCGCCGCCACGCGCCGTGTTCGGCATGAGAACCGAGTAGCGGCCGGCAAGCGACAGATAGGTGGTGAGAGCCGCACCCTTGTTGCCGCGCTCTTCCTTGGCGACCTGCACGAGCAGGATCTGACGGCGCTTGATCACTTCCTGGATGCGGTACTGCTTGCGCGGCTTACGCTGCACGCGATCCGGCACCTCTTCCATGGCGTCTTCGGCGCCGACGGATTCGATGACTTCCTTTTCTTCGCCGTGATGATCGTCATCATCGTCGTCGTCATCGCGACGACGACGGCCGCGCTTGCGCTCGGTCGGCTCGGAGATTTCGTCGGTGTCGACGGCCATGGCCATCGCGCCGCCGGGCGTTTCGTCGTCGCTGGTTTCAGCGGGAGCGGCGGCCTCTTCTTCTGCCGGCGCATCCTCGGTCTTTGCCTTCGCCTTGCGGGTGCGGCGCGGCTTCTTCACCTTTTCGGCCGGCGCTTCTTCCGCGACATCGGCGGGTGCTTCGACCACTTCGGCCTCAGCCTCGGGGGCCGTTTCGACTGCCGGGGCTTCTTCGGCAGCTGTTTCAACGGCTTCCGCCGTCGGCTCGCTGTCGTCGGAAAGGTCGGTTCCGGTCTCGATCTGCTCGATCTCGTCGTCGCGGCGGTGCTCTTCGGCCTCGGCCCTCAAGAGCGCCTGACGGTCGGCAAGCGGGATCTGGTAATAATCCGGGTGGATTTCGGCGAAGGCCAGGAAGCCGTGGCGGTTACCGCCGTAATCGACGAAGGCCGCCTGAAGCGACGGTTCGACGCGTGTGACCTTGGCAAGGTAGATATTGCCGCGGATCTGCTTCTTGTGTTCGGATTCGAAGTCGAATTCTTCTATGCGGTTTCCGCGTACGACAACGACGCGCGTCTCCTCAGCGTGAGACGCGTCGATAAGCATTTTCTCTGCCATGTAGATTGTGCTCCTCGGCGCACACGCAATCCTGGCGGCGAGCTGTTTCCTGTAAAGGAAGTGCCGGGGGAGGAGAGGGATGCGCCGAATATGTAAGTTCCCGTTAGGCCCCGGTGAGGAGTAAGCGGACGGAGGGCGGTCGGTACGCGAACGTCCCGGTGCCTGTTACCCTCTGAGAAAAGCCGCTGTGACAACATCAACGTCCAACGAGAATGCCAGTGCCATAGACCTTGAAAGGTCCGATGAAATTGCCCTTGGGGAAGGGCGGTTGGTGGAAATCCACCTTGACTGTTCCGGCCACCGCCGGTTTACGCGATCTGTTCGGACGGGAGAAAGAGGTATGACGGAGGATGAAGGCCCGGTTCGGCGCCAAGTCCCGGAGGGGTGGCTGCCTGCTCAAAGCGATTCTATCCCGTCTAAGCTTTTTCCCTGACTTTGCTTTTATGGCGGATATGTCACAATGGCAAGGGAAAAGCCAAAAGCGTCATAATCTTGATCGATTTGCCACTATGCCTGCGTCTTTGCGGCGGATGCACCGGATTGCAAGCTTTGATTAACCCTATGGGGGCATCTATGGGGCTTGTCCTGCACCGCGTTATACGCGGGTTCCACGCGTTTGAACGGACTGCCAGTGGTAAAGCTAAGTCTCCTGACTCAATATTATCTCCGCGTCGTGACCGGTGCGATCATCGCCGCGCTGTCGATTGCGATCGTGACGCCGGCCTTTGCCGTTTCCGCTTCGGCCGCACCGCTGCTTGCCTTTTCCGCCCGCATCGCCGGTGATGACGCGCGCACCCGGCTGATCATCGATTTCGATCGCAAGCCCGAATTCAAGGTGCACTACGTCGCCAATCCCTACCGCGTGCTGATCGACCTGCCGGAAACCGATTTCGGCATCAAGGCGGAGGAACTGGAAGCGCGCGGCATCTTTTCCGAGATCCGCTACGGCACCATGGCCGCCGGTCGCTCGCGCATCGTGCTGACGGCCGCGCGTCCTGTCGGCGTCGTCCTTGCCGAAGTGCAGGAAGAGCAGGGGGCCACAAGCTATCGGCTGGTCATCGATGCGGCGATCGTCACCGACCAGGTCTTCCAGGGCCAGATGGAAAAGCAGAGCTGGCAGGAAGCCTCCGCGCCGGCCACCACCGAGCAGACGCCTGTCATGCTGCCGGGCAGCAAGGCGGATGGCCCGTTCGTCATCGCCGTCGATGCCGGCCATGGCGGGATCGACAACGGTGCGCGCGGCGGCGTCACCAAGACCGAGGAAAAGCACGTCACGCTTGCCTTCGCCCAGCAGCTTGCCGAGGCGCTGAACAAGCTGCCTGATACACGCGCCTTCCTGACGCGCCAGAAGGACGAGTTCCTGTCGCTCTCCCAGCGCGTGCAGCTTGCCCGCAGCGAGGGCGCAAACCTGCTGATCTCCATCCACGCCGATACCTTGAAACAGAAGGACACGCGCGGCGCTACGGTCTACACGATTTCTGACAAGGCCTCCGACAGTCTCGCTGCGAGCCTTGCCGAGCGCGAAAACCTCTCCGACCAGATCGCCGGCATCTCCTTCGTCGACGAACCGGCCGAAGTGGCCGACATCCTTCTCGACCTGACGCGGCGCGAGACGCAGGCCTTCTCGATCAACCTCGCCCAGAGCGTCGTCAGCACCTTCAAGGACGAGGTGATGCTGATCAACAACCCGCATCGTCATGCCGGTTTCCGCGTTCTGACCGCGCCGGATGTGCCGTCGATCCTGCTCGAGCTCGGCTTTATGTCGAACAAGGACGACGAACAATTGCTGATCGATCCGGCCTGGCAGAAGAAGGTGGCAGGCCTCGTCGCGAAGGCCGTGGAACAGTACCGCTCGACTGTCGTGGCGAACGGCGGTTAAGCGTCTTGGATGATAGAGGCGGCGCGCAATCAGGGAATGTGCTAGTCTTGCTGTGCCGGAAAAGTGACAGCGGCCGCCATTGTGCGTTGCTGAAGGCCGGATGCATGCTGTAAGCCCTATTTTCCTCACATTCCGATCGCTAGACGGAAGCAAGAAAATGGGGGCGACTCGTCTTCTATCGAAGAGGTGCCGTGGCGGATTGCGCTACGGTGGCGCAAGGCCGGGCGGCGGGTCTGCCTGATGAAATTATAAAGACATAAGGCATCGGTAACTGGCTCATGATCAGACTGATTGGATATTTCTTCGGGATTGGCGCCGTGTTCTTCCTCGGCGTGGCGGGCGCAGTTGCGCTCTATCTCGGAAGTGTCACCAAGGATCTTCCCGATTATGAGGTCTTGAACAGCTACGCGCCGCCGGTGACGACGCGCATGCATGCCGGCAACGGCGCGCTGATGGCCGAATATGCCCGCGAGCGGCGCCTGTACCTGCCGATCCAGGCGATCCCGGATCGCGTGAAGGCTGCCTTCCTCTCGGCGGAAGACAAGAATTTCTACCAACATCCCGGTGTCGATGTGACGGGTCTGTTCCGCGCCATCGTGGTCAACGTCCAGAACATGGGGTCGGGCCGTCGTCCGGTGGGTGCGTCGACCATCACCCAGCAGGTCGCCAAGAACTTCCTGCTCTCCTCCGACCAGACGATCGACCGCAAGGTCAAGGAAGCGATCCTATCCTTCCGCATCGAGCAGGCCTATTCCAAGGACCGCATTCTCGAACTCTATCTCAACGAGATCTTCTTCGGCCTGAATTCCTACGGCATCGCCGGTGCGGCGCTCACCTATTTCGACAAGTCCGTCACCGAACTGACGGTCGCCGAAACCGCCTATCTCGCCGCGTTGCCCAAGGGTCCGTCGAACTATCATCCCTTCCGCCGCACCGAAGCCGCCATCGAGCGGCGCAACTGGGTCATCGACCGCATGGTCGAGAACGGCTACGTCACCCAGAGCGACGGCGCGGAAGCGAAAACCCAGCCGCTCGGCGTGACGCCCCGCCACCGCGGATCCTATCTGTTCGCCTCGGAATACTTCTCCGAAGAGGTTCGCCGGCAGATCATCGAGCGCTACGGCGACAACGCGCTCTACGAAGGCGGCCTCTCGGTCCGCACCTCGCTTGACCCGCGCATCCAGGTCGCCGCCCGCAAGACGCTCCAGAAGGGGCTGCTCAGCTATGACGAGCGCCGCGGCTTCCACGGCCCGATCAAGACGATCGAGGCCGGTGGCGACTGGGGCGTGGAACTCGCCAAGATCGTCGCGTTCTCCGACGTGCCGGAATGGAAGCTTGCCGTCGTGCTTTCTGCTGATGACGGCGGCGCCGATATCGGCCTGCAGCCGAGCAAGGAAGCCTCCGGCAAGGTCGTCGAAGAACGTGTGACCGGCCGTATCGAGGCCGAGAACATGAAATGGGCCTACCGTTCGGCCAAGGGTGACCGCAAGACGGCGAAATCACCGGCCGGTGTCTTCACCGCTGGCGACGTCGTCTATGTCGAACCGATGGAAGGCGGCACCTATCGTCTGCGCCAGCCGCCGAAGGTGCAGGGCGGCCTCGTCGCCATGGACCCGCATACCGGTCGCGTGCTCGCCATGGTCGGCGGTTTCTCCTATGGCCAGTCGGAGTTCAACCGCGCGACGCAGGCGATGCGCCAGCCGGGTTCGTCCTTCAAGCCCTTCGTCTACGCAGCCGCGCTCGACAACGGCTATACGCCGGCTTCGGTGATCATGGACGCGCCGATCGAGATCGTCGCCGGCGGCCAGGTCTGGCGCCCGCAGAACTACGGTGGCGGCTCAGCAGGCCCGTCGACGCTGCGCCTCGGCATCGAGCGCTCGCGCAACCTGATGACCGTGCGCCTTGCCAACGACATGGGCATGAACCTCGTTGCGGAATATTCCGAGCGCTTCGGCATCTACGACAAGATGCTGCCGGTGCTCGCCATGTCGCTCGGCTCCGGAGAGACAACCGTTCTGCGCATGGTCTCCGCCTATTCCGTGCTCGCCAACGGCGGCAAGCAGATCAAACCCTCGTTGATCGACCGTATCCAGGACCGCTACGGCAAGACGATCTTCCGCCACGAAGAACGTACCTGCGAGAACTGCAACGCCACCGACTGGGAAAACCAGGACGAGCCGACGCTGGTCGATAACCGCGAACAGGTCCTCGACCCGATGACCGCCTACCAGATCACCTCGATGATGGAAGGCGTCGTGACCCGCGGCACCGCCGCCGGCAAGATCAAGCTCGATCGCCCGACGGCCGGCAAGACCGGCACGACCAACGATGAGAAGGACGCCTGGTTCGTCGGCTACACGCCCGATCTCGTCGCCGGCCTCTATATCGGCTTCGACAGCCCGGCACCGCTCGGCCGCGGCGCGACCGGCGGCTCGCTTTCGGCGCCGATCTTCAACGAATTCATGCAGGCAGCGCTTGAGGGCACCAAGCCGACGAAGTTCATCGTGCCGGAAGGCATGCAGTTCATCGCCGTCAACCGCAAGACCGGCATGCAGGCGAATGAAGGCGATCCGGACACTATCATGGAAGCCTTCAAGCCCGGCACCGGCCCCGCATCCGTCTTCTCAGTCATCGGCGGTGAAGACTATGCAACCCCCGAGGAAATCCTGAACAACTCGCCACAGGCGAACCAGGCGGTCACAGGCGGCAGCGGCGGTCTGTTCTGATCCACCGATGATCCAGTTCGAGGGCGGGCGCGGGGCTTTACATCCGCGCCCGCCCTCTCTATTTCGAGGCCACCGAAACTAGAGCATCGAAGAAAGCGGATATGCGCGCGGAAATCGAGAACATTGTCGACGAAATCAAGCAGGCCATAAGCCTGCTGAGGAGGCATCTTTGACTGGGATCAGGCGGTAAGACGACTGGACTGGTTGAACAACAAGGCAGAGGACCCCAACCTCTGGAACGATGCCCAGGAAGCCCAGAAGCTGATGCGCGAGCGCCAGCAGCTGGACGAAAGCATCAATGCCGTGCGCGCCATCGAGCAGCAGCTCAAGGACAATATCGAACTCATCGAACTCGGTGAGGAAGAGGGCGATGCCGACATCGTCAAGGATGCCGAAGACGCCCTGAAGGCGGTTCGCACCGAGGCGTCGCGCAAGCAGGTCGAGGCCATGTTGTCCGGCGAGGCCGACGGCAACGACACCTATCTCGAAGTGCATTCCGGCGCCGGCGGCACGGAAAGCCAGGATTGGGCGAACATGCTGCTGCGCATGTACACCCGCTGGGCCGAGCGCTCGGGCTACAAGGTGGAACTCCTGGAAGTCCACGACGGCGAAGAAGCGGGCATCAAGTCCGCGACGCTGCTCGTCAAGGGCCACAATGCCTATGGCTGGCTGAAGACCGAATCGGGCGTGCACCGCCTGGTCCGCATCTCGCCCTATGACAGCAATGCGCGTCGCCACACCTCGTTCTCGTCAATCTGGGTCTACCCGGTCATCGACGACTCGATCAACATCGAGATCAACGAAAGCGACTGCCGCATCGACACCTATCGCTCGTCGGGCGCCGGCGGCCAGCACGTCAACACGACCGACTCGGCCGTGCGCATCACGCACATCCCGACCGGCATCGTCGTTGCCTGCCAGCAGGAGCGTTCGCAGCACAAGAACCGCGCCAAGGCGTGGGACATGCTGCGCGCCCGCATGTACGAAGCCGAGCTGAAGAAGCGCGAAGAAGCTGCGAATGCTGAAGCCGCCTCCAAGTCGGACATCGGCTGGGGCCATCAGATCCGCTCCTACGTGCTGCAGCCCTACCAGCTGGTCAAGGACATGCGCACCGGCGTCGAAAGCACGGCCCCGTCGGATGTTCTCGACGGCGAACTCAACGAGTTCATGGAAGCCGCACTCGCCCACCGCGTCAACGGCGGCGCCGATGCAGTCGTGGACGACCTGAACTAAGCGCTTCGAAAAATGAGATCGGAACGGGCGCTTCGGCGCCCGTTTTTGTTAGATGTCTCGTCGCCTTCCCACCGTCATCCTCAGGTCAAGCCCAAGGATGACGGCAGAGGGTCTGGCAGGACGTCGTTGTCAGTTGGTGGCGCGCTCGACCTTGATCTCGCCGAGATCGTCGATCAGCACCGTCCAGCTTTCCGGCTCGGCGGCCTTCGGGTCGGTCTTCAGGTAGACCGTCGCGAACAGGCCGGGCTGCGCGGTGATTCCCGCCGAATTTTCCGGGCGGATGTCCGTCACATAGGGCTTCATAGCCGAAAACTCTTCAAGCACGGTCGAGGACGCGATCTTCGGGCCGGCGGCAGTCGCCTCGATCTGCTGGAGGTGGATCTCAGCCGTGCCGTCCGACTGACGCACGGCGACGAGCTTGTAGTAGCCGCGCCGCATGGCAGCCTGCTGTGTCGCTTCGGCGGTCTCCGGCTTGGCGGTCCCGGTGCCTTCCGCCGTCGCATCCTCGGCCGCTTCCTCCCAAAAGCCTGTGCTCACCACGAAGGTCACCGTCTTCGCCACGGGCGGCTCGCCTTCGGCCCAGGCGGGCGCAGCAGCGATGAAAAGCAAGGTGAGGGCGGTGGCAAGTGCGTGCCGGTGCATGGCAAAACTCCTGTCCCGAAGCTGGGGTCATACTGTCAGTAATCGAATTGTTCGGCAAGAATCCGATCGGACCAGGAGTGATCGGGATCTGACAGGATGAGCGCCGAAAGGCTCGCCGATTCGGCGATCCGCACGGAGGTGACGGATTTGACCTCGGTATTGTCGGCCACTGCGTTGACCGGGCGCTTTTCCGCCTCCAGCACCTCGATCGTCACCGTCACCTTGTTCGGCAGCAGCGCGCCGCGCCAACGACGGGGTCGGAAGGCGCTGACAGGGGTGAGAGCCAGCAGGGGGGCTTCCAGCGGCAGGATCGGGCCATGGGCGGAAAGGTTGTAGGCCGTCGAACCGGCCGGTGTCGCAAGCAGCAGGCCGTCGCAGATCAGCTCCTCCAGCCGAACCCGGCCATCGACGCTCACCCGCAGCTTTGCCGCCTGGTAGGACTGGCGGAACAGATAGACCTCGTTGATCGCCAGCGCACGGCGCTCCTGACCGCTGGCATCGCCCGTCACCATTTCCAGCGGCCGGAAGGCATTTTCCACCGCGCCCTCGATGCGGGCCGACAGATCCTTCGTATCATACCGGTTCATCAGAAAGCCGATGGAGCCGCGGTTCATGCCGTACACCCGCTTGCCGGTGTTCATCGTCGTGTGCAGCGTCTGAAGCATGAACCCGTCGCCGCCGAGGGCCACGATGACGTCGGCCTCTTCCGGGTCGGCATTGCCATAGATCGAGATCAGCTCGCTGCGCGCTTCCTGTGCTTCAGGCGCCGTCGAGGCGACGAAGGAGAAGGAGGTGGTGTCACGCGCCATGCTGCCGTTCCGCATCTTCTGGAGGATGTCCGCTCTTCTTCGAAGCGCGAAAATACCCCATCCCTTTGTTTCTACGCAGCTCCGAACGCAGGAACCGCTGCGTCGTTTGCGAAAGTTACGCAAGCGAGCCGTGGCGCACCGCACGCCCAAGCCGGCCTTTGTCGCATGCCTTTACGGCATGCGCATCTGAAAAATATGACAATGTCGGTGCAGGGAAGGAGCGGGCGCCGATTTTACGCCTTGGAGGGCCCGTTGGCTCGCGCTTCCAGCGCCTTGAGCGTCGCCTGTCCCGCAGCGGCGGCCTGCATCGGATTGGCGAACGGCCCCTTCACGGGATAGGTGACGCCGCGGAAGGTCAGCGCGAAAAAATACTTCCCGTCGATGCGCTTTTCGACCGTCACCTTGCTAACCGGCTGTTTGTCTTGCGCCACGTCTGTTCCTCCGAATTGCTAGGCGGGAATGCGGTGCTCGTCGGCACTGCGTCTCTTGGAAGGCCTATAGGCCAGTCGGCCCGACGGGGCAATCTGCAAGGCACAAGTCTGCGCCTATCCCGCCGTGGGCAACGAAAGCGACTCCCTTGCGCAGGTGACGTAGTGTTTTGGCAGATATCCTAATATTGAAGCCGCTTTTGACAGCTTGAGCTGATCGTGGCAGCGTATGCTCATGATCAGCTTCGTCATCATCGCATAATCACCTCCGCAAGGTCCTTCGACACTTTCGGAACCGGAATGCTACCTCAAAAGAGGCGGCATCATATGCGATTGGACTGCTATGAGGCTCAACATCCATTTTCTTGAGGCCGAGGGGGCGCTTGGTCCCTGGCACGCCGCGCTGCAAACCCAGGCCGACGCCGTTGCTGACCGCATCGCCGAAATTGTGTCCCCGAAATTTGGGAGGCACCCGGTCGATGTCATCATCCAGTATCTACCGGATGAGACCATTCCCGAACTTGGTTTTGGCGGCTCATGCTTTCGACGTGGGCTCGTGACGATCAGCCTCGATCCGGAAGCGTCCGGATTCGAGGACGGTCTGGCCCAAGGCATTTTCCGCCGCACGCTTGCTCATGAGCTCCATCATGCAATGCGATGGGATGCCTGTGGGTATGGACTATCGTTGGGCGAGGCCTTCGTATCAGAGGGGTTTGCTGACGTTTTTTCGTGTACGGTTACCGGCGTTTCGGTTCCGCCTTGGGCGAACACATCAATATATGCGGACTAGGCGGCCGTTCTCGACCAGGCGGAGCGAGAACGGGACAGCCACGACTACGATCATGCGGCTTGGTTCTTCGGCACTGGCGAACTGCCACGATGGGCAGGCTATACCATTGGCTATCACCTGGCCCGTCTCTACGGTCAGGCCAACCCGGAGACCGCTGGCATGATTGACACTTCAGCGGCTGCGGTCCTCACATTCTGGGTGGCGCTCAAGGCGCATGCTTTAGCCGAAAAGTAGTGCCTGTCATTTCCATCGGAGACGTCGGTCGCGAAAGCCTGAATTTTGCGCTCGACTTCTCCGACGGGCACCGCAGTCGGGGTGCCGCGCAGCGAAGAGGGCACCAGCCGACATTACAGCCAACATCCTCGCCGCTGCCTTGGTCAGCGGGTGCTTTTCAGCGCGATTCAAGCCGTCCACAAGCCGTCGTCGCAAGCTTTTTGGCCGTCTTCGCCGAATGCGGTTTGGGTTTCCCATAACTGCGCTCCTTGCGTGCACTTGGAAAAGCAACGCCATGGATCGTGGCGAGTGACTCGAGCCATCCTTTACCGGCGGCGGTCCGATACCCGGCCCAGAGCGAACATCTCTATTCGTGGCGTGCTGTACTGGATACGCCAAATACGAATTCGCGTTTGCTTGAGGTGTTTAGAGAATAAGTCCCGTGCAAACCATATTGTCGGCGCGGCGATTCACGAAACCATGAATGGGCGTTTAGCGAGCCGCAAAGGTGGGCTCAGTGGTTAATCGAAATCGCGCTGGTGCACGCAATCACCTGATAACCCAAAGTTCTCTAAGGAAAAATGGTGCCCCCACCAGGACTCGAACCCGGGACCCCCTGATTACAAATCAGGTTTTAATGCCTGGTAACCTATGATCTTCAGGCGTTTTGTTGCATCCATGTTGCAAGCGAAAATCCGGGTCGGCTTCCGTGTCACACTGCCGCCAGCACGAAATCCGCCGCCGCCGCCATCTCTTCGCCGTCGTCATCCTTGGGGAAGAGGTGCGAATAGACGTCCATGGTGAGCGCGATTGTCGAGTGCCCAAGCCGGTTTTGAACCATCTTCGGCGGCAGGCCCAAGCCGCCATCCTCGCGGCGGTTGATGCACCATGAGGCGTACCAGTGGCGCAAGCAGTGCAGCCCGGCATATTTCGCGGCGAGGATCGGCCGGCCCCCATCATCGCTCTTGTCGGTCTCGACTGCGACACCCGCTGCAATCCAAGCCGGATGCAGGCCCCGGTGCAGTATGTTGTTCAAGTTCTCGACCTTCCCTGAGCCGTTCGGAAAGACCAGTTCAAGCGCCATGACCGGATTGCCGGCTTCATCGCACTTTCCCGTATCGAGCTTCGGGCAAGCCAGCTTCCATTCCTTCAGGGCAGCGATAACGAGCGGCGGCAAGGGCAATTCGCGCTCACTAGTTTCCGACTTCGGCCGGCCTATAGCGTTGTAGCGGTCGGCGCGCTGATGCACCCGGATTTTGCGCGCGTCAAAGTCAACGTCTTCCCACCGAAGGCCGCGCAACTCGCTTGCCCGCAGGCCGGTAAAGATAGCGGTGATGATCAAAGGGCGCCACCGGCCGGCAAGCGTGGCCACCAGCGCGGAAATCTCCTCACGGGTAGGAATGTCAACGCCAACCTTCAAGCGGCCCTTTTGGCGCTTCTCTTGGCGTTTCTCGCGACGCTTGCGCCGCCCTCGCGCTTCCTGCACCGCGTTGCGCACCACAAGCCCGCGTTCCTGCGCATCGGAGAGTAGGGTGCCAAGGGCCGAGACCGTGCGTTTTGTCATGGAAGCCGTACGGCCGGCCTCTTGCAGTTCGTCCTGATAGGCCCTCAGCCGCGCGGTTGTCAGGGCGGTTAGCTTCAAGCCGCCGATGAATGGGACGATATGCAGACGCAAAAGCCGCTCATAGTCTTCCACCGATGATTGCTCCAGTCCGGCCGCCTTCGTGCTCTTGATCCAGAGCGCTCCAGCCGCCTCAATGGTTGCGGTTGCGCCGTCGGCAACGTGCACGCCGTCTCTCACTTCACCCTTTGCTGTTAGCTCGAAAGCGTCAGCGTCCTTTTTGCGGTCGAACGTCTTCAAGCGGCGTTTCCCGGTGGCGTCCTTGTAATCAACCACCCATGCAGTTTGCTCCTTGCCGTCTTTGCCCTGCCATGCCCGCTTACGCACCGCCATTTTCTTGACCACCTGATTTTTTGCAACATGGGAACCTCCATAAACCGCCGGCCGGCCGGCTGTCAACATGCCCCGCAATTCGCTGCCTGCCGCGCTGCGCTTGCCTCTTCCCGCACATCTCACGGTGACGGGCGAATGCCCATGACCAGACCAGCGCAAACCGGGGCCAGTCCGCAACCGTGGGGGGAGTCCAGCGAAAAAAAGAGGCGAAGACCCAAACTTTTTTGAGCCATGAATATCAGTGCAAGTGAATAAAACGAAACCGATGAAATCACATGCCGATTTTGAAATATAGGATGTATAACTGCCTGAAATTCCCGGAAAATCGGGGATTGGCGGCGAATTTTTCTCATGAATGATGCTTGTGAAAATCAAGCGCGCTGTTAAAAGGTTTTCATCAACCGGGAACAACCGGAAGGAGCAAGCACAGACACGGAAGGAGCTAACATGATCAACATGCACGATACCGAGATTCTTATGGGTGCCAACGCGATTGCCGCCGCTATGGGCCTTCCCCGTCGCAAGATTTATGCGATGATTGAAGCCGGCAACATTCCGACCATCAAAATCGGTGGTACGGTCGCAATGCGCAAGAGCAAGCTTGTCGAATGGCTGGAAAGCCTAGAAACCGCTGCCGCTGCATAATGCCATGTCATTCGAGTACAGCAAGAAGCGTGCGGCAATCGCCTACAGCGCAGACGAGCTAGCGGAAATCTCTGGCGGCTCGCATTCACCTGACAATGACAACCCCATCCCATCGAGTGCGCGAGAAGAGACAAGCCGCGAGGCGCGTCAGCCAGCGAATTATGGTGCCGATGAAGACGATGAAGACGACGGCGCACTAGAATTCGATTGCGGTCTAGACGGTCTGGCTGAATTGCCGGTTCGATATGACGTGATTGACGACATGCTTCCTGAGACCTGCATTGCGGCTATCGTAGGTGTATCTCAGGCCGGAAAGAGCTTTCTTGTGCTCGACTTGGCGGCTTCCATCATTACCGGCGAACCCTTTGCCGGGCGGGACGTGATGAGGCAGGGCGGCTTTGGGTATTTCGCATATGAAGCAGCCGGCGCGATTGATGCACGATGGAAGGGTGTTCGCGCCAAATTCGGCTCTACCCTTGATGACCGGCCGTTTTTCCCGGTTCGCAATGCCCCGCAGCTTACGAGCGATGCGGCATGGGACAGCATTGATTCGACTATCGCAAAGATGGCAAAGCGCAGTCGCAGCAAGTATGGCGTGCCTCTGGTAGCTGTTGCCATCGACACGGTGCATGCTTCGGGTATGGTGCGATCCGAGAATGATGAAGCCGAATGGAAGCGCCCGCTGCACGAAATGAAGCGGCTTTCCGAGAAGCATGGCATTGCCTTCATCATCGTGCACCACTCGGGCAAGTCGAGCGACGGCGAGGGCAGGACAACAGAGGGTGCCTTGTGGCGCGGCTCTACGGCGGCACCTGCTGCAATGGATGCGATTGTAGGTCTCAAGGCAGACAAGCGCGAAGGCAAGGTCACACGGCGATGGATGTTCATTGACAAGAACAAAGACGGCGAAGCGGGTTACGTCGCTGATATCGAGCTTGATAGCCATAAGGTGGGGCAGAAGGCCAACGGCAAGCCCCTGTCCACTGCATCGGTGCGGTATGACCTGTATGGACAGTCAAAGGCGATTGAGCGCAAAAAGGCAGAGAAGGGCAAGGATAAGCCACGCGGCAAATACGAATTGCTCTTGATGCAAACCATTCGCAAGGTTGCGCAGGACGAATGCCGGGAAGTGCAGCTAAGCGACGGGCGCTGGTCTTATGTGGCAAGCACCACTGAGGTTGATGCTATGTTCCGACTGGACCACGGCAACAACAGCAGCGCAAAACGTGATTATGAAAATGCTCTGGTCAAGCTTCTGGACCGCAACGGACTTGAGGCCGATAACGAGAATATGACGCTCAGCTTAATAACAGATGAGCCTATCCCTTTGGGTGCTTTTGCTCATGCAGCATGACCACCAACAACCAACAAACAAATTGTTGGCGTGTTGGCAACCTTGTTGGGATGCGCACAAAACACCATCAAACCAACAACAACAACACGCCATATTCCTTATGGCATGTGTTGTTGTTGTTGCGTGATGTGTCGAGCCTGATGGGAAGAGACTGAATTATCTTAAAAATTGAAAACATGCACCTTTGCAGCTTTGCAGAGAACGGCGAAGCATGTCCGGTACAGACAATGAAAGGAATGACTAATATGAACACGGGTGAAAGATTGATGCGGCATGCTGCACAGATCGCCATGGTCGAGCATGACCAGAAGAGCAAAGCCAAGACGGCTTACGGCAAGACAGCGCAAGAGCGGTCGGCAAAAGGGATCGCAGGCTACATCGTGTCTCAGGGCGGCGCAGCGGACCTGTACGCGCTATTGAGCATGCTGGATTCAAAGACACGCCTGAAATGGCAGGAGCTATTCAGCGGGCTTCCTATGGCGAATGGTGAGCCCTATGTGCTGCCGGCCAGTATGACCAGCCCCCGGCCGAAACCCGGCTGCAACATGCGCACGGTGATGCACAAGCTTGACCAGATGCGCAAAGCGGCCTGAGACACCAAACCGAACCGACCACAACCGGAGACCAAAGCAGCGCAACCCATAGGCGGCAGGCGCGAACAGAAGGAGACCAAAAGCATGAACATCGAAACCGTGATGCACATTCTCGACAATAGCCCGACCATGCTGGAGCATGTGCTCTCAATCGCTCACACAGAGGCGTGGGCAGCGTTGGAAGTCGAGCAGCATGGAATGAGCAATCACCCCGACATTCGCAATGAGCTAGCGGATACGGCCTGCGATATCGCAGCCGGCTTGAGCGCAAATGCCATCGCCCGACTTATTGCTGCCATCGCAGGACAGACGCAATACCATTGGCCGGCCTATTTCGCAGGCTGTGAGACGCTGGACGGGCAAATCTACTATCGCCGCACCTATGGCACCCCATCGCGCACGCTGGATACCGATCGCACCCCGGCTTACATGTCTGAAAGCTGCGCAGAAATCCGCAGGCTGTCCGCAGGCCGGATCTAGGCGGGACCACAGACACAACAATTCGCTGGCTACCGCGCTTCGCTTGGTTCTTCCCGCCCTCTCTCGGGTGGCAGGGCAGGACCAAGCGCAGGGCCATAGCATAGCAGATACCAGACAGGCGCACGGCAGGCCCTAGGGATGCGCTTGCAAATACCGGCCGGCTCAAGCCCAAAGCACATTTCAATCCCATCAAGCGAAGCGCGGGAAGCACCAAGCCGCAGGCGCGGTAGTGCAGGCCGATAGGCGCGCAGCAGCGACGACTTGGTGACGGATGCCCCAATGACATAGCCCCGGTGCTTGAATGCGCTGGACGGCGAACGGTGGGCGATTGTGCGGGTATCGGAAAGGAGACGGCCGGGCATGGGCACAAAGCAGAACGGCGCAATGGTGCGACGGCTGCGCAACGAGAAGGAGAATATTAGATATGGCTAAGCCAACTACTGCACGTTTCGGCATGTTCGCAATCATGCTTGGCAAGGGCGCGGGTGCTATCACCTACACGGCACCTTGCGGTTTCACGTCCAAGGCATTGCAGCTTTCCAAGGATTTGAATGAGGTTGTCATTCCCGACTGCGATGCGCCCGACGCGGCGTCGTGGGTGGGCCGCGACGTGACCAGCCTTTCCGCTGCCGTCAATGGTGAGGGCGTTCTTGCTGCTGAGAGTATCAAGGATTGGCTTGCTGCCTACAACTCGACTGAGCCCACGCCGGTCAAGATCGTCCTCACGCTGAAGACCGAAACCATCACTTGGACCGGCCTGATGCACCTCGCAAACCTGAATATCGATGCTGAGCAGGGTGGCCGCGTTAACCTCACGGTCGAAATGCAGAGCGACGGCGAACTGGCGCAGGTTATCGCCCCGGTTGTTCCATGATGGCTGAGGCAGAGAAAAGCATGCGGGAGATGATCGAGCTTGCCTTTGCGAAATATCGCAGTGAGCAGGCAGCAGGCATCCAGCCGGTCTACAGCGGGCGGCAGGCAGAGATTGCTGCGATGTTCAAAGAGGCCATCGAACGGCAGCGCAAGGCGGTCTAGCAGGGCATGGCAGGGGCAGCACATGCCCCGCCACCCCCGGCAGGGCAGGGCAGGGCAGGGGGGCCTCGCAACGTTGAAAGCGGTTGCATGGCGAAGGGCCGGCGGGACTGCAAATGACGCATTTCTGCAAAATGAGAGTTTTAGGGGCAAGTGCAATATAATGCACGCGATCCTCAAAACAGCACCCCTGAAACGGCACCCTCTAAATCGCTCGTAGAAGACTGCTGAGACGTGTTTGCCTTGGCGGCTGAATATATCAACAACACCACAGAAACGCGCAGGCGAGCAGATATGGCGGCAAGAGCGGCCATCATCACCGAAACCCGGCCTTGCGCAGTCAAAAACAGAGAAAGGAACACACTATGTCGAACCATTTGCAGGCAAAAGTAGCGTGTATTGAAGCGGAGCACGCGGCAATAGCAAGCCGCATACAGGCCATCGCCGCCAAGGCAGCAGCAGCGGGCCGGCTGCTTACGGGCCTTGAACATGCGGAAGTGCGCAGGTCGGCGGCGGAAATGCAGGCCGTCAGTATCCGTTTGCAGCAGGCTAAGGCCATTGCCGGCACATTTGGCCCTCGCGCCTGCTAAATCAACCCCAGAGCCCGGCAGGGGCGGGAAGCGGGCAAGCCCGCAAGGGCGCGGCAGTCAGCGTTACGGATTGCACCAACTGCCTCTGCCGGGACCAAACAATATGAAAGGAAACAACATGAACGGGAGTAGATACGCAAACACAACCAGAGCCAAAGCAGGCACCAAGGCCGGCGCGGGCGGTATCATCGGCGGCATGCTGAAGCGGCTTGGCATTTCAGGGAGACCGGCCGGAAATGGCATAGGCTGGCCTCGGGAATATAACCCCGGCGATTGGCAGCGCGGTATTGAGGCCAGCACAGAGGATGTAGCGGGATATTCCCCTGTCTTCGCCTGCCTGTCGCTCATTGCGTCGGACGTTGCTAAGCTGCCATTGCGGGCCATACAGAAGCGTTCCGGCGTTTGGGTGCCTGTAATCGATATCGGGCTTGAAACGCTCCTAGACTGGCCAAACCCGCACCAAAACCGCATGCAGTTTGTCGAGAACTGGATTTTGTCCAAGCTGACAACCGGCAATGCCTACGTGCTTGTCGAGCGTGATCCGGCAACAAGTGCGGTAAAAGCGTTGCGTGTGCTTGATCCAAACCGGGTAAAGCCGATGGTTTCGGATATGGGCATGGTGTTTTACGAACTTTCGGAAGACAATCTTTCCGGCGTGAAGGCGTCTGTCATGGTTCCGGCTTCGGAAATCATCCACGACCGGCACAACTGCCTTTATCACCCGCTTGTCGGCATTTCGCCGCTTTGGGCTTGTGCGGTGGCGGCGGGACAGGGCCTCGCGATCCAGCGCAGCAGCACCAAGTTCTTTGGCAATGGTTCGGTAGCAACGGGCATCCTTACGGCACCGGGCGCTATCAGCAATGAGCATGCGGACCAGCTTAAGAAGCATTGGGAAGACAACTATACCGGCGAGAAGGGAACCGGCAGAGTTGCGGTACTTGGTGACGGGATGACATTCGCCCGTGCAGCCATGACCAGTGCTGACAGCCAGCTTATTGAGCAGCTTAATTGGACGGTGCAGACTATTTGTATGGCGTTCAAGGTGCCGCCCTATATGATTGGCTACGGCGATCCCCCGGCTTATGGCAACGTGCAGGCAGTCAACCAGCAATATTATTCGCAGTGCCTTCAGGTTCTCCTTGAAGCCTTCGAAATTTGCTTGGATCAAGGCTTGGGACTGTCGGCGCGCGATGGCGTGGAATTCGATATTGACACCTTGCTTCGCATGGATAGCAAAACGCAAATGGAAGTCCTTAGCGTCGGCACAAAGTCAGGTATCCTGAAACTGGATGAAGCCCGTAAGCCTCTCGGTTATGAGCCCATGGAAGGCGGCGATACGGCCTACATGCAGGAGCAGAACTATTCCGTTTCGGCGCTGGCAAAGCGTGATGCGCTCCCGGACCCATGGGAGCGCAACAAGCCTGCCCCGGCCGCTGACCCCGTTCCTGCCACGGCTGACGACGGAAAGAAGGCGGTGTTGACGGCGGAGAGCTTCGAGCTTGCGCTTGATATGGTCGCCGACGCGCTGGAGAAGACCAGTCCGGCGTTAGCGCAGAACGTCATGGCCGCGCTTTCCAAGAGCTTCGAGAATGACGCTAAGGCCGCATAACCAGCCTGCCGAGACATAAGCCCGCTAGTCCCTGACCGGATTGGCGGGCTTTTTCGTGTGCGGTCAGCGATTTGTGAACTATTCGTACGCGATTCTTTTACTCGGATGGAAATGTCACACCGGCCTTGGGGGTAGTCGAAAAGGGGAGCAGGAGTGGCGATGTCCTCACGGTGCGGCCCTGGCAGCAAATGAACGAGTTGGCGACAAATTCTTGTTTTGCCCGGAGGGAGCGCCCACCATCGCTACAAAGCCTTAGAAACCGGGCTTCCAGGGATAACTAGGGGAACACAATGTCCCCCTTTTGGGGCTGCGTCGTACAGGATCGGGAAGCACGCAAGAGGCACGGACGATCATCGTCGCAGCGATAGATGCGGAACCACGAGCTATCGGTGGGACTGGAAATGCAGAAAATAGGATGGGGCTATTGTGGGCGATGAGAGAGCGGCCACCATTCGCTTAAGGCCTTGAATTCTTTTAATCCGGCTAGCGGCGAGGTAGACACAATGTCTCCCTTTTTGCGTCTCTGCATTGCACAGGTTGAAAAAGTGCGCAACAGCTACCGGAGGCGTGACAGCAGACTTCGGCGCAGTTAAGAAAACAAGGAAACGCGACGGCAGTGAGCCCACACAGCGAGAAGACCTAGAGCAAGTAATGACAATAATAGATATTAACCGAGACGGAAAAGGCAAAATCTACAGCCACGTTCGCAAGAAATGGCTTGTGGAGACGCCGGAAGAAACAGTTCGACAAGATTATCTTCTTGTCCTTGTAAACGAGTACCAATTTTCCCTAGAGCAAATTTCTGAAGAGATGGATATAACCGGACGTGGCAGCGCAAGCGCCCGCGCCGACTTTGTTCTATGGCGAACTGAACAAGACAAGTTGGACGAAAACGCCCCTTTCATCATCGTCGAATGTAAGTCAGACAATGTGACGATCAAGCCAGCGGATTATAGCCAAGGGGAGAATTACGCTCGTATCGTCGGCGCACCTTTCTTCGTCACGCACAATTCCCGCGAAACGAGATATTGGCGCGTCAAGAAGGACAAGGTTCCCGGTTACACAGAAGAGATTGAAAATATTCCCCACGGGGATGCGTCGGAGAAGGACATTGAAGAGCTTCTGAACAAGCTTCGCGCCTTCAAGGAAAAGGAGTTCGCGGACCTTTTGCACCAATGCCACAACATCATTCGGAATCGAGAAAAGAAGGACCCGGCTGCGGCCTTCGACGAAATCGCGAAGGTGCTGTTCACAAAGGTCTATGTAGAACGGCAACTCCTGACACGGCGCAGCAAGACGAACCTGTTTACGGTTGACGTGCTCAAGGGCCAGATCGCAGAAAACCCACTGGACAACCTTTTTCAGCAAACCAAGGCACACTATTCCACCGACAAGATTTTTGATGTCGACGAAAGGATCAATCTCAAGCCCGCAACCGGCGAAGAGATCGTTCGCAAGCTTGAAAAGTACAATCTTTCGGATACGAGCGAAGACGTTAAGGGTGTAGCGTTCGAACGCTTCCTTGGCCGCACCTTCCGGGGTGAAATCGGGCAGTTCTTCACCCCGCGAACCATCGTGGAATTCATGGTTCACATGATGGACCCGAAAGAAGGCGAAATCGTCTGTGACCCCGCGAGCGGATCCGGCGGATTCCTCATTCGTGTCTTTGAGATCGTCCGCGAGAAGATTTTGGCTGACGCTGATCGGGAATACAACGAGTTCAAGGACGCGATTGAAGGCGACAAGTCGCTGAGCGAAGAAGACCGGGCCAAGAAGCTGAAGGCCAAGTACGAAAAGATACAACGCGACATTGACCAAAGCGTGCCAGGATCGCGTCTTTGGAAGCTGTCAAACCGATGCATCTACGGAACGGACGCTAACGACCGCATGGCCCGTACGTCCAAAATGAACATGATCATGCACGGGGACGGGCATGGTGGTGTTCATCACCATGACGGCTTCCTGAATGTCAATGGCATTTTTGAAGGACGGTTCGACATCATCCTGACGAACCCGCCGTTCGGCGCGAACGTCGAACCCAGCGACAAAATCCTACCTTCTGAAATCGAAGTCTCGCCTGCTGCGGAACGCAGGTATCTGGACGAATACGGCGAGCTTTACCGCGAATCTCAGGAGCGCGTGAAAGCGCATGTCAACAAACCGATTGCCAGCCTGTTCAAGCTGCCCGCGAACGAAAAGTCCAAGATTAAGACTGAACTCCTGTTCATCGAACGATGCTTGGACCTTCTGAAGCCCGGCGGACGCATGGGCATCGTCTTGCCCGAAGGCATCTTCAACAACCCCTCTCTTGCCCGCGTCCGTGAGTTCACAGAAGACCGCGCCTTCCTACGTGCGGTAATAAGTCTGCCGCCGGAAACCTTCATTAGCTCAGGCGCAAGCGTGAAGTGCTCGTTGCTCTTTCTACAGAAATTCACAGTCGAAGAAGAAGAGAAGTTTTCGGCGATTCGGGAGACGGCTACTAAAGAAATTGAAAGCAAGTATGCCCCGGACATCGCCGCCGAGCGGTCGCGCATTGACGCCGCAATTATAGCTGCCAAGGGCAGTGGGAACCGGGAAGAACGGACCACCCTACAAAAGGAATTGCGAGAGTACATAAGCCGAATGGAAGGCTTGAAAATAGCTGAAGCCCGACAATTGGCAAAAAGTCGGTTTCCATATTCCATCTTTATGTACGAAGCCGACCATGTCGGAATTTCCGCTACCGGCGAAGAAAATGAGAACGAACTTTACCCGAACACACGCCAGCCAATGCATATCGACAAGACCTGCTTGGAATTGTTTAGACAGTCTGAGGCCAGAGAAGCGACCACCAGCGCATCGACTTCTCACCAAGAAAGCGTGGCGGTTAGAGAAATTGGGAAGATAGAGGAGCTAACCGAACAGAACCCTTTGTCGGCCAACTACGCACAGTCTAGTCAATGGGATATCAAATCCGGAAGGGCGGCATCCTTCATTCAAGCGAACCCTACATTTGTTAGACTCGGTGACTATATCGAAGAATGCACCGAAACGGTGCGGCCATTCGATATTCCAAATAAAGAGTGGCCAGTCTATGGGGTGAACAACTCCGAGGGTGTATTCTTAAACGGACTTCAACGCGGCTCTGACTTCAACTCCCCCTACAAGGTTATCAAGAAGGACTGGTTCTTTCACAATCCAACGCGCGCAAATGTGGGATCGCTTGGTAGGGTTCCCGAAGTCCCAGAAGATGCGATTACAAGCCCGGAGTATCAAGTTTGGAGAATCAAACGGGGCTACATACCGGAATATATGGAGATTCTAATAAAGTCTCCCTATTTCTTGTCACTTGTTTCGATAAACCGCGTCGGCGGCGTAAAGCAACGGATGTACTTTAGCAATCTCGCTGAAATTCGAATTCCCCACATTTCTGAAGAAAAGCAGCGCGCGGAATTAGAAGCACGTCATGAGTATTTAGAGCAGATTAGGATGGCGCGTGAAAGGTTGCGATCTTTGGAGGCGGAAATGCTGGGTAAGTTGCTTTCTCGGACGAGAATCGTGGAGAATTAAGGGTGTTACGCGGCAAGCAATACATTGAATTCGAAGGTCTGTTTGCAGAAGGCGTCCTTGGCATTTTCAGGATCATCCGTGGCTACGCAGACCTTCGCGACTTGGCCGCCGTGTCTGTACCATACAAGATGGAAGCGGGACCAGCGGGTGCCGGTGTCGTAGGCCACCAAAGGTCAGAATCTGAAAAGCACGCCGAAGATATCAAGAAATACCTTGAGCAAAGCGAAAGCCGCTTCCTGCCTGAGGTCATCCTTTCTGTCCGGTCCCCGGTCCGTTTGGAAACAGCGCGTGGGGAAGTTGGGCAGGATGAATTGGGGCTGGGGGAAACCGTGTTCGGTGCAACTAGCCCCGCTGGCAGTCCGGTTCAGATCAGTCGTCGCCACTCAAACAAGACAAGCCGCATTCAGCGGGTGCGCGTCGCCCGTAGCCAACTTGAAGCGATCAAAAGCGACAAGCTTGTACGGCGAATTGACGGGAACCACCGGTTACATTTGGCAGAACAGCTAGTCGAAGACGCCAACACACCGACAAAGTACTTAGCCCCGTTCTGCATGATCCTTCTTGGCGATGCAGCCAATGACGCGGACGACTTTGCGGAATCCTTGATCTTCCATACGATCAACAGCACCGCCCTTCCTTTGGAGTCGGAACACGGTCTTCAGCTACTTCTTGGGCAAAATCCGGCCCACGCGATGTTGCCCGACAATGAGTTCGCCTATAGCCCCGATTTGCACCTCACGAGGTTGCTTTCCGAACGCCTCAAAGGTTTAGCAGCACCGACGCGTGCGAAGTTCGGCGAGCGGCCACTTACGGCACTTTGGGAGTCGGCCCGCAACCTCATTGCGATGGACCCGGCGATTGCCCAAGATCGCCCAACGCTAGCGGCGTTTGCCGAAGACCTCTTCGCTGGTCTTTCGGAAATCGCGATACGCCTTACCGTGAACCACCCCTCGCTTTGCCGGACATACGGCTTCTTCGAACTTGCCGCGCGTGTTTGGAAGGAAGTACCCGGCGACAACCACGAACAGAAGGTGTTGGCGTCGGTCGCGGTTCTTGACCACCTTGGGCATTGGCTTGGCGGACAAGGAATTACAAGCCTTCTGAACCGGCTGTCACCCGCCGAACAGCTTTTGGAGACGTTCAAGGCTGCGCAGCTAAGGATCCCGAAACGGGTCTTTCTGGCGCGCTGGTATCCAGCCCAAGATGCGCCGGACGGCGCTTTCAATCGCGCAAACCTCCGCCTTGAACAACTACATCAAACCTTGGAAAATGTGCTCGCAGCGCACGGAATTTCGTTGGAACTTGTGGACATGGGAACCGAAGAAGGCGGCACCTTCCCAATTCATTCCAAGATGTATGAGGCGATAGCTTCAGCCGACATCATCATTTGCGATCTAACAGGCCAGCGTCCTAACGTGTTCATTGAAGCAGGCTACGCGCTCAAGCATCACGAGCAAAACAAACTCATCTTCCTGTTTGAGCCAAAGAACGAAGCCGACCGGGTGCCGTTTGACCTGAACACTTTCAAATATGTCCAGATCACACAAGCAGCGGAAATCCCGAACAGGATCGGCGCAGAAATCGAAGCAATCTTGCGGGACTCAGGGGCACCGTTGGCGGGGTAGGACATGAGGCTTTTCGCCACCCGAGTATGGGGCTTCAATCCCTCGGCTTGGCCGGTGATGACGTTCGGCGTAGACGGTAATCGCGATCATCTTCTGAAGCGAGAGCGAATACGCCTCAGAGCGTACCGCTCACGCGATAAAGCACGCTAGGATGGGTTTGATTACATCGAGATGTTCTACAACCCGAAACGCAAGACGTTGGAAACAGGATACTGTCGCCCGTGGAGTAAGAAGCAGCAGAAGATGTGACCAGAGGGTGTCCGCGAAACTCGGGGCCATTCCGCGTGCTAGTGCTTGGCAAAGTACCAGACGAAGTGAAAGGCATTCCGAGTGAACCGTAACTAGGGTCGAGACTCAATTAGTCCCGCCCGCAGGCATCAAATGTAGTCGGCGCCTTGGCTATCCTGAAGATAGCCGAACACACGAAAACCTTCGGGCGTTTCCTCGCCCGGAACATGAACTTTCCTGAGTGCGGATCTGACAAGTTCACGCTGAGTGGGTGTTTCGACGTGAATATCGACGTGGACAATGTCTTCGTAACCGCCCGCCCTAAAGTGGTGGAACCATTCCCGATCAGGCCCGTAATTGTAGCCGTTCGTGGAAAGTGTGCTCCACGCCGGGGTCGGCGTTAGCGCATACATCTCCAACCTGAGTTCGTTCCATTTTGTGTTGTTCATCACTGGGTTGAGCATGACGCTTCCTTTCAAAGCCAGAATGATATCATGGCAGCCAGCGACACTGCCGATAGGAAGTTGGTGGCCAATTTGTCGTATCGGGTGGCGACACGACGAAAATCTTTGAGGCGGCAAAAGGCGTTCTCGATCAGATGCCGCGCCCGATATCGCTGCTGGTCATAGCGAACAGGCTTTTTTCGGTTGCGCCGACCAGGAATGACTGGTGTGCATTTGTTCGTTCGCAGCGCGTAGCGCAATTTGTCAGCGTCATACCCTTTGTCTCCCAACAGGTAACGCATTGGGCCAGCGCGTTCGAGCAAGACTGGAGCCGCTTTTACATCACTGACGTTTCCTGCTGTGAGTATAAGGGCATACGGGCGGCCAATCACGTCGGTGAGCACGTGGATCTTGGTCGTCCAGCCGCCGCGCGACCGGCCGATGGCCTGTTCTTGCCGCCCCCTTTTGCCCCAAATGCCGCCCGCTGGGCTTTGACATAGGTGCTGTCGATGGCCGTGCTCTTCGTCACCGCGCCGGTCTGCACCATCGCATCGAGCAACTTTAGCCAAAAGCCTCGCCGCGACCAACGATTGAAGCGATTATATACCGTCGTCGGCGGGCCATAGTCGACCGGGCAATCACACCAGCGACAACCAACCTTCAAAACGTGGATGATGCCCGAAATCACCCGACGGTCATCCACCCGGCGCGCACCTGACTGGTTTTTGGGCAAGTGCGGCTCCATCGTTGCCCACTCTTGGTCCGACAGCCAAAACAAAGCCATATCGCTCCTCCTGATCAATGCCCGGCAGTGAATCAGGAAAGCCAACGTTCCTCAATAGGTTGATTAGGTTTTGACCCTAGTCCGCTGAAAGACGGTACTCGAATGCCTCGACAGGCAGGAGGGTTGCTTCCTCCATTCGCTTCCTTACATCCGGCAGCATCGGCAAAGTCATCTTGAAGTACTGCCTAACCGCGCCGTTGATGCCCGCTAGGCAGGCTTTCGATTTAACCCAGTTTTGCGGACTGAATACGCGATTGCCAACTTGAGGCTCGTTTGCGGCCGTCTCCAGCGCCATGTTCAAGCATAGACCAGCCACTTTGACGATCTCGCTCACCATGTTGTTTCGTTGGGCTGCTTCTAATGATTTGCTCGCATTGGGAACACGATCCGGCTGGTTACTGGAAATTGAAAAGCACATAGCTACAGCATACAGATGATGGAAAGGTGCATAGGCCTTCATCGCGAGGAGCGTCTCGTTCAAGCTGAGAGGGTTTTCCGGCACCCAATTATCTTGAACTTCGTTCATCCATGCATTCAGCGCGAAGACACTTTCAGGCGGGATTTCTTTGTTTCTGAATAGTGTTTCAAAATATTTGTCGAAGATTTTTGTTTCGCCGTAAGACAGATTTGGCCGCAAGGTCTGCCACGCAACGAGGTTCTTTGCAAAGGACGAAAGTTCTACAACATGGTCCCTGTTCTTGTCTGCTGGAGCCGTTTCGCCCCGCTTTGTGATGAAATAGCCGCTAGGATACCTAAGCTCGTAGGCCTTCTTAATAGATAGCACCCGTTTGTCATTGCTTCGCAGGTCTCTGGCTTTTACCGCGCTCTGCGAGTTGGTGTAGATTGAGATTTTGTCGGCTCTGTCACGCTGAGGTATCTCGTAGAACCGAAACAGGATGAAGGCGTCATCAACTTTTTTGACGGTCTCGCTGCACGACAGGATTGTATTCAAAGACTGGCAACCGTTGACGATGCTTAAGCCCGATAATGATAGTGTGTCGCCAGCTAGTTCCATCTTGTTGCAGAGAGCGGTAACGCCATTATGGAAGAAAAAGAAATCACTGCGCTTGTCACCAAGTATCGAACTTCTGATCCCCTTGTTGACCGCATTGCTCGATCCGAGGCTCTGACGCACGTTCTTTTGAAACAGGGTGCCGTCCTTGATGCCCGGAAGCTTTACGCACTCTTTAAGTGGTAGTGCTGCTATTAGGACAGGTGTACCAGCTATCTCGTGATACATGTGCTTAACGCCGGAGAGGGGAAGCTTGTAGTTTATGCTCGGATTGTCAGCCTCAATAGCGTAGTCGTAGCGCCGCCTCAGTTCGTCGCCGTCAATTACGTGAATGGTTGCGTCGAATGCCTCATTCTCACTGAGTTTTGCTAACTCTTCTTGGAACGCCAACAGATCATGTTGGGCTGCCTCTGTAAGTATCCCCGTAGTTATCAGCTCGAACGAGACCTCGTAATCCTCCTCAAGAGCTGCTGCCAGTTCCGGAAGCTTCCTAGCCAGCTTTTGATTGGCGACGTTTTGAAGTCGTGCGAGGTTTTTGATTTGAAGCCATGACGATAAGACTTCACGCAACGGCTCGGCATCGACACGGCCCCCCCCAATGAACTTACCTTGTACAATACGTATTAGCTGCTTGTCGTCATCAACAATAACAGCGTCTATCTGCTTGTCGTCTGGGCCATCGGTAATGTCGTCACGGGTTTCATTCATGTCTCGGAAGAGGATGTTTCGAAGATACCACGCTACGAAACGCTGGCCGTCATTAGGGAATCTCTGCTGGAAATACTCGTTGGAAATCTGAGCCTTTATAAAATCGTACATTATTATTTCCCAAACAGACAGTGCGATGAAGTGCGACGAACGATACGCCAGATTAAAGCAAATAGTAGTACACTGCTGGTTATTCCGGTAGCTTGATATCTAGCTCGTCCGAACGCCACAGGCTTTCAATATGATAAGGGTTTTCTCCATTCGTATAGATGAGCCGTTTTCCGTTGCCTGTCATGTCTCCTGCCTGAAACAATTGCGGCGCGTCACGGATTTCTCTCAGCGTCAGCTCTTTTATTGCTCGCTCTTCCAGTCGGCGCAATATGTTTTCCTCGGACGCCTTGCCAAAAGGAAGAAATTCTTGGGATACAACGGTGTGGCCCTCCATTTTCTGTACCCGCCAGACCTGATTCTGAAAATGAGTTGTGATGTCAGTCATTGCGGCTGCCCTTTCATACGAAATGCTCTTAGTAAGCGCATATATCAGATCATGCAGTCATACATTGCGCACCTGAGAAAACTAGAAGTTTTTACGAGAGGGTATTTAAGCTGCCCTGTACAGCCAACTTCCTCATGGAACATCACCGGTTCAGGGCATTCAATACGCTCCAGGCAAGGCGCGCAATTTTACCTTATGAGCTTTCATCCTAGTCGAGAGGACATAAGCCGGGGGATGAGGGGGTGTCCGCAGGGGTATACCTTTGCGGTTTTCCTCTTCCGCAGTATTTGGCACGCCCGTAAAACTCGAACTTCTTGATCGGTTAGGCGATGCAGCGGACAGAACCCTTTCGGACGTATCGCCTACCACGAGCGATGGCAGTTTTCCGATCGTCCTGGGTTATAAGTGTGACCGGAATTGACCGCAAAAACGGCCGGAATCAGAAGCGTCAGATGGGTCTCCTTGCCGCTTACGTCACGCTCTGGACGGCACGCCGCTCGGGGGATGGTCGAGGATTGAAACCGCTATCCAGCAATGGACGGCGGTTTTTTTCGGCCGAGGTTAGCGTCGGTCGGCTGTGGCGCAAATCACCTTGGTGAATTTTGACACGGGAGGGGACGGCAAAGCTGGGCAAGGGTACAGTGCGCGGGCAGTCAAGGGCGCAGCCCGCAAGGCCCAACGGGCCGCACAGCGACGGTGGAACCAATTCGGCCACGTGGGCGAGGTCGCATCAAAGCCACCAGCCTCATGTTGCATCTATGTTGCACGGAGTCGCCGGCAACTCCCGGAAAACGCGGGAAAAGGCCGGGAATGCTGGGGAATGCGAAATTTGCCTTGCGACATGAAAAAGGGGTTAGGAATGACCCTAACCCCTTGAATTTGTTGGTGCCCCCACCAGGACTCGAACCCGGGACCCCCTGATTACAAATCAGGTGCTCTACCAACTGAGCTATAAGGGCACATGGCGTGGAGTTAGCATATTTTTCGCCGCTGTAAAGCGAAAAGGGTGGTTCAGATCGACCAGTTGCTTTCGGATGGGGTTTTGGGCAGGATTTCCTTGCAGCGCAGCATGGAGCGCGGCAGGTTTTCGGCGAGGTGGTCGATGAGGGCGCGCACCGCCGGCAGCATGCCGTGGCGGGCGGTGAAGACGGCGTGGACGGTGGATTCTGCGCTGCTCCAGTCCGGCAGGACGGGCGACAGGAAGCCGGTGCGGAAGCCGCGTTCGGCGATGATTTCCGGCAGGAGGCCGAGGCCGACACCGGCGGTGGCCGCGCGCTCCAGCACGCTGAAATCGGAGCACATGAGCACCGGTGAATGGGCGACGTCGTGCACCGCGCCGTCGGCGTTGTAGAGCGTCCAGATTGCCCTGATATCGTTTTCCTGCATGGAGAGTGTTGGAACGCGACCGATCGTGTCGAGTTCGATGGGGCCGAAACGCTCCAGGAAGTCCGGGCTTGCCACGAGATAGCGTCGCGTGCCGCCGAATCGGCGCACGATCAGGGACTGGTCGGTGTCATAGCCGTCCCGCACACGCAACGCGACATCGATCCGCTCCTCGATGAGATCGACGGGTCGGCCGGTGGTGAGGATGGAAAGGCGCACCTGCGGATATCGCTTCATGAAACTTGGCAGCACATCCGACACGGCCGGGCCAAACCCCGGCGGCATCGCCATGCGTACCATGCCCGCCGGTTCCGCCTTGGCGACCGCAACGACCGCCTCGGCTGCCTCCACGCCGGAGAGCACGGCCTCGCAGCGCTCATAGAAGGACTGGCCGATGTCGGTGATGGAGAGCTTTCGCGTCGAACGCTCGATCAGGCGCACGCCGAGCTGCTCCTCAAGGGCCGCGATGCGCTTGCTAATCTTGGATTTCGGCACGGACAGTGCGTTCGCCGCCGCGGTAAAGCCCTTGTGGCGCACGACGGCGGTATAAAGGGCGAGATCGTTCAGGTCCTGCATGGTGTTCTCTCCACGGTTTCCTGATTTATTGTTTCCCCCGTGAAACAGTCAATTGGATTTTTGCCGTCTAATCAGGTGATTGTTTTCGGATCATATGTTTTGCACCCAAACACAACAAAGGTGCTGAACCATGAACGTCCTCCATATCGACTCCGGCATTCTCGGAGACCATTCCGTATCCCGCCGCCTGACCGCGGCCGTCGCTGCGCAGATCAAGGCTGAGCAGGCCGGCGTCACCGTTACCTACCGAGACCTCGTCGCCAATCCGCTGCCGCATCTTTCCGGCGCCCATCTGATGGCCGCCAATGCCAAGCCGGAAGATGTCGATGTGCAGATCGCCGCCGACAATACCGAAAGTGCAGCCGCACTCGAAGAATTCCTCGCCGCCGACACGATCATCCTCGGCGTGCCGATGTACAATTTCTCCCTGCCGAGCCAGCTGAAAGCCTGGATCGACCGCGTCGCCGTTTCCGGCAAGACGTTCCGCTATTCTGCGGACGGCCCGGAAGGTCTCGCCAAGGGCAAGAAGGTCATCATCGTTTCCACCCGTGGCGGCCATTACAGCGCCGGCCCAGCTGCCGTGATGGACCACCAGGAAAGCTACCTGAAGGCCGTGCTCGGCTTTCTCGGCATTACGGATATCGAGATCGTTCGCGCCGAAGGCCTGAACCTCAGCCCCGATTCGAAGATCGAGGCGATTTCCGAAGCCGAGCGCACCATTTCCGGTCGCGCGAACCTGCGCCTCGCCAGCTAAGCCAAAAAGTCCCTGACACGCAAAGGCCCGCCGGCGAAAACCGGCGGGCCTTTGCGTTTCCAATTCCGATGGCTCAGCCGAACAGGTGCCGGTGTGTGGCGTAGAGCGCGATCGCCGCAGCGTTCGAGACGTTGAGCGACTTGATTGCTCCGGGCATGTCGAGCCGGGCAAGCGCATTGCAAGTGGAGCGCGTCTTCTGGCGCAGCCCCTTGCCCTCGGCCCCCATGACGAGCGCGACGCGTTTGCCCGAGAGCGTGCCCTCGAGCGGCGCCGGGCCTTCCGAATCGAGGCCGATCGTCAGGAAGCCGAGCTTGTGGAGTTCGTCCATCGCGTCTGCCAGATTGGTGACCTGGATATAGGGAATGAGTTCCAGCGCGCCGGAGGCGGTTTTGGCGAGCACGCCCGATTCGGTCGGCGAATGGCGCTGTGTCGTGATGACGGCGCCGGCATTGAAGGCGACGGCGGAGCGCATGATAGCGCCGACATTGTGCGGGTCGGTTATCTGGTCGAGCACCAGCAGAAGCGGGCTGTCCTTCAGCGCCTCCAGTCGACGGGCGGGCAGCGGCCGCGTTTCGAGCATCACGCCCTGGTGGATGGCTTCCGGGCCGAGCACCTTGTCGAGATCCGACGGCAGCACGGTTTCGACGGGGTAGGGCAGGGTCGAAAAATCGGGCAATTCCAGCCGCTGTGCGGCGTTCAGGCTCACCGAAAGCTTGATGATCTTCCGCTCGGGATTGTCGAGGGCCGCGCGCACCGTGTGCAGGCCGTAGAGATAGACCTGATCGGGGGCGAGCGTCGGCGCCTTCCAGCCGTCTGCCGGCTTGCGGCGGCGGTCGTCCTTGGGTGTCGGGATCTCGCCGCGTTCACGCCGCTGGTCGCGGTGCGCCCGGCGCAGGGTGGCGTAGTGGGTGTCTTTTGCGGACTTGCCGCCGGTATCGTCTTTGCTCATGCGGCCATATAAAGCATGTCGCGCAAAAGTGTGCAGCGGTTTTGCGCAAACGGCCGCAAAAAACAAAACCCGCGGGGAGGGAGCAAAACCGAAAAGCCGCCACATGCGTCAGGCGGATCGCAAGCGCCGCTTTCGGCTACCCTCTGGGGATGATGACGTTTTTCGCAATTTTTTCCGTGACGTCGTGTTGACAGGATGAATTGTGCCCGTCATATACGCCGCCAGATCGAAGGCGCCGCCCACAAGGCACTGCCCGCCGGTCGACACTGGTCGCTTGATCCCGACAGAATATGGAGGGATGCCCGAGTGGTTAAAGGGGACGGACTGTAAATCCGTTGGCTCAGCCTACGTTGGTTCAAATCCAACTCCCTCCACCATTCTGTCACTGGATCAAGACCCCCGCGGGTATAGCTCAATGGTAGAGCAGCAGCCTTCCAAGCTGAATACGCGGGTTCGATTCCCGCTACCCGCTCCACATGTTTGCCTTCACACGAAGAATCAGCGTTTCGCCATAAGGCCCTGCCTTGAAAAAACGATTCGTCGTCACAATATTCCGGAAATCCGGCTCGCGTCGGGCCCTTTCCGGCATATTTTCCCGTGCATTTAGCGCTTGCGCATTCGTTGCGAAAGCCTTAAACGCCTGCCAAACCGGACGGGCCGGTTAGCCCAACTTTCGTTCAGTAGGAAATAAAGACATGGCAAAGAGCAAGTTCGAGCGCAACAAGCCTCACGTAAACATCGGCACGATCGGCCACGTTGACCATGGCAAGACGTCGCTGACGGCAGCGATCACGAAGTATTTCGGCGAGTACAAGGCGTACGACCAGATCGACGCCGCCCCGGAAGAAAAGGCCCGCGGCATCACCATTTCGACGGCACACGTCGAATATGAAACGCCGAACCGTCACTACGCCCACGTCGACTGCCCCGGCCACGCCGACTACGTCAAGAACATGATCACCGGTGCTGCCCAGATGGACGGCGCGATCCTGGTCTGCTCGGCTGCTGACGGCCCGATGCCGCAGACCCGCGAGCACATCCTGCTCGCTCGCCAGGTTGGTGTTCCGGCTATCGTTGTGTTCCTCAACAAGGTCGACCAGGTTGACGACGCCGAGCTTCTCGAGCTCGTCGAGCTGGAAGTTCGCGAACTTCTGTCGTCCTACGACTTCCCGGGCGACGACATTCCGATCATCAAGGGTTCGGCTCTGGCCGCTCTCGAAGATTCGGACAAGAAGATCGGCGAAGACGCGATCCGCGAGCTGATGGCTGCTGTCGA
>NZ_JBXARJ010000020.1:0-108893 GCF_058808115.1 Shinella sp. GW821-FHT11G07
AGGAGGCACCGATCTTCCAGGTCGCCGACTACGGCCTCGTCGCCGATCTCTTCGAGGCACTGCCCGAGTTGCAGAAGGCGCTCTGAGCCGACCAAGGTCGCGCTTTGCGACGAGGATTTCACTGGAAAAATGCGTCGCAGCGCTTTATCACTTCACCGGGCCGGCTCGACCGGCCCGGTGTTTTTTTGTGCCATCGGGGCGCGGAATGAGATGACGGGGCGGTTGGCGCTATGATCAAAAACGTCGGTATTGTGGGTGCAGGCCAGATGGGGTGCGGGATCGCGCATGTCGCGGCCGTCGCAGGCTACAAGGTCCATATCTACGACCTGTCGCCCGAACGGGTCGAAACCGGCCTTGCAACGATCAACGGCAATTTCGCTCGCCAGGTTTCCTCCGGCAAGATGACCGAGGACGAGCGCAAGAAGGCAATGGCGCTCATCAAGGGCTCGGCCGACGTCAACGATCTCTCCGATGCCGATCTCGTCATCGAGGCGGCGACCGAAGACGAGACCGTCAAGCGCAAGATCTATGGCCAGGTCTGTTCCGTGCTGAAGCCGGAAGCGATCCTTGCCACCAACACATCGTCGCTCTCGATCACGCGTCTGGCATCCGCCACCGACCGGCCGGAGCGTTTCATGGGCATTCACTTCATGAACCCGGTTCCGGTCATGAAGCTCGTCGAACTCGTGCGCGGCATCGCGACCGAAGAAGGCACGTTTGCCGCGGCCAAGGCCTTCGTCGCCTCGCTCGACAAGACGATCACGGTTGCCGAGGATTTCCCGGCCTTCATCGTCAACCGCATCCTGCTGCCGATGATCAACGAGGCGATCTATACGCTTTATGAAGGCGTCGGTTCGGTGGACGCGATCGACACCGCGATGCGCCTCGGCGCCAACCATCCGATGGGCCCGCTCCAGCTTGCCGATTTCATCGGCCTCGACACCTGCCTTTCGATCATGCAGGTGCTGCATGACGGGCTCGCCGATTCCAAGTATCGCCCGTGCCCGCTCTTGGTGAAATATGTCGAAGCCGGCTGGCTCGGCCGCAAGTCCGGCCGCGGCTTCTACGACTACCGCGGCGAGGTTCCGGTCCCGACCCGCTGACGGTCAGGCTGGAGATTCCCCGAGCCGTCCCTTTCAGGGAAAATTGTTTCGCCTGCCGCAGGAGCCGCGGCAGGAGATACCTCGGATCGCACGCCTCCGCCCGGTATTGTCTGCCCGAATTCAATTTCCATTCGGGGTTTTTCAGATGAAACGTTTGCTCCTTCTCGGCGTGGCCCTCCTCGGCCTCGCCGCTCCGTTCTCCGCGCACGCCGCCGACAAGCTGCTGAACGCCTCCTATGACGTGGCGCGCGAGCTTTTTGCCGCTGAGAACGAAGCCTTCGTGAAGGCGCATCCGGGCGTCACCATTGACCAGTCGCATGGCGGCACCTCCAAGCAGGCACGCGCCATCGTTGAAGGCCTTGAAGCCGATGTCGTGACCTTCAACCAGGTGACGGACATCGACTTCCTCGTGAAGAACGGTTTTGTCGCCGAAGGCTGGCAGCAGAAATTCCCGAACAATGCTTCGCCCTTCTACTCCTTCCCGTCCTTCCTGGTGCGCGCCGGCAACCCGAAGAACATCAAGGACTGGGCAGACCTTGCCCGTGACGACGTGAAGGTCATCTTCCCGAACCCGAAGACCTCGGGCAATGCGCGCTACACCTACCTGGCAGCCACCGCTTACGCCAAGGAAGCGTTCAAGGACGATCCGGCCAAGGTCGAGGAATTCATCACCAAGATCTTCGACAATGTGCCGGTCTTCGACACGGGCGGCCGTGCGGCGACGACGACCTTCGTCGAGCGCGAAATCGGCGACGTGATCATCACCTTCGAAGCCGAAACCAAGTCGATCGCCAAGCAGTATGGTGAAGACAAGTTCCAGAGCGTCGTGCCGTCGGTCTCGCTTCTCTCCGAATTCCCTGTCGCCATTGTCGACAAGGTGGCAGACAGCCATGGCAGCCGGGACCTCGCAAAATCCTACCTCGACTTCCTCTATGCGCCGGAAGGCCAGAAGATCGCTGCTGAATTCGGCCACCGCGTCCATGACGAAAAGGTTGCCGCCGAATTCAAGGACCAGTTCCCGGAAATCCGCCTCGTGAACGTCGATGACGTCTTCGGCGGCTGGAAGAAGATTTCCGAAGAGCACTTCGCTGAAGGCGGCACGCTGGACAAGATCTACGGCAGCCGCTGATCGCCCAAAGCCATTGTTTTTCCGGCAACCGGCGGGCATGGAGCCCGCCGGTTGTTGGCATGAAAAGCGCGACGCATCCGGTCGGAAACGCCACGCCCTTTTCCTGGAATTGCTTGAGAAAGGATGCGCGCTTTGAGACGGCGTGTACTGCCCGGATTGCCGCTCGCGCTCGGCATCACCCTTGTCTATGTGGCCATCATCGTGGTGCTGCCGCTGGCTGCGCTCGTCTTCAAGGCGGCAAGCCTCGGGCCGGCGGATTACTGGCGCATCATTTCGTCGGAGCGCGCCTTTGCCAGCTACCGCGTGACGGTGCTCTGTGCGCTCGCCGCAACGGTCTTCAACCTCGTCTTCGGCATGGCGCTCGCCTGGGTGCTGGTGCGTTATCGCTTCCCGGGCCGCCGGCTGGTCGACGCGCTGGTCGACCTGCCCTTCGCGCTGCCGACGGCGGTTGCGGGCATTGCGCTCACCACACTGTTTGCCACCAACGGCTGGTTTGGCGCGCCGCTGTCGCTGCTCGGCATCAAGGTCGCCTATACGCCGCTCGGCATTATCGTCGCGATGAGCTTTACCAGCATCCCCTTCATCGTGCGCACGGTGCAGCCGGTGCTGGAAGAGCTGGACCCGGCGCTGGAGGAGGCCGGGCAGACGCTGGGCGCCAGCGACCTCTCGATCTTCGTCGGCGTCATCCTGCCGCTTCTGACACCGGCACTGCTCGCCGGCGTGTCGCTCTCCTTCGCGCGCAGCCTCGGCGAGTTCGGCGCCATCATCTTCATCGCCGGCAACCAGCCGTTCTCGACGGAAATTACCGCACTGCTCGCTTTCATCCGGCTCGAGGAATATGACTATCCGGCCTCCGCCGCGATCGCCTCCGTCATGCTGCTGACGGCCTTCGTGATGCTCGCCATCACCAACCTGATGCAGGCGCGCGCCCTGCGCTACACGGTGCGGGGCTGACCATGGTGCACAACAGAAAAGGCAAGCCACCGCGCGTTGGCGACAACACGGTCTTCCGTCGTTCGCTGCTCGGCATCGTGCTCGTGTTCGTCGGGTTGATGATCGTCGCGCCGCTGGTCGTCATCGCGGTCGAAGCGTTTTCGCGCGGCGTGGTCTATTTCGCCGAGTCGATCGCCGACCCGGATACGCGCCACGCCATCCTGCTGACGGTCATCACCGCGCTCATCGCCGTGCCGATCAACACGGCCTTCGGCGTGGCGGCCGCCTGGGCGATCACCAAACACGACTTTCGCGGCAAGCGGCTGCTCACCGTCATTATCGAGCTGCCCTTCTCGGTTTCGCCGATTGTCGCGGGCGTGGCCTATCTCTTCGTCTACGGCTTGCAGGGCCTGTTCGGTCCGGTTCTGCAATCGATGGAGATAAAAATTCTCTTCGCGCTGCCCGGCATCGTGCTCGCCAGCATGTTCGTGACGGCACCTTTCGTGGCGCGCGAGCTGATTCCGCTGATGCAGGCGCAGGGGCGTGATCTGGAAGAGGCGGCGACATCGCTCGGGGCGAGCGGCTGGCGGACCTTCTTCTCCGTGACATTGCCGAACATCAAATGGGCGCTGCTCTATGGCGTCGTGCTCTGCAATTCGCGCGTCATGGGCGAGTTCGGCGCGGTCTCCGTCGTCTCGGGTAACATCCGTGGCCAGACCAACACGCTGCCGCTGCATATCGAGCTGCTGTATCACGACTACAACGCGGCCGGCTCCTTCGCCGCCGCATCCATTCTCGCCTGCCTCGCCATCGTGACGCTCGTCGTCAAAGTGGCGCTGGAGCGGCGGGGCGCAGGGCGCGTCCAGCGCCCCGCAGCCCTTGCCGGCGCCGACAGCATCATTCCGGAGGTCAAGCCTTGAAGATCCGCCTCGACAATGTGGTCAAGGAGTTCGAGACGTTTCGTGCCGTGCACGGCGTCTCGCTCGATATCGGTAGCGGCGAGCTGGTAGCGCTGCTCGGCCCGTCCGGCTCCGGCAAGACGACGATCCTGCGCATGGTCGCCGGCCTCGAATATGCCGATGCAGGTGCGATCTATTTCGGCGATGAGAACGCGACGGATATTCCGGTGCGCGATCGCGGCGTCGGCTTCGTCTTCCAGCATTACGCGCTGTTCCCGCACATGACGGTGGGCGAGAACATCGCCTTCGGCATGAAGGTCTCCAAGGTGAAACGCTCGCCGCAGGCGATTGCCGAGCGGGTCAAGGAACTGCTCGACCTCGTACAGCTGAGCGGTCTCAAGGACCGTTTCCCCGCCCAGATTTCCGGCGGCCAGCGCCAACGCGTGGCACTTGCCCGCGCACTTGCCGTCGATCCGCGCGTGCTGCTGCTCGACGAGCCTTTTGGCGCGCTCGACGCCAATGTGCGCCGCGACCTGCGCCGCTGGCTTCGAAAAATCCATGACGAGCTCGGCATCACCACGCTTTTCGTCACGCACGACCAGGAAGAGGCGCTCGACCTCGCCGATCGCGTCGTCATTCTCAACAAGGGCAAGATCGTACAGGAAGGCACGCCGGAAGCGGTCTGCCGCAACCCGGCCGATGCTTTCGTGATGAATTTTCTCGGCGACGCCAACAAGCTCGATGCGGATATCCGCGGCGGCAAGGCTTATGTCGATGCAGTTGCCTTCGACGCCGAAGGCGTGGCTGATGGCAGCGGGCAGATCCTCTTCCGCCCGGCGGATGTCAGCTGGCGCGAGCACGGCCACGGCATAGCCGCGCGTATCCTGCGCGTCATCGACCGGCCGGATTCGCGCCGCGTGCTGGCGATGACCGGCAGCGGTCAGGCCGTCGAGTTCGATACCGCGCCGGAATTCCCGCACCGCAAGGGCGAGGAAGGCTTCATCGACATCCGCCGGCCGCGCGTCTACGCGGCGGCTTGACGGCATCGCCGGAAACAAGCCCACTCATCCGCCTGCCGGCACCTTCTCCCCGTGGGGAGAAGGGACATGCCGCAACATCTCTACTCCCCTCTCCCCAGCGGGGAGAGGTCCGCCGAGCGAAGCGGAGGCGGGGTGAGGGGGAACCCCACCCGTCGTGCGTGCTTCGTTCAGCTCTTCGGTGTCGCCAGCGCGGCGTTGATCAAGGCCTTGGCGTCCTCGCTGTCCCAGGCGGCGGGGCCGTTCATGGCGGAGATCAGGCAGCCCTTGTCGTCCATCAGCAGGGTGACGGGCAGGCCGAAGGCGAGGCCTTCCTTCTTCAGCGTGTTGAAGACGCCCATCGAGGCATCGCGGTAGTAGCCGAGGTCGTTGACGCCGGTTTCGCTGAGGAAGGCTTTCGGCTTCTCGTCGTCGCCCGTGTCGATGTTGATCGCCACGACCTCGAATTTGTCGCTGCCGAGCTCTTTTTCGAGCGCGTTGAGGGCTGGCATTTCCTCGCGGCACGGGCCGCACCAGGTGGCCCAGAGATTGACCAGCAGGGTCTTGCCGGCGAAATCGGCGATCGTCTTCTTCTTGCCGTCCGGTCCGTCGAAGACGAGATCGGGCAGCGGGCGGTGTTCGTCGACGTTGCGCATGGCGGCGACCTGGCCCTTGGAGAAGGGCGTGATCGCTGCTGCTTTTTCGGAGGCGAGGGCGCAGGCGGCGGTATCGGCCGAGGCGACCGCGCCATTGCCAGACAGGCTTTCCTTCACGTATATCGCTGCACCACCGGCGAGAAGTCCGGCCAGTCCCGCGATGGCGATCAGCTTCGTGGCGGGCAGGCCGAGTTTCTTCTTCACTGTCATTTCTTTCTCCAGGATAAGCATCCCATGGCTGACGGCAATTCCGAGACGAAATCCTCGAACCAGATGTGGGGCGGCCGGTTCGCCTCGGGACCGGATGCGATCATGGAGGAGATAAATGCCTCCATCGGCTTCGACAAGAAGCTTTACGCCCAGGACATCCGCGGCTCAAAGGCGCATGCCGAAATGCTCGCCCATCAGGGCATTATTTCGGCGGACGATAAGGAAAAGATCGTTCACGGTCTCGACACGATCCTGTCAGAGATCGAAAGCGGCCAGTTCGAGTTCTCGCGCCGTCTCGAAGACATCCATATGAATGTCGAGGCGCGCCTTGCGACGCTGATCGGCACGGCCGCCGGGCGCCTGCACACCGCCCGCTCGCGCAACGACCAGGTGGCGCTCGATTTCCGCCTTTGGGTCAAGGAAGAGCTGCAGAAGACGGAAAAGGCACTGACCGGGCTGATCGCCGCCTTCCTCGACCGCGCCGAAGAGCATGCCGATACCGTCATGCCGGGCTTTACCCATCTCCAGACCGCCCAGCCGGTAACCTTCGGCCACCATTGCATGGCCTATGTGGAAATGTTCGGCCGCGACCGCCAGCGCGTGCGCCACGCCATCGAACATCTCGACGAGAGCCCGATCGGCGCCGCAGCACTTGCCGGCACCGGCTATGCCATCGACCGGCACATGACGGCCAAGGCGCTCGGTTTCCGCGAGCCGACGCGCAACTCGATCGACACCGTGTCGGACCGCGATTTTGCGCTGGAATTCCTGTCGATCGCCGCGATCGCCGCGGTGCATCTGTCGCGCCTTGCGGAAGAGATCGTCATCTGGTCGACGCCGCAGTTCGGTTTCATCCGCCTGTCGGATGCCTTCTCCACCGGTTCCTCGATCATGCCGCAGAAGAAGAACCCGGACGCCGCCGAGTTGGTGCGCGCCAAGACCGGCCGCATCAACGGCTCGCTGATCGCGCTGCTCACCGTCATGAAGGGCCTGCCGCTCGCTTATTCCAAGGACATGCAGGAAGACAAGGAACAGGTTTTCGACGCGGCCGAAAGCATCGAACTGGCGATTGCCGCGATGACCGGCATGGTGCGCGACATGACGGTCCGCACAGACAAGATGAAGGCGGCGGCCGGCTCCGGCTATTCCACCGCCACCGACCTTGCCGACTGGCTGGTGCGCGAGGCGGGGCTTCCCTTCCGCGACGCCCACCATGTGACGGGCCGCGCTGTGGCGCTTGCCGAGAGCAAGGGCTGCGACCTCGCCGAATTGTCGCTGGAGGACCTGCAGGCGATCCACGCCTCGATCACCGCTGATATCTTCAACGTGCTGACGGTCGAGGCCTCGGTCGCCAGCCGGAAGAGCTATGGCGGCACCGCACCTTCCGAAGTCAGGAAGCAGATCGCCTGGTGGCGGCAGCGGAACTGATTAGGTTGCTTGCAGGACTCATCAGCAGATTAAGGGTGCACAAGGGCGGGCGAATTCGCTAAGGATGATGCCCACCCGACCACCCGAGTTTCCAGGGAACGCTTCATGACACGCATCGATATCGGCAGGCTGGCTCTCGTGCTCTGCCTTTCCGCAGCGGTTCTCACTGCCTGCGGCCGCAAGGGCGATCTCGACCTGCCGGGCGGCGCAAAACCGGTCGTGAAGACCATCGATGGCAAGAAGGTCGAGCAGATCGAAGACAAGCCCTTCATTCTCGACCCCCTTCTCTGACGGAAAACACCCGTGAACCATTTCGAGCATCGCGACGGCATCCTCTACGCAGAGGACGTGCCTGTTCCGGACATCGCCAAGGCGGTCGGCACGCCATTCTACGTCTATTCGACAGCCACGCTGGAGCGCCACTACAAGGTTTTCTCCAAGGCCTTCGACGGTGTCGACGCCATGGTGTGCTACGCCATGAAGGCGAACTCCAACCAGGCGGTGCTGAAGACGCTCGCCCGGCTCGGCGCCGGCATCGATGTGGTCTCGGAAGGCGAACTGCGCCGCGCCCTTGCCGCCGGCGTTCCGGCCTCCCGCATCATGTTCTCCGGCGTCGGCAAGACGCCGCGCGAGATGGATCTCGGGCTTGAGGCCGGCATCTACTGTTTCAACGTCGAATCCGAGCCGGAACTGGAAGTCCTGAATGCCCGCGCCGTGAAGGCCGGCAAGGTCGCGCATGTCTCCTTCCGCATCAACCCGGATGTCGACGCACGCACCCATGCCAAGATCTCGACCGGCAAGAAGGAAAACAAGTTCGGCATTTCGTGGGAGCGCGCGCGCACCGTCTATGCCCGCGCCGCGACCCTGCCCGGCATCCAGGTGACCGGCATCGACATGCATATCGGCAGCCAGATCACCGAGCTGCAGCCCTTTGAAGATGCCTTCAAGCTGTTGCGTGAACTTGTCGATACGCTGCGCGCCGACGGCCATACGATCGATCATGTGGATGTCGGTGGTGGTCTCGGCATTCCCTACAAGACGGACAATGCGCCGCCACCGCTGCCGGATGCCTATGCCGAGATCGTCAAGAACCAGCTCAAGGGCCTCAACTGCAAGATCGTCACCGAGCCCGGTCGCCTGATCGTCGGCAATGCCGGCATCCTCGTCACCGAGGTGATCTATGTGAAGGACGGCGGCGAGAAGACCTTTGTGATCGTCGATGCGGCGATGAACGATCTCATCCGTCCGACGCTTTACGAGGCCTGGCACGAAGTCCAGCCGGTCGTCATCTCCGCGGCAAACGCCCCGCGCATCCGGGCGGATGTCGTCGGCCCCGTCTGCGAGACCGGTGATTATCTGGCGCAGGACCGCGAAATGGCGCAGCCGAAGCCGGGGGATCTCATCGCCGTCGGTTCGGCGGGTGCTTACGGCGCAGTGCAGGCCGGCACCTATAACAGCCGCCTGCTGATCCCCGAAGTTCTGGTGAACGGCGCGGACTTCCACGTCATCCGGCCACGGCCGTCCTATGACGAGCTGATCGGGCTCGACTCGCTGCCAAGCTGGCTCTCCTGAGGTCCGCAAAAGCGTGGATGCCGTTCGCGCGCGCGATCACGATTTTGCGCGTGCCCTCGTCTTCGCCACAAAGCATGTTATCTTTTAGCTTCGATACCCTGCATCGGAGAGCGGTACCTGATGGCGATTGACACGGAAAGGCAACGCGAGGCGACGGCGACCGGCAATCCGGTGGCACGCAAACTCGCAGCCAAGCGTCTTGTCGCCCAGGTCATCCTCTATCTGGAGGCGCTTGCGCCGCGCGTGTTGCCGATCGTGCTGCTGGTTGCCGGGTTCCTGGCACTGACCTGGTTCGGCTATTTCCGCCATGTGCCCTTCTGGCTGCATGTTGCGACGCTTGCCGCCTTCGCGCTCGGCCTTGTCGGGCTGCTTTCCCGCCTGCGCGGCATCGACTGGCCCTCCATCGACAATGCCTATCGTATGCTCGAGGCGCGCAACGCGCTGGCGCACCAGGCGATCCGCGTGCAGGACGACAGGCCGGCGGGCGGCGATGCCTTTGCCGACGCGCTTTGGCGCGAGCACCAGGCCCGCATGGCGCGTTTGATCGGCACGCTGCGCACCGGTGGGCCGGAGCCGGATATTGCCCGCCATGACCGTCATGCGCTGCGCGCCATACCGGTGCTTCTCGTCGTCGTTGCCTTTGCCTTCTCCTATTCCAACCGTGGCGGCCTGCTCGCCGACGTCGTGTCGTTTCGCGCGCCGGCCGAAACGGCGCCGGACGTGCGTATCGATGCCTGGGTCACGCCGCCGGCGCACACGTCGCGCGCACCCGTCTTCCTCACGGGAACGGGACAGGCGCAATCGAGCGAGGCCGCGAAGGGCGACATCCGCATTCCGCAGTTCAGCGAACTGACCGTGCGCGTCACCGGCGGCAGCGGCGACGAGCCGGTGAGCTATCAGGTTGCGGGCGAGACTGCCGCCATCGCCATTCGTCCGGAAGAAGAAAAACCGAAGGACGAGAAGGCCGAGGCTGGGAAGACGGAGGCGGTGGCCAAGGTGCCGGTCGCGGCCGTCAATGGCGCCAGGACCATGCACTACAAGATCCTGAAGGATGGCACGCTTTCGGTCGATGGCAGGACCTGGACTTTTTCCGTCATTCCGGACCGCGTTCCTGAAATCGCCTTCGACGGTATCCCGAAGAAGACCGTGGCTTCGGCGCTGGAGATCAGCTTCATCGCCAAGGACGATTACGGGCTCCAGGAGGCTCGTGCCGAAATCGTGCCGGTCGAAGAGCAGAAGGACGCGCGTCCGCTTTATCCGCTGCCGGAGTACCGGCTGGACCTGCCGCGCCGCAGCGCGCGCGATGCCAAGGGCACGACGAGCCGCAACCTCTCCGAACATCCGCTCTCCGGCAAGCGTGTGAAGATCACGCTCGTCGCCAAGGATGCGGCGGGGCAGGAGGGGCGCAGCCAGCCAGTCGAGATGGTGCTGCCGGCGAAGAATTTCTTCGAGCCGCTCGCATCTGCCGTCGCCGAGCAACGGCAGGTCTTTGCGCTCGATGCCAACAAACTGCCTTACGCGATCGCGCTCAACGAGGCGCTGACGATCCGGCCGGAAGAGACGATCCCGAACCTCACGCATTACCTGCTGCTGCAATCGGCTGCCGCGCGCATGAAGCTTGCCCGCACCGACGACCAGATGCGAGAGACTGCCGACTACCTGTGGGAAATCGCGCTCGGCATCGAGGACGGCAACCTGTCGCTCGCCGATCGCCGCCTGCGCGAGGCGCAGAAGGCGCTCTCCGAGGCGCTGGAGCGCAATGCCTCCGACGCCGAGATCGCCGAGCTGATGAAGGAACTGCGCGAGGCGATGCAGGCCTATATGCAGGAACTCGCCCGCCAGGCGGCCAAGAACGGCCAGATGCAGCAGAATGCGCAGCAGCAGGGCCAGATCCTGCGCCAGCAGGATTTGCAACGCATGATGGACCAGATCGAGAATCTGGCGCGCTCCGGGGCGCGTGATCAGGCCCAGCAGATGCTCTCCGAACTCCAGCGCATGATGAACAACCTGCAGGCCGGCCGCCCCCAGCAGGGGCAGCAGGGGCAGCAGAACGACGCCATGCGCCAGCAGATGGATAAGCTCGGCGAGCTGATGCAGAAGCAGCAGCAGCTGATGGAGCAGACCTTCCAATTCGACCAGGCGCTGCGCGACCGCCAGCAGCGTGGCGACCCGATGCCGGGCGAGGACGGCGAACAACAGCAGCAACAGCAAGGCGACAACGGCGCCGGCCAGCAGCCGACCGACCAGATGACCGCCGAACAGCTGCGCGACGCCTTGAAGAAGCTTCAGGAGCAGCAGGATGCGCTCGGCAAGCAGCTCGGTGAGGTGCAGGACGCGTTGAAGGGCATGGGGTTGGAACCCGGCGAAGGCTTTGGCCAGGCCGGCCGCGAGATGAAGGGCGCCTCGGAAGCGCTTGGGCAAGGCCAGGGCGAATCAGCCGTCGGCAGCCAGGGTCGGGCGCTGGAAGCGCTGCGCCAGGGTGCGCAGAACATGATGAGCCAGATGCAGGCCATGGGGCAGGGCCAGGGGCCGGGTGAGGGCATGCCGCAGGCCGGCCGCAACGGCCGCGACCCGCTCGGCCGTGAGCGTCCGGTCAATGGGCAGGGCCCCGATTTCGGCGGACCGACGAAAATCCCGGAAGAGATCGATATCCAGCGGGCGCGGGAAATTCTCGAAGAAATCCGCCGCCGGCTTGGCACCGGCTCTTCGCCGAGCTTCGAGCGGGATTACCTGGAGCGCCTGCTCGGCATCCGGTGACGCAGTTCCATGAAAACCGGACGCGATCCGCGTCCGGATTGGTTTCCAGCAGCGATCAGGCGGCGAGCGCCTGCGCCACGGCGCGGCGGATGTCCGGCAGGCTGAAGGGCTTGCTCACCACGTCGACGATCTTGCTCGCAAGGTCGTCCGCGCGCTCGCGCTGCTCGGCATAACCGGTCATCAGCAGGATTTTCAGCGCAGGGTGGGCGGCGGATGCCTTGTGGGCAAGCTCGATACCGTCCATCACGGGCATGCGGATATCGGAAAGCAGCAGGTCGAAGCCGCCCTCTGTCAGGGCGTCCAGTCCGGCCGCACCATCCGGCGCCTCGACGGTTTCGTGGCCGTCCAGCCGCAGGGCACGCGCCACGAAGATTCGAAGGGAATCTTCGTCTTCGGTGATCAGGATCTTCGCCATCATTTTCCCTTTCGGACCATCCATCCGGCCTCGTCTATTGACGAAAAGACCAGACTTTCCTTGTCGATCGGTAAACGGCGCGTGGAGGAATCTGCGGTGGACTTTTGCGCGACGCAATTCCGGACGCAAAACCGCTCAGCACTTTTGCTGGAATTGCTCAGTCCGCGTCGCCCGTCACGATGCCGACGAAGGGCAGTTCGCGGAAGGCGTAGGCCACGTCCATGCCGTAGCCGACGACGAAATAATCCGGGCATTCGAAGCCGACATAATCGGCTTCCAGGTCGGTCTTGCGCTTCTCGCGCTTGTCGAGCAGCACGGCGATGGTGACGTTGCGCGCGCCGCGCTCGTACATCAGTTCCTTGGCGAAGGTGAGCGTGCGGCCGGATTCGAGAATATCGTCGATCAGCAGGATATCGCGGCCATGCACGTCGCTATCGATGTCCTTGATGACCTTCACGCCCTGCGACACGGTGCCCGTGCCATAGCTCGACAGCGTGATGAATTCGACTTCCGGTGCGAGGCCTACGGCATGCAGTGCACGCGTCAGGTCGGCGGCGAAGATGAACGATCCCTTGAGGACGGCGATGACGAGGAGGTCCTTCGTCGGGCCGCTTGCGATCTGGGCTGCCAGCTCTTCGTTGCGCTTGGCGATCTGCCCGGCATCATAGAGCGTTTCGATCTTCTTTCCGCGAACAATATGCATTGCGAGGCGGCTCCTTGGTAACATCAAGGCAATTCCAGCAAAGCGCGAAACGGTTTTGCGCCGGGAATTGCGGAGAAACAAAGCAGCCGATTAGCACAGTCAGTTGGCCGGTGCACCCTCGCCGGCCAGGGAAACCGAGACTTTCGGCACTTTTCCGCCGCCATGCGGAATGCGCAGTGCGAAGTGTTCGCTGCCACCGGCCGCAATTGATTCGCTATCGAGGGCGACGCGCCGTGATGTGCCGGCAGTATCGAAGGCGATGTCCAGCGGTGGGATGGACTGGGTGCCGCTGCTGACATTGTCGATCCGGCCGTAGACGGAAAGCACCTTCATGCCGTTCTGATCCTCGACGGTCGCCACGACGTCGGCGACACGAAGGGGCGTGATTGGCTCGGCCGTCGGCAAGGCTGCCTTCAGCGCCGAGAGACCGCCGGCATAGGCGAAGACAAAGATGACGCTTGCCGTGACGAGGCCGGCGAAGGCGCGGCCGGAGAGAAGCTGCAAGCCGGCCTCGCAGAGCCGCGCGCTTGCCGCTGCGGTGCGAACGAAGAGATGTTTTGACGCGGCGCGGGACGGTTTCGGACGAACTGCGCGATGATTGTCGTTGGAGGTTCGCGCGTTGCCGCTGCGGATGACGACGAAATCGGCATCGACCACTTCCAGGCGGGCGACGGGGCGTTGGCCGTGCTTCTGGGCGGGTGCCTTGGGTTCCGGCGGCAGGAGGTCAATGCGGCCCTGTGCCGGTTTTTTCGCTCTGAAGGCGTTCATCGTGAACTCCTCGCTTGGCCGGTTTCCGCGCAAAATCATCCGCGAAAAGTCGGGCATTGAATGAAATCCTTACGAAACGTAAACCATACTGGTTAATGCTTCGGAAACCCGACCGTGAAAGAGCCGCTTTCCTATGCGACCTCCGCTAAGGTGCCGCTGACGCGGGCAAGGATGACCGTTTTTAGAACCGGATTGGCCATTGATTCATTTCGAGAATGTTGGACTGCGCTACGGAATGGGGCCGGAGATTCTCCGCGACCTGACTTTCGATATTCCGCACCGCTCCTTCCAGTTCCTGACGGGACCGTCCGGTGCCGGCAAGACGACGCTGCTGCGCCTGCTGTTCCTGTCGTTGCAGCCGACGCGCGGCATCATCCGCACCTTCGACCGGGAAATTTCGACCATCCCGCGCGACGAATTGCCGATGCTGCGCCGGCGCATCGGCATCGTCTTCCAGGATTTTCGCCTGCTCGACCACCTGACCACCTATGAGAACGTCGCGTTGCCGCTCCGGGTGCGCGGCAAGGACGAATCGAGCTATCGCGCCGATGTGCTCGAGCTTCTGAAATGGGTCGGCCTCGGCGAGCGAATCAACGTGCTGCCGGCGGTGCTGTCCGGTGGGGAAAAGCAACGTGCGGCGATCGCGCGTGCCCTCATCGACCGGCCGGAACTGCTGCTTGCCGACGAGCCGACGGGCAATGTCGATCCACCGATGGCGCGCCGCCTGCTCAGCCTCTTCCTGGAACTGAACCGGCTCGGCACGGCCGTCGTGATCGCCACGCATGATCTGTCGCTGATGGATCAGGTGGACCAGGCGCGACGCATGATCCTCTCGCAGGGACGGCTCGACATCTATGACTGACACCCCCCGCGAAACCGCCGAGGATGCGCAGCCGGCCCGCCGGCTGGAAATGCGTGTACGCCCGACCGCCCCCATCGTGCCGCCGTCGAACGTCTCCGGCAATGCGCTGATGCTGGTCATCGCCATCATGGCCTTCCTCGCCTGCCTTACCTTCGGCGCGGTCAACATGGTGCGCGCGACGGCATCGAGCTGGCAGAGCCAGATTTCCCGCGAGATCACCATCCAGATCAAGCCGGACGATCCGCTCGACATGGAGCAGGCGCTGAAGGATGCACGCGATCTGGCGCTCACCTTCTCCGGCACCCGCGACGGCACCATCGTCGACAAGGCGGCGACTGCCCGCCTGTTGGAGCCGTGGCTCGGCGAGGGGCTGAACCTCGACGAACTGCCGGTGCCGCGCCTCGTCATCGTCACCATTGACGAGCAGAGCCCGCCGGATTTCGCCGCGATGCGCACAGCATTGGCGGCAAAAATCCCGACGGCCTTCCTCGATGACCACCGTACCTGGGTGGACCGCCTCGTCGCCATGGCGCGCACCACCGCCTTCATCGGCACGGGCGTGCTGGTGCTCGTCTTCTCCGCCATGGTGCTGACGGTGGTCTTTGCGACGCGCGGTGCGCTGTCCGGCAACCGGCATATCGTCGAAGTGCTGCATTTCGTCGGCGCCGAGGCAAGTTTCGTCGCCTCCGAATTCCAGAAGCATTTTTTGAAGATCAGCCTCAAGGGCTCGTTTGCCGGCGGTTTTCTGGCGGCGCTGTTTTTCGCGATTGCCGGTTTCTGGCAGGGACGTTCGATCGCAACCCCGCAGAGCGACCAGGCGACCGCTCTCTTCGGCACGTTTTCCATGGGGCTCACCGGCTATCTCGGCATTGCCGGGACGATCGTCGTCATTGCCCTGCTGACGACGCTGACAGCCCGCTTCACGGTGATGCGGACCATCCACGAAATCGACCTCATCCGCTCCGACCCGTCACGAACGGACCAGCTGCCGGACACATGACGCGGGAAAAATGATGCAAGACGGGCGGACCATCGCCGCGAAACGGACTAGCCGTTGCCGCAATCGGATTCTATGGACGGAATCATGAACGCGCTGGAACGGGCAAAACCGGATCTGCCTCAGGGCGTCCGGCCGGAAGGAGAGGGGCGGCGCCGACGCAAAGGCCCCGTCCGGCTCGCCGTGCGCGTCGTTCTGGCCCTCATCCTGATTGCGGCCATAGCAGGGGCCGGCGGTTTCCTCTATTTCGCCGAAACCGTGGCCTCGATGGAGGCGCCGCAGGATCCGAAGGCCGATGCGATCGTCGTTCTGACCGGCGGCTACCAGCGCATCGACAGCGCGATCGGCCTGCTCAAGCAGGGTGCCGGCCAGCGGCTGCTGATTTCCGGCGTGAACCCCACAACGAGCGGCACGCAGATCCGCAAACTCACGCAGAGTTCGTCGGCGCTCTTCGAATGCTGTGTCGACATGGGCTACGAGGCGGTGGACACGATCGGCAATGCCAACGAGACGGCGCGCTGGATCAGCGATCACCAGTTCCGTCGGGTGCTCGTCGTCACCAACAATTACCACATGCCGCGCAGCCTGCTGGAACTGCGGGTCAGCGACCCGCAGACGGAATTCATCGCCTATCCGGTCGTCAATTCGGACCTCAGGAACGGCAACTGGCTGCGCCAGCCCGGCGTGATGAAGGCGATGCTGTCGGAATATCTCAAGTACAGTCTGGCGCGTATCCGGGCGGTGATCGGTGCGCGAAGCTGGTCCGGTCTTCGTGGCGATATGTCGGGCCTGTCCGGCAGTTGAGATCGCTGCGACGGGAGTTTCCCCGCCCCGGATTATCGTGTAGGTCGAGAGCACGTGTTCCGCTCACAGGCTGCCCGATGATCGTTTTCCGTTCCGTGCTTTTCAATGCCGTCTTCTACCTGAACCTCATCGGACAGATGATCATCATGACGCCGGCCTATTTCCTGCTGCCGCGCAAGAAGGCCTATGGCGTCGCGAAGAACTGGGCGAAGAGCAACCACTGGCTCTTCGACAAGATCGTCGGGACAACCTTCGACGTCGAGGGCCTGGAGAATGTCCCGCAAGGCAGCTACATCGTGGCCCCGAAACACCAGTCCTTCTGGGACGCCTACGCATTGCTGCCCTGGTTCGACGACCCGCTCTATATTCTGAAGCGCGAACTGACCTGGATCCCGCTGTTCGGCTGGTATCTGAAGAAGCAGCGCATGGTGCCGGTCAACCGCAATGCGCGCGGCAAGGTGATGGCGGCCGTCATGGAGCAAACCAAGGTGGAGATGAAGGCTGGCCGCCAGCTCATCATCTATCCGGAAGGCACCCGCCGTCCGCCGGGCGCGCCGCCGGAGTACAAATACGGCATCGCCCGCCTTTACCGCGATCTGCAAGTCCCGGTCGTGCCCGTCGTCATGCATCCGGGCCTGTTCTGGCCGCGGCGCAAGTTCATTCGCTATCCCGGCCATTTCAAGGTGCGTATCCTGCCGCCGATCGAACCCGGCATGGATCCGGATGCCTTCCTCGCCCATCTCATCGAGGTGATGGAAACGGCGAGCGACCAGCTGTTGATCGAAACCGTCGCGGCGAATCCGAAGCTGCCTCTGCCGCCGACCGCCGTGCAGCGGCTGGCGGAGCTGAAGGCGCATGCCGCCTGATCAGGCCGGCGTGGCGATATAGAGGTTTTCCGCGGCGCGGCCGACATCTTCCAGCCAATGGTCACGGATGCCCATCTCGCGCAGGTGGATGAGCGTGTTGCGCACATAATCCATGTTGTGACCGGATTTCCCGATCGAGGCGCTGACGGTCCGCGCCGCTTCCTCGATCGTCAGCGAGCCGGCAAATTGCTGGTGCGCACGGTCGCAGATATAGACAAGCGTCGTGATGCGGCGTCCGTCGCCGAGCGTCGCGGAGAGCGTGCGCTCCTTGTAGACATGGGTCACCAGTTCCCGCTCGCGCAGGTAGTCGACCACGGCTTCATACTTTTCCGGCGCGATGCGGAAGGCGACGCCGCGGCAGGAACCGCCGCGGTCCAGCCCGAGCACAAGGCCCGGCCTCTCCTCGGTGCCGCGATGCACCCAGGAACGCACGCAGAGTGAGCGGCGGAAGCCGAAGAGGTGTGCCGACTGCCGTTCCTCGAACTCGAAGCCCGGATTCCACATCAGCGATCCGTAGCCAAAAACCCAGAATTCGTTCATATCCACCGTCACTTGGACCATTTCCAGAGCACTTCCGCGTTTCTCCGAACCGAGAAAGCGCTCTATCCCTTGTTTGTTGTAGCCGCGAACGCAAAACCGCTTCGCACTTTTGCTGCACATACTCTAAAAGCCGCCGCAATTGCCGGCTTTGACGCCGTATCGGCAAATTCTGTCCGTCACCATTGGAGAACAACATGGCATCGTCAAGCCACGCCGAGACATCGGGCGTCACGCGCAAACTCGTCCGGCTTGCCATTGCCGTCGTTCTCTTCATCGCGCTCTATACGGGTGCATGGTTCTATGCCGCAAGCTGGTTGAAGGACACACTCAACCAGCAGCTTGCCGCATCCGCGCAGGGCATGCATTCCGTTTCCTGCAGCAACCTTTCCGTCCGCGGCTTTCCGTTCCGCATCGGCCTCTTCTGCGACTCGGTCGGTGTCGATGATCGCCCCTCCGGGCTGTCGGCGACCTTTGGAGCGATTCGCTCTGCCGCGCAGGTCTACCGGCCGGGTCATGGCGTCATCGAGATTGATGGGCCGGCGCAGGTGCGCGTCACGCCGGATCTCGTCTTCGACGTCGACTGGGACCGGATGCGCGCCAGCGCCGCCGCCTGGACGAACGGCCTCGACCGGGCGTCGATCGCCTATGACGGGCTGAAGGGCCGGCTCAATGTGCCGTCGGAAGCTGTCTCGATCGGCATTGCCGCGACGCATGGCGAAAAACATATCCGCCAGTCGGGCGAAGCGCTCGACATCGCAGCGTCGTTCGATGCGCTGTCGCTCGATCTCGGCGATCGGGTGCTGCCACCGCTCGATGTCACCGCCGACCTGACGATTGCGGATGCGGCCAAATGGGTTTCGGCCGAGGGGCCGCCGGCCGACGTGCCGCTCGGGGCAAGCGTGGAGCTGCGCCGTCTGTCGCTCGATCTCGGCGACGGCAAGGTCGCGACGCTGTCCGGCCCGCTCAAGGTGGGGGATGACGGCTATATCTCCGGCACACTCGACCTCGACATTGCCGGCATCACGGTCTGGCGCGATCGCATTTCGGAGGCTTTTCCGGAAATCGCGGAGACGGCGGCACAGGTTGCGCAGGTCATTCAGGGCCTGTCGACGGGCGGCGATCGCGCCGTGGTGAAGCTGAACGTGCAGGACGGAACCGTCTATCTCGGCCTCTTCCCGATCGCCTTCATCCCGCCGTTCTAAGCCTGATCTTTCTTGTCGGCGGAGGGGCGGCCGAAGTTCGGCGCGGCGGTATCCTGGCCGGCATCGATGATCGAGCGGCGGATGGCGCGGGTGCGGGTGAAGAGGTCGAACAGCTTTTCACCATCGCCCCAGCGGATGGCGCGCTGGAGATAGGCGAGGTCTTCGGAAAAGCGCGCCAGCATTTCCAGGATGGCATCCTTGTTGTGCAGGCAGACGTCGCGCCACATGGTCGGATCCGAGGCGGCAAGGCGCGTGAAATCGCGGAAACCCGAGGCGGAGTACTTGATGACTTCCGATTCCGTCACCGTCTCCAGGTCATCTGCCGTGCCGACGATGTTGTAGGCGATGATGTGCGGCAGGTGGGAGACGATCGCGAGCACCTTGTCGTGGTGCTCCGTGTCCATCTCGTCGACCTTCGAGCCGAGCGCCTCCCAGAAGGCGGCGAGCTTGCGCTTGGCTTCCTTGTCGGTGCCGTGCACCGGGGTGAGGATGCACCAGCGGCCCTGGAAAAGTTCTGCGAAACCGGCATCCGGGCCGGAATGCTCCGTTCCCGCCAGCGGGTGGCCGGGAATGAAATGCACGTTTTTCGGCATATGCGGCAGCATCTGCGCCACGACCGACGCCTTGGTCGAGCCGACATCGGTGACGATGGTGCCGGGCTTGAGGTGCGGCGCGATCTCCTCCGCCACCTTGCCCGAGGCGCCGACGGGCACCGAGACGATGACGAGGTCTGCCCCTTCGACGGCCGTGCCGGCATCGCGGACATAGTCGGTGCCGAGATCCAGTTCGCGGGCGCGGTCGAGCGTCTCCTGGCTGCGGCTGGAAATGGTGACGTTTTTGGCGAGGCCTTTTGCCTTGACCGCACGGGCGATGGAGGAGCCGATGAGGCCGATGCCGATCAGCGCGATCTTGTCGAAATGTCCGTCCGTCATGCCCGTCGCCCTTCTTTGCCGCTGGGCTTCGCTCTAGCGGGCGGCTTGGCGTTTGTCGAGGGGATCAGCGCGGCGCGCGCTCGCGGGTCGTCGGCACGCCCTGTGGGGCCAGCACCGGCACGAAGACGCGCCGTGAGGCGCGGGCCGCGACCGGCAGGCCCTGATAGAGCCGCTTCTGCGCCTCCACGATGATGACGCCGGAAAACATCGGCCAGAGCATGCGCCCCAGCCGCTCAAAGGCGCCGCGCAGCTTCTGCACGCTGCGCAGTTTCGAGGGCGGGAAGAACAGCGCCTCGGCGCTGGCACCCGGCGTGAAATTGGTCTCGCGCAGCAGCGCGGTCAGCTGGCGGCGGGAATAGGGCCGACCGGAGCCGAAGGGCGTGTGCTCCATGCGCGCCCACACGCCGCGCCGGTTCGGCACGACGATGACGAGGCGGCCGCCCGGCGCCAATACGCGCCACAGTTCCTTCATCGTCTCGCGCGGATTTTCGGCAAATTCCAGCGAGTGCACCATCAGCACGCGATCGACGGCGGCGTCCGGCAGCGGCAGTTCCTCGTCGAAGACCAGTGCCGTGGAGGACAGCTCGCTCGGCGGCCAGTTCACGGCGCCCTGGCCGGCCGGCATGAAGGCGAAGGTGCGCTCGGTGTCTGCGCGAAACCGCTCGAGATAGGGCACGGCATAACCGAGCCCGACCAGCCGCTCATCCGGTAGGCGCGCCCAAAGCGAGGTGAGCGCCATGGCGATCGAATGATCGGCGAGGCGGCCAAGCGGGGAGTGGTAGAATTCGCGGAGGTCGACGATATCGGCATGCATGGCCTGAATGTGAGCGATACGCCGATGGACTTCAAGGCCGATTGCCTTACATTCCCGCCGACCGCCCGACCGATGTGACGAGGAGCCTGCCATGACCCCGCTGGAAATCGACCTTTTTGCCTGCCGCAGCGACAATTTCGGCGTGCTGCTGCACGATCCCGCGACGGGTGCCACCGCGAGTATCGATGCGCCGGAGGAAGGGCCGATCCTCGATGCGCTCGCCCGCCGGGGCTGGACGCTCAGCCACATTTTCACGACGCATCACCACAACGACCATATCGAAGCGAATCTCGCGCTGAAGGCGCGTTTTGGTGCCACGATCATCGGGCCGGCGCGCGAGGCACCACGTATTCCTGGCATCGACCGGAAAGTGGATGGCGGCGACAGCTTCGAATTTGCCGGGCGCCGTGTCGAGGTCATCCTGACGCCCGGCCATACGTTGGGGCATATCTGCTTCCACTTGCCCGACGACAAATTGCTGTTCGCCGCCGATACGCTTTTTGCGCTTGGCTGCGGCCGGCTGTTCGAGGGTAAGCCCGCGCAGATGTGGGAGTCGCTATCGAAACTTGCTGCGCTGCCGGATGAAACGACCGTCTATTTCGGACACGAATACACGCTCTCGAATGCCCGGTTTGCCAAAACCATCGACCCGGACAATGCCGCGCTTCTGACGCGGGTCGCGGAGATCGAGGCCTTGCGGGCGGCAGAGGCATTCACGGCGCCCACGACGATCGGGCTGGAAAAGGCGACGAACCCGTTCCTGCGCGCTGCCGATCCGGCCATCCGCCACCATCTCGGCATGGAAAAGGCGAGCGATGCGGAGGTTTTTGCCGAGATCCGCGCACGCAAGGACCGGTTCTGATGACACCGGCGGAGATCATCGCGACACTCGGCATGGAGCGCCATCCGGAAGGCGGCTGGTACGTGCAGACATTCCGGGATGTCGACGGCGGCGAGCGCGGGCATTCGACGGCGATCTACTATCTCTTGGAGAAGGGCGAGCGCTCGCACTGGCACCGGGTGCGGGATGCCGCCGAGATCTGGCACCACTATGCCGGCGGGCCGCTGGCATTGTCGCTGAGCGACGGCAAGAGGTCGGCGGACGTGCAGGTGCTGGGACCGGATCTTGCCGCGGGCGAGCGCCCGCAGCTGATCGTGCCGGCCAACTGGTGGCAATCGGCCGAGCCGCTTGGCGATTGGACATTGGTCGGCTGCACGGTCTCGCCCGGCTTCGTCTTCTCGTCCTTCGAGATGGCACCGCCCGGCTGGGCGCCGGGCGTCTAGCTCAGGCGGTCGCGGCACGCCGGCGCAGGATCATGTCCTTGGCGGCGAGCACCGCGCCGCCGGTGACCAGCAGGCAGGCAAGGCCGATGCGCCAGGACGGCTCGGCAAAGCCGCTGAGGATCAGCACCAGTGTCGAAAGCAGCGGTGCGGCATAGCTTGCGGCGCCAAGAATCTGGATGTCGCCGTTCTTCACACCGAAATCCCAGGCATAGAAGGCAGCACCGACCGGCAGCAGGCCAAGGCCGGCGACGGCGAGCCATTCGAAATTCGTCTGCGGCCAGACGGTAGTCTCCAGCATCAGGTGGCAGAGCAGCGAGAGGATCGCGGTGGCGAGGCAGAAGCCCGTTACCACGTCGGTCGAGACCGCCTCGAAGCGGCGCGTAAGCAGTGAGTAGCCCGACCAGGTAAAGGCGCAGAGGAAGGCCGCACCATAGCCCACCAGATAGGCTTCGTCGAAGGCAAAGCCGTTGCGGCCGACGATCAGCACTGTGCCGCCGAGGCCGAGGAAGGCGCCGACGACATGGTTCCACTTCAAGGTCTCACCCGGCAGCAGTGCGGAGCCGACGACGATGAGCAACGGCCAGAGATAGGCGATGAGACCCGCCTCGACAGCCGGGGCGTTTCTCAGCGCGGTGAAATAGAGGAAGTGATAGCCGAACAGGCCGAGAATGCCGGTGACCCAGACCTTGGCCGGTTGCCGGAGAAGGCGCATGCGCTCCGGGCGCGCGGCAAGAACGATCAGGCCGGGCAGGCTGCCGATCAGGAAGCAGACGGCGGAAAGCTGGAAGGGCGGCATCTTGCCGGAGGCCGCGGTGAAGAGCGCGAGCAGCGACCACATCAGGATCGCCGAAAAACCAATCAGGGTTGCGCGCGTCTTCAAGGCTTATCACTCCCGGTCCATCGACCGGGGACATGTCAGCCGCCGAAGCGCGTGGCCGAGACGGTGACAGGTCCGAGCCTGGTCGGAATCTGTACATAGACCGGAGCATATACATTTGCCCCGTCGGCCTTGGCAAACCAGATTTCCATCGTGTTCAGCTTGCGCAGATATTCCACGTCGTCGCGGCCCTTGCGGTAGCCGGACTTCGGCACGAAGCGGATGCCGCAGACGATGGCCTCGCCCTCGAAGCCCTTGGTGGAATAGGACTTGGTGCCCTTGGAGGTCAGCTTCAGGTCGAGGCGCGATTCGCCGTCGAAGATCGGCAGCGTCTTCGGGCAGATGCGGCTGCCTTCCGGAATGATCAGGCCGGAGATCGGGTCGAGCACCGCCCGCATGTCGGCGTTGGAGACGGGGACCCAGTTCTTCGGCTTGCGACGCGGCGGCACCATGCTGGCCGTGATGACGTTGCCATTGCGGAAGGTGACGTCTATGGCGCGGCTGCGCTTGCCGCTCTTGTAGTTCACCGAATAGCTGGTTGCGTGCAGCCGGCCGCGGCTGACGATGCCGGAAACCGATGTCGTGCCCTTGGTGCTGGAAAAGATATCGGCGAGGCCCGCCGATTGCATGCTGCCGGAAATCGTGTAGCGGTCGCCGTTGAAGGCCGAGCGGAAGGTCGCGGTGGCGACCGGCAGGCCGGAGAGGCGGATACTGTAGTCCGTGCGGTGCTCGATTTCGGCCGACGAAAGCGGTGCCGCGCTGCCCACAAGGGCAAGCGACATCAAAGCGCCAGCAATCCAACCCCGCCCGTTCATCTGCACTGCTCCCATAGACACGCTCCGCCTAGCCCGTCATTGCGGCGATTCTGCGCCGCGGCACATTCTCGATCTGCTTGCTATTGCCTGCAAATCATGGCTTTTGGCAACTGAATTCAAGGTGAACGGCAGGTTTGGCTTGACGTCGCCGGTGAGTGTGACTATAGAACCGCGACTTCTCAAAAAGGCCAGATGGACTGCGGCCGGTTTCGGTGCCGGAAACGTATTGTCCAGAACCAAGAAAAAATAGGTGTACCATGTCCCGTAGTTGCGAATTGACCGGCAAGGGCGTCCAGTCGGGCAACAATGTGAGCCACGCAAACAACAAGACGAAGCGCAAGTTCCTGCCGAACCTGTGCAATGTCACGCTGATTTCCGACGCCCTCGGCCAGCGTTACCGTCTTCGTGTTTCTGCTGCGGCTCTGCGCTCCGTCGAGCACCGCGGTGGCCTCGATGCCTTCCTGCTGAAGGCCAGCGAGAACGAACTGTCGATGCGCGCTCGTCTGCTGCGCCGCCAGATCGCCAAGAAGACCGCTGCCGCTGCAGTTGCTGCCTGATTTCAGGCGCTAAGCTCAAGCGTTTTCATTGAGGCTTGACCGGTTGCCGGGCAGGCCTCAATGCTTTGCGTTGTGCTTTTGCTTCTCCGCAGTTCCGGACGGAAAACCGTCTCACACTTTTCCCGGAATTGCTTCCGTTCTCCAGCTGGTGGCATCACCCAGGGTAAAAAAATGCAAGCGAATCGCATTACGTTTTTCTATGTTCTCCTGATGACGGCTGTCGTCGTCGCCTCGAACGTGCTGGTGCAATACCCCCTTTCGGGCACGCTGCTGGGCATCAATCTCGGCGACCTCCTGACCTATGGTGCCTTCACCTATCCGGTCGCCTTCCTCATCACCGACCTCACCAACCGCCAGTTCGGCCCGCGCATCGCGCGCCGCGTCGTCGTCGCCGGTTTCCTGGTCGCCGTGGTCTTTTCCTTTGCCGTCGCCTCGCCGCGCATCGCGATTGCCTCGGGCTCGGCGTTCCTGCTCGGCCAGCTGCTCGACATCTCGGTCTTCAACCAGCTGCGCCGGCAGACCTGGTGGCGCGCGCCGCTGATCGCCTCGCTGTTCGGCTCGGCGCTCGACACGGTGATCTTCTTCTCCTTCGCCTTCGCACCGGCCTTCTCCGCCTTCGGGCCGAACGATGCCTTCGCGATCGAATGGGCGCCGGTGCTGGGTGTTCTCACCGCGGAAGCCCCGCGCTGGATCTCGTGGGCGCTTGGCGACTTCTCCGTGAAGGTGCTGGTCGGTTTCGTCATGCTGCTGCCCTACGGCGCGCTGATGAGCAAGCTGAAGCCGATGCCGGGCGCCGAAAAGACCGTCTGAGACGGGTGTACGAGCCGCTTGTAGGGAATAAGGGTCATCGCATCACGCATCCCACGTCATCCTCGGGCTTGACCCGAGGATCCACATCCGCGACGTGCTGGTGGATGGTCGGGTCAGGCCCGACCATGACGAAGGAGAGGTTTTTTGACCTCCGCCAGAAGCTAAGTCGTCCGCACTCCGCGGGCGGCTTTTATTTTGCCTTCGGCAAGCGGAATTCCAGCATCAGGTTGCGCTGAAGAATCGAATGGTTGTCGTCGGACACGACGATGATGCGGATATCGTCATCCGCCACCGCCACCACGTCCAGCCCTTCCATATTGTCGATCTGGTGGCTGAGATCGGCGTCGATCAGCACTTCGCCATCGACCACCGCGCCGGGGCGGATTTTCGTGCCGTCGATCCGGCGGATGCGCATGCCGACGCCATCCGACAGCCGGAAGCGGCGTTCCAGCAGCAGCAGGTCGCCGTTCGGCAGGAAGGCGCCGTCGGTGATGTCCCAGGGATCGTTGCGGGTTACGGCGAAGGTGCCGGCGAGCGGGCCGTCGAGCACGGCGGCGAGCACATTGCCGTCGGCATCGAGGCTGCGCTCCGTGACCGTCACCGGCACGGCGCCGAGCGGGCCGGCCGCCGGCGACATGGCCAGCGTCTCCATGCCGCGATTGCTGCGCAATTCGCGGCGAGGGAAGGGGAGCGGCAACTGGCGTGACGGCTTGGCGTCCAGGAAGCCCGGATCCGGATAGACGTCGATGCGGTGAACCGCCTCGAAACTGACGAGCAGTTCGCCCTTGCCGATCGCCAGGCCCTCGGCATCCATCTGGTACTTGACGTTCTCGTCCTGGCCGTCGGCGTTGAACATCGAGCGCGTCTTCAGGTCCGCAAGCCCGCTCAACCGGCCCTCGGCATCGCGTTCGATACGGCCGGTCAGCCAGTGCCCGGTATCGAGCACGGCGACGAAGCTTTTCTGGTCATCGCGAAAGCGGATCGCCGAGACGGCGCCGAGCAGCGGATTGCTCGACGAATAGCTGATGCCGCCGAGAAACTCGAGCTTGCCGAAGGTGCTGTTCTCAGAGCCCAGCGCGAACTGCGAGACGGCGTGGTTGACGACGGGCAGGTCGATGACCTCGGCCGCCACGGGTCGGGCCAGCGGCAGCGCGAGTGCTACGGCGAGAGCGAGAGCCGGGAGGCTCCACACGAAGCCTCCGTGGCGCCACTGCCGCGCCGGTTCAGCCCGCACGGCGGCGGCCGGCGGGGCGTCGGCTGGTCGCTTCGTCGGCAAAGAGCGAGGCGAGTTGCTCGGTCATGGCGCCGGCCAGTTCGTCCGCATCGACGATGGTGACGGCGCGGCGGTAGTAGCGGGTCACGTCATGGCCGATGCCGATGGCGAGAAGCTCGACCGGCGAGCGTGTCTCGATCTGGTCGATCACGGCGCGCAGGTGCCGCTCCAGATAGTTGCCGGGGTTCACCGAGAGCGTCGAATCGTCGACCGGCGCACCGTCCGAGATCATCATCAGGATGCGGCGCTGCTCGGGGCGGGCGAGCAGGCGGTTGTGCGCCCAGATCAGTGCCTCGCCGTCGATGTTTTCCTTCAGCAGGCCTTCGCGCATCATCAGGCCGAGATTGCGCCGCGCGCGGCGCCACGGGGCATCGGCGCTCTTGTAGACGATGTGGCGCAGGTCGTTGAGGCGGCCGGGCGATTGCGGCTTGCCGCTGCCGAGCCATTTTTCACGCGACTGGCCGCCCTTCCACGCCTTGGTGGTGAAGCCGAGAATTTCGACCTTCACGCCGCAGCGCTCCAGCGTGCGTGCCAGAATATCGGCGCAGGTGGCGGCGACGGTGATCGGCCGGCCGCGCATCGAGCCGGAATTGTCGATCAGCAGCGTCACCACCGTATCGCGGAAGGTCGTGTCCTTCTCGCGCTTGAAGGAGAGCGGCTGCATCGGGTCGATGATGATGCGTTGCAGGCGTGCGCTGTCGAGGTAACCCTCTTCGAGGTCGAATTCCCAGGCGCGGTTCTGCTGCGCCATCAAGCGGCGCTGCAGGCGGTTTGCCAGGCGACCCACCGCCCCCTGAAGATGGGCGAGCTGCTTGTCGAGGAAGGCGCGCAGCCGGTCGAGTTCCGCTTCGTCGCAGAGCTCTTCGGCAAGAATCATCTCATCGAACTCTTCCGTGAAGACCGTGTAGTCGACCTTCTCGTTGAAATCGGTGAAGGGGTGGTTCGGGCGGCGGACTTCGCCGGGCGTTTCCGTGTCGTCGCCGTCATCCTCGACGAGATCGTCGTCGGAGATTTCCGCGCCGTCCATCTCGCCTTCGTCCATCTGTTCGTCGGACGTCTCGTTTTCGTCGGCGGGGGCGGAATCGTCGCCGGCGTCTTCCTGGCTTTCGTTGTCTTCCTGCTCGTCGCTGCGCGGCTGGTTCTCGTCCTCGGGCGTTTCCGAATCGTCCGGCTCGGTCTCGTCGTCGCCGTACTGCTCGGCAACGTTCATCGAGGCGAGCATGTTACGCACGACGCGGGAGAAGGCCTGTTGGTCGTTGATGGCGGCGGAAAGCCCGGCCATGTCCTTGGCGGCCTTGTCCTCGATGAACTCGCGCCAGAGATCGAGCACCTTGCCGGCGGAGGCCGGCGGGACCTGGCCCGTCAGTTTTTCACGCACGATCAGCGCGACGGCCTCTTCGAGCGGCGCATCGGCCTGTCGGGTAATCGCGCCAAAATTGGCCTTGGCGTATTTCTCCGTCAGCATGACGTTGAGGTTCTGCGCCATGCCCTGCATGCGGTTGGAGCCGATGGCTTCCACGCGCGCCTGCTCGACGGCATCGAAGATCGCCCGCGCATCCGCACCCTGCGGCGACATGGTCGCGTGGATGCGGGCGTCGTGGCAGGCCTTGCGCAAGGCCATACTGTCGCCGAGGCCGCGGGTGATCGCGACTTCGGTCGGCGAGGGGCGCTTGGTCAGTTCCGGCAGGCGAATGCGCTCGCCGGTCATGCCGGGCCGCTCGTTGGCGAAGGTGACCTCCACCTCCGCATCGCCGGAGACGGCGCGCACGCAGCCCGTTACCGCACGGCGGAACGGCTCCATGTCGACCACGCCGCCGGGCCTCGGCTTCGAATTGTCTCCGCGAGCAGCCATGACTTTCCTACCCGACCGTCAGGCCGTCGCCTCAAGCACGATGTTGGCGGCACTTTCCTTCAGCTCGACGCCGAAGGCGCGCTGGTACAGTTCAGCAACCAGCGTGCGTTCCAGTTCGTCGCACTTGTTGAGGAAGGTGACGCGGAAGGCGAAGGCGAGATCGCCGAAGATCTCGGCATTTTCACCCCAGGTGATGACCGTACGCGGGCTCATCACGGTCGAAAGATCGCCGTTGATGAAGGCGGCGCGGGTGAGATCGGCGACGCGTACCATGCGCGAGATCGTGTCGCGGCCGTCCTTGCCGGAGGCGAGACGCTTCACCTTGGCGGCGACGATGCTGACTTCGTGGTCGTGCGGCAGGTAGTTCAGCGTAGTGACGATCGACCAGCGGTCCATCTGCGCCTGGTTGATCTGCTGCGTGCCGTGGTAGAGGCCTGTCGTATCGCCGAGGCCGACCGTGTTGGCGGTGGCGAACAGGCGGAAGGCGGGGTGCGGGCGGATGACGCGGCTCTGGTCGAGCAGCGTCAGGCGACCGGCGGATTCCAGCACGCGCTGGATGACGAACATCACGTCCGGGCGGCCGGCGTCGTACTCGTCGAAGACGAGCGCGACATTGTGCTGGTAGGCCCAGGGCAGGATGCCGTCCTTGAATTCGGTGACCTGCAGGCCGTCCTTGACGACGATGGCGTCCTTGCCGACGAGGTCGATACGGCTGACATGGCTGTCGAGGTTGACGCGCACGCAGGGCCAGTTGAGGCGGGCGGCGACCTGCTCGATATGGGTCGACTTGCCCGTGCCGTGGTAGCCGGAGACCATGACGCGTCGGTTGTGCGCGAAGCCTGCCAGAATGGCGAGGGTGGTTTCCCGGTCGAACAGGTAGTCCGGGTCGAGGTCGGGCACATAGGCGTCCGCCTTGGAATAGGCGGGGACGCGAAGGTCCGTATCAATGCCGAAAACCTCCCGGACGGATACCGTGGTATCGGGGAGGTTGGAAATATCGAGATCCATCTTGCTCATCACGTCTCCGTGGGCTGCCGCCACCCGAGCGTCTGCCCAATATCCTGTTGTGCGCCGACTATGCTCTTCCGTTTGACCGCATTTGTGCGGCACCGGGCGATTCCGCCCGACTGAAAAAATGCTCTAGCAGAAGCCGGCCTGCTTTAACAATTGATATGCTTGGATGACCGCGCGAAAACGCTCCTCCGAGCCTCTATCTCCGCCATTTGCATCGGGGTGATGCTTTTTGACAAGGGCTTTGTAGGCGGTCTTGATGTCCTGGGCCGTCGCGGTAGCGGCAAGACCAAGCGTGTCGTAGGCCTTTGCCTCCAGTGTTTTCAGCTTTCTGGCGCGCGGTTCCATGCGCGGACCACGTCCCTTGCCCTGGTCGACGAAGCCGAAAGGATCGCGGATGCGCTGATTTGCCCCGGCCGTTCCGGAGCGCGCGGTGCCCTGTGCCGGGCCGTTCTTGGACGCCTTGTTGACGCCGATCGTCCAGGTCGGGCGGTGGCCGGTGATGGCTTCCTTCTGGTAGCGGGCGATCTCGCCGTCGGAGAGGCCGGAGAAGTAGTTGTAGCCCTTGTTGTATTCCTTGACGTGCTCGAAGCAGAACATGAAATACTGGCCTTCGGCATTGCGGCCGACGGGCGCGCGATGCACGGCGTTCTCCTCGCAGCCATCCCACTGACAGGTCGGCGCGGAGCGTTCGGGACGCTCCACGCGCCGCTTCGTGCGAATGCGGTCGAAGTATTTGGAATCGAGTTTCATGGCCCCATTATGGGGTTCCGGACGGCCTGCAACAAGAATTGACAAAGCGGAATGTTGCTGGCTTTGTGGGACCCTTTTTCTGCGTCGCGGCGCATGATTTCACCCTGCCGAAGGTTTCCCATGTCCATGAAATCCAGCATCGCCGAAAAACTCGGTGCCGCCTTTTCGCCCGAGCGTCTCGAGGTCATCAACGAGAGCCACCTGCATGCCGGCCACAAGCCGGAATTCGATGGTGAAGGCGAGACGCATATGCGTGTGCGCATCGTGGCATCGGCCTTCGCCGGCATGAGCCGGGTGGCGCGCCACCGGGCGATCAACGATCTGGTGAAGGCGGAGTTCGATGCCGGGCTGCATGCGCTTGCCGTCGAGGTGGCAGCACCGGGCGAGCCGATGCGCTGGTGATCAGCCGCGCGGCTGCTCCGGCTCGACGGGGCGGATGCGCAGCTTGGTGATGCGGTTCTTCACCCGCTTCATGACGATGAAGCGCTTGCCGTAGAAGGTGAAGGCCTGGCGCTCTTCGGGGATCGACTTCGATTCGTGGATGACGAGGCCGGCAATGGTGGTCGCTTCCTCGTCCGGCAGCGCCCAGTCGAAGGCGCGGTTGAGGTCGCGGATCGAGACGCTGCCGTCGACGACGAGCGAACCGTCCGCCTCCTGGCGCACGCCCTGCATGTCGAGGTCCTTCTCGTCGGAAATGTCGCCGACGATTTCCTTCAGGATGTCCTGCAACGTGACGAGGCCCTGCACCTCGCCATATTCATCCACCACGGTGGCGAAATGCTCCTTGCGGCGCAGGAAGGCGGCGAGCTGTTCCTTGAGCGTCGTCGTGTCCGGCACGAACCAGGGTTTTTGCGCGACTTCGGTGATGTCGAGGTTTTTCGGCTCGACGCCCGGCACGGTCAGCGCGCGCAGGAGGTCCTTGGCGTGCACCACGCCGACGATGTTGTCCACCGAACCCGACCAGAGCGGCATGCGCGTGTAGGGGCTTTCCAGCACCGCCTTGACGATCTCCTCCGGCCGATCGCCAGCATTGAGCGCGCGCATCGTCGTGCGGTGGATCATGATGTCGGAGACTTCCAGCGCGTCGAGGTCGAGCACGCCCGTTGTCTTTTCGCGGTCGGTCCTTGCGGGAGTGTTGTCGCGGGCGGTTTGACCGTTCCGGCGATCACCCTCCGTTTCACGCGTTTCCTGACGGCTGCGCCAAAGCGCGGCGACCGGCGTCTGCCACCGGAAGATCAAAATGGCGAGGGGGATCAGGCCGAGAACAACGATGATCAGCAGCCACGGGAAGGGAGCGAGCGCGATGGACGTATCGCTGTTCATTGCGGCAGTTTTTCCTTGAGGAAAGCGACGACTTCGGACTGCGGCACGTCGTCGGCAACGAAGGACTGGCCCACGCCACGCGTCAGGATGAAGGTGAGCTTGCCGCCCTTGACCTTCTTGTCCTGCGCAATGGCGTCCATCAGGGTTTCGGCCGGCGGCAGGCCGCCGGGAATCTGATCCATCGACGTCGGCAGGCCGACTTCGCGCAAATGGGCTTCAACACGCTTGCCGTCGTCGGGGCTGCAAAGGTTCATGCGGGCGGAGAACTGGTGGGCGAGCACCATGCCGATCGAAACGCCCTCGCCGTGTACAAGGCGGGCGCTGTCATAGTGCGTGGCGGCTTCCAGCGCGTGGCCGAAGGTGTGGCCGAGATTGAGCAGCGCGCGCTGGCCGTTCTCGCGCTCGTCGGCGGCAACGACGTCGGCTTTCGCCTGGCAGCTAGTGGCGATCGCCTCGATGCGGGCCTCACCACCGGCAAAGACTGCCTGCCAGTTCTTTTCCAGCCACGCGAAGAAATCCGGCTTGTCGATCAGGCCGTATTTGGCGACCTCGGCATAACCGGCACGGAATTCGCGCAGGGACAGCGTGTCGAGCACATCCGTATCGGCCAGCACGAGATCCGGCTGGTGGAAGACGCCGATCAGGTTCTTGCCGTGCGACGAGTTGATCCCGGTCTTGCCGCCGACGGAGGAATCGACCTGCGCCAACAGCGAGGTCGGTACCTGGATGAAGCGCGAGCCGCGGCGTGCGATGCCTGCAGCAAAGCCGGTGAGGTCGCCAATGACGCCGCCCCCGAGTGCCACGACGGCGTCGTTGCGCTCGATGCGGGCAGCGAGCACGCTGTCGCAGACGCTGATCAGGTGCTCGAAGCTCTTGGTCTTTTCGCCGGCCGGCAGCACCAGCGAGACGGAATCGATGCCTTCGGCCTTCAGCGAGGCCATGAAGCCATCGAGATAGAGCGGCGCGACGTTTTCATCGGTGATGACGGCGATCTTGCGGCCCTTGAGGCGGCTTGCGATCTCGCGGCCGGCTGTAGCGATCAGGCCAGGGCCGATCAGGATATCGTAGGCGCGATCGCCCAGTTCGACCCGTACGGTGCGGCCGGCGGTGGCAGTGGCAGTCATGGTCATCTCGTTAGCTTCTTCTGGCGGCGGTGATCGCGGCGAGCACCTCTTCCACCATGGTTTCCTTTTTAACGTCACGCGACAGGACCGTGAGATCGGCCTCCGCATAGATCGGGTAGCGGGCGTTCATGAGGTTTTCGAGCGTCTGGCGCGGGTTTTCCGTCTTCAAGAGCGGGCGGGTGTCGCGCTTGTTGACGCGCTCCCACAGCACATCAAGATCGGCCTTCAGCCAGACGGTGAGCCCGCCGCGCCGGATATGTTTTCGTGTGTTCTCATTGATATAGGCGCCACCACCGGTCGACACGACCCGTGGGCCGGAACGCAGCAGGCGCTTGATGACCCGGGTTTCGAGCGCGCGGAACTCCGCCTCGCCATAGGCCGCAAAGAGATCGGCGATCGACATGCGCGAGACGCGTTCGATTTCGTGGTCGGAATCGATGAAGGGAATGCCGAGCGCCTGCGCCGTCAGGCGGCCGACCGCCGACTTGCCGGCGCCCATCAGGCCGATCAGGACGAGGTTGCGCTTGCCGAGCGCTGCCCGGGCCTGCTCGGCGAGCGTAAGAGGGGCCGGTTCGATCAGCTCGGTCATTGCGTTTTCCGGGGTTTCGTCCCCTTCCGTATCGACAAAAGTGCCGGAAGCGTCAAGTCTGCCGGAGCCTTCATCTCTTGTGTCGGCGTATGGCCGGTCTTGCGCTTGAGATAGGCGGAGGCGATATAGGAAGGCATCGTCCCGGAGAATGCCATGCCCACCCTTTTCCGATTCCTGTTCGTCTGTGCCGTGATCGCCGGGTCGATCTACGGCACGATGGTGGCGCTGGTGACCTTTGTCGAGCCGACGGAGCGGGAGGTGACGATCCGCATCCCCTCCGAACGCGTGAATCCACAGCCATGAGGGACCCCTCCGCCCTTCAGGTCGAGTCTTTTCTCGAAATGATGAGCGCCGAGCGCGGTGCTGCGGCGAATACGTTGCAGTCCTACGAGCGGGATCTGGAGGATGCGCGGTCCTTCCTCAATGAACGCAGCGTGCGCCTGACCGAGGCGACGCCGGACGACCTGCGTGCCTATCTCGGCCATCTCGCCAGGCAGGGTTTTGCCGCGTCGTCGCAGGCGCGGCGGCTTTCCGCGCTCCGGCAGTTTTTCAAGTTCCTGTATGGCGAAGGTCTGCGCGGCGATGACCCGACCGGTATTCTCGATGCGCCCAAGAAGGGGCGCTCGCTGCCGAAGACGCTGAGCGTCGACGATGTCTCCCGCCTCATTGCCCGGGCAGAAGCCGAAGTGGTGGAGCCCGGCGGCAATCTTCTCCTCAAACGGCGCATGCACCTGCTTGTCGAACTGCTCTATGCGACGGGCATGCGCGTCAGCGAACTGGTTTCCCTGCCGGCGAGCGTGCTGGCGCAGACGGGGCGGTTCCTCGTGGTGAAGGGAAAGGGCAACAAGGAGCGGCTGGTGCCGCTGTCGCGCGCTGCCGTTTCGGCACTGGAAATCTATGGCGAGGCGCTGGCAGCGGAGATCGGCGACGATCCGGCGGCAGGCCGCTTCCTCTTTCCGGCCCAGAGCAAGGAGGGCTTTTTGGCGCGGCAGGTGTTTGCGCGCGACCTGAAGGCCCTTGCCGGCCGCGCCGGCATCCGCGCTTCGACGCTGTCGCCGCATGTGCTCCGCCATGCTTTCGCCAGCCATCTGCTGCAGAACGGCGCGGACCTGCGTGCCGTGCAGGAACTGCTTGGCCACTCGGACATTTCGACGACACAAATCTATACACATGTACTGGAAGAACGGCTCCACCAGCTCGTTCAAACCCATCACCCTCTTGCCAAACAGGCAAAAAAACAGGATTAGGACCCCTCTCGGTGCGACCGGCCCCTGGCCGACGGCATCCTGGCGCGGTTTGAGCAAACGATCGGAAACGCATCTCATGCACAACTACCTCGATTTCGAAAAGCCCATCTCGGATCTGGAAGGCAAGATCCACGAGCTCAGGAAGCTCGCCGAAGAAGATGAGAGCATCGACACGACGGATGAGGTCGGCCGACTGGAGGTCCGCGCCCGCGAGGCGATGGCCGACATCTATTCCAAGCTGACGCCCTGGCAGAAGACGCAGGTCGCCCGCCACGCGCAGCGCCCGCACTTCCTGGAATATGCAGCACAACTCTTTGAAGAGTTCACGCCGCTTGCCGGCGACCGCAAGTTTGCCGAGGACGAAGCGATCCAGGCTGGTCTTGGCCGCTTCCGCGGCGAAGCCGTCGCCGTCATCGGCCAGGAAAAGGGCAACGACACCAAGTCGCGCCTGAAGCACAATTTCGGCAGCGCACGGCCGGAAGGCTACCGCAAGGCCATTCGCGTCATGGAAATGGCCGACCGCTTCGGCCTGCCGATCATCACGCTGATCGACACTGCCGGCGCCTATCCGGGCATCGGCGCGGAAGAGCGCGGCCAGGCGGAAGCCATCGCCCGTTCCACCGAAATGTGTCTCAATGTCCGCGTGCCGATCGTTTCCGTCGTGCTCGGCGAGGGTGGCTCGGGTGGCGCGATCGCCATTGCGACCGGCGACCGCGTCTACATGCTGGAACATGCGATCTACAGCGTGATCTCGCCGGAAGGCGCTGCCTCCATCCTGTGGCGCGATTCCACCCGCGCCAAGGAAGCGGCGAGCAACATGAAGATCACGGCGGAAGACCTGAAGGCCTTCGGCATCATCGACGGCATCATCCAGGAGCCGGTCGGCGGCGCGCATCGTGATCCGCAGGCTGTGATCGCCCGCACCGGCGATGTCATCGCGGCGGCACTCAAGGACCTCGGCGCCAAGCCGGGCGACCAGCTTCGCAAGGACCGTCGCCAGCGCTACCTCAACATCGGACGCCAGCTCTAAGACCAATCGCCGTTCGGTCCATGCCGGGCTGCAAATGGCGGTTGTCTCTGGCGAATTGTTGCCGATTGGCGGCCCTTGGGCCGCCACCGCCCAATCTCGGCCATAATCCTTGTGTCTGAAACGTTGCGGTCTTCCGGCAGCGCGCGAAAAAATTTCCGGTTAAGAATTTATGAAGTATAAGCCGGTTACCACTGCGCGTCCGCCGAGCCGGCGTGACGGCACGCGATCTGACGACTGTTGACGGACCTTTCGAATGCGCCTGACTGTTCTTGCCGCTGTATCGCTCCTCGCTGTGGCCGCTAGCGGCTGCACCAACGAGACGCTTGACACGTTCGACAAGGTCGACGTCGATATCACGAAGGTTTCCAACAAGACCAACTACCAGCTGTCGTCGGCGGTACTGGGCAAGCTTTCCTCGATGGGCATCGACCGTTCCTCGCCGATGCTGCTGCGCATCTTCAAGGAAGAGGGCAGGCTGGAACTCTGGAAGGCTGACCGGGCGAACCGCTTCAAGCTGGTGCGCAACTACAAGATCTGCGCCTGGTCCGGCAAGCTCGGCCCGAAGACCAAGGAAGGCGACCGCCAGGCGCCGGAAGGGTTCTACCCGCTCTCCAAGGCGAACATGAACCCGAATTCGAGCTACTATCTCGCGATCAACACCGGTTATCCGAATACCTTCGACCGCGCCAACAAGGCGAGCGGCACGCATCTGATGATCCACGGTGCGTGCTCGTCGTCGGGCTGCTATTCGATGACCGACGAGCAGATGGTGGAGATCTTCGCCTTTGCGCGCGACGCCTTCGGCGGCGGCCAGTCGACGATCCAGCTTCAGGCGTTCCCCTTCCGCATGACCGCGGAAAACATGGCGCGCCACCGCGACAATCCGCATATCGAATTCTGGAAGATGCTGAAGGTCGGCTACGACCATTTCGAGCTGACCAAGCGGCCGCCCGAGGTCAATGTCTGCGAGAAGAAGTATGTCTTCAACCAGCAGTCTGACAAGCCCTTCTCGCCGACCGGCGCCTGCCCGGCGACAACGACGCCCGCTGCCCTCGAAGTGGCACTGAACAGCTACAACAAGACCTATGCCGCCGCCTACGCAACGGCGATGCAGAAATATAATGGCACGGTCTGGATCGAGCCCTCGGAAGCCCAGCGCAAGGCGATCGTCGCCGACCAGCGCAAGGGCCGCGAACTTGCCTATGCACCGACCGGCAATTCGCTCGATGCCGGAAAGCTGATGACGGCGCACGAAATCGCCGAGCAAAAACGCAAGGCCGAAGAAGCGGAAAAGCGCAAGGTCGAGGCTGCGGAACGCGCCGTGCGCGAGGCTGAAGAGGCCAAGCTTGCGGCCGAGCAGCAGAAGATCAAGGAAGCAGAAGCTTTTGCCGCGGACGTTGCAGCCGCGAAGGCGGCCAAGCAGGCGGAAGGCAAGGGCGCTCTGCCGGTGCCGGAGGAAAATCCCGGCGTCGCGGTCGTCGAGAAGAAAGAGCCCAAGCCTTTCTGGAAGATCTGGGTGAAGGACGAAGAGCCGCGCAAGGGTGAGCCTGTCCCAACCGTGACGCAGCAGACCCAGCAGACGCAACAGCAGGTGACGAGCGAAACCGGCCAGCAGCAGGCGACGCGCAAGGAAGCGCGAACCTCTGTAGCCGAGACTGCCGGCCAGCGTGTGGAGAGCCCGGCGGAAGGCGCTGGCGCCCTCGCGGTGCCGGGCGATAACGCCAATGTCGAAGTCGTCGAGAAGAAGGCGGAAAAACCCTTCTGGAAATTCTGGCAGAAATGACCATCGCGGCTGGTCGCGATGGCCCCGAGGTCTATGACCTGCGCGGGCTGAAATGTCCCCTGCCGGTGATGAAGACGCGCAAACGCCTGTCGTCGATGACGGCAGGGGCAGCGCTCTGGGTCGAGACCACCGATCCGCTGGCCGTCATCGACATTCCCCACTTCTGCCATGAGGACGGCCACGCGCTCGAAGCGAGCGAGCGCGTCGAAGCGGGACACCGTTTCCTGATTCGCAAGAAAGCTTAAGCTCTAAAGACGCAGGCCCGGTATGGCGAGCGGGTTGTCCTCCAGGGCGGCGCGGTCCGGGCGGTCGATCTTCGGTGTGCCGGTGAAGGCGTCGAAGAGGTCGCGCACGAAGGCTTCGGGCAGGTCCTTGGTAATCAGCACCAGCCGCGTGCGGCGGTCCGCTGCTTCCGGCCAGGCGGGTAGGCGCTCCGGCGGATGGAAGACGCTTTGCACGCCATGCAGCACCAGCGGACGCTCCGGGCTGGTGGACATCAGCACGATGCCCTTCATGCGCAGCAGCTTTTCGCCGTGCGCGGAGCGCAGCAGGTCGATGAACATGTCGAGCGCCATCGGATCGACCGGACGATCGTGCACGATGCTGAAGGAGCGGATCGTGGCATCGTGGCGGGTCACGTCATGGGCGTGCTGATGGCTATGGCCGTGATGGTGATGCCCATGGTCATGATGGTGGTCGTGATGATGGTGATGCCCATGATCATGATGATCATGATGCTCGTGCGTTTCCTCGTGCAGCCAGCGTCGGACGTCCGGGATCTTGCTGCCGGGATCGTAAAGGCCGTTGGCCAGCAGGTCCGGACCGACCAGGCCGGGCGTATCGGCGTCTGATACGGTCGCGCGCGGATTGAGCGCGGCGATCTCCCGCTTCACCGCCTCCACCGTCGCCGCGTCGACAAGTGAGGTCTTGCTGATCAGAATACGGTCCGCGACGGCGACCTGCTTGACCGCTTCCGGATGGTTGGCGAGCGTCGACAGGCCGTTTGCGGCGTCAACGACGGTGATCACCCCATCGAGAGTGAAGGAATGGCTGAGCACCGGATTGCCCATGACCGATTGCAGCACGGGAGCAGGATCGGCAAGGCCGGTGGTTTCGATCACCACGCGCTTCAGCGGCTGGATCTTGCCCGTCTGCATGCGGTCCATCAGGTCGGCCAGCGTGTCGACCAGCTCGCCGCGGATCGTGCAGCACAGGCATCCGTCGGACAGTTCGATGATGCCGTCGCTCGACTGCTCGACGAGCAGATGATCGATGCCCACTTCGCCGAATTCGTTGATGATGACGGCCGTGTCGGTGAGCGACGGGTCCTTCAGCAGGCGATTGAGCAAAGTCGTCTTGCCTGCGCCCAGAAATCCGGTGAGCACGGAAACCGGCACGCGCCGCTCAGCGAGGGTCATGGTCTTTCCTGTCAATCAGTAAGTGGGCCGCGGGATCGGGATCGGCACATTGGCGACATCGCCCATGTCGCCTGAGGCAACTTTGTCGTTGCCGGCCGTCTTCGCCGCTTCGCCGTTCAGAAGGCCGGCGAAGACGAACTTCAGCGGCCGGTCCAGCTCGTGGATATAGGGTGACACCAGCTTCTGGCGACCGGCTTCGTCGCGGCCTTCGCTGCGCACCTTGGCGGCGTGCTTCGAGCAGATCTCCTGCGAGACGTCGGTGACGATGTCGCGTGTTTCGCCATAGGGGCGGAGCTGGCCGAGCGTCGGCACTTTGCCCGCGCGCATCGTCAAGCCCTTCTCCAGCATGCCGGCCGAGATGTCGGCGCGAGCGCCGAGGCTGTCCGAACCAAGCACCACGGAAACGACGCTGCGGCCGTTGCGGGTGGCGGAGGACACCTGGTTGAAGCCAGAGGCGCAGATGAAGCCGGTCTTCATGCCGTCGGCGCCATCGAAGCGGCCGATCAGCATGTTGAAATTCGGGTACTGCTTCTTGCCGGTCGTAAACCCTTCCAGTGCGAAATAGGGCGCGTATTGCGGGAATTCGCGCTTCAGCGTCACGGCGAGAACGGCAAGGTCGCGCGCTGTCGTGTACTGGCCCTTGCCGGGCAGGCCGTTGGGATTGATGAAGTGCGACGAGCTCATGCCGATGCGGGCGGCCTCGGCATTCATGCGGTCGACGAAACCCTGCTCGGAACCGGCGATCGATTCGGCGATGGCGACCGACACGTCGTTTGCCGATTTGACGAGAATGATCTTCAGTGCGCTGTCGAGCGTCATCTTCTGGCCGGGCTTGAAATACATCTTGCTCGGCGGCTCGGCGGCGGCATGTTTGCTCATCACGACCGGGCTTTCCAGCGACAGCTCGCCGGCCTTGATGGCGCGGAACACCGTGTACGCCGTCATCAGCTTGGTGAGGGAGGCGGGATACCAGCGCTGGAAGGCATCTTCGTGCTCGATGACCTGGAGCGTGTTGACGTCCACCAGCATGCGCGGGGCGGCCGTTGCTGTCGTGGCCAGAAGGGAGGCTGCCAGGAGCAGGGCGGGGCTCAAAAGCCGTGCGCTCCGGCGCGTCGTTCGTCCGTTCATCTGCAAGGGTGTGTCCTCGAAATCGGGAGTTGTCTCGAACCGTCGCCCTATTTAACCTATATGGCACGGTGATGGCAAAGCCATCGAATGCAGATGGCCAAATTTCCGGCCAAGTAGGACAGGAAAAACGTATGCCCATTCTCAACCGCGCCGCAGAAATGCAGGACGAAATCGCTGAATGGCGCCGAACAATCCATCGCGAGCCGGAAATCCTCTTCGCGGTGGAGAAAACGGCTGCCTTCGTGGCGGAGAAGCTGCGCGCGTTCGGCGTGGACGAAATCGTGACTGGCATCGGCGGCACCGGTGTCGTTGGCCTCATCCGCGGCAAGGGCGAGGGACGTACGATCGGCCTTCGCGCCGATATGGATGCGCTGCCGATCGAGGAGACCAGCGGCAAGCCATGGTCCTCGACGGTCAAGGGCAAGATGCATGCCTGCGGTCATGACGGCCACACGGCCATGCTGCTAGGCGCGGCAAAATATCTTGCCGAGACGCGCAACTTCTCCGGAAATGTCGCGGTCATCTTCCAGCCGGCCGAAGAAGGCGGTGGTGGCGGCAACGAAATGGTCAAGGACGGCATGATGGAGCGCTTCGGCATTGCCGAGGTCTATGGCATGCACAACCTGCCGGGCATGGCGGTCGGCTCCTTCGGCACGCGTCCGGGGCCGATCATGGCGGCGACCGACGAGTTCGTCATCGCGGTCAAGGGCCGCGGCGGCCATGCGGCGCTGCCGCACAAGACGGTCGATCCGATCGTCATCGGCGCCTATGTCGTGACGGCGCTCCAGACCATCGTGTCGCGTGTTGCCGATCCGATCGCCTCGCTCGTCGTCTCCGTCACCAAGTTCAACGCCGGCTTCGCCCACAACGTCATTCCCGAGCAGGCGCAGCTTGCCGGCACGGTGCGAACGCTGAGCGCGGAGATGCGCGAGGAGGCCGAGGCCCGTATCCGCCAGATTTGCGCGGGTCTTGCGGCTGCGCACGGCGCGGAGATTACGGTCGGCTATCATCGCAACTACCCCGTCACGGCAAACCATCCGGAAGAAACCGGCCATGCGGTCGCCGTCGCTCAGGAGATTGCCGGCGAGGCCGCCGTCGATCCGGCGCTTGATCCGATGATGGGCGGCGAGGATTTTTCCTACATGCTGCTGTCCCGTCCCGGCGCCTTCATCTTTATCGGCAACGGCGATACGGCAGGCCTCCACCATCCGGCCTACGATTTCAACGACGACGCCATCCCGCATGGCGTGACCTATTGGGTGAAACTCGCCGAAAGCCGGCTCGCTGCCTGACAAAAAAGAGCCCGGCTGCAGGGACGTCAGCCGGGCGAGGCGGGGGGGATTGGACACGTGCGATCAGTGGCAGACACGGATCTTCTTGATCACCAGGTTGCCCCACTTGTCGTAGCGCTTCACCTTCTTCCAGAAGCAGTCGTAGCCATAGTCGTCGCTGATGGTGACGTGGGCGCCGTGGCCCCAGCCATGGCCGAAGCCGAAACCGATCGAAAAGCCGCCGGCCTGCGAGGGCGCGGCGAAGGAAAGTGCCGCTACGGTTGCGACGACCGCGGAAAGCATGATCTTGCGCATCGACAGTCTCCTTGGGGTTTTGTTGGGTGGAGCCATCTCCATCCGATGACCTGACTGTCGCATGGCGCGTCCCGTCGCGCTGTTCCGCATGGAACGCGTGAACGTTCGCGCGGAAAATCTCTTGGCTTCGAGCCCCGGCTTTTGTATGGGTGCAGTTAGTGGTCCCGTAGCTCAGCAGGATAGAGCACCAGATTCCTAATCTGGGGGTCCCGCGTTCGAATCGCGGCGGGATCACCAAAGAAACATGGCGCCCGATATTGCGGAGCAGGCCTTGCAGATCCTGGGTGGAAAACGCGACCGTGATGACGAGCCGGAGGCAAGGCCGTCTCCGTTGGCGTCGAGCCCGCCGACCTTCGAGCACATCATCACCGGGGCCGACGAGAGTTTTCTCTGGCGGCTCGATGATTATCCGTGGGAGCGCAATGTCTGGAACTTTCATCCCGAGTTCGAGATCCATCTGATCCGCAAGGGCGGCGGCGTCGCCTTTGTCGGCGACTATATCGGGGCCTTTTCCGCGAACTATCTCACGGTCATCGGCAGCGATCTGCCGCATGACTGGGTGACGATGACGGCGCCCGGGGAGATCATCGAGGGGCGCGATATCGTCGTCCAGTTTCATCCCGACCGGATCCGCGAGGCGACACGGCTTCTGCCGGAATTCGCCCAGCTCGAGACATTTTTTGCGCGCGCCCAGCGTGGGCTCGTCTTCCATGGCGGGACGCTGGCGAAGGGTGTCGATCTTGTCGAGCGCATGGGCGAGACGAGGGGGATGGCGCGGCTTGCCCTGTTCCTGCAACTGCTCGATTTGCTGGGTAGTTCTTCCGAGTTCGATATCCTCTCGTCCCCGGAATATTCGCCGAAGCTCGATGCGGAAACGCTGGACGTGCTGCAGCGGGCGCTGGTGTTTATCTATCGCAACTTCGCATCCGACATCCGCCTCTCCGACGTGGCGGACCTTGCCGGCATGAGCGAAAGTGCCTTTTCCCGCTTCTTCAAGAAGAACACTGGCAATACCTTTACTGACCACGTCAACAAGCTGCGCATCTGGCAGGCCTGCAAGCTCCTGGCCGAAAGCGAGATGCCGATCACCGACATCTGTTTCGAGGTCGGCTATTTGAACATTTCCAACTTCAACCGCACCTTCCTGCGGCAACACCGCATGACGCCGTCGGCCTATCGGCGGCTCGCGCCGCATCGCCGGTCATTGCGCGACGATGTCGTCGCAATCCGATGAAACCTTGCGCATGCAGGAGGGTTTTTCCGCAGTGCAGCATAACAATTCGCATTAAAGTATAGAATCGCCGCATGGCGCGCGCTAGCTCGCCGCATTTCCTCCGCTAGTATCAGCATTAGCGAAGATATTCGCTGTCAGATTGACGCCGGCGCGAGGAGGTTGCGTCGCGCCAACCATCGAATCCTTAGGGGAGGTTCATGTCCATGAAAACCGTGAAGACGCTCGTTTCGAGCATCGCCTACGCATGCCTTCTTGCCAGCTCGGTCTCGTCGATCGCGCTCGCCGCGGAGTGCTCCGACACGATCCGCGTTCTTGCCCAGCCGCGCGACGGGCTGACGCTTCTCGAAGACTACAAGGACGAATTCGCCAAGCTCAGCGGCGGCGCGTCCTTCGAAATCGACTATCTCAACGAGAACGATCGCCGCGCCAAGACCAAGGCGGACGCATCCACCATCGGAAAATACAATGTGTACTATGTTGACGAGGCGAACATCGCGCTCTTCGCGTCCTCCGGCTGGGTCGCGCCGCTCACGGACTATTATCCGAGCGAATACGACTATGCCGATTTCGACCCCGGCCGGCAGAAGGTTGCGACCTATGACGGCAAGGTCTGGTTTGCGCCGATTACCGGGGGCGGCGACCTGATGGTCTACCGCAAGGACCTGCTCGAGGCTGCCGGCATCAAGCCGCCGACGACGCTCGATGAGCTGAAGGCCGCGGTCAAGGCCCTGCATCAGCCGGACAAGGGCATCTACGGTATCGCACTGCGTGGCCAGCGCGGTTCGGGTGCCAATGTCTGGCGCTGGATGCCCTATTTCAAGGGCTTCGGCGGGGAGTGGTTCGATGGCACCACGCCGAAGTTCAACAGCGAGGCGGCGATCAAGGCAACGGAAACCTATCTCGACCTCTTCCAGTATTCCGCACCCGGCACGAAGACCGGCGGCTGGGACGAATCCACCGGCGCCTTCACCTCCGGCCAGGTTGCGATCCTGATCGAATCCACACCGCTCGTCGGCATGGCGATCGATCCGAAGTCCTCGCAGGTTGCCGGCAAGGTGGGCTACCTGCCGCCGCCGACGCCGCTGACCGGGGGTGGTTACGGCCACGGCCTCGCGATCGGCACTAAGGCCAATGCGGACGAGGCTTCTAAGGCCTGTGCCGGCCTGTTCATCGCCTGGGCGACCTCGAAGGAAAACGAGCAGCGACGTCTTGAAGCCAACCAGTTCAGCGAGCTGAATCGCACAAGCATCATGACGAGCGACACCTTCGCCAAACTCTATGGCCCGGATCTCGGCCAGGCACTGGCCGATACCGGCAAGGTCACCGCCGTCAACTTCTGGCAGAGCCCGCTGTGGCCGGATCTCGGCGACCGCTGGGGCATCATTCTGGAAGAGTTGATCGCCGGCTCGCGCACGGACATCAAGGATGGCCTGAACGAACTCGAAGGCTTCGCCAAGGACCTCGTCGCCCGCAGCCAGTAAGCCTTTGAGCCGCGCGGCCGCTTTCGCCTCCCGAGACGGCGGCCGCGCAATCCTGAGGGAACATCCATGAAAACCAGAACCAGCCTGCCCGCCGTCTTCCTAGTGCCGCCGCTTGCCATTCTCGCGGTGCTTGCCTTCGTGCCGACGGCCTATGCCATCTACATTTCCTTCCGCAACCGCGAGCTCAGCCGTCCCGACGGCAGCTTCGTCGGGCTCCAGAACTATCTCGATCTGTTTTCTGATCGCCGTTTCCTCAATGCCGTCGGCGTGTCGCTGACCTGGGAGGTCGTCACGGTGACGCTGACCCTTCTCGTCGCGGTCGGGCTCGGCATCCTGCTCTTCGAGTTCGCCTCCGCCCGCATGCGCACCGTGATGACGCTGCTCTTCCTCGTGCCGGTCATCCTGCCGCGTGTCTCGGCGGCCTTCGTGTGGAAGTTCGCCTTCCATCCGCTCTATGGCATCGTCACCTATCCCTACAAGGCAATCACCGGCCAGCCGCTCGACCTCCTGTCGAGCCCGGTGACCGCGCTGATGACGGTGGCGCTGGTCGATGTCTGGCAATGGGGCCTGTTCTTCGCCGTCATCGTGCTGAAGCTCTTGGAAACCCTACCGCCGCAGCCTTTCGAGGCCGCCCGGCTCGACCATGCGCGCAGCTGGGAAATCTATGCCCACATCGCCATTCCCATGCTGAAGGCGCCGCTCATCTCGCTCACCTTCATCAAGATGATCGAGTCGCTGCGCGCCTTCGACCTCATCTATGTCATGACCCGTGGCGGCCCCGGCATCGCGACGGAAACGCTCGACATGTACGCGTTCTCGCAGGGCTTCATCGAGTCGGGCCGCATCTCCTATGCCTCGAGCATGGCGGTGCTGATGATGGTCGCGACGACGGTGATCTTCACGGTGATCTGGAAGAGGGTGAAGCCATGAGCCTCTCGCGCTTCCTCGGCAGGTCGGTGCTTTATCTGGCCGTCTTCTCCGCGGTGTTCCCCATGGTCTGGACGGTGATCAATGCCTTCAAGAACCGGGTGGATATCGTCACCCCGACGCCGCTCTTCTTCTTCACGCCGACGCTCGACAATTTCGCCTATGTGCTGGGGCGGGAGAGCGTTTCGGCCGGCCTCGTCAACTCGCTTGTCATCGCCGGCGGCTCGGTCCTCATCGGTGCCCTGCTCGGCCTGCCGGCGGCCTACGCCATCGCGCGCTATCCGAACCGCTGGTCCGCCGACATCCAGTTCTTCGTGCTGTCGCTGCGCTTCCTGCCGCCGGTGGCCGTCGCCATCCCGCTGATGGTCATCTGGCTCGATCTCGGCTTCTACGACACGCGGCTGTCGCTGATCGTCACCTATACGCTGCTGACGCTGGCGACCGTCATCTGGCTCGGCGTGCCGGCCTTTGCCAGGGTGCCGAAGGAGGTTGAGGAGGCCGCGCGTGTCGATGGCTACGGCCCCTATGCGGTCTTCCTGCTGGTCGCGCTGCCGATTGCCTCACGTTCGCTGATCGGAGCCGTCGCGTTCGCCTTCGTGCTGGTCTGGAACGAGTTCCTGATCGCGCTGATGCTGACGACCTCGGACGCCAAGACGCTGCCGATCGTCGCCTCGGAACTCACTCAGCTCGGCCGTGACGTGCCCTGGGGCATCCTCAATGCCTCGGTGGTGCTGCTTTCCATCCCGCCGCTCCTGCTCATCGGCATCCTGAGCGGCCTCCTCAACAATGCCTTCCGGCGCAAGAGCAATTGACGACAGGATAGTTAAACCATGCAAGCCTTGGTTCTCGAAGAAAAGGGTGTGCTTGCCCTTCGTGATATCGATCTTCCGCTGGCAATCGGGCCGGACGATGTGAAGATCGCCATCCACACGGTTGGCGTCTGCGGCAGCGACGTGCATTACTATACCCATGGCGCGATCGGTCCCTATGTGGTGCGCGCGCCCATGGTGCTCGGCCATGAGGCGGCGGGCACGATCGTCGCGGTTGGCGAAAACGTCTGTCACCTTGCAGTCGGCGACCGGGTCTGCATGGAACCGGGCATCCCGGACCTGTCCTCCCGCGCCTCGAAACTCGGCCTCTACAATGTCGATCCGGCGGTGCGCTTCTGGGCGACGCCGCCGGTGCATGGCATTCTTACGCCCTATGCGGTGCATCCCGCCGCTTTCAGCTATCGCCTGCCGGACAACGTCTCGTTTGCAGAGGGAGCTATGGTCGAACCCTTCGCCATCGGCATGCAGGCGGCGGCGCGCGCGCGCATCGTGCCGGGGGATGTGGCAGCGGTCATCGGTGCCGGGCCGATCGGCATCATGGTTGCGCTGGCGGCGTTGGCTGGCGGTTGCAGCCGCGTGCTGATCTCCGATTTCAGCGCGGAAAAACTAGCTATTGCTGCGGCCTATCCGGGCATCGAGCCGGTGAACCTCAGGGAAACAACCTTCGCCGCGGCTATCGGCAAGGCGACCACGGGCTGGGGTGCGGACGTGGTATTCGAGGCGAGCGGCAGCGCAAAAGCCTTCGAGGGCCTGTTCGATCTCGTGCGGCCGGGCGGCGCCGTCGTGCTGGTCGGGCTGCCGGTCGATGCCGTGCGCTTCGACGTGCCGGGCGCCATCTCCAAGGAGGTCCGCGTCGAGACGGTGTTTCGCTACGCCAATGTCTTCGACCGCGCGCTGGAGCTGATCGCTTCCGGCAAGGTTGACTTGAAGCCGCTGATCACCGGCACCTATGCCTTTCACGACAGCGTCGCTGCCTTCGAGCGCGCGGCCGAGGCGCGGCCAACGGATGTGAAGCTGCAAATCCGCGTACAAGGGGGAAATTGACTGATGGCGAACATTGTCTGTGCCGGGGTGGACAAGGCCTATGGGGTCGTCAACGTCATCCGCGATTTCAACCTGGAGATCGCGGACCACGAATTCGTCGTCTTCCTCGGGCCATCCGGCTGCGGGAAATCCACGCTGCTGCGCATGATCGCGGGACTGGAGGACATTTCCGGCGGTGAGGTCTCGATTGCCGGCCGCGTCGTCAATGATCTCGAGCCGCGCGACCGCGGCGTGGCGATGGTCTTCCAGAACTACGCGCTCTATCCGCATATGACGATCTACGACAACATCGCCTTTGGCCTGAAGCGCATGAAGGTCGACAAGGCGGAGATCGACAGTCGCATCCAGGCCGTGGCCGGAACGCTCGGGCTGGAACCATACCTTTCGCGCAAGCCGACGGAGCTTTCCGGCGGCCAGCAGCAGCGCGTGGCGATTGCGCGCGCCATGATCAAGACGCCGCGGGTCTTCCTGTTCGACGAACCGCTCTCCAATCTCGACGCCAAGCTGCGCAACCACATGCGCGTCGAGATCGCGCGCCTGCACCAGGCGCTGAAGACGACGACCGTCTATGTCACGCACGACCAGCTGGAGGCGATGACGCTGGCCGACCGGATCGTGCTGATGAAGGGCGGCGCAATCGAGCAGGTCGGCACGCCGGCGGAAATCTACGAGCGGCCGCGCACGCTTTTCGTTGCCGGCTTCATTGGCACGCCCAACATGAACTTTGTCGATGTGACAGCGCATGCGGATGCGCAGACATGGCGGCTCGACGGCGATGGTGTCCGCTTCACGGTGTCCCGCGCGCGCTTCGATCTCAGGGAGGGGCAGGCTGTCACGCTAGGTGTGCGGCCCTCGGCGCTCGTCGCAGGCGAGGACGTGGAAGGCGCTGCCAACAGGCTTGCGGGTGTCATCGACCTCGTCGAGTTCCACGGGGACGACGCCCTCGTGTCCTTCCGTGTCGGCGGCAAGGAGGTCAGCGCGCTGGTTCCGGCAACGGTGCGGCCGAAGGCGGGCACGCCGGTCGCATTTTCCGCAAAGGAAGAGGCCCTGCATCTCTTCGACCGGGCCTCGGGCATGTCTCTGCTGCGGGCTGTGTAATCGCGGTAAATAAGACGGGCGCGGCTGGAGACCAGCCGCGCCCGCTTTTCTTTAAGACCGGATGAGATCGAAGCGGTCGGCGTTGACCACCTTGTTCCAGGCCGAAACGAAGTCCTTGACGAACTTCTCCTGTGCGTCGCTTTCGCCGTAAACTTCGGCGAAGGCGCGCAGCTGCGAGTTCGAGCCGAAGACGAGGTCGGCGCGGGTGGCCGTCCACTTGACGTCGCCGGTCTGGCGGTCGCGTCCTTCGAAGACGGTCTGGTCGTCCGATGCGGCCTTCCAGGCGGTTCCCATGTCGAGCAGGTTCACGAAGAAGTCGTTCGTGAGGGCGCCCGGGCGCTTGGTGAAGACGCCGTGCTGGGACTGGCCATGGTTGATGTCGAGCACGCGCAGGCCGCCGAGCAGCACCGTCAGTTCCGGACCGGTGAGGGTCAGGAGATTGGCCTTGTCGATGAGCAGGGCTTCTGCCGGAATGCTCGCATCCGACGTGTCGTAGTTGCGGAAACCGTCCGCAACCGGCTCAAGCACGGAGAAGGATTCGACGTCGGTCTGGTCCTGCGTCGCATCGGTGCGGCCGGGCGTGAAGGGCACGTCGACAGCGTGGCCGGCAGCTTTTGCCGCCGTCTCGATACCCGCGGAACCGCCGAGCACGATCAGATCGGCCAGCGAGACCTTCTTGCCGCCACTCGCCGCGTCATTGAACGCCTTCTGGATGCCTTCCAGCGTTTCGAGAACCTTGGCAAGCTGGGCCGGCTGGTTGACCGCCCAGTCCTTCTGCGGGCTGAGGCGGACGCGGGCGCCGTTTGCACCGCCGCGCTTGTCCGAACCGCGGAAGGTCGAGGCGGAGGCCCAGGCGGTCGAGACGAGTTCGGATACGCTGAGGCCCGAAGCAAGGATCGTCTGCTTCAGGCTAGCGATATCGGCGGCATCGATCAGCGGATGATCGACGGCGGGGACCGGGTCCTGCCAGATCAGCTCTTCCTGCGGCACTTCCGGGCCGAGGTAGCGGGCGCGCGGGCCCATGTCGCGGTGGGTCAGCTTGAACCAGGCGCGAGCGAAGGCGTCGGCAAACGCATCCGGGTTTTCGTAGAAGCGGCGGGCGATCTTCTCGTAGGCCGGGTCGGCGCGCAGCGCGATATCGGTGGTGAGCATCGCGGGGGCATGGCGCTTCGACGGATCGTGGGCGTCCGGCACCGAGTTCGCACCGGCATCGTGCTTGGGCTTCCACTGGTGGGCGCCGGCCGGGCTCTTCGTCAGTTCCCATTCGTAGCCGAAAAGGTTCCAGAAGAAGTTGTTGGTCCAGCGCGTCGGCGTCGACGTCCAGGTGACTTCCAGGCCGCTGCCGATCGCGTCGGCGCCCTTGCCGGTGCCGAACTTGTTGTCCCAGCCGAGGCCCTGCTGTTCGATCGTGCCAGCTTCCGGGTCGGAACCGACGAGGCTTGCGTCACCCGCACCATGGGTCTTGCCGAAGGTGTGGCCGCCGGCGATGAGGGCTACGGTTTCCTCGTCATCCATTGCCATGCGGGCGAAGGTGTCGCGGATGTCGCGTGCGGCTGCCAGCGGGTCGGGAACACCTTCCGGGCCTTCCGGGTTAACGTAGATCAGGCCCATATGCGTAGCCGACAGCGGCTTGTCGAGCTGGCGCTCGCCGGTGAAGCGCTTGTCGCTGCCGAGCCAGGTGGTCTCGGAACCCCAATAGGTGCTTTCATCTGGCTCCCAGACGTCGGCGCGGCCGCCGGCGAAGCCGAAGGTCTTGAAGCCCATCGATTCCAATGCGACGTTGCCGGTGAGGATGAACAGGTCGGCCCAAGAGATTTTCCGGCCGTATTTCTGCTTGATCGGCCAGAGCAGGCGACGGGCCTTGTCGAGGTTGACGTTGTCCGGCCAGCTGTTCAGCGGCGCGAAACGCTGCTGGCCCTGGCCGCCGCCGCCGCGGCCGTCGAAGATGCGGTAGGTGCCGGCGCTGTGCCAGGCCATGCGGATGAAGAGCGGGCCGTAGTGCCCGAAGTCTGCCGGCCACCAATCCTGCGAATCGGTCATCAGGGCGCGCAGGTCCGCCTTGAGGGCCTCGTAGTCGAGGGTCTTGAATTCGGCGGCATAATCGAACTGTTCACCCAGCGGGTTGGACAGGGCGGAATACTGGTGCAGCAGCTTGATGTTCAGCTGGTTCGGCCACCAGTCGCGGTTCGACCGCATGGACGAATCTGCTGCGATGCGCCCGCCATGGGCGACCGGACACTTGCCCGCGGTTTCGACTTTCGTATCCATGATTGTTCTCCCGTCTGATCTGAATGGTGTTCCGCCGGAGGCCTTGGCACGTCTCCGGGGCCGAGTTGTGTTGGCGGATGCGAAAAGACGCGCCCGCCCTGGGCGATGACCTGAGGTTCATCTCCTTACATAGGGACTTAGCAAAAGGCCGGCATAAATTTAAGTTTGATTTATTGATGGGCGCGATAAGATAAGGTTATGATGAACTTTACCCTCAGGCAACTGCGCTATTTTGAAGCGATGGCGCGCCACAATCATTTCGGACGAGCCGCCGATGCCTGCTCGATTTCCCAGCCGGCACTATCGACGCAGATCAAGGAACTCGAAAAGGAGCTCGGCAGCGACCTCTTCGAGCGCGGCGCGCGGCAGGTCCGGCTCACCAACTTTGGCGAGGCCTTTCTCGTGCGCGTGCGGGAAATCCTGCGTTCGGTCGACGAACTGGGTGACGTGGCGCGGGCGGCCAGGAACCAGCTGGCGGGGCGCCTTAGGATCGGCATCATCCCGACCGTCGCGCCCTATATGCTGCCTGCGATCATCGGCAATCTCACCCGGCTTTATGACGGGCTCGACATCCATGTGCGGGAAACGCAAACCGCGAAACTGGTCCAGGAATTGACGGAGGGCCGCCTCGATACCGCAATCGTCGCTTTGCCGGTCTCCGAGCCATCGCTGACCGAAGTGGCGCTGTTCAACGAGGATTTCGTGCTCGTGCGGCCCGGCAAGGACGAGGGGAAGCCGGTTCCCAATCGCGACATGCTGAGCGAAATGCGGTTGCTCCTGCTTGAGGAAGGGCATTGTTTTCGCGAGCAGGCGCTGTCCTTCTGCAAGGTGAACACGGAGCGCCCGCGGGAATTGATGGATGGGAGTTCGCTGTCGACACTGGTTCAGATGGTCGGCGCCGGTATCGGCATCACCTTGATTCCGGAGATGGCCGTGGCGGTGGAAACCCGTTCGGCGACCGTTTCGATCGCGCGCTTCAATGCTCCGCAACCGTCCAGGACGATCGGCATGATCTGGCGTAAGACCAGCCCTCTTGCAGAACAGCTTTTGCAGATTTCCGAAGTGGTGCGTCAGTCGGCCGGCGACGTCGTCAGGCCGGGTTTGCAGGCGTGAGGTGCGCGCCGGACGAAGACGATCAGACGTCTTCCTTCTCGCGCTCGGGCGTCACGACACGCGGCTTGGTCTTGATCGACGGAACGACCGATGGTTTGGCGACGACCTTCGGCGTGGGCGCCTTTATGCCGAGCATGCTGCGGATGCGGTCGCTGACCAGCGGGCGGAAGCGGCTGGCGCGGAAGGGCATGTCGGTGGCGCCATAGCCCTCCGGCCCGTCATCGTTGCCGCGATAGAGTTCCATCAGCTTGATGCCGTAGAAATCGCCATCGACATAGTGGCGATAGTGCCCGGCCCAGCGGACCGTGTAGACCTGCCCCTTGCGAATGCCCTGGTCGATGGAGACGTTCTTGAAGCGATCGTTGACGCAGACGACCTTCTGTCCGACCTGGAATGTGGGCATGTCGTGTCCCTCTTCGGTTCCGGTTCAGCCGGTCTTCTTACAGTTGACGCCCGGCGCGTTCTCGCCCTTGGTCAGGTCGTAAAGCGTCGCCTCGTCACCCTTGGTCCACCATTCGTAGCGGCCGCCGGTATATTTGGCGCCGGAGGCGGCCATGACGTTGGAGGCAATGATCGTCTCGTCTGCGATGCGCAGAACGGCGAGCGAATTGGCGCCGACATTGATGTATTCGACCACCACACGCTGGTCGGCGTCACACTGGTAGTTCAGCGTCTCGCGCGCCACGCTCTGTTCCGGTCCGGGCAGGCGGATGACGATGTCAGTGTTGTTCTTGAGGGCTGCAAGGCGGATCGCCGGGGCGCCTTCCTTGCCGGTCAGGTGTAGGATGCCGTTTTCGAGGCGCCACGAGGTCACGGTGCCGAGCGTGTCGAAGAACTTCTGCTCCTGGTCCATGATGGCGGGCGCGCACATCTTGCGCGTCGCGGCGGCGGGGGCGAAGGCGATATTGCCATTCTGTACCTTCAGCTTGCCGCGATAGGTGTTGCAGCCGCCATTGCCGCCATAGGATCCATCCGGCTTGATTTCCAGCGTCGTCTGAAGGTCGTCGATCACACCGTTGCCGCCGATATCTTCGGCAAGCCAGGTGCCGCCGAGACCACCCGGGACCGGCTCGTCGGCATAGGCCGGGGCCACCGCCCAAAGGGCGAGGCATGCGAGGGTCCATACTCTCAGGCGTCGGTGCACAGATTTCTCCAATCGCGTCAGGCGGAAGACCGCTTTGCCGGGACGTTATGGCCGACCGGGCGAAAAGGTCAAGTCGCGGGTTCCAGAAGACCGGCCATGCCTTCGCTTTACAGCATTTCGATGACTTGTTGCAGGCGTCTTTCGCCTGTAGAGCCATTTGTAGAAAACAAGAAAACCGCGGAAAACATCATGGCTCCGGACGCGCGGCAGAAACGCCGCATCACCATTCTCGGCTCGACAGGTTCCATCGGCACCAGCACGCTCGACGTGGTGCGCCAGCTCGGCGGGCGCGAGCGCTACGAGGTCGTGGCGCTGACCGGCAACGGCAATATCGAGCTGCTCGCCGCGCAGGCGCGCGACTGCGGTGCGCGCCTCGTGGTGACGGCGGACGAGAGTCGGTACGCGGATCTGAAGGACGCACTTTCCGGCAGCGGTATCGAGGCGGCGGCCGGGCGCTCGGCACTGCTGGAAGCGGCGTCCGGCGATGCGGACTGGGTCATGGCGGCGATCGTCGGCACGGCGGGTCTTGCGCCGACGCTTGCGGCGGCGAAGCGCGGCGCGGATATCGCGCTCGCTAACAAGGAATGCCTCGTCTCCGCCGGTGATCTCTTCGTGCAGGCCGTCGCGCAGGGCGGCGGGCGGCTGATCCCGGTCGACAGCGAACACAGTGCGATCTTCCAGGCCTTGGAAGACGACCAGCGCCACGCCGTCGAGCGCATCGTGCTGACAGCCTCCGGTGGCCCGTTCCGCACCTGGAGCCGCGAGCAGATGGCAGGCGTCACGGCCGATATCGCACGCGCCCATCCCAACTGGTCGATGGGCCTGAAAATCTCGATCGGCAGCGCCTCGATGTTCAACAAGGCGCTGGAGATGATCGAGGCGAAGCACCTCTTCGATGTGCGCCCGGACCAGATCGAGGTTGTCGTGCATCCGCAGTCGATCATCCATTCGATGGTCGGGTATGTCGACGGTTCGGTGCTGGCGCAGCTCGGTGCACCGGACATGCGCACGGCGATCGGCTATGCGCTGACCTATCCGACGCGCTCGGCGCTGAATGTCGACCGGCTGGATTTTGCAAAACTCTCGCGGCTCGATTTCGAGGCGCCAGACGAGGACCGGTTCCCGGCCTTGCGTCTCGCTCGCACAGCGCTGGAACGTGGTGGCTTGCAGGGCGCGATCATGAATGCGGCGGAGGAAGTCGCCTTCCACGCCTTCGTCGGCAGGCGTCTCGGTTTCCTGTCGATGGCCGATATTGCCGAGCAGGTGATGGACAGGCTCACCCATCTGCCGGTGGCCTCTTCCATGGATGATGTCTTTGCCGCAGACGAAGAAGCCCGACGGGTCGCCGCCGGGCTTATCGGATAATTTCGCTTACGTTCGCTTAGGCGACGGCGCGGGCCAGCGCGCAGCGCGACCAGAGCGAATGCAGCGCGCTCACGAGGTGGTCGATGTCGGCGTCCGTGTGGAGCGGCGTCGGCGTGATGCGCAGGCGCTCGGTCTTCTTCGGCACGGTCGGATAGTTGATCGGCTGTACGTAGATGCCGAAATTGTCGAGCATCAGGTCCGAGATCCACTTGCACTTGGCGGCATCACCCACCATCACCGGCACGATGTGGCTGGGGTTCGGCATGTGCGGGATGCCGTTGCGGTCAAGCGCCGAGCGCAGGCGGCGTACACGCTCCTGATGGGCGAAACGTTCGACCTGGCTTTCCTTGAGATGGCGGATGGCGGCGCAGGCACCGGCTGCAATCGCCGGCGGTAGGGAGGTCGTGAAGATGAAGCCCGAGGCAAACGAGCGGACGAAATCGCAAAGCGCGGTCGAGCCGGTAATATAACCGCCCATCACGCCAAACGCCTTGCCGAGCGTGCCTTCGATGATGGTCAGGCGGTGCATCAGGCCTTCGCGTTCGGCAATGCCGCCGCCGCGCGGGCCGTACATGCCGACGGCGTGCACTTCGTCGAGATAGGTCATTGCGCCGTATTTGTCGGCAAGGTCGCAGATGTCCTTGATGGGAGCGATGTCGCCATCCATCGAATAGACCGATTCGAAGGCGATCATTTTCGGCGCCTTCGGGTCGGCGCTAGCGAGCTTGGCTTCAAGATCCTTCAGGTCGTTATGCTTCCAGATCACCCGCTCGCATTTCGAGTGGCGGATGCCCTCGATCATCGAAGCATGGTTTCCGGCATCGGAGAAACAGATGATGCCGGGGATCTTCGAACAGAGCGTGCCGAGGGCGGCCCAGTTGGATACGTAGCCCGAGGTGAAGAGCAGCGCCGATTCCTTGCCGTGCAGGTCGGCGAGTTCGCGCTCGAGCAGGACATGATGATGATTGGTGCCGGAGATGTTGCGGGTGCCGCCGGCACCGGCGCCACACTGGTCGATTGCGAGCTTCATCGCCTCGATGACCTTCGGGTGCTGGCCCATGCCGAGATAGTCGTTCGAGCACCAGACCGTGACGTCCTTCGGACCATCCGCCGTGTAGCGGGTCGCTTTCGGAAAGCTGCCCTTCTGGCGTTCCAGGTCGGCGAAAACGCGGTAGCGGCCTTCCTGATGCAGGCCATCCAGCTCGTTCTTGAAGTAGGTCTCGAAGTCCATCCGAAGTCTCCTGTCCGGTCAGATGCCGGACACCATCGTCGTTGGCGGTCGTTCAATCGGCTATATCAGACGCCCTTTCGCTGCAACGGTATCCGCTGCGGCAAATCGGCGCCACCTTTGAACCATTCCAAAGTATCTTAGGCACCCAAAGGCCATTTCCTGTTGATGCATGTCAAGTCTGCATGAAAAAAGGACGGCCTCAACCGCCCTTTTAATCGAACCAGTTTCAGCTTTTTCGTGGAAGTCAGGCGGCCGCGACCGCCCGCTTGGCCATGACCTTCACGAGGTTCGCCCGATACTCTGCGCTGCCGTGGATATCGGAGAGCAGGTTGGAGGCATCGACAGTCACACCGGATGCGGCATCCGCCGACCAGTTGGCGGAAAGCGCCTGTTCCAGTCCGGCATGACGGAACACGCCGTCGGAGCCGGCACCGGTCACCGCCACCCGCACGCCGCCATCTCCCGCCTTTGCCACGAAGACGCCCGTCATCGCATAGCGCGAGGCCGGGTTCGGGAATTTGGCGTAGCCGGCCTTGGCGGGCGCGTCGAAGGTGACCGCCACGACGATCTCGCCGTCCTCCAGCGCCGTCTCGAAGAGCCCGGTGAAGAAGTCGTCGGCGGGAATTTCCCGCGCATTGGTGACGATCGTCGCCCCCAGCGCCAGCATGGCGGAGGGGTAGTCGGCAGCGGGATCGTTGTTGGCGGTCGAGCCGCCGATCGTTCCCATATGGCGCACATGCGGGTCGCCGATAAGGGATGCGAGGTGGCAGACAGCCGGGCAGGCGGCTTTGAGCTCGCCCGAGGCAGCGACCTCGGCATGCGTCGTGCCGGCACCGATGCGGACCCGGCTGTCATTGACGGAGATGCCCTTGAGGTCCGCGATGTGGCGCAGGTCGACGAGGTCGGAGGGAGCGGCCAGCCGCTGCTTCATGGTCGGGATCAGCGTCATGCCGCCGGAGACGTATTTCGCTTCGTCCGAGGAGGACTGCAGCTTGACGGCGTCAGCGATCGAGGATGCGCGATGGTAATTCGTTGCGTACATGGCTTCCTCCGTCAGTTGGCCGCAGCACGCGCCGCCGCCCAGACCTTCTGGGGCGTTGCGGGCATGCTGAGGTCGTTGTTGCCGATGGCATCGGTTATGGCGTTGATCAGCGCCGGCGGCGAACCGATGGCGCCGGCCTCGCCGCAGCCCTTGATGCCGAGCGGATTGTTCGGGCAGGGGGTGTTCTGGTGCGAGACGTTGAAGGAGGGCAAGTCGTCGGCGCGCGGCATGGTGTAATCCATGTAGCTCGCCGTCAGGAGCTGGCCCGTTTCCGGATCGTAATGCACGCCTTCCAGCATTGCCTGGCCGATGCCCTGCGCAATCCCGCCATGCACCTGTCCCTCGACGATCATCGGGTTGATGATGTTGCCGAAATCGTCGGCGGCGACGAACTGGATGATTTCGGTCTTGCCGGTGTCCGGATCGACCTCGACCTCCGCGATGTAGCAGCCCGCCGGGAAGGTGAAGTTGGCCGGATCGTAGAAGGCGCCCTCCTTGAGGCCCGGCTCCATGCCGGATGGCAGGTTGTGGGCGGTATAGGCGGCGAGCGCCATCTGGAACCACGGCACCGTCTTGTCGGTGCCGGCGACCTTCAGCGCGCCGTTTTCGATGACGATGTCACTTTCATCGGCCTCCATCAGGTGGGCCGCGATCTTCTTCGCCTTGGCCTCCACCTTGTCCAACGCCTTGACGACGGCGGACATGCCGACGGCGCCGGAGCGCGAGCCGTAGGTGCCCATGCCCATCTGCACCTTGTCGGTGTCGCCATGCACGATGGAGACGCTGTCGATCGGCACGCCGAAGCGTTCGGCGACGAGCTGGGCGAAGGTCGTCTCATGGCCCTGGCCGTGACTGTGCGAGCCGGTCAGCACCTCGATCGTGCCGACGGCATTGACGCGCACCTCCGCCGATTCCCACAGGCCCACGCCGGCGCCGAGCGAGCCGACCGCAGCCGAGGGCGCGATGCCGCAGGCCTCGATGTAGCAGCTCATGCCGATGCCGCGCTTCATGCCGCGGTTTGCGGCTTCCGCCTTGCGGGCCGGGAAACCGTTCCAGTCGGCCGCCTGCATGGCGGCCTCCAGCGAGGCTTCGTAGTCGCCGGCGTCATAGTTCATGATCACCGGCGTCTGGTGTGGGAAGGAGCGGATGAAGTTGGCACGACGCAGTTCTGCCGGCGAGACGCCAAGCTCGCGTGCCGCCGTCTCCACGGTGCGTTCCACCAGATAGGTTGCTTCCGGCCGCCCGGCACCGCGATAGGCGTCGACGGTGGCCGTGTTGGTGTAGACGGCGCGCACATTGGCGTGGATGGCCGGGATGTTGTACTGGCCCGACAGCAGCGTGGCATAGAGATAGGTTGGCACCGAGGAGGAGAAGAGCGACATGTAGGCGCCGAAATTGGCGATCGTGTCGACCTTCAGTGCCGTGATGCGGTTGTTGGCGTCGAAGGCCATCTTGACCGTCGAGACATGGTCGCGTCCATGCGCATCGGTCAGGAAGGCCTCAGTGCGATCGCAGGTCCATTTCACCGGAACGCCCGAGCGTTTCGAGGCCCAGAGACAGACGATTTCTTCCGGATAAATGAAGATCTTCGAGCCGAAGCCGCCGCCGACATCCGGGGCGATGACGCGCAGCTTGTTTTCCGGCGCGACATTGTAGAAGGCGCTCATCACGAGGCGGGCGACATGCGGATTCTGGCTCGTCGTGTAGCAGGTATAGTGGTCCTCGGCAGAATCGTAGATGCCAAGTGCGGCACGCGGCTCCATCGGGTTCGGCGCCAGCCGGTTGTTGACGATCTTCATCTCAGTGACGTGGGCTGCCGCGGCAATGGCTGCGTCCGTTGCGTCGGCATCGCCGATCTGCCAGTCGTAGATCAGGTTGCCGGGTGCTTCCGGGTGCAGCTGCGGCTGGCCGGCTTCGAGCGCCTTGACCGCGCTGGTGACAGCGGGCAGCACGTCGTAGTCGACGACGACGGCTTCGGCGGCGTCGCGCGCCTCGCCCATCGTATCGGCCACCACCACGGCCACGGCGTCACCGACATAACGCACCGTCTCATGCGCGATCGGGCGCCAGGCGCCCATCTTCATCGGCGAACCGTCTTTGGAATGGATCATCCAGCCGCAGATCAGGTTGCCGATGCCGTCGTCCAGCATCTGCTTGCCGTTGAGCACGGCGACGACGCCCGGCATGTCTTCCGCCGCGGACGTATCGATGCTCATGATCTTCGCATGGGCGTGCGGCGACCGCACGAATGCGGCATAGCGCATGCCCGGCACGGACATGTCGTCCGTGTAGCGGCCCTGGCCCATGAGAAACCGCTTGTCTTCCTTTCGCGCGACGCGCGCGCCGATGCCTTCGACACCCATCTTGATCTCCTCCGAGATATCGTTTGCGTGACCTGCTGAAGGCGATCTGCCGAATGGTGCCGGGCGCTTGCGTCACAGCCACAGCCATCGGCGAGACCGCCGTCGGCGTGTTATTCCGCAGCCTGTCGCCCTGCCGCACCCATTTCCTGGGCGGCAGCAAGGATGGCTTTCACGATGTTATGGTAGCCGGTGCATCGACAGATATTGCCTTCGAGGTTCTCGCGCACCGTCTTCTCGTCGAGCTCCGCACCGTAGCGGTTGATCATGTCAACCGCGGTCATCACCATGCCGGGCGTACAGAAGCCGCATTGCAGGCCGTGATTGGCCTTGAAGGCCGCCTGGACGGGGTGAAGCTCGCCGTTCGCAGCCAAGCCTTCGATGGTCAGTATGTCGGACCCCGCGGCCTGGGCCGCGAGGATGGAACAGCTTTTCACCGCCTTGCCATCCATATGCACGACACAGGCTCCGCACTGGGAGGTATCGCAGCCGACATGGGTTCCGGTGAGGCTTAGATTGTCGCGGATGAAGTGGACAAGCAGCGTGCGGTCCTCGCACTCCTTGCTCACCTTCCGGCCATTGACGGTCATTGCCACTTTCGCCATTCGTTCCTCCCTGGCGGTTCCTGTCCGCTGGGGTCGATCGATCCGAAGGTAGTATGCAGCGGGCGCCTTTACGACGCGGGCTGGGGATCAGACGACACCAGCATTCTCAATTCGCGTGCATTGCATTCCGGCAACGAGGGATGCGGCGACAGTTCCTCCACTGCCAGCGCAACCTCAACAGTCATATCATTTGATGTTTTGCCGCGCCGATCAACCGGTACTTTCAGGCAGGTGCGAAATTTCTCGTGACCGGTTTTGCCGGGGCTAAGCAAACGAAGCGGAAACGATATTTATTCGACCTGCAAAAAAATAGTTGTACGCCATGGACTTCCCTATTTCCGGCTATATTTTCAACGTCGGACAAACCTGACCGTCGACGACGGCCCCGGTATGTTATCTGAGTAGAAGGGGATAGTGCGGACCCCGGAAAACGCGGCCGCCACTCAACTTTGGAGAACATCTTCATGAAGAAAGTCATTGCGCTCGTTCTGGTCGGCCTGGCCGTCGCCAGCTGCACGCAGACGGAAAAGGGTGCGGGTATCGGCGCTGTCTCCGGCGCGATCATCGGTGGCGCCATCACCGGCGACGTTCGCGGTGCGGCCGTCGGCGCAGCCATCGGCGGTGTTTCGGGTGCTGTCATCGGCAGCGTCTCCGAGCAGCCCGGCCAGTGCTACTACCGTGACCGCTACGGCCGTCGCTATATCGACCGTTGCCCGTCGGGTTATTGATACCCGATACACGCAACCTATGCGAAGCCCCGGGCATGTTCCGGGGCTTTTGCTTTTCCGCGAGAGCAGAAAATCCCGATAAGCGCTTCAAATCTCGTTCCCGCCCGTGTAAAACCGCCGTTAACATTACAGAAAACCTAACGCGTTAGGGTCTTTTCTAGCCTGAGAGCTCCGGATGAATCGGAGCGCCTGAAGTCTGTGACGGAAGCATGTCGGTCTGCCGCGCGCACCGCACCCAAGGAGAAGGCGACGGATAGCTGCGGATGCGGGATAAAGTGAACCGGCCGGAAAAGAGTTTTGCGTTTCTGAGAGCTGGCACCGCCCTCGCGGTTGCTGCAGCACTTGCGTTCGGCCCGATATCCGTCAAACAGGCATCGGCTTTCGAGATCTTCGGCATGAAGTTCTTCGAGGACGAGGAAGAGACGACCTCGGTCATCGATCCGGTCAACTATACGCTGACGCTCAATCCCGGCACCGACGACGACGACCTCAAAACGGCGATCGAGAACACAGCGCGTCTCAAGCAGGATGAAGGCACGCCGGTGTCCGGTGATCTCGGCCTCGTCATCAAGGCGCGTGACGATCGCGACCGGATCCTCGCCGCCCTGTACGAAAACGCCCGTTATGGCGGCGTGGTGAATGTCACCATCGACGGACAGGACCTCGATTCCCTGCCACCGAGCCCGGAGTTCGGCCAGCGCGGGGCGATCCCCGTGACGATCAGTGTCGAGCCCGGCCCGGTCTTCACCTTCGGCGATGTCGCGTTCTCCGGCGATGCCGAGGGACGCAACCCCGCGGATTACGGCCTGGTGCCGGGCGCGCGTGCAGATTCTACCATCATCCTGAAGGCCGGCGAGAAGGTCGTCGTGGACCTCAAGGCCGAGGGGCGGCCGCTTGCCAAGCTGATCGAACGCAACGCGACGGCAGACCACAAGACGCAGACCGTCGATGTCGTCATCGCCGCCGAAGGCGGGCCGGTGGCACCCGTCGGCGAGGTTGGTGTCACCGGCACCAAGACGGTCGATGCGAATTTCGTGCAGCGCTATTCCCGCATCAATGCCGGCCAGCCCTATTCGCCGGAGGCGCTGACCAAGGCGGCGGAGCGGCTGCGTACGCTCGGCGTCTTCTCCAGCGTGACGATCCGCGAAGCCGACAAGCTCGCGCCCGATGGTTCGCTGCCGATGACCATTGAGGTTTCGGAAGGCAAACACCGCTATTTCGGTGTCGGCGCGCAATATTCGAACACGGACGGCATCGGCCTGCAGGGCTATTGGGGCCACCGCAATCTGTTTGGCGAGGCCGAGTCGCTGCGTCTCGAGGGATCGGTCAACCGGATCGGTGAATCGGATCTGGGCAATCTCGACTACTCGACGGCCATTCTGTTCTCCAAGCCCGGCGCCTTTGGCCCGGCCTCGACGTTCAATGCGAGCCTCAAGGCTTCGATCGTCGATCCCGACGCCTACAAGGCGTTCACCACCACGGTTGCCGCCGGCGTCAGCGTCGAGTTGTCCGACAGGGATACGGTGAGTGCCGGTGGTGAGCTCATGTGGAGCGATGTCGAGGACGCCTTCGGCAAGAACAAGTACCTGACGGCCAGCATCCCGATCGAGTATGTGCGCGACACCCGCGACGACAAGCTGAACCCGACCGAAGGCTACCGGCTGCTGCTCAACGCCAAGCCGAGCTACGAGACCTATCGCGGCACCTTCTTCTCCAGCTTCGAAGGCGCGATCACCGGCTACCAGGCGCTCGGTGCGGAAGATCGCGTCGTTCTCGCCGGCAAGCTCGCCGGCGGCACGATCATCGGCGGCAACGAGCTTTCCGACATTCCGGCGACGCGGCGCTTCTTCCTTGGCGGCGGCGGCACGGTGCGCGGTTACGGCTACCAGGAGATCTCGCCACGCAACAGCGAGGACAAGCTGCTCGGCGGGCGCTCCTATGTGGCGGCCTCGGCAGAGGTGCGCATCGGCGTGACCGAAACGATCGGCGTGGTGCCGTTCATCGATGTCGGTACGGTCTCGACGGATGAGGTGCCGGATTTCAGCGACATCCGGGCGGGCGCCGGTATCGGCCTGCGTTACGCGACACCATTCGGCCCGCTCCGGCTCGACGTGGCGGTGCCGCTGAACAAGTACCCCGGCGGAACCTCTTTCGGGATCTATGCCGGCATCGGTCAGTCCTTCTGACTGCCGCCCCAATTTTCGTCTAGACTCTTGATCGTCTGCGCGATTCGGATTCAAGACGTTGAGGAGCGATTCCCAGCGCTCCCCACACGCGAAATGGATGAAGCATGAACAGGCTGTCCCGAATTCTCCGCGCCACGCTCCGCTATATCGGCTACGGCCTTGCCGTTCTTCTGGTTGTTCTTGTCGCGCTCATCGGCTTTGTCGGTTTTACCGATGCCGGCGCGCGGTTTGCGGTGTCCTATGCGGAGAAGATCGCTGCGGCGAGCGGGCAGGTCATTTCGATCAGCGAACCGTCCGGGCTGCTGACGGGCAGGCTGCGGGCCGGCACCATCACGGTCGGCGACGCGAAGGGCACCTATGCGGAAATCCGCGACCTCGCCGTCGACTGGTCGCCACTCCAGCTGCTGTTCTTCAGCTTCGATGCGACGCGTGTCTCGGCCTCTTCCATCTCCCTGCTGCGTCTGCCGGAGCCGAAGGCCGACACTGAGAAATCCGACACGCCGTTCACCCTGCCGGTCGAAGTGCATATCGGCAGGCTGGAAGTGCCGGAACTCTTCGTCTCCGGAACGGTCGCCAAGCGGGACCAGCGCCTCGTCGTGACCGGCAGCGGCAATGCGACGGCCGATAGCGTCGCCGTAAAACTTTCCGCCTCTGAAATGGCGCGGCCGGATGCGCGTGTCGTGGCGGATATCGTGTTCAATCCGGCCGACAACGTGCTGCGACTTGAAGCGGATGTCGCCGAGCCGAAGGGGGGCCTGCTGGCCGCCCTGCTCAAGCTGCCGAACGATCCTGCCGTGGCGATCCGCCTGACGGGGGATGGTCCGCTCTCGCGATGGACGGGGCGCCTTGCCGCATCCCTCGACGGCACCGAAATGCTGCGGGTCGATGGCCGCCACGATCTTTCGGCCGAGGGCCTGCATACGGTTGCGCTGAACGGCGGCGGCACCTTCGACGCCCTGATGCCGCCGCAGCTTCGTCCGCTGTTTGCCGGCGAGACCGGCATCGACGTGGTCGCGGCCTTCGACGGTTCCGACATGCTGCGCATCGAAAAAGGGTCGATCTCGACTGGCGCCATGACACTCGGGGCCTCGGGCACGGTCAGCGCCAAGGGCGCGAACGATCTCGACGTCAAGCTTGCCGGCAAGGATGGCCCGATCGATTTCCGCTGGCCGCTTGCCGATGGCGATGCGCGCGTGCTGATCGAGGGCGCCGATATTTCTCTGACCGGCGAGGCGACGGCCGCAGCGCTGGAGGCGAATGCAACTGTCGTTTCGGCGGAGCTGCCGGCCGGCCGTATCGAAAACATCCGGCTTTCGGCGAAGAGCGACGCCTTCAATGTGGCCAGCCAGTCCGGCCGCATCGACGCGACGCTGGAAACCGGCACGACGGCCTTTGCCAATGCCGATGTCGACCGCATGGTGAAGGGGCCTGTAAAGCTCGTGACCACGCTGAACATTTCGCCAAGCGAGGTCGCCTTCGATCCTGCGACGCTTGAAAGCGCCAGCATTGGCGGCACGCTGTCCGGTCGTTACGGCATCGAAAGCCGTGAGGCGGACGTCAATTTCCGTCTCTTCGCACTGCCTGCCGTGCTGCCGCCGGCGCTTTCCGGCAAGTTCGATACGACGATTGCGATGGAAGGCCGGGTTCAGCTGGCGAGCGATGGTGCGGTTCAGGTCTCAGGCCTCCAGGTCAAGTCCGGCACGCTGGAAACGGCAGGGTCCGTGTCGCTCGGCAAGGGCAATCTGGAGGCTGCTCTGACCGGCAAGGTGCTGAACCTCGGCAAGTTGCTTGCCGATGCCGCCGGCGAGGCAGCCTTCGAACTGTCGGCCACCGGCCCCGTGCAGGGGCTCGACGTCTCGGCCAAGGTCACGTCAAGCGGCGCGACGCTGTCCGGCCGCACCCTGAGTGACCTCGTGGTGACGCTGACCGGCAAGGCCGTTGCGGATAGCCCCTCCGGTGAACTGACGGCCACCGGCGCGCTCGATGGGCAGCCGATCAACGTACGCTCCAGCATCACATCGGAAGGCGGTCGCATTTCCGTGCCGGTGCTTGAGGCTGAGATCGGCCCGAACACGCTGAAGGGCTCTCTGGCGCTCGCGCAGAATTTCATGCCCGATGGTACGATCCGCTTCGACTTCCCGGATCTCGGCCTGCTCGCGGCGATGGCCGGCCAGCAGGCGGCCGGCGATCTTTCCGGTCTCGTGGAAATCGCGACGACGAACGGCAAGACCTCGGCCACCGTGCAGGCTTCCGGCTCGGCGATCCGGCGCGATGCGGTGAGCATCACCAAACCCGCTGTCGATCTCGAGATTGCCGACCTTGCCACCGCCGCGATCACCGGCTCGGTTCGCGCCGAACGCGTGGCCTCGGGTGAAAACCGCATCGAGGCCCTGCGCCTCGATTTTTCGCGCGAAGGGCAGGCGACCAATTTCGACCTGACCGGCCGGCTCGATGGTGCGCCGCTCGTGACGAAGGGTAAGGTCCTCCAGCGTGACGGCGGCCTTGATATCGCTTTGCAGACGGTCGAGGCAGCACCTCGACGCATTGCGCTGAAGCTTGCCAAGCCGACGACGATCAAAGTCACCAATGGCGTTGCGGCGCTTGACGGGCTGACCATCCAGGCGGGGCGCGGCTCCGTCGCCATCTCCGGCCGTGCGGGCGAGACACTTGATTTGTCGCTGCGGCTCAATGCGTTACCGGCGGCGCTCGTCAACAATTTCGCGGCTGGCCTGGGGGCCGATGGCTCGATCGGCGGCACGGTGACGGTCAAGGGCAAGGCGGCGGCACCCGTCGTCAACTATGCGCTCGACTGGGACGGCGCCGTCACGAGCCATACCCGCGGCGCGGGCATCGGCGCACTGAAAATCAATGCGAAGGGTGAGTTCGCCAACAATCAGGTGCGGCTCGATACGGTGCTCACCGGGGGTGGCGGCTTGTCCTTCCGCGGCGGCGGCACGGTCGGCATCGGTGGTGCAACGCCGCTCGGGCTCAAGTTCAACGGCACGGTGCCGTTCGGCCTGCTGCAGGGCCAGCTGTCCGCGCAGGGGTTCGTGCTGACGGGCAATGCCAATGTCGACGTCTCCATCGGCGGTACGGCGGCAGCCCCTTCCATTACCGGCAGCATCACGGCGGGCGGTGCACGCCTTGTCGACGTGCGTCGCAACCTCGCGGTCGAAAACCTGACGATCCGCGTCACCATGGATGGGCGCCAGGCGGTGATCGAAACCGTCTCGGGCAAGCTTGCGAGCGGCGGCCAGCTTTCGGCCAGTGGCCGCGTCGGCATCGATCCGGCAAGCGGCTTCCCGGTCGATGTGGCCGTCAAGCTCGGCGACATTACCTATGTCGATGGCACGCTGGTGACGGCGAATGTCGCTGGTGACCTGACGCTGAAGGGCCCTGTGGCCGCGCTTGCGCTGGGCGGCAATGTACGCATCAACAAGGCGAACATTACCATTCCGCAAAAACTGCCGGCCTCGCTCTCCGAGATCGACATCAAGCACCGCAATGCGCCGGCCGACGTCAAGCGCATGACCGCGGACGTCCAGCGCGATCAGGGCGGCGGTGGGGGCGCCTCGCGTGGCATTGCGCTTGATTTGACCATCGAAGCCCCCGGGCAGCTTTTCGTGCGCGGCCGCGGCATCAACGCGGAACTCGGCGGCAGCCTGAAGATCACCGGCACATCCTCGTCGCCCGTCGTGTCGGGCGGCTTCGAGCTGGAGCGCGGGCGCATGGAAATCCTGACGCGGCGCCTCGATTTCACTAGCGCACATATCGGTTTTGCCGGCGGTCTGGTGCCGACGGTCAACCTCGTTGCAGGCAGCTCGGCAGGCACGACGGAAATCACGGTGACGGTGGCGGGCCAGGCCAACAATCCGACGGTCACCTTCGCCTCATCGCCATCGCTGCCACAAGATGAAATCCTGGCACAGCTCATCTTCAACCGGTCGATGTCGAACCTTTCGGCGATACAGATCGCCCAGCTTGCCTCAGCTGCCAGCCAGCTTGCCGGCGGCAGCTCGACCGGCCTGCTCGACAGCCTGCGCAGCAAGCTCGGTGTCGACGATCTCGACATCACGACGGATTCGGAAGGCCGGGCGGCGGTTTCGGCGGGAAAATATCTCAATGAGCGAACCTATATCGAACTGAAGCAGGATCCGGAGACGAACGGCGCCAAGGCGGTGATCAACCTCGACGTCGGCCGCGGCCTCAAGCTGCGCGGCGAGGCCGGCAGCGGCGGCAGCGCCGGTGCGGGTATCTTCTATGAGAAGGAATATTGAGGCCGCCGTGCAGGTGCACGTTGCCTCATCCTCGGGTCAAGCCCGACGATGACGGAGGAGAGGGAGCGACCTGAGCCGGGGCGTTTGCTAACGTCAGTGCGTTCTTCGTCGTCTTCAACAAAATATTCGTCTCGGTCACGGTGATGCCATCGATGAGGCGGATGCGGTGCAGCGTCTCGTCGAAGGTTCCGAGGTCGCGGTCCTCCAGTTCGGCGATGAAATCCCAGCGGCCGTTGGTGGAGTGAAGGGCGCGCACCTGCGGCAGGCCACGAAGCTGCACAGCCACCCGGTCGGCCATCTTGCCGTGCACCTCGATCATCACGATGGCGCGCACACCACTGCCCGTCAGTTCCGACCCCGTCTTGATGGTGAAGGCGGCGATGGTGCCGGAGGTGACCAGCCGCTCGATCCGCGCCGCCACTGTGGCGCGCGAGGCGCCCGTCAGCGCGGCAAGGGAGGAGACAGGGGTGCGGGCATTGTGGCGCAGCGCGCCGATCAATGCGTGGTCTAGGTCGTCGAGGCTTACCATTGTGTCGCCCGGTGCTTGGCAAATTGCTGAATTCGACCGTCTATCTGTCAGTTTTTCATCTTTTTGCCAACAAGGAGACCGGCAATAATCGGCCAAAACCGGAAAACCGGCACGCACGCATCTGCGGGGAAACCATGGCTGAAAATAACAAGCATATCGCGCTGATCGGCGCACCTCTGGAAGAAGGCTCCGGCCGCCGTGGCGCGGCGATGGGGCCGACGGCGCTACGTATCGCCGGTCTCGATTCAACCCTGATCGAGCTTGGGCACACCGTGACCGACGAAGGCGATCTGCGTCCGGTACCGGCGCGTGACCTTGCCAACCATCCTAAGGCGAACAATCTGCAGATCGTCGCCGCCTTCACGCGCGCGCTCGACGCAGCCGTCTATGATGCGGCCCGCGGCGGCAAGTTCCCGTTGATACTTGGCGGCGACCATGCGCTTTCGATGGGGTCCGTCTCCGGCATGGCGCGGCATGCGGCTGATCAGGGCCGTCCGCTCTTCGTGCTCTGGCTCGATGCGCATGCGGATTTCAATTCGCCGGCGACCTCGCCCTCCGGCAACATGCACGGCATGCCGGTCGCCTTCTTCTGCGGCCAGGCCGAGTTCGCGCCGATCCTCGAAGCCGGCCGCCCGATGGTCGATCCGAAGAACGTTTTCCAGGTCGGCATCCGTTCCGTCGATGCGCGCGAGCGCGAAGAGATCGCCGAGCACGGCGTCAATGTCTATGACATGCGCTCGATCGACGAGACCGGCATGGCGCATATCATGCACGACATCATCGCACGCATCAAAGCGGCGAACGGCCTCTTGCATGTCAGCCTCGACGTCGATTTCCTCGATCCGGAACTGGCGCCCGGCGTCGGCACGACCGTTCCGGGCGGCGCGACGTTCCGCGAGGCCCATCTCATCATGGAGATGCTCTGCGACAGCGGTCTCGTCTCCTCGCTCGACGTGGTCGAGCTCAACCCTTTCCTCGACGATCGCGGCAAGAGCGCCCGCATTCTCGTCGAACTGACCGCAAGCCTTTTCGGGCGCCGCATTCTCGACCGGCCGACCCGCAGCGCCTGAACCCTGGAGGATTTTATGACGCCGTCGACTGCAAGCCTGATCGAAACCGAGTACCGTCTCGGTGCCCATAACTACAAGCCGCTCGATGTGGTGCTGTCGCGCGGCGAGGGTGTCCATGTCTGGGATATCGACGGCAACCGCTATCTGGATTGCCTTTCGGCCTATTCGGCGGTGAACCAGGGGCATTGCCACCCGAAGATTCTTGCAGCGATGGTCGAGCAGGCTCAAAAGCTGACGCTCACCTCGCGGGCCTTCCGCAACGACCAGCTCGCACATTTCTACGAAGAGATCGCCGCACTCACCGGTTCGCACAAGGTGCTGCCGATGAATTCCGGCGCCGAGGCGGTCGAGACCGCGGTCAAGGCCGTGCGCAAGTGGGGTTACGAGGTGAAGGGCGTGCCGGAAGGCCAGGCCGAGATCATCGTCTGCGACAACAATTTCCATGGTCGTACCATGGGCATCGTCGGATTCTCGACGGATCCGGATGCGCGCACCGGCTTCGGTCCCTTCGCGCCGGGCTTCCGCCATGTACCGTTCGGTGACCTCGAGGCTTTCCGCGCGGCAATCAACGAGAATACGGTCGCCTTCCTTATCGAGCCGATCCAGGGTGAGGCGGGTGTGCTGATCCCGCCGGCCGGCTATTTTTCGTCCGTCCGTGAACTTTGCACCCAGCACGGCATCACGCTGATCCTCGACGAGATCCAGACCGGCCTCGGCCGCACGGGAAAACTGCTCGCCGAAGAACATGAGGGCATTGAGGCGGATGTGACGCTGGTCGGCAAGGCGCTGTCCGGCGGCTTCTATCCGGTCTCGGCGGTGCTTTCGAACAGCGAAGTGCTGGGCGTCCTGAAGCCCGGCCAGCACGGCTCGACCTTCGGCGGCAATCCGCTCGCCTGCGCCATCGCGCGTGCAGCGCTGAAGGTGCTGGTCGAGGAAGACATGATCGGCAACTCGGAGCGCATGGGCGACCGTTTCCAGGATGGCCTAAAGGGCATCCGCTCCAACATCATAAAGGACGTGCGCGGCCGCGGCCTGATGTTGGCCGTGGAACTCGACCCGGCTGCTGGCGGTGCGCGGAAATATTGCGAGGCGCTGAAGGAGCGTGGCATCCTCGCCAAGGACACCCATGGCGACACGATCCGCATCGCGCCGCCGCTCGTCATCACCGGCGATCAGGTGGACTGGGCGCTCGAACAGTTCGAGGCCGTGCTGCGGACTTGATGTTTGCAGAAGTTGGAAAAAACCGGGGGCTCCGCGGCATTGCGGGGCCTTCTTTCGTTCGGGGCGTAACAATCGTTCGGGCGTTTGAAAGATTTTAACCAGGGCGTGCATAGGATTGGAGCACGACGCAGACCAACCTGGAAAGATCCCGATGACCTCCATCAATACGGCCAGCTTTGCCGGCGATACCCTCGAAATCATCGCATTCCGCCTGCATGATCAGGAATTCTGCGTGAAGACGACGACGATCCGCGAAATCCGCGGCTGGGCGCCGTCCACGCCGATTCCGCATTCGCCGCCGGACGTCATCGGCGTGATGAACCTGCGCGGCACGGTGATCCCGATCATCGACCTTGCCCACAAGCTCGGCATGAAGAGCACGGAAGCCAACGAGCGCAGCGCCATCGTGGTGGCCGAAGTGCACAGCATGGTCGTCGGCCTCGTCGTCGACCGGGTCTCCGACATTCTGACCATCCGCAGTGAGCAGCTCCAGCCGGTGCCGGAGGTAACGACCTCCTTCGACAAGGCCTATGCCGAAGGCATTATTGCCCATGAGAACGGCATGATCTGCTTCCTCAATCTTTCGCGCATGTTCAAGGAACGCGACATGGAGGACATGGCGGCCTGATCGCCCTACGCAATCATCCGTTTCGCTTCAGAAAAAACCGCCGTGCCTGTGCGCGGCGGTTTTTTTCTGTCCGAAGTGGGTGCAACTTTTTAGTGAATTAGCGTACTGAAAAAGAATTGCCTTCCTGACGTAACGTTAGCGCTATTATCCAGCGTGCTCTGTAAGTTATTGTTATGTAATAGATCTAAAACTCGCCATCTGGCTTTCATCAATTGTTAAGGCTGCCACTCCATCTTGGATTGTAGACACGCATTTCGGCGGCCGGCAAAAAACCTCCCGCATGGATTGAATCTCTGAGAGTCAAGACACGGTCCTCGCCACGGACCGTGCCCCAACGCATCAACCGACGATCGCCACGCGGTCCGTGGCTGTCACACAAGGGGACAGGTCATGCTTTCAATCGCGAAATCCATGGATGCGGGCCACATCATCGACGCGCTGTCGCGCTCGCAGGCCGTGATCCAGTTCGATCTTACCGGCAACATCCTCACCGCCAATGAAAACTTCTGCCGGGCACTCGGCTACGACCTGAAGGACATTGTCGGCAAACATCATCGCATCTTCTGCGAAGCGGGCTACGCGGCGAGCGAGGAATACCGGCAGTTCTGGGCGCGCCTCGGGCGCGGTGAATACGACGCCTCCAGCTACAAGCGCCTGCGCAAGGATGGCGGTGAAATCTGGATCCAGGCCTCGTACAATCCGATCTTTCGTCGCGGCAAGGCCTACAAGGTCGTCAAGTTCGCCACCGACATCACCGAGGCGAAGATGCAGGCGGCGGAGGATGCCAGCAAGCTCGATGCGATCTCTCGTTCGCAGGCCGTGATCGAGTTCACGCCGACCGGCGAAATCCTGAATGCCAACGAGAATTTCTGTGCCGGGCTTGGTTACGATCTCTCGGAAATTCGCGGCAAGCACCACCGCATGTTCTGCGATCCCGCCTATGTGCAGACGCAGGCCTATGCGGACTTCTGGAAGAACCTGGCTGCCGGGCAATTCATCTCCAACGAATTCGTGCGCTACGGCAAGGGTGGACGGGAAATCTGGATCCAGGCCGCCTATAACCCAATCCGCGACCTGAATGGCCGGGTCTACAAGGTGGTCAAGTTCGCGACAGATGTCACCGAGCGCATGTCGGCGATCAATGCGCTTGGCGGCGCGCTGAAGGCGCTGTCGGAAGGCGACCTCACGCAAAACCTTGCCACGCCCTTCGTGCCCTCGATGGAAGCCGTGCGCCGGGACTTCAACGAAGCGGTCGCCGGCCTGCACGAGACCATGCGGACAGTCGAAACCAACGCCAATGCCATCGCGTCCGGCGCGCAGGAAATCCGCTCGGCGGCGGACGACCTTGCCAAGCGCACCGAACAGCAGGCCGCCTCCGTGGAAGAGACCGCAGCGGCGCTCGACGAGATCACCACGACGGTTGCCGATTCGAGCCGGCGGGCCGACGAGGCCGGTTCGCTGGTCACCAAGACCCGGGTGGGTGCGGAGAAGTCCGGTGAGGTCGTCAAGAAGGCGATCGGTGCGATGGGACAGATCGAGCAGTCCTCGCGCGAAATCTCCAACATCATCGGCGTCATCGACGACATCGCCTTCCAAACCAACCTTCTGGCGCTGAATGCCGGCGTGGAAGCGGCGCGTGCCGGCGAGGCCGGCAAGGGCTTTGCCGTCGTGGCGCAGGAGGTGCGGGAACTCGCGCAGCGTTCGGCAAGTGCGGCGAAGGACATCAAGGCGCTCATCACCACCTCCGGCGAGCAGGTGAAGAGCGGTGTCGCCCTAGTCGACGAGACGGGGCGGGCCTTGCAGGAAATCCTGACGCAGGTCCATGACGTGCATACCAACGTGGCGGCGATCGTCGTGGCCTCGCGCGAGCAGTCCACCGGGCTTCGCGAGATCAACCAGTCGGTCAACTCGATGGACCAGGCGACGCAACAGAATGCGGCGATGGTTGAGGAAAGCACGGCGGCAAGCCACGCCATGGCCCGCGAGGCGGATGCACTGCATGGGCTCATTCGCCGGTTCAAACTTGCCGGCAATGCGCAGCCGACGCATCGAGCCTCAGCGCCGGCACACGTAACACAGCTTCATGCCGTAGCGCGCACCCTGCGGGCGCCGCGTGGCTCCACGGCGTCGGCAGCGGAGAACTGGGAAGAGTTCTGAGCGCGAACCGCGGCATGAAAAAACGGCCGGCAGCAATGCCGGCCGTTGGTGTTTCAGGGCAGGGCCTCAGTGTGCAGCGGGCGCGCTGTTGGCCAAAGCGGGCGGCACTTCCGCAGGCGCTGGACGCCGGATCAGCGGCACGGCCTGCAGGACGAGACTATCGAGGCCTTCGCCACCGTGGTTATCGACGATATCGAAAAGCTGTCGGCGCATACGGGGTTCCCAGAACTTGTTGATGTGGGTGGCCACACCGTTCGGCCCCTCGCTGGCGGGTTGCGAGTGGAAGAAGGTGGCGATCTGGTTCGCCATCCTGACGAGCTTGTTGCCTTCCGACATGCTGATCTCCTAAGCGTTGCCCATGCGCCGCCCGGCGCCGGACACGATGCGTTCCGCACCGGTGAAAATCTCGAATTCCTCGCCGCGCACCAGCGCGATCAACGTCATGCCCGCCTCTTCCGCGGTGCGGATGGCGAGCGCCGTCGGCGCGGAAATGGCGATGATGAAGGGGCTGCCGATGATCGCCGTCTTCTGCACCATCTCGACGGACACGCGGCTCGTCACGACGACGGCACCGGTGCTGCCGGCATGGCCGGCGCGTCGTGCGGCGCCGACGAGCTTGTCGAGCGCATTGTGCCGGCCGACATCCTCGCGCACCGCAATCAGGCCGGCGCCCGGCACGTAGAAACCGGCGCCATGCACGGCGCGCGTCACCATGTGCAGCGGCTGCTGGCCGTTCAACAGGTGCACGGCCTCGGCCACTTCATCCTCGCTGAGCGTAAGTTCTGACGCACGCACGGATGGCGTCACGCGAACCGCCTGCTCGATCGATTCGATGCCGCACAGGCCGCAGCCGACAGGGCCGGCCATGTGGCGGCGGCGGGCCGTCAGCGCATCGTTCTGCACATCGGCAAGCCGGATCTGCACATCGATGCCCTTGTCCTCCGCCAGCACTTCGATGGTTTCGATCTCACGGGGATCGCTGATGATGCCTTCCGTCAGGCTGAAGCCGACGGCGAAATCCTCGAGATCGGCGGGTGTCGCCATCATCACGGCATGGGTCGAGCCGAGATAGGAAAAGGCTACCGGGGTTTCCTCCGGCACGAAACGCTCGCCATCCGACAGTCGCCCGTTGCGGCGGGCGATCTCGGAAACCTTGGTCGTGGTGGAAAATTCCGGCACGCGCGTTCCTATTCTGCCGCCTCCAGCTTGCCGGCGATCCGGCGGGACCGGCGTGCCAACTCGTCATATTCGATCTGCCAGTCGGACGGGCCGTTCGACGGCGAGATCTGCACGGCCGTCACCTTATACTCCGGACAGTTCGTCGCCCAGTCGGAGAAATCGGTGGTGATGACGTTTGCCTGCGTCGTCGGATGATGGAAGGTCGTGTAGACGACGCCGGTCGCGACGCGGTCGGTGACCAATGCGCGCAGCGTCGTCTCGCCGGCGCGGCTGGCAAGCCGCACCCAGTCGCCATCGCGGATGCCGCGGATTTCGGCGTCATGCGGATGGATCTCCAGCCTGTCTTCCTCGTGCCAGACGACGTTTTCCGTACGGCGTGTCTGCGCGCCGACATTGTACTGGCTAAGCACGCGGCCGGTGGTGAGCAGCAGTGGGAAGCGCGGGCCGGTCTTCTCGTCGGTTGCGACATATTCCGTTCGTATGAACTTACCTTTGCCGCGCACGAAGCCGTTGATGTGCATGATCGGCGACCCCTGCGGGTTCTTCTCGTTGCACGGCCACTGCACGGAGCCCATCTTTTCGAGATAGTCGTAGGAGACGAGCGCAAAGCTCGGGGTCGTCGCGGCGATCTCGTCCATGATCTCGGACGGATGGCTGTAGTTCCAGTTGAGGCCCATTGCCTGGGCGAGGTTTTGCGTAACCTCCCAGTCGGCATAGCCGTTCTTCGGCGTCATCACGCGGCGAACGCGGTTGATGCGGCGCTCGGCATTGGTGAAGGTGCCGTCCTTCTCCAGGAAGGTCGAGCCCGGCAGGAAGACATGGGCGTAGTTCGCCGTCTCGTTGAGGAAGAGGTCCTGCACGACGACGCATTCCATGGCGGCAAGGCCGGCGGAGACGTGCTTGGTGTCCGGATCGGACTGGAGGATGTCCTCGCCCTGGATGTAGAGGCCCTTGAACGTGCCCTCGACGGCGGCGTCCAGCATGTTGGGAATACGCAGGCCCGGTTCGTTGTTGAGCTTGACGCCCCAGAGTTTTTCGAAGATCTCGCGGGTCGCGTCATCGGAGATATGGCGGTAACCCGGCAGTTCGTGCGGGAAGGAGCCCATGTCGCAGGAGCCCTGCACATTGTTCTGGCCGCGCAGCGGGTTCACGCCGACGCCTTCGCGGCCGATATTGCCGGTCGCCATGGCGAGGTTGGCGATGGCGATGACCGTCGTCGAACCCTGGCTGTGCTCGGTGACGCCGAGGCCGTAGTAGATCGAGCCGTTGCCGCCGGTGGCGAAAAGCCGTGCAGCACCGCGCAGCGCTTCCGGTTCCACGCCGGTGAACTGCTCGATCGCCTCGGGGCTGTGCCGGGGCTCGGCGACAAAGGCGGCCCAGTCCTCGAATTCCGACCAGTCGCAACGCTCGCGAATGAAGCGCTCGTCGTAAAGGCCTTCCGTCACGATGACATGGGCAAGGGCAGTGACGATGGCAACGTTCGTACCAGGCTTCAATGGCAGGTGATAGGAGGCCTTGATGTGCGGCGAGGAGACGAGCTCGGTGCGGCGTGGATCGATGACGATGAGCTTGGCACCCTGGCGCAAGCGCTTCTTGAGGCGCGAGGCGAAGACCGGGTGGCCATCCGTCGGGTTGGCGCCGATGACGATGACGACATCCGTGTGCTCGACCGAATCGAAATTCTGCGTGCCGGCGGAGGTGCCGAAGGTCTGGCCGAGACCGTAACCGGTCGGTGAATGACAGACGCGGGCGCAGGTATCGACGTTGTTGTTGCCGAAGCCGGCGCGGATCAGCTTCTGGACGAGATAGGTCTCTTCGTTCGTACAGCGCGACGAGGTGATGCCGCCGATCGAATCGCGGCCATACTGGTATTGAATGCGGCGGAACTCGGCGGCGACATGGGCATAGGCCTCGTCCCAGGTCACTTCGCGCCACGGATCCGAGATCTTTTCGCGGATCATCGGATTGAGGATGCGATCCTTGTGGGTTGAATAGCCATAGGCGAAGCGGCCCTTGACGCAGGAATGGCCGCGATTGGCCTGGCCATCTTTCCACGGTACCATGCGGACCAGTTCTTCGCCGCGCATCTCGGCCTTGAAAGAGCAGCCGACGCCGCAATAGGCGCAGGTGGTAACGACGGAATGTTCGGGTTGGCCGATCTCGATGACGGATTTTTCGGTGAGCGTCGCCGTCGGGCAGGCCTGCACGCAGGCGCCGCAGGACACACATTCCGATTCGACGAAATGTTCATGCATGCCGGGCGACACGCGGCTGCCGAAGCCGCGGCCCTCGATGGTCAGCGCGAAGGTGCCCTGCACCTCTTCGCAGGCGCGCACGCAGCGCGAACAGACGATGCATTTCGACGGATCGTAGGTGAAATAGGGGTTCGATTCGTCCTTCGGCATCCACTTGGCGTTGATCTCGCCGCTATTGCGGGCCTTGACGTGGTTGTCGCCCTCATAGCCATAGCGCACGTCTCGCAGGCCGACTGCGCCGGCCATGTCCTGCAATTCGCAGTCGCCGTTCGCGGCACAGGTGAGACAGTCGAGCGGGTGGTCGGAGATATAGAGCTCCATCACGCCCTTGCGGATGTCTTTCAAGCGGCCCGTCTGGGTGTGGACGACGAGGCCTGGCGCCACGGGTGTCGTGCAGGAGGCAGGCGTGCCGTTGCGGCCCTCGATCTCGACGAGACAGAGGCGGCAGGAGCCGAAGGCGTCCACCATGTCGGTGGCGCAGAGCTTCGGCACCTTGATGCCAGCCTCCATCGAGGCGCGCATGATGGAGGTGCCTTCCGGAACGGTGATCTCGTTCCCGTCGATGGTGAGCGTCACCATCTTTTCCGCGCGCGAGGCGGGCGTGCCGTAGTCGATTTCGGGGACGAGGGACATGGGAACCTCCGGTCAATTCTTGCGCCGCGAAAGGGGTTCGGGCGACTTGGGTTGTTTCTACGACGTCTTCTCGGCGAGGGTTGCCGCAACCAGTGCATTCGCATGGCCATGGCCAAGACCGTGCGTTTCCTTGAGGAGCGCCACGATCTGCATATGTGCCTTGCCGTCCTGCGCGCGAACGATCGCTTTCCAGTGCTCGATCGGCTGGCCGTATTTCTTCTCGATGGCCGGGAAGTAGGAGGCCGGGCCTTTGACCTTTTCCGTTTCGCTCATTCCGCAGCCTCCACCAGAGGGGCCGGCGAAAAGTCTTCCGGGAAATGGGTCATGGCGCTCATCACCGGATAGGGTGTGAAACCGCCCAGCGCACAGAGCGAGCCGAACTTCATCGTGTTGCAGAGATCGGCCAGCAGCGCGCGGTTTTTCTCCGGCTCGATGCCCTGGGCAATCTTGTCGGCGGTCTCGACGCCGCGCGTCGAGCCGATGCGACAGGGCGTGCACTTACCGCAGCTTTCCACGGCGCAGAATTCCATGGCGAAGCGCGCCTGCTTCAGCATATCGACTGTTTCGTCGAACACGGTGATGCCGGCATGGCCGATCAGGCCGTCCTTGGCCGCAAAGGCTTCGTAGTCGAAGGGTGTGTCGAACAGCGCGCGCGGGAAATAGGCGCCGAGCGGGCCACCGACCTGCACGGCGCGAACCGGGCGGCCGGAGGCCGTGCCGCCGCCGATCGTATCGACGATCTCGCCGAGCGTCAGGCCGAAGGCGGTCTCGTAGAGGCCGCCATGTTTGACGTTGCCGGCGATCTGGAGCGGAATCGTGCCACGCGAGCGGCCCATGCCGAAGTCACGGTAATAGGCGGCACCCTTGTCCATGACGACGGGCACGGAGGCGAGCGAGATGACGTTGTTGACGACCGTCGGGCGGCCCATGAAGCCCTGCAACGCCGGAAGCGGCGGCTTGGCACGCACGATGCCGCGCTTGCCTTCGAGGCTGTTGAGCAGTGCGGTTTCCTCGCCGCAGACATAGGCGCCCGCGCCGACGCGGATTTCCATGTCGAAGGCTCTGCCCGAGCCCAGCACCGAGGGACCGAGCACACCGGCGGCGCGCGCGATCGTGACCGCTTCGTTCATCACGGCGATGGCGTGCGGATACTCCGAGCGGGTGTAGACGTAGCCCTTGGTGGCACCGGTCGCGAGGCCGGCGATCGCCATGCCCTCGATCAGCACAAAGGGATCACCCTCCATGATCATGCGGTCGGCGAAGGTGCCGCTGTCGCCCTCGTCGGCATTGCAGACAATGTATTTTTTGTCGCCGGGCGCGTCGAGCACGGTCTTCCATTTGATGCCCGTCGGGAAGCCGGCACCGCCGCGACCGCGCAGGCCGCTGTCGGTGACTTCCTTGACGACCTCGGCCGGGGCCATGGTGATGGCTTTTTCCAGGCCTCTCAGGCCGCCATGCGCCTTGTAGTCGTCCAGCGATACCGGATCGATGACGCCGCAGCGGGCGAAGGTGAGGCGGGTCTGGTTTTTCAGGAACGGAATGTCTTCCGTTCCGCCAAGACAGAGCGCATGGGCTTTGCCTTCAAGGAGGCCGGCATCGAGCAGGGAGGCGACATCGGACGGCTTCACCGGCCCGTAGGCGATGCGGCCTTCGGCGGTCTCGACCTCGACCAGCGGCTCCAGCCAATGCATGCCGCGTGAACCGTTGCGCACGATTTTGATGTCGAGCTTGCGGGTGTCCGCCTCACCGGCCAACGCCTTGGCGACGCGGTCGGCGCCGAGCGCAAGGGCGGCGGCATCGCGGGGAATGTAGATGCGAACGGTCATCGGCGTGCCTCCGCAACAAGTTCCCTGGCAAGGTCCGCATCGACCCGCCCATGCACCTCGCCGTCGAGCATCGCGGCGGGTGCGCACGAACAGAGCCCGAGACAGTAGATCGGTTCGAGCGTCACGGCCCCGTCCAGCGTGGTCTGGTGGAAATCGATGCCGAGCAGCGATTTGACGCGCTCGGCAATCTCGTCCCCGCCCATCGACTGACAGGCCTCGGCGCGACAGAGCTTCAGGACATGGCGTCCGGCGGGGTGGTCGCGGTAATCGTGATAGAAGGTAACGACGCCATGCACTTCAGCGCGCGACAGGTTCAGTTCGGTTGCGATGACCGGCAGACATTCCTGCGGCACATAGCCGAACTCGGCCTGGATTTCATGCAGAATGGGAAGAAGCGGCCCTTCAAGCCCCTTCAGGTCGCTGACAATTGCCAGCGTTCTCGCTGCGATATCGCCGGTCACGTGCACATTCATGGTCAGGCCTCCCAACCGACACGAATGAACCGCAAGGATTATACGGGTTCTGGCGTGCCGATGCCATTGAAACTGCTCGGCGAAGACCGGAACCCTGTCGATCCACGCGGACTATCCGGACAGCTTCTCAGTCCGGAGGCGGCGGGTCAATAAAGCAAAGCCGTTGGCTGATAGGAAAATCCTATCAATCGATCCCTTTTTCCGCCAGCACACGGGCTTCGTGCAGCAAGGCGGAGACGAGCGGCGTGAAGGGCTCGCGGTGGGTGGCGACGAGACCGACAGTGTGATGCGGTTCAGGGTCGACAAGGGAAACTATACTTATTTCGTCAGGAAATCCAAATGATTTTGCGACATTTCTCGGCATGATGCTGGACCAGCGTCCGGTGCGCACATGGGAGAACAGCACGATCATCGAGTTCGCTTCGAGCGATGGCTCGACTGTAACGCCCGCTTCGGCGAAGTGGCGATTGATGATGCGGCGGTTCTGCATGTCGGCGGTTAATAGGCAAAGCCTAATATTGCCGGCCTCCTGCCAGGTCACGGTTTCGCGATCAGCGAAGGCGTTACCCTTGGCGGTGACAAGGCAATAGTGCTCGTGCAGGAGCGGCACGCTGGTGACGCGGCCGAGCGGCTCGTTTTCCAGATAGGTAAGGCCGGCATCGATCTCGAGGTTTTCCAGCAGGCCGAGAATCTTGATCGAAGTCGTGGAGAGGATGGAAAAGGTGACGTCGGGGTGCTTTTCCTGAAACGGCGCGGTGATGTGCGGCACCATGGCAAGTGTCGTTGGGATGGCGGCAAGGCGGATATGGCCGGACAGGCCCTTTCGCGCGGCGCGCATTTCCTCGCGCATGGTGCGGGTGTCGCCGACGATGCGGCGCGCCCATTCGAGCACGCGCTGGCCCTCCGGTGTCAGGCCCTGGAAGCGGGAACCGCGGACAACAAGCATTACGCCGAGCTGCTCCTCCAGCTGGCGGATTGCCGCCGAAAGCGTCGGCTGCGAAATGCCGAGCTCCTCTGCGGCCCGGGCGAAATGCCGTTCGCGGGCGAGCGCGATGAAATATTCAAGCTTGTCTATCATGTGCGAACCGCGCCTCCCTGCTCTTGATACAAAAGAACAGTGGCGACACCAATGCCCCGCGCCCTATATCTGGCGTAGCGACAGGATCACGAGGAGGACGCCATGACGTTTCAAGCATTGCTGGTCGAGAAGGGGGCGGATGGCGCAGTCTCCGCAGCCATCCAAGACCTCGACGATTCGCGGCTTCCGGATGGCGATGTCACCGTAGCGGTGGAATATTCAACGCTCAACTACAAGGACGGGCTCTGCATCAACGGCAAGGGCGGGCTGGTTCGTACGTTTCCGCATGTGCCGGGCGTCGATTTCGCCGGTACCGTCGAAACCTCGGACGATCCACGCTACCGTCCCGGTGATCGGGTTGTGCTGACCGGCTGGCGCGTCGGCGAGGTCTGGTGGGGCGGCTATGCGACCCGCGCCCGGGTCAAGGCCGACTGGCTGGTGCCGCTGCCGGACACGCTCTCGACGCGCCAGGCCATGGCGATCGGCACGGCGGGGCTGACCTCGATGCTCTCCGTCGTCGCGCTGGAAAAGGCCGGGCTTTCGCCGTTAAAAGGCGATGTGCTGGTGACGGGTGCCGCCGGCGGCGTCGGCTCGGTCGGCGTCGCACTGTTGGCACGGCTTGGTTATTCGGTCGCCGCCGTCACCGGCCGCCCGGAAACGGCAGACTATCTGAAGAGCCTCGGCGCGGAGACGATTGTCGGCCGTGACGAATTGTCGGAGGCAAGCAGCAAGCCGCTCGAATCCGAGCGCTGGGCCGGTGCGATCGATGCGGTTGGCGGTGAGATGCTGGGGCGTGTGCTGAAGCAGATGAAGTATGACGGCGCCGTCGCCTCTGTCGGCCTGGCGGCGGGTGCTGCCGTGCCGTCTTTTACGGTCATTCCGTTCCTGCTGCGCGGTGTCAGCCTTCTCGGCATCGATTCCGTGATGCGGCCCTACGACCAGCGCGTCGACGCCTGGAACCGCATCGCCTCCGACCTGCCGATGGACAAGCTGGAATCCATGGTCGTCGAGCATCGGCTCTCGGATCTGCCGGAACTGGCCAATTCCATTCTCGACGGCAAGGTCAAGGGGCGCGTCGTCGTCGATGTGCGCGCTTAGGGCAATTCCGGCAGCCCATGCGGTTTAGACCTGCACCGGTCGCGCTTCCTGGTCCGTCACGCCGAAGACGCGCCGGTAGCGTTCGATCTCGGCCGGGTCCCCGGTCGCCTTGGCGGGATTGTCGGAGAGCTTGACCGCCGGCCGGCCATTGGCGCTTGTCACCTTGCAGACCAACGATATCGGGTCGAGGCCGTTGCCGCCGTCCGGGTCGCAGCCGCGAAAATCATTGGTCAGGTTGGTGCCCCAGCCGAAACTCATGCGCACGCGGCCGTGGAAATGCCGGTAGGTTTCCTCGATCGTGTCGATATCCATGCCGTCGGAAAAGATCAGCAGTTTTTCGCGCGGATCGCGGCCCCTCTCCTTCCACCAGCGGATGATCTGTTCGCCGCCGGAAATCGGCGGTGCGCTGTCCGGGCGAAAACCGGTCCAGTCCGCAACCCAGTCCGGTGCGTTGGCGAGGAAGGCGGTCGTGCCATAGGCGTCGGGCAGGGCGATCAGCAGATTGCCGTTATAGTGCTGCTGCCATGCTTCCAGCACCTGGTAGGGCGCCTGGGCCAGCGCTGCATCGCCGTCGGCGAGTGCGGCGGCGACCATCGGCAGTTCGTGTGCATTCGTGCCGATCGCTTCCAGATCGGCATCCATGGCAAGCAGCACGTTGGACGTGCCGATGAAACGATCGTCCAAACCTTCCTTGAGGGCCTCCACGCACCACCGCTGCCAAAGAAAACCGTGCCGCCGCCGCGTGCCGAAATCCGAGATGACGAGATCCGGCAGCTGGCGCAGCCGCTCGACCTTTTCCCAGAGCCGAGCCTTGGCGCGGGCATAGAGCACATCGAGCGTGAAGCGGCCCCTGTCGCGCATCGCGGCGCGCGACTTCAGTTCGTTGATGATTGCCAGCGCAGGGATTTCCCACATCGTGGTGTGCGTCCAAGGCCCATCGAAGTGCAGCTCGTATTGCCCGTCGATCTTGCGCAGTTCGTAGTCCGGCAGGCGGAATGCCGCCAGCCAGGCAATGAAATCCGGGCCGAACATGCGTGCCTTGCCGTAGAAACTGTTGCCGGCCAGCCAGATCAGCTCCTTTTTGGTGAACCGTACGCTGCGGGCATGGTCGAGCTGGGCACGCAGTTCACCCTCGTCGATGACGTCGGCCAGCCGCACGCTCTTCGTCCGGTTGATCAGCGAGAACGTCGCTTCGATGTCCGGATGCAGCTGCCGGATCATCTGGAGCATCAGCAATTTGTAGAAATCGGTATCGAGCAGGCTGCGGACGATAGGGTCCAGCCGAAAATTGTGATCATGGGTACGGGTCGCAATATCGGTAACAGCCATGCCGCATAGTCCTCATCATTGACGAGGTGAAATATGCGCATTGGGGCGCCGGCGGCAAGTCACCGCGCGAGGGTGGCTGGATGGCTCACGCCGTGGCGGTCTCCGGAAGCAGCGCGTCTCCCCTGGTATAGGTGTCCTCGAAACGATCGAACCCATGAGTGCCGCCGTTGACGGCCCGGCGCGCCGCCTTCAGGTCTCCACTCGACAGGGCGTTGCGGATGACGTCCTGCTTGTTGAACAGGAATTGCGCCAGGATGAGGCCGGCCAGCGTGGAATCATTGGCCAATGTCGGCGTCACGATCAGATTGGCACTGATCTGGGCCCCGATTCGATTGTAGTTGTAGCGGCCCGTCAACTGCACGAAGCCACGGCCGCGAAAACGTGCGCCGTCGCCGGGCTGGGTGTTTCCCAAATTCTTGCCGACGCTCGTGCCGGGTTCGTATTTGTCGAACGGAACCGTGCTGGTGTTGTATTTGCTGACGAATTCGTTGATCGGCACGAAGCCTTCGGTCTCTGCGCGAATGGTCGCCAACGCCATCAGCACCATTTCCCGGTCGACAAGTCCCTTTTCGCGCAGGCCGGCAAGCACGGACGGCAGGTGCGTCTTGATATTGGCGAGCGGTGTCGCCGGGTTGAAAATGCTCTTGACCAGGGTCGGACTGATGAGATCGGTGCTGTCGTCATCCGCGGCGGCGGCACCCGTTCCCACCGCCGGAGCGGTTATCATCGATGTGATCGAACCGAGTTTGGTCTTGATGTCGGCCAGGTCGAGTTTGAAGGCGGCCTCCGTGACCGCAGCGGTTGTAAGCACTTCGGCAGCGGGCGTTTGGCCGGCGACGTTCACGACAACGGTCGATGGCGGCTTTGTCGGCGTAGTGCCCGCTGCCACGCCTTCACCGCCTCCCGGAGAGCCGCCACCGGCCGGCGTCGGCAGGCGGGCGACGAAGGCCTCGATGATGTCCGTGCCGGCATAGCCGGCTGCCGCCAGGCCGAGCAAGAGGTCGATGTCGTTGACTGTGATGGCGGCAAGCTTGCCCAGGTCGAGCAGCAGCGCAGCTGCCACGCCCGCAATGAAGCCGATGAACAGGCTGACGACCAGCCTGCTGGCAATGAAGCTATCCTGCTCGTTGGGACCCTTCGCGGCATTTTCGTCATGAAGCTTCTTGAGGCCGATGACTGTTCGCGCACCCTGGCCGATCAACCCCATGACGCCGCCTAGGAAGACTGCGCCGAGAACCTCTGCAACTGCCATGACCCACCTCCCAACATTAGGAGAGAGTTAACCAGCAATCGTGAAAAAATGCAACCTTTGACTGTGGCGTTGTCGCCTCTGGCGACAATGCATGCGCGAAAGGAGGCGTGAGCAGATTCGCACGGTCATCGTTGCGCGCCGGGATGTGGCGCGCGGTGCGCCGCAACAAGGCGGCACCCTCTGCGGATCTATGGGAAAGGCGGCCCTCAGGCCGCCTTCTTGTTCCCGTTGAACGGGATTTCGATGTCGACGGCGAGCGTCGAGACCTGGGCCCCGCGTTCCATCTTGATGCTGACCTTCTCGTCGTCGATCTGCATATGCTTGGAAATGGCCTTGAGGATCTCGTCGCGCAGCTTGTTGACGAGGTCCGAATCGCCGGTGGAGGCGCGCTCATGGGCGAGCAGCACCTGCAGCCGCTCACGGGCGGCCGGGGCCGACTGGGTGCGGGAGAAAAAACGGAACAGGTTCATGCCGCTTTCCTTCCGAAGATCTTGCCCAGGAAGCTGCGCTTGTCGCCGGGAATGGTGACCGGGAGGTTTTCACCCTTGAGGCGGCGTGTCGCTTCGAAATAGGCGAGCGACGGGGCGCAGCGGCCGTCGGCGAGCGTCACGGGCGCGCCGACGTTCGACGCGCGCAGCACGTCCATGCTTTCCGGGATGATGCCAAGCAGCGGGATCGACAGGATTTCGAGCACGTCGTCGACCTTCAGCATGTCGCCACGCTCGGCGCGGGCCGCGTCGTAGCGTGTGAGCAGCAGGTGCTTTTCGACGCGTTCGCCGTTCTCCGCCTTCAGCGTCTTGGAATCGAGCAGGCCGATGATGCGGTCGGAATCGCGCACGGAAGAGACTTCCGGATTGGTGACGACGATCGCCACGTCCGCGTGGCGCATGGCCAGCGTGGCACCACGTTCGATGCCGGCCGGGCTATCGCAGATGACCCAGTCGAACGCGTTCTTCAGGGCGGCGATGACCTGCTCGACGCCTTCCGGCGTCAGGTTGTCCTTGTCGCGGGTCTGCGATGCCGGCAACAGGTATAGCGTCTCGACGCGCTTGTCGCGGATCAGCGCCTGCGTCAGCTTGGCTTCGCCCTGGATGACGTTGACGAGGTCATAGACGACGCGGCGCTCGGCCCCCATGACGAGGTCGAGATTGCGCAGGCCGACGTCGAAATCGACGACCACGACCCTATCGCCGCTCTGTGCCAGCGCGGCGCCGAGTGCGGCTGACGACGTCGTCTTACCGACGCCGCCTTTACCCGATGTGACCACGATTACCTTGCCCATGGACCTCTCCAGTTCTGTGTATGTGTTTCGGTTCAGCCGAGTGTTGCTGCCTTGATCGTTTCGCCATCGAGCCAGATCTGCACGGGTTTGCCGCGCAGGTCCGGCTCCAGGTCGTCGGCGGTCTTGTAGAACCCGTCGATGGCGATGAGTTCCGCTTCGAGTTTGCGGCAGAAGATGCGCGCCGACGCGTTGCCCGTGGTGCCGGCCATCGCCCGGCCGCGCAGCGGGCCGTAAACATGGATCGAGCCGCCGGCGACGATTTCCGCGCCTGATGCGACCGAGCCGACGATGGTGACGTCGCCTTCGGGGAAGAAGATGGACTGTCCCGAGCGCACCGGCCGGTTGACGACCATCGACGGCATGACCGAGGCCTGCGGTGCCGGTGCCTGCGTTGGGGGCGGGCTGGAGGGCGCTACGGCTTCGACGTGCTGGCTCCGATCTGCCTGGCCGCTGACGGGCGCCTCAATATCCGCGGCCGGCCGGCCATCAGTCATTGCCGGCGGCAGGTCCGGACCGAGCAGTGCGGAGCGCGCACCCTCGAGGCCCATGACGCGCACGTTGCGGGCGCTGAGTTCGCCAACGAGGTCGCGCAGCTGCTGGCGGTCGATATCCAGTCCTTCGACGTCCAGAATCACCGGCCGGCGCAGGAAGAAGCCGGCGGAGCGCCGGGCCAGATCATCGAGCCGTGCCAGCCAGTCCTCGAAGGGAAGCTCCGGGGTCAGGGACAGTGCAAGGAAGGATCGCCCCTTGAGGCGGATAGGCCGTGGCTGTGTTAACACGTCGGTCATCTTGGTTAATTTTCGGTTGCTTCGGTGTATCGAAGAAATAGTTAACAAAAGGTTAATTGCAGGCCTGGCTGGCGCGAGGCATGCCGCGTCAAAATGTGTTGTGAACGGGCGGAAAATGGCTGGATTTGCAGGCGAAGGCGACGTCTCGCGACACGTTAATTTTTAAAGGGAAATTGCGCACGCGCGCCGATTTTAAGCGCAGTTAAAGGCGTGTGGCGCAAGCGCGCAACACATCGCGGTGAGGATGCAGCCGGTGCTGAATTTCGCCGCGCGAATCGACTGGGAGGGTGCGTGGTGCGCCGTTCAGCAGATGAGCTGACCGCCGTTGACCTCCAGCACCTGGCCGGTGATGTAGCCGGATAGCGCCTCAGAGGCGAGGAAGAGATAGGCGGGCGCGCAGTCTTCCGCTGTGCCGAGGCGCTGCAGCGGGATCGTCTTGCGCGTCGCCTCCAGCTTGTCCGCGGACGAGTAGCGCGCATGGAAGTCGGTGGTGATCGTGCCGGGCGAGACGCAGTTGACGCGGATACCGTCCGGCGCCAATTCACGGGCAAGCCCCTTCGAATAGGTCGAGACGAAGGCCTTGGTGGCGGAATAGATGGCGGAGCCCGGGCTGCCGCCGGTGAGCGCCGAGATGGAGACCGTGTTGACGATCGCGGCATGCGGCGCGCGGCGCAGCGACGGCAGCAGCGCGCGCGTCACCTCGACGACGGAGGTCTGGTTGAGGCGCACGACGGTGTCGTACTGTTCGTCCGTCAGGTCCGCGGCCGGAAAGCGTCCGACCATGGTGCCGGCATTGTTGATGAGCACGTCGATATGCGGGAAGAGGCTGTCCACCCGCTGCAGGATCGCGCCGATGCCGCCTTCGACGAGGAAATCCGAATAGACGATATGCGCGCGGGCTTCTGCAACCGCGATGTCGAGAAAGTCGGGCAGGGGGCCGGAAGCGGCGCGCCCGCCATGCAGCAGCACATGGGCGCCGCAATCGAGGAACTGCCGGGCGATCTCCAGACCGATGCCGCGCCCCGCGCCGGTGACGACGACATTCGCGCCCTTGAACAAGGCTGGATGAAACATGGTTGTCCTCCCGGTGCTCGCCGTGGTCTGCTATGCCCGGCCAGTATCACAAAAATATGCCCGCACTCCAAGAAGGAAGAGCGGATCAATTGATGTGCTTTCGTTTTTGCATATTATGAAACCAAACGAAAGCAATGGGAGGGGTCTATGTTTCTCACAGGTCGCCAGGCGGAGATCCTCGATCTCGCGAAGGTCGAGGGCCGCGTGCTCGTGGAGGACCTTGCGGCGCGCTTCTCCGTAACGCCGCAAACCATCAGGAAGGATCTCAACGACCTCTGCGACAGCAAGGCGTTGACGCGCATTCATGGCGGCGCGCTCTTCCCGAGCGGCAACGAGAATGTGAAATACGAGGCGCGCCGCTCGATTGCGGCCCCTGAAAAGCAGGCGATCGGCCGCGCCGCCGCCACCATGATCCCCGGCAACTCCTCGCTGTTCATCAATATCGGCACGACGACGGAGGCTGTTGGCGAGGCCCTGCTCGACCATAAGGAACTGATGGTCATCACCAACAATATCAACGTTGCCAATCGCTTGCGGGTCTACCCCTCGATCGAGGTGGTGATTGCCGGCGGCGTCGTGCGCGGTGCGGATGGCGGCATCGTCGGTGAGGCCGCGGTCGACTTCATCCGGCAGTTCAAGGTGGATTACGCCGTGATCGGCGTTTCGGCGATCGACGAGGACGGCGCGCTGCTCGACTTCGACTATCGCGAGGTGAAGGTGGCGCAGGCGATCATCGCGAACGCGCGCCATGTCATCCTGGTTTCGGATTCGACGAAATTCGAAAGGACCGCACCGGTGCGCATCGGCCACCTGTCGCAGGTCCATACCTTTATCACCGATACCTGTCCCTTCGAGGGCATTCGCGACATTTGCCAGGAGCATGACGTGCGCCTGATCGAAACGTCTTCGCAGGGATGAGACCACAAAAGCAGCATTAGTCTTACATTCGTTTGACATTCGAAATGTTTTCGTTTTAACTCCTCATGCTTTCGCAACTGCGCAGAATTGTGCAATGCGAAATGGGAGGGGAGCTTGGACGGCAACGTGATCCGCGATATTTTTGTTATCGGTGGCGGCATCAATGGCTGCGGCATTGCACGCGATGCTGCGGGCCGTGGGTATTCGGTCGTGCTTGCCGAGATGAAGGACTTTGCGTCCGGTACGTCTTCCGCCTCGACCAAGCTCATTCATGGCGGCCTGCGCTATCTCGAACACTATGAATTCCGTCTGGTGCGCGAAGCGTTGATGGAGCGCGAAGTGCTCTGGGCTATGGCTCCGAACGTCATCTGGCCGATGCGTTTCGTGCTGCCGTTCCAGAAGGGCGGGCCGCGTCCGGCCTGGCTCATCCGCCTCGGCCTGTTCCTCTATGACTATATCGGCGGCCGCAAGCTTTTGCCGGCAACCCGCACGGTGGACCTCGCAAAGGACCCCGCCGGCGGCCCGCTCAAGAAACTCTTCCGCAAGGCTTTCGAATATTCCGACGGCTGGGTCGACGATGCACGCCTCGTCGTGCTGAATGCGCGTGACGCCGCCGATCGCGGCGCCGACATCCGCACCGGCACCAAGGTCGTGACCGCGCGTCGCGAAAACGGCCATTGGAATGTCGAGACGGAGAATGTCGAGACCGGCGCCCGCGAGACGTTTCGCGCTCGCATGCTGGTGAATGCCGCAGGCCCTTGGGTCGACAAGGTTCTGTCCTCCGCCTTCGGCCGCAACGATGTGCACAATGTCCGCCTCGTGCAGGGCAGCCATATCGTCGTGAAGAAGAAATTCTCCGATCCGCGCGCCTACTTCTTCCAGAACCCGGATGGGCGTATCATCTTCGCCATTCCCTATCAGGAAGAGTTCACGCTGATTGGCACGACCGACCGGGACTATCAGGGCGATCCCCGAGATGTTCGCATCAGCGACGCGGAAATCGACTATCTTTGTGCTTCGGCGAGCGAATATTTCGCCGAGCCGGTGACGCGCGAGGATATCGTCTGGACCTATTCCGGCGTGCGGCCGCTCTTCGACGACGGCGCCAGCAAGGCGCAGGAAGCCACGCGTGATTACGTGCTGAAGATCGAGGGTGGCGATGGCCAGGCGCCGTTGCTCAACATCTTTGGCGGCAAGCTCACCACCTACCGGCGTCTCGCCGAATCGGCGCTGGAGAAGATTTCGGAATCGATCGGCGCGAAGGGCGACCGTTGGACCGCGCAGTCCCGGCTGCCCGGCGGGGACTTCAAGGTCGATGGTTTCGATGCCGAGGTGAAGGCGCTTTCATCGCGTTTTGCCTTTCTGGCGCCCGCCCATGCCCGCCGGCTTGTCCGGCTCTACGGTACAAGGGCGATGGCAATGCTGGACGGTGCGAAGACGATCGACGATCTTGGACGGCATTTCGGCAGCGACCTTTACGAGTGCGAAGTGCGCTGGCTGATGAAGGAAGAATGGGCCCGGCACGCGGAGGACGTGCTGTGGCGGCGGACCAAACGCGGATTGCATCTCTCGGCTGCGGAAGCGGCTGCGCTAGAGGACTACATGGTGGCCGCGCAGGCGGCTCCCCACTAGCGCCCTTTATCCGGTGGCTGGGAGGAACATTGGAGACTATGAATGCTTGAACTCAGAAACATCGCGAAGGTGGTGGGGGCGGAGACGCATATCCACCCGACCAACCTCGTGCTCGAGCGTGGCTCGCTCAACGTGCTGCTCGGCCCGACGCTGTCTGGCAAGACATCACTGATGCGGCTGATGGCAGGTCTCGACAAGCCGACCGCCGGCTCCGTCTGGTTCGACGGCAAGGATGTCACCGGCGTGCGCGTGCAGGAGCGCGGCGTCGCCATGGTCTACCAGCAATTCATCAATTACCCGGCGCTGACCGTCTACGAGAACATCGCCTCGCCGATGCGCATCAAGGGTGCGGACAAGGCGACGATCGACCGTGAAGTGCGCAAGGCGGCCGATCTGCTGAAGCTGACGCCCTATCTCGACCGCACGCCGCTCAATCTTTCCGGCGGCCAGCAGCAGCGCACAGCGCTCGCCCGCGCCATCGTCAAGAATGCCAGCCTCGTCCTGCTCGACGAGCCGCTCGCCAATCTCGACTACAAACTGCGCGAGGAGCTGCGCCTCGAACTGCCAAAGATCTTTGCCGCATCTGGCGCGATCTTCGTCTATGCGACGACCGAACCCTCTGAGGCTCTGCTGCTCGGCGGCAACACGGCGACGCTGTCGCAGGGCCGCATCACCCAGTTTGGCCGCACCATCGACGTCTATCGTCACCCGAGCGATCTCGTCACGGCGCGCACCTTCGCAGACCCGCCGCTGAACACCATGCAGGTTCTGAAGAACGGCGGAAACTTCGAAGTGGGCGGCAAGCCAGTACTGCCGGTACCGGTGCATCTTGCCGCATTGCCGGACGGCCCCTGCACCATCGCCTTCCATCCGCATCACCTGGCGTTGACGAGCCGGCATCCGACCTCGGCAAGTCTTCAGGTGCGCACCGCGATCTCTGAAATCGCCGGTTCGGAAAGCTTTATCTACATCGAATTCGAGGGCAGCCGCTGGGTCATGCTCTCGCCGGGCATCCACGACATCGAGCCGGACGCGATCATCACTGTCCATGTCGACACGCGCCACCTGATGGCGTTCGGCACGGACGGCAGGACGATCGCCGAACCGGCCGCCGCGGCGGCTTGAGGAGGAGACCATGGCACGCATCACCCTCGATCACATTCGCCACGCCTACGGCGAAAAGCCGAAGTCGGAAGCGGACTATTCGCTGAAGGAAGTCCATCACGAGTGGAACGATGGCGGCGCCTACGCGCTGCTCGGCCCCTCGGGCTGCGGCAAGACCACGCTGCTCAACATTATCTCGGGCCTGTTGCAGCCGTCGGAAGGCCGCATCCTGTTCGACGGCAAGGATGTGACGTACCTGTCGACGCAGCAGCGCAACATCGCGCAGGTCTTCCAGTTCCCGGTCATCTACGACACGATGACGGTCTACGACAACCTGGCCTTCCCCTTGCGCAACCGCGGCGTTGCGGAACCGGAAGTCGACCGCCGGGTGCGCGAAATCCTCGAGATGATCGATCTTTCGAGCTGGGCGAAGAAGACGGCTCGCGGCCTCACCGCCGACCAGAAGCAGAAGATCTCGCTTGGCCGCGGCCTCGTGCGCAACGACGTCAACGCCATCCTGTTCGACGAGCCGCTGACCGTCATCGACCCGCATATGAAGTGGGTACTGCGCTCACAGCTGAAGAAGCTGCACCGCCAGTTCGGCTTCACCATGGTCTATGTCACGCACGACCAGACCGAAGCGCTCACCTTCGCCGACAAGGTCGTCGTCATGTATGACGGCCAGATCGTGCAGATCGGCACGCCGGCCGAACTCTTCGAGAAGCCGAGCCACACCTTTGTCGGCTACTTCATCGGCTCGCCGGGCATGAATGTGCTGCCGGCCGCCATCGACGGCAGCAGCATCAAGGTTGGCGAGCAGACGCTTGACCTCGGCTACAAGCCGCAGATCGCCGCCGGCGCCAAGACCGAACTCGGCATCCGCCCGGAATTCATCGCGCTGTCGCGTGACGGCATGCCTGTCTCGATCAACAAGGTCGAGGACATCGGCCGGCAGAAGATTGTGCGCGCCGAATTCGCCGGCAAGCCGATCGCCATCGTCGTGCCGGAGGACGGAGAGATTCCGGCTGATCCGCGCGTGACCTTCGATCCGACCGCCATCAACATCTACGCCGATTCTTGGCGTGTCGGCAGGGAGGGCTGACGATGAACAAGACCTGGAACAACAAGGCCTGGTTCATGGTCCTGCCCGTCCTGCTGCTCGTCGCCTTCTCGGCGGTGATCCCGCTGATGACGGTGGTGAACTATTCGGTCCAGGACACGTTCGGCAACAACCAGTTCTTCTGGAACGGCGTCGGCTGGTTTTCCGACGTTCTGGAATCCGACCGCTTCTGGCAGGCGCTCGGGCGCAATCTGCTGTTCTCCGGCATCATTCTGACGATCGAGATTCCGCTCGGTATCCTGATTGCGCTGAACATGCCGAAGAAGGGTCTCGGCGTACCGGTCTGCCTGGTGTTGATGGCGCTGCCGCTTCTCATTCCGTGGAACGTCGTCGGCACCATCTGGCAGGTTTTTGGTCGCGTCGATATCGGCCTGCTCGGCCGCACGCTCGATGCGCTCGGTATCAGCTACAACTACGTAAACAACGTCTTTGACGCCTGGATGACGCTCATCGTCATGGACGTCTGGCACTGGACGAGCCTCGTCGTGCTCTTGTGCTATGCCGGTCTCGTCTCGATCCCGGAGGCCTATTACCAGGCCGCCAAGATCGACGGCGCGTCGCGCTGGGCCGTGTTCCGCTACATCCAGCTGCCGAAGATGAAGCGCGTGCTGCTGATCGCCTTCCTGCTGCGCTTCATGGACAGTTTCATGATCTATACCGAGCCCTTCGTCATCACCGGCGGCGGTCCCGGCAACTCGACGACATTCCTGTCGATCGACCTCGTCAAGATGGCGATCGGCCAGTTCGACCTCGGCCCCGCCGCGGCAATGTCCATCATCTACTTCCTGATCATCCTGCTGCTGTCGTGGATCTTCTACACGGTCATGACCAGCAGCGACGAACAGGCGTGAGGGAGGAAACCATGACCTCACAGGCAACCACTGCAAACACCATCCAGACGAGCGTTGCTAGCAGCGCCGGCAGCCGGGCTGGCGCCAACAGCAAGCGCAGCCTGTCCTGGCTGGTTCCGACGCTCTATATCGTCTTTCTGATGCTGCCGATCTATTGGCTCGTCAACATGAGCTTCAAGACGAATGCGGAGATCACCGGGGCGTTCTCGCTCTGGCCGGTCAACCCGACGCTCCGCAACTACACCGTAATCTTCACCGATCCGGCCTGGTATTCCGGCTATATCAACTCGATCATCTACGTGGTCTTGAACACGCTGATCTCGGTCTCGGTAGCGCTGCCGGCGGCCTACGCCTTCTCGCGCTACCGGTTCCTCGGCGACAAGCACCTGTTCTTCTGGCTCTTGACCAATCGCATGGCGCCGCCGGCCGTCTTCGCGCTGCCGTTCTTCCAGCTCTATTCGGCCTTCGGCCTGATCGACACGCATATTGCCGTTGCGATCGCGCATTGCCTGTTCAACGTGCCGCTTGCCGTGTGGATCCTCGAAGGCTTCATGTCGGGCGTGCCGAAGGAGATCGATGAGACCGCCTATATCGACGGTTATTCGTTCCCCAAATTCTTCGCCAAGATCTTCGTGCCGCTGATCGCGTCCGGCATCGGTGTCGCCGCCTTCTTCTGTTTCATGTTCTCCTGGGTCGAACTCCTGATCGCCCGAACGCTGACGACGACGGATGCCAAGCCGATCGCCGCCACGATGACGCGCACGGTCTCGGCCTCGGGCATGGACTGGGGCGTGCTCGCCGCTGCCGGCGTGCTGACCATCATCCCCGGCGCGCTCGTCATCTACTTCGTTCGCAATTACATCGCCAAGGGCTTTGCCCTGGGGAGGGTCTGATGACTGCCATCGTCAATCGCAACACGCGCTGGCCCGTCGCACTCGCTGCCGTGCTCGTCCTCTATGTCGTCATCGCCGGCGCCCTGTTCCTCGGGCTTCCGGTCAAGGACGGCGAGCGCGACTTCTTCGCGCCGCTGATCACCGGCGGCTGGATGGCCTGGTCGTTCCCGACGGCGATGTTCTTCCTGACGATCTTCACGCTGATCGCGCTGATGGGCGTCTGGGAATATGCCAGCCCCGGCGGCAATCCGCGCGTCGGCATCCTGCGCTTCGAGACGACCCGCGGCGACCGGCTGTTCGTGTCGCTGCTCGGCTCGGCGTTCATTCATCTCGCATGGTTGGGGCTGATCGGCGCCAACCTGTGGTGGGCTCTTGCCTTGTCCGTGGTCTACGCCATCGGCGTGTTCCGCTTCGTCTAGGCAATCGGGAAGGGAGGCCCCGGGGAGAAATGGGGTCTTCATCGCATGCAATCGCAAAACCCTAAGGGAGGATCAATATGCGAAAGCAACTTCTGACGACGACGGCGGCCATGCTGCTGGCGTTTACCGGTTCCGCATTTGCGGACATGGATGCTGCCAAGAAGTTCCTGGACGCGGAAATCGGCGACATGTCCTCGCTCGACCGCACCGCCCAGGAAGCGGAAATGCAGTGGTTCGTCGACGCAGCCAAGCCGTTTGCCGGCATGGAAATCAAGGTCGTCTCCGAAACGATCACCACGCATGAATACGAATCGAAGGTGCTGGCTCCGGCCTTTACCGCGATCACCGGCATCAAGATCACCCACGACCTGATCGGTGAGGGCGATGTCGTCGAAAAGCTTCAGACCCAGATGCAGTCGGGCGAAAACGTCTATGACGCCTATGTCAACGATTCCGACCTCATCGGCACGCACTGGCGCTACCAGCAGGCCCGTTCGCTCACCAAGTGGATGGCCAACGAAGGCAAGGACGTCACCAATCCGGGTCTCGACCTCGAGGACTTCATCGGCCTGAAGTTCACCACCGCTCCGGATGGCGACCTCTACCAGCTGCCCGACCAGCAGTTCGCGAACCTCTATTGGTTCCGCTATGACTGGTTCAACGACGAGAAGAACAAGGCCGACTTCAAGGCGAAGTACGGCTACGACCTCGGCGTTCCGGTCAACTGGTCCGCTTACGAGGACATCGCCGAGTTCTTCACCGGCCGCGAGATCGACGGCAAGAAGGTCTATGGCCACATGGACTACGGCAAGAAGGACCCGTCGCTCGGCTGGCGCTTCACCGACGCCTGGCTGTCGATGGCCGGCAACGGCGACAAGGGCCTGCCGAACGGTCTGCCGGTCGACGAATGGGGCATCAAGGTCGACGAGAAGTCGCGTCCGGTCGGCTCGTGCGTTGCGCGCGGCGGCGACACCAACGGCCCGGCTTCGGTCTATGCCATCCAGAAGTATCTCGACTGGCTGAAGGCTTATGCACCGGCCTCCGCCCAGGGCATGACCTTCTCGGAATCCGGCCCGGTTCCCTCGCAGGGCGAGATCGCCCAGCAGATGTTCACGTATACGGCGTTCACCGCCGACTTCGTGAAGGATGGTCTGCCGGTCGTCAACGCGGACGGCACGCCGAAGTGGCGTTTCGCGCCGTCGCCGCATGGCGTCTACTGGAAGGACGGCATGAAGCTCGGTTACCAGGATGTGGGTTCCTGGACGCTTCTGAAGTCCACCCCGGACGACCGCGCCAAGGCCGCCTGGCTCTATGCGCAGTTCGTGGTCTCCAAGACGGTTGACGTCAAGAAGAGCCATACCGGCCTGACGCTCATCCGCGAATCCTCGATCGCTCATCCGTCGTTTACGGAACGCGCACCCAAGCTCGGTGGTCTGATCGAGTTCTACCGTTCGCCGGCCCGCGTGCAGTGGTCGCCGACCGGTACGAACATCCCGGACTATCCGAAGCTGGCCCAGCTGTGGTGGCAGGCGATCGGCGATGCGTCGTCGGGTGCCAAGACCGCACAGGAAGCGATGGACTCGCTGTGCGCCGAGCAAGAAAAGGTGCTTGAACGCCTCGAGCGCGCCGGCGTCCAGGGCGATATCGGCCCGAAGCTCGCCGAAGAGCATGATCTTGAGTACTGGAACAAGGATGCCGCCGCAAAGGGCAACCTTGCTCCGCAGCTCAAGATCGAGAACGAGAAGGAAAAGCCGCTCACCGTCAACTATGACGAACTCGTCAAGAGCTGGCAGAAGTAACGCAAGACGGTAAGCGGGCGTTCGCGCGCCCGCAACCACCATCATCCGATCCCCTTGCCCGCGTGCCGAAAGGTGCGCGGGCCTTTTTGTCTCAGCCGAGCTTTTTCACCCAGAGCGTATCGATGATGGCGGGGAACATGGTCTCCAGCATGTCGGCTTCGCTGCCGCCGCACGCGTCGATGCGCGCGAGTTTCTTGTCGAGCGTCAGGTGGGCAAATCCATGCGCCGTCGACCAGATGCCGATCAGCATGGCCTCGCCCTCCGCATCGAGTTCGGCGCCTTCGGGCTGTCCACGAATGGCCAGCACGGTTTTTTCCAGCGCATCCCACGCCTGTCCGGTCGCCTGTTCCAGCGACGGCTGCTCCTTCACCAGGAGGTCGTGGCGGAACATCAGGTGGAAGCGGCCGGGAAAATCCACGGCGAAGCGCACATAGGCAACACCCTGGGCCTTGAGGCGATCGGCGGCTGTCCCCGTTTCGCCCGCCCTGGCCAGGCGATTGGCGAGCTCCTGGTAGCCGAGTGCTGCAACTTCCGTCAGCAGGCCTGCCGTGCCGCCGAAATGATGGGATGGGGCTGCCGGCGAGACGCCGGCGCGGCGCGCGGTTTCGCGCAGCGTAAATCCCTCCAGGCCCCGTTCGGCCAGAAGCGCATCGGCAGCCCTGATCAGCGCGTCACGCAGGTCGCCGTGGTGATAGCCGCGTTCGGCGGTCTTTTTCTCGTTCATCGTCGGTCTCACGCGATTGTTATCTTTACAGTGTAAAGATTATGCGCTAGCAGAATGTAAACACTGTTCAGATTTGTCCGAGGTATCATAATGCGCACAGACGGCATGGCAACCACGGATCGCGAGGCCGGTACCAAACCGTGGACGCTCTCCGATATGCCTGAGCAGGCCGGGCGATTTGCGGTCGTTACCGGGGCCAACAGCGGCCTCGGCTTTTTGACGGCGCGGGAATTGGCGAAGAAGGGCGCGCGGGTCCTGATGACCGCGCGTGACGAGGGCAGGGGGCAGCTGGCGCTGGCCCGTATCCGCACCGAGCTACCCGATGCAGCGGTCGAGCTGCGGCGGCTCGATCTTGCCGACCTCGACGACGTGTCTGCCTTCGCCGATACGGTCCTCGCCGACGGTCGGCCGCTCGATCTCCTGATCAACAATGCCGGCGTCATGATGCCGCCGCACGGACTGACGCGGCAGGGGCACGAGACCCAGTTCGGCGTCAATCACCTCGCCCATTTTGCCCTGACGTTGCGGCTTCTGCCATTGCTTTCCGCATCGAGCAATGCGCGGGTGGTGACCGTGAGTTCGGAACTGCATCGCCGCGGGCGCATCCATTTCGAGGACCTGACAGGCGAAAAAAGCTACGGCCGCATGGCCTTCTACGCCCAGTCGAAATTCGCCAATGCGCTGTTTGCGCTGGAACTCGACCGGCGCGTGAAGGCGGCCGGCCTGCCGATCATCAGCCTTCTCGCCCATCCCGGCTATTCCGATACCAATCTCCAGACCAACGCGACCTCCGGCGTGCTGCGCCTCTTCATGCGCATCGGCAACCGGTTCCTCGCGCAGAATGCCGAGCAGGGTGTGCTGAACCAGCTCTATGCGGCCACCGCCGCGGGACTTTTCGGCGGCGAATTCATCGGCCCGGATGGTTTTCGCGAGATGCGCGGTTCGCCGTCCCTGGTGCATCCGCTGCCCGCAGCGACCGATCCCGAGCTTGCCGCAAGGTTCTGGCGGCTTTCCGAAGACCTGACCCATTTGACCTTCCCTGCGAGACCGGAGCGCGTACAATGACCGAACTGACGATGGATGGCTGCCATTTCTTCCGAGCGTGGATCCGCGATCCGCTGCGGGTCGCTTCGATCACGCCGTCGGGCAAGGCGCTGGCGGACCTTATCGTGCGCGAAATCGGACCGGAAACGGGTCGTGTCATCGAATTCGGCCCGGGCACTGGCGTTTTCACACGCGCATTGCTGCGGCGCGGCGTTGCGGAGGAGGACATCCTGCTCGTCGAGAAGGGGGCGGAATTTGCAGCCCTCCTCCAGCAGCGTTTCCCGAAGGCGAAGATCGCCTGCATCGATGCGACGGATGTCGCGCGGTTCTGCCCGGAGGCGGCGGGCGGCGCCATCAGCGGCCTGCCGCTGCTCTCGATGCGACCGCAGACGGTTCATGCGATCCTCGAGGGCACCTTTGCCCGGCTTGGCGCGGGCGCGGCGCTCTATCAGTTCACCTATGGCCTTCGGTGCCCGGTGCCGCGCGCCGTGCTCGACAGTCTCGGATTGTCGGCAGTCAGGGTCGGCGGCACGCTGCGCAATGTGCCGCCCGCCTTCGTTTACCGGATCGGCCGCAAGGGCTGAGCGTGCCGCCCAAATCTTTTGCCGGATTCCATGCATTGCACACCGCGGGGTCTTCCGCTAAGAGACCCCGCGGTTTCTCCCGCGCGCTCGCGCGTATATATGGAATAGCGGTATACACTCATGGCACGCATCGTGATGAAATTCGGCGGAACGTCCGTCGCTGACCTCGACCGTATCCACAATGTGGCCCGCCATGTGAAACGTGAAGTCACTGCCGGCCACGAGGTGGCCGTTGTCGTTTCCGCCATGTCCGGCAAGACGAACGAACTCGTCGGCTGGGTGCAGGGCATGCCCAAGGTTACGGGCGCCAATTCGCCCTTCTACGATGCGCGCGAATACGATGCCATCGTCGCCTCCGGCGAACTGGTGACGGCCGGGCTTCTGGCCATCGCGCTCCAGTCGATGGATATCAATGCGCGCTCCTGGCAGGGCTGGCAGATCCCGATCAAGACCGACAGCGCACATGGTGCGGCCCGCATTCTCGATATCGACGGCACGGAAATCATCCGCCGCATGGCCGAGGGCCAGGTTGCCGTCGTCGCCGGCTTCCAGGGGCTTGGCCCGGACAACCGCGTCGCCACGCTCGGTCGTGGTGGCTCGGACACGTCTGCCGTCGCCATTGCCGCTGCCGTCAAGGCGGACCGCTGCGATATCTATACCGACGTCGATGGCGTCTACACGACCGACCCGCGCATCGAGCCGAAGGCCCGCCGCCTGAAGAAGATCGCCTTCGAGGAAATGCTCGAAATGGCGTCCCTCGGCGCCAAGGTACTGCAGGTGCGCTCGGTCGAGCTCGCCATGGTGCACAAGGTGCGCACCTTCGTTCGCTCCTCTTTCGAGGACCCCGATGCGCCGGGCATGGGCGATCTTCTGAACCCGCCCGGTACGCTGATTTGTGATGAGGATGAGATCGTGGAACAGGAAGTCGTAACCGGCATCGCCTATGCCAAGGATGAAGCGCAGATCTCGCTCCGCCGCGTCGCCGACCGGCCGGGTGTTTCGGCCGCGATCTTCGGCCCGCTTGCCGAATCCCATATCAATGTCGACATGATCGTCCAGAACATTTCCGAGGACGGCTCGAAGACCGACATGACCTTCACCGTGCCGTCCGGTGACATGGAGAAGGCGCTCAGGGTTCTCGAAGGCGCCAAGGAACAGGTCGGTTTCGACGTGATCCAGCACGAGACAGGCCTCGTAAAGGTCTCTGTCATCGGCATCGGCATGCGCAGCCATGCGGGTGTCGCAGCTTCCGCCTTCCGGGCGCTGGCTGACAAGGGCATCAACATCAAGGCGATCACCACCTCCGAGATCAAGATTTCCATCCTGATCGACGGTGCCTATGCCGAACTCGCTGTTCGGACTTTGCATTCCGTCTACGGTCTCGATAAGAAGTAATGACCAGCCGAGTCGGCGCCGATCTTGTGATCGCCAGCGCAGACAAGCGCTGGTGAGGTAACGTCATTTTCGGGAGACGCCACGCGATGAGAGATCTCTCCGCGGGTCCGCGCGTTCTTCTCAAGCGGCTACGCGAACTGATGGCGGAGCCGCTCGAGCCACAGGAGCGCCTTGACCAGATCGTGCGCCAGATCGCGCAGAACATGGTCGCGGAAGTGTGCTCGGTCTATGTGCTGCGCTCCGACGGTGTCCTTGAACTCTATGCGACCGAAGGTCTCAATCCCGGCGCCGTTCACCTGGCCCAGCTCAAAATGGGCCAGGGCCTCGTCGGCACGATTGCCGCATCCGCCCGGCCGCTGAACCTTTCCGACGCCCAGTCCCATCCCGCCTTCACCTATCTGCCGGAAACGGGCGAGGAGATCTACCACTCCTTCCTCGGCGTTCCTATCTTGCGAACCGGCAGGGCGCTCGGCGTGCTTGTCGTGCAGAACAAGGCGAGCCGCACCTACCGCGAAGACGAGGTGGAGGCGCTCGAAACGACAGCGATGGTGATTGCGGAAATGGTGGCGACCGGCGAGCTGAAGAAGCTCACCAAGCCCGGCCTCGAGCTGGACCTGTCGCGCCCCGTTTCGATCGAGGGTTCGAGCTTTGGCGAGGGCATCGGCCTTGGCTATGTCGTGCTGCACGAGCCACGCATCGTCGTCACCAACCTGCTCAACGAGGATTCCGAACACGAACTCGGTCGACTGGCCGAAGCGCTCGGCTCGCTGCGCATCTCGATCGACGACATGCTGTCGCGCCGCGAAATTTCGATGGAGGGCGAGCATCGCGAGGTGCTGGAAACCTACCGCATGTTCGCGCATGACCGCGGCTGGGTCAGAAAGCTCGAAGAGGCGATCCGCAACGGCCTGACGGCGGAAGCGGCGGTCGAACGCGTGCAGAGCGAGACCAAGGCGCGCATGATCCGCCTGACGGATCCCTATCTGCGCGAGCGCATGCATGATTTCGACGACCTGGCCAACCGCCTGCTGCGGCAGCTGACCGGCTACGGCGCGAAACTCTCCGCCAGCAACTTCCCGAACGATGCGATCGTCGTCGCCCGTGCCATGGGCGCTGCGGAACTGCTCGATTATCCGCGTGAGAATGTGCGCGGCCTCGTGCTGGAAGATGGCGCCGTTACCAGCCATGTGGTGATCGTGGCACGCGCCATGGGCATTCCGGTGGTTGGCCAGGCGGCGGGCGCGGTGGCGCTTGCTGAAAATGGCGATCCGATCATCGTCGACGGCGAGGACGGACGCATACACTTGCGGCCGTTGCAGGATCTTCAGCGCTCCTATGAGGAGAAGGTCCGTTTCCGGGCCCGCCGGCAGGAGCAGTACCGTGCGCTGCGCGCCGTCGAACCGGTGACGCGGGACGGACAGGCGATCAATCTGCAGATGAATGCCGGTCTGCTGGTCGACCTGCCGCATCTCAACGAATCAGGTGCCTCCGGCATCGGCCTGTTCCGCACCGAGCTGCAGTTCATGATCGCCTCGACCATGCCGAAGGCGGAGGAGCAGGAAGCGTTCTACCGCAATGTCCTGAAGCAGGCAGGCGGCCGTCCGGTGACGTTCCGTACGCTCGATATCGGCGGCGACAAGGTCGTGCCCTATTTCCGCGCGGCGGAGGAAGAAAACCCCGCGCTCGGCTGGCGGGCCATCCGCCTGTCGCTCGATCGCCCGGGCCTGCTGCGCACCCAGCTGCGCGCCATGCTGCGCGCCGCGGCGGGCGCCGATCTGCGCATGATGCTGCCGATGGTGACCGAGGTTTCCGAGCTGAAGGAGGTTCGTGACCTTCTCCAGAAGGAAATCCAGCGCCAGTCGAAGCTCGGCGAACAGCTGCCGAAGAAGCTGCAATTCGGCGCGATGCTGGAAGTGCCGGCGCTGCTGTGGCAGCTCGACGAGCTGATGGCCGAGGTCGATTTCGTTTCCGTCGGCTCGAACGATCTCTTCCAGTTCGCGATGGCGGTCGACCGCGGCAATGCCCGCGTCTCCGATCGCTTCGACACGCTTGGCCGCCCGTTCCTGCGTATCCTGCGCGATATCGTGCGCGCCGGCGTGCGCAACGATACGTCCGTGACGCTGTGCGGCGAAATGGCGAGCAAGCCGATCTCCGCCATGGCGCTGCTTGGCATCGGTTTCCGCTCCGTTTCCATGTCGCCGGCGGCGATCGGTCCGGTGAAGTCGATGCTGCTGTCGCTTGATGCCGCAAAACTCGAAGCGGTGCTGATGCCGGCGTTGGACGATTTGAAGCCGACGGCTTCGATCCGCCAGATTCTCACCGATTTCGCGGCTGAGAACGGCATCCCGTTTTAAAGATTTGATTGGAGTTTGAACGGTGGCGAAGCTTCCCGTTGAAAAGATGCGTGAACTCGAACGCCGTTTCGGCGAGATCGAGGCGCGTATGTCGGCGGGTCCAGATTCGGAGACCTATGTGCGTCTAGCCTCGGAATATTCCGAGCTTCAGCCGGTCGTGACGAAGATCCGCGAGTACCAGAAGGTGAGCGGCGAGATTGCCGACCTCGAGGTGCTGCTCGACGACAAGACGACCGACCGCGAGATGCGCGATCTTGCGGACATGGAACTGCCGGAGCTGAAGGAGCGTCTTGAGGGGCTGGAAAAGGAGATGCAGATCCTGCTTCTCCCCAAGGATGCCGCCGACGAAAAGAGCGCGATCCTCGAAATCCGAGCCGGCACGGGCGGCTCCGAAGCCGCACTCTTCGCCGGCGACCTTTTCCGCATGTACGAGCGCTATGCCGCGGCCAATGGCTGGAAGGTCGAGGTTCTGTCGTCGAGCGAGGGCGAGGCCGGCGGTTTCAAGGAAATCATCGCGACGATCACCGGCCGCGGCGTTTTCGCCAAGCTGAAGTTCGAATCGGGCGTGCACCGCGTCCAGCGCGTTCCGGAAACGGAAGCGAGTGGACGTATCCATACGTCGGCGGCGACGGTTGCCGTGCTGCCGGAGGCGGAGGAGATCGACATCGAAATCCGGCCGGAAGACATTCGTATCGACACGATGCGCTCGTCCGGCGCCGGCGGCCAGCACGTCAACACGACGGACTCGGCCGTGCGTATCACGCACCTGCCGACGGGCCTGATCGTCACGAGCTCGGAGAAATCGCAGCACCAGAACCGCGCCAAGGCGATGCAGGTTCTGCGTTCACGGCTCTACGACATCGAGCGCCAGCGCGCGGACAACGAACGCTCCGCCGACCGCAAGAGCCAGGTTGGTTCGGGGGATCGCTCGGAGCGCATCCGCACCTACAATTTCCCGCAGGGCCGCGTGACCGACCACCGCATCAACCTGACGCTCTACAAGCTCGATCGGATGATGATCGGCGAGATCGATGAAATCGTCGATGCGCTGGTCGCCGACTATCAGGCCGGTCAATTGGCGCAGCTTGGCGAACAGGGCCGATGAGCGGCAACACGCTCGCCGAGGTGCTGTTGGCGGCGCGCCGTCGACTGTCCGAAGCGGGCGTCAATGATGCCGCCGGAGATGCGCGGGCCTTGATCATGGGCCTGCTTGCTTTGACATCGACGTCTTTCATAACCGAAGGCGGCCGGATACTCGATCGGGCGGAACGGCAGGTGATCGATGATGCTATCGAACGGCGCATCAGGCGTGAGCCGGTGCACCGCATCCTCGGCCACCGGGCTTTCTCGCGGCTAGACCTCGCGCTTTCGTCCGAAACGCTGGAGCCAAGGCCGGATACCGAAATCCTCGTCGATACGCTCGTGCCGCATGCACAGCGCATCCTTGCCGAGACGGGCCGCTGCCGTATCCTGGATCTCGGCACGGGAACGGGTGCGATCTGTCTCGCGCTGCTCGACCTGGTGCCGGGCGCGAGCGGCGTTGGGGCCGATCTTTCAGCTGGCGCCCTTGAAACGGCAAAGCGCAATGCCGAACTAAATGGGGTCGCCGACCGCTTTGAGACAATTGAGAGCGACTGGTTTGCCGCCATAGCCGGCGCGTTCGACATCATCGTGTCAAATCCGCCCTATATCGTCCGTTCGGTGGTCGGAACGCTGGACGATGAAGTCCGGCTCTACGATCCGATACTGGCGCTGGATGGCGGCGAAGATGGGCTCGATGCCTACCGTGCCATTGCCGCCGGGGCGGGCGATCATCTTCGGGAAAACGGCCTGGTGGCTTACGAAATCGGTTACGACCAGAAGGATCAGGTCACCGCGATCATGCGCGAAAACGGTTTTGCGCGGATTGCGGCGGTCGAGGATCTTGGCGGCAACGATCGCGTCCTCGTCTTTTCAAAAGCGGTCTTACTGTAAGCTTTTCTGCGGCAGCGCAGCAAATTCCGCAGCCGCAAAGAAAAGGCTTGGAATTGTGAAGGAAGCGGGATACGTTGCGGGCACGCACTGGGCAAGAGGTCATAGCACAGAGATTCGTTGCTGCATGACCCGATCTCGAGGGTTTCTCTCTCTGAAGAGTTGCTAGGATTGAAGACTGCCCTGTGCGGGTACCTGTTAATTTGACGTCTTACGGCGACAGGACCACCGACCGGCGTGGTTTGCCCGCGGGTAAGGATGCTTGATCTGGCGTGTCCCGATCAAGCGTGCAGACACATGATCATCAAGACACGATACGTTAGGTGAGTGACATATGAGGCCAGGACAGCAAAACAAGCGCGGCCGCGGGCGTAATAACAACAATAACAATAACAATAACAACAGCACTAGCAGCAATCACAACAATCAGCGGAAGGGCGGAAATCCCCTGACGCGGACCTATGACAGTTCAGGTCCGGATGTGAAGATCAGGGGCACCGCCCAGCACATCGCGGAAAAGTACTCGACGCTTGCCCGGGATGCCCAGAGTGCTGGCGACCGCGTGATTGCGGAGAACTATCTCCAGCACGCCGAGCACTACAACCGCATCATCGCCGCCGCACAGGCGCAGATGCAGGAGCGCTTCCCGCGCGATGAACGGTCCGACAACACCGACCGCAATGACTATAATGATCGGGACGGATACGACCGCGATCAGGACGAAGTCGATTCGACGGCCGTTGATGAGCCGGCACCCGTTGCCGTTGTTGCCCAGGTGGCCGCCCCGGTCGAACAGCCCGTCATCGATGGTTCCGGCCCGCAGCCGGTGATCGAAGGCACGCCGGCCGAAGTCTCGCTCGAAGAGGAAGCGGCTGCTCCCGCCGGCCGCGCACCGCGCCGCCGCACTGCGGCACGCCCGCGTCGTCCGCGCCGTGGCGAAGCCGCTGCCGAAGGCGGCGATGCGCAGCCCGCCGGCGAAGATGCTCCGGCGCTCGAAGCGTCGGAATAACACCTTCTGCCATGCATCGAAGAACCCGGCCTTGAGCCGGGTTCTTGCGTTTTGGAAGGTGTGCCGCGAAAAATCGCCATGCGCGGTTCAAGCCTCCCTTTAATTTGGAAAATCCCTCCACCATATTCCCATCAGGCGGTTGCCTGGTCACAGACCAAGGCACCGCACGCATGAAAGGTTCGCCTTGATGGGAGCCTTATCCTAATCGTCGACCGGTGCCTTGAAGGGCCGGCCGAGTACTGGAGGTAGATGATGAACATTGAAAAATACTCCGAGCGCGTCCGCGGATTCCTGCAATCCGCCCAGACGAAGGCGCTTGCGGACGGCCATCCGCAATTCACGCCGGAACACGTTCTGAAGGTGCTGCTCGATGACGAGCAGGGCATGGCTGCATCCCTGATCGAACGGGCCGGTGGCAGCGCACGCGACGCGCGCACCGCCAACGACGCCGCCCTTGCCAAGCAGCCGAAAACCACCGGCGGCAATGGGCAGGTCTATCTTTCGCAGCCGCTCGCCAAGGTCTTCTCGACCGCCGAAGACGCTGCCAAGAAGGCCGGCGACAGTTTTGTCACCGTGGAGCGCCTGCTTTTGGCACTCGCGATCGAAAAATCCGCAGCAACGTCCGAGATCCTGGCGAAGGCCGGTATCACGCCGACCAAGCTCAACCAGGTCATCAACGATATCCGCAAGGGCCGCACCGCCGATACGGCAAGCGCCGAGCAGGGTTTCGATTCGCTGAAGAAATTCGCCCGTGACCTGACGGCCGATGCGCGCGAAGGCCGCCTCGACCCGGTGATCGGCCGCGATGATGAAATCCGTCGCACGATCCAGGTGCTGTCGCGCCGCACGAAGAACAACCCGGTTCTCATCGGTGAGCCCGGCGTAGGCAAGACGGCGATCGCCGAGGGCCTGGCGCTGCGCATCGTCAATGGCGACGTGCCGGAGAGCCTAAAAGACAAGACGCTGATGGCGCTCGACATGGGTGCGCTGATCGCCGGTGCGAAATATCGCGGTGAATTCGAGGAACGCCTCAAGGCCGTGCTTACCGAAGTGCAGGCGGAAGACGGCGAGATCATCCTGTTCATCGACGAGATGCACACGCTGGTCGGCGCCGGCAAGGCGGAAGGGGCGATGGACGCCTCCAACCTCCTGAAGCCCGCGCTTGCCCGTGGCGAACTGCACTGCGTCGGCGCGACCACGCTCGATGAATACCGCAAGCATGTCGAGAAGGACGCAGCCCTTGCCCGCCGGTTCCAGCCCGTCATGGTGGAAGAACCGACCGTCGAGGACACGATCTCGATCCTGCGTGGACTGAAGGAGAAGTACGAGCAGCACCACAAGGTCCGCATCGCCGATGCGGCGATCGTTGCTGCCGCGACGCTCTCCAACCGCTACATCACTGATCGCTTCCTGCCGGACAAGGCCATCGACCTGATGGATGAAGCCGCCGCGCGGTTGCGTATGCAGGTGGATTCCAAGCCGGAAGAGCTCGACGAACTCGATCGTCGCATCATCCAGCTGAAGATCGAGCGCGAGGCCCTGAAGAAGGAAACCGACCGCTCGTCGCAGGATCGGCTCGAAAAGCTCGAACTCGACCTTACCGCGCTTGAAGAGCAGGCCGATGCGCTGACTGTGCGCTGGCAGGCGGAAAAGTCGAAGCTCGGCCGCGCCGCCGACCTGAAGCGCCAGCTTGACGAGCTGCGCAACGAACTGGCCATTGCCCAGCGCAAGGGCGAGTTCCAGCGCGCCGGCGAGCTTGCCTACGGGATCATTCCGAAGCTCGAAAAGGAGCTGGAGGACGCCGAAGGCCGCGATGCCGGTGACGTCGATCCGATGGTGCAGGAAGTCGTGACGGCTGACAACATCGCCCATATCGTGTCGCGCTGGACCGGTATTCCGGTCGACAAGATGCTGGAAGGCGAGCGCGACAAGCTGTTGCGCATGGAAGACGAGCTCGCGAAATGGGTCGTCGGCCAGGGCGACGCCGTTCAGGCGGTCTCCCGTGCCGTCCGCCGGTCGCGTGCCGGCCTTCAGGATCCGCATCGGCCGATCGGCTCGTTCATCTTCCTCGGCCCGACCGGCGTCGGCAAGACGGAGCTGACCAAGGCGCTCGCCCGCTTCCTGTTCGATGACGAGACGGCGATCCAGCGCATGGATATGTCGGAATACATGGAGAAGCACTCCGTGGCCCGGCTGATCGGTGCGCCTCCAGGCTATGTCGGTTATGAGGAAGGCGGTGCGCTGACCGAATCCGTCCGCCGCCGGCCCTACCAGGTCGTGCTGTTCGACGAGATCGAAAAGGCGCATCCGGATGTCTTCAACGTACTGCTGCAGGTTCTCGATGACGGTCGCCTGACCGATGGCCAGGGCCGCACCGTGGACTTCCGCAACACGATGATCATCATGACTTCGAACCTCGGTGCCGAATATCTGACGGCGCTCGGCGAGAACGAGGACAGTGACAGTGTTCGCGACCAGGTGATGGATGTCGTCAAGATGGCCTTCCGGCCGGAGTTCCTGAACCGGGTCGACGAGATCATCCTGTTCCACCGTCTCAAGCGGTCGGAAATGGGCGCCATCGTCGCCATCCAGCTGGAGCGCCTGCGCAAGCTGTTGGTGGATCGCAAGATCGCTCTCGATCTCGACGAGGATGCCGTGCATTGGCTGGCCGAGAAGGGGTACGATCCGGTCTATGGTGCGCGTCCGCTCAAGCGGGCGATCCAGAAGCACCTTCAGGATCCGTTGGCAGAGAAGATCCTCTCCGGCGATATTCCGGACGGTTCGAACGTCAAGGTAACCGCCGGGTCCGACCGGCTGCTCTTCTCGCCGCGCACGGCGACGGTAAGCAAGGCCGCCTAAGGCCGGTCACTGACCTAAGAAAAAGCAAAGCGCGGGTCTCGGCCCGCGCTTTTTGTTTCCGTCAATCTGAAGCGAAGCGGTCAGTGTGTCTCGGCGACTTCCGTCGATCCTTCGCCGCGGCCCAAGAGGTCGTCGATACGCTTGCGTTCGATCTCGAACTGCGCAAGGGCCTTGCCTTCGAGCGACTTGCCGCCGGGCAGTCGGATTTTCAGTGCGTCCACCTTGTTGCCGTTGACAATCAGCTCGTAGTGCAGGTGCGGGCCGGTTGAAAGGCCGGTCGTGCCGACGAAGCCGATGACCTGGCCCTGGCGCACTTTTACCCCCGGCTTGACGCCTTTGGCGATCGCGCTCTGGTGATTGTAGGACGAGACATAGCCGTTGGCATGGCGGATCAGCGTCTGGTTGCCGTAGCCGCCGGAATCCCAGCCTGCCTTTTCGACCACGCCATTGCCGGCGGCGATGATCGGCGTGCCGCGGGGGGCTGCCCAGTCGACGCCGGTATGCATGCGCGAGAAGCCGAGGATCGGGTGGCGCCGCATGCCGAAGCCGGACCGGAACGTGCCGTTCGGGACCGGATTGCGCAGCAGGAACTGCCGGATGCTCTTGCCGTCCTGGTCGTAATAGTCGACCGCACCGTCTTCCGCATTCTGGAAGCGGTAGACGCGGGTTTCCGTGTCGCCGAACTTGGCGTCCAGGAAGAGAATTTCGGACTCCTCCGTCGCCGTGCCCTTTTCATCGGTGACGGAGAAGAAAGCTTCAAGCGTATCGCTCGGGCGAAGCTGTGCCTGGAAATCGACATTGCTGGCGAGGATGCGAATGACCTCCGCCGTCATGTCCTTGCCCATGCCGTAGGACAGCGCCGCGCGATAGATGCCGTCATAGACACGCGGCAGATCGCGTCCGGCGATGATTGCGGGGCGGCCATCGTCGTCGAAGGCCGTCGCCACGGCATCGAGCACCGGTGGTTCGGCGCCGCTGACGAACCGGCCGCTATCATCGAGGGCTGCCGTCATCACATGGTGGCCGCGCGAATAGACGCTGGCCCGAACGATGCTCGCTTCCTTGCCCTTCTGCGAAATGCAGATGCGCAGCACGTCGCCTTCGGCAAGTTCGTTGCTGCCGAGTTGACCTTCGAGATAGGCGGAAAGGTCGTCGGCCTGTGCTTTGGTGTAACCGGCGGCCGTCATGATCTCGCCGATTTCGGCGGCGCGACGCACGGGGATCACGTCGTCGGCATATTCCGTGTCGTCGGGGGTCAGCGTATCGAAGGTCGATACACTCATGTTTTCCTCGACGATGCGCGCCGTCAGTCCCTGCAACAGGTCGAGTTCGGAGGAATCGGACGCGAAGCGCTGTGGATCGACATAGGACAGCGAGGCGACCTGCGAGTTGCCGTCCGTCAGCACCGAACCGTTGGTGCGGACATTCTCCTCGACTTCCTCGATCGACATCTGGTCGGCATAGTCGAGTGCCGAGCCACCGGTCGGGAAGGCATCGGTCTGGAGTGCGACTTCCGATTCCACGTCGGAACCATAGATCGTGCCCATGCGCGAGGCGGGGGCGGCATCCTTGCCATTGGTGGAGAAGATCGCCAGCGGATCGAAGCGCGGATAGTCGTCACCCGTCGCGTGGTTTGCGGCAAGCGCCATCTTCACATGGGCGAAGGGTTGGCGGCGCACCACTTCTTTTTCGCCGTCATGGATCATGGTGGAGATTTCCATGATCTTCTTGTCGGCGGGCTTTGCGACGATCGACGTCTCGATGACGCGCTCGCCGCGCTTTGCGCTTTCGCCGGCCTTGTTCGGGGTGGCGAGTGCTGCAAAGGCCTCTGCCGGAATGGCGAGCTGCTGGCGTCCATCGAGCGCGGCGAAGAGGGCGACGCCCATAAGGATGGAAGAGGTGATGCCGGTGAGAAAGGTGCCGGAGAGCCAGCGCAGGGAGATTTCGCGACGGTCGGGCGCCTTGCGCCCGTCGGCGAGGATCGGGGGTTCATTGCCGAGGGATCGGATCATGTTCCGGGAAGTGGTCATGCCGATTGCGCTTCACCCTGTCGTGCTGGTTTTTGTTGTTAGCGCGCGACCATGCACGCACGAGGGCATGCGAGTCAAATCACGCGGGTTCCATCATCCCTCTAGACGTGCGGAATGTGAAATTCTGAGGGCAAGCACGGCTATTTGCTGCTCGCTTTGCCTGAAAGCCCCGGAAATCCGGGGGAAATGAAAGGGCATGACGCTTTTCCGAAGAAATTTTCAAAAAAATGTCACATGGCCTGTTGACGTGTCCGCATGGGTGGGCTTATAACCCGCTCATCGAACGAGAGCGGCGGCGCTTCTGGCGGCCAACGAA
>NZ_JBXARJ010000021.1:0-103488 GCF_058808115.1 Shinella sp. GW821-FHT11G07
GGTTGCGCTTCATTCCCTGGTCCTCTCAATGGGCCAGAGCTTACTTCAAAATGGATTATTTCAACGGGGCAAGGTCAGAAGGGCGCTCGACCCTTATCGGGGAGCGCCCTTCCGACCCGGAGGACTACAAACGCGCGACGATGGATCGTCGCTGCAGGCAGTCATCGACGGCGGGTAGTAAGCGAGGGATGGGGGAAGGTATCCGACAAATCAAGGTCATCCGGATGGGTCAACACCTGAACAGGCGTTTCGAGGCAGGCGTCGCAGATCCCGCACCCATCATCGTCCATCGGCTGCCCAGCCTGACCACAGCAGGCGCAGACCACTGGTTGGCTCCCCCCGTAGCATCGCCGAGGCAGTGTAATTACAACAGCGTCATCGGACAGGATGTCGATGGCAATTTCTCGCATCGCAGGTTTCTCCCTCAATTCGTGATGAGGAAATAGTTTCGGCCAAGGGCTTTGCAATGGCGAGTTCTCACCATTGGTGTGCCCGTCTTGCCGCCATGTCGTGCCGCACTATCTCCGATGGACGGATGGTGAATTCGTCTCCGCTTCCGAGAGGACAACCAGTCGTTCCGACGGCACGCGGATGCGAGCCCGCGCGTCCGGCGGTTTTTTGTATGATGCACGATTGGAGGCCTAGATGGATAGACATGATCCTTTCAAGCTCTCACGATTTGTCGACGCTCAGGAACTCGCATTTCCTGCGGCCCTCGACGAACTGCGGGCGGGACGCAAAGAGACCCACTGGATTTGGTTCATCTTCCCGCAACTGCGCGCACTGGGCCGTTCGCCGACCGCCCAGTTCTATGGATTTGTATCATTGGAAGAAGCACGGACCTATCTCGAACATCCTGTCCTGGCAGACCGCCTTGCGCAGGTCACAGATGCCGTTCTCACGAATCGCGGTCGAACCGCTCATAACATCTTCGGTTCGCCCGATGACGAGAAGTTCCGCTCCTCGATGACGCTGTTCTACGAGGCTTGCGACCACACTATTCCGCGGTTTCGCATCGCCTTAGAACGCTACTTCGACGGCGAGGCGGACAGCCGCACCCTGGAGCTTATCCGACGCTGATGACCAATTGCAGAAAACTGCTTCGCGCTGGCGGCGCTTCAAAAGGAGCGGGCCGCTACGTCTTTTCGCATCTAAGCGGCCGTGTCTCGACTGTAGAACATCCTCGCAGACGCCTCGACGACCGAGCGATGCTTCTTTGCATCAAAGGCACCGGCCGGAAATGTTTCGATGAGATATTTGGCAAAGGCCTCCTTGGCGCCATCGGAGGCGTCAAACCAAGGTTGCACGGTCATTTCGTCGAACAGCAGTTTAAGGCCGTGTAGCTCCTCTGGTTCAAATGCCGTCTTGACGAAAATATGATCCATGTGCGCCTCCCAAAATGCGCGCTTCAGATAAGAGACTTCGTTACTATTTCAAGACATTGCCGCTCCACGTGACTATAGATAGTTTCCGCCGGCACGCGGGCCGAACGCAACATCCAGCTGGCTCAATTAGGCACCGCCGCGAAAGGCGTGCCAGGCAAAAGGCCCGATCCTCCAGGACCGGGCCTTTCGCCGCGACTGCTGCTGGCTGAAGCACACACACTCCAGCAACAGCCCACCCCCGGATGATGTGATCCTACGCCAGCGCGACCGTCGCCGCTTTAAACTTTGACATACTGATCATGCGTCCACATCGTTCCTCGACCGCCGTCCCGCAAATTAGAACTGCTAGAAAGCAGGTTCTGCTATGGGAAGAATTTTGGGGGTCGGGATGTTCGAACGATTTTCAAGATAGACTCTGGCCGGCGCGAATGCTTCATTTACGTCTTGAAGGAATGCCTATGGTGTACGAGTGGGATGAAATGCGCGCCCGACGGACGCGAGTAATTAAAATTGCCTCGATGCTGGCTTTGACAGCGTCTGCAATCAGTGTGCCGGTCGCGTTGCTGCTGACCGCCTCGCCGCTCTAGATGGTTTGCATATGCATCGTGGCCTTAGAGCGCTTATGCAAACCGCACGGACAAAAGCGCCCAATGCGATCGATATCACGGTCGGTCGACGTAATCGTCAGCGGCGTGCAATGCTGAGTTTTAGCCAAACCAAACTGCCCACTGAGGTGGGGGGACGTTTCAGCAGGTGCAAAAGCACGAAAAAGGGCGTAGATAGCGTCGGATCGAGCCGCTGGCAAAGCATCGCCCGATTTCTCGAGGTTCCAGTATCGTATTTTTTTGACCTCGGAGCCTCCCGGTTAGAACAGGCCACTGCCTCTAGCGAAACTTTGTACGACTTCGTACTTTCCAGGGAAGGCCTGGAGCTAAATTAAGCTTTTCTCTCGCTTACCTCTCGGCAATGACCAAGATGACATCGATATCGAGGAAGCGCACGCTGGAGACTAGGTCTCAGTGACCAATTCGTGGTGCGCATATGTCCTCGCTCAAATCATAATCTCACCTCCCGTGACGGGTATGATCGCACCGGTCATATAGCTGCCGAGATCAGAGGCGAGCAGAACGAATGCTCCCGCCAGTTCAGCGGGCTGGCCTGCGCGGCCAAGCAACGCCTGCTTCCCGAAACTCTTTGTCTTTTCTGGCGGCATCGTCGAGGGGATGAGCGGTGTCCATATCGGCCCCGGTGCGACTGCATTGACGCGGATGCCCTTGTCAGCGACCATTTCGGCAAGGCCAGCGGTAAAATTCGATATCGCGCCCTTCGTTGCGGCGTAGGCTAGGAGATGGGGCGACGGCTGGCGTGATTGAATCGATGTCGTGTTGATAATTGCGCTTCCGGGTTTCATGTGCGGGATTGCCGCCCGCGCGAGAAAAAATGGCGCATAGATGTTGGTTCGAAAGGTTCGATCCCATTCCTCGGTGCTGATATCGCTAATGTCAGCATAGGTTCGCTGGAAGGCAGCATTGTTCACGAGAACATCGAGCCGGCCGAAGTTTTCCAGGCACTGGCGTACGAGATGCTCGCAGTGATCTTCGCTGGTGATATCGCCAGGAAGGATAACAGCTCGTCGGCCCGCATCCTCAACCCACCGCGCCGTTTCGTTCGCATCCTCGTCTTCGCTTTGATAAGAAATGACGATGTCGGCACCCTCGCGCGCAAATGCGATCGCGACAGCGCGGCCGATACCCGAGTCTGCCCCTGTGATTAGTGCCACCTTCTGTTTAAGGTGCCCCGATCCTGCGTAGCTTTCTTCACCGTGGTCTGGAATAGGCTGCATGTTTTTCGTTAGACCAGGTGGAACCTGTTCCTGAGCGGGTTGCGGCGGCATTGGACGGTGTACAGCGTCGTCACGCATCCCTATCTCCGTTGGTAAGGGGCTTCACCACCAAACTCGCGGTCGCCATTTATGTTCCCTGCTTCGAGAGACCACAGCCCGTTTGGACACTATGCGCGGCCGGAACTTTTGAAATTGATGGACGGTTTTCTCTTCCACCTGATCACCGGGTGAAGGAGAAATTTATGAAAATCGCCACCTACAACGTCAACGGCATCAACGGCCATCTACCCGTCCTCCTTCGGTGGCTGGGGGAAGATGCGCCCGACATCGTGTGCCTGCAGGAACTCAAATCACCGAACGAGCGCTTTCCTCTGCGCGAACTGCAGGCGGAAGGTTACGAGGCCGTCTGGGAGGGGCAGAAGAGCTGGAACGGCGTCGCGATCCTCGCAAAGGGTAGGTTGCCCGTATTGACGCGACGCGGCCTGCCGGGAGAACTCGACGATCGCCATAGTCGCTATATCGAGGCCGCTGTCGACGGCATCCTGATCGGCTGCCTATACCTACCGAACGGCAATCCAGCGCCCGGCCAGAAGTTTGACTATAAGCTGCGCTGGTTCGAGCGTTTGCAGACTTATGCGGCGGACCTACTCGCACTCGACCTGCCGGTGGCGCTGATCGGCGACTTCAACGTCATGCCGACCGATCTCGACGTCTACGCGCCGGAGCGCTGGCGCGACGACGCATTGTTCCGACCGGAGGTCAGAAAAGCCTATGCCGATCTCCTCGCACAGGGATGGACCGACGCAATCCGCCACCTGCACCCCAAGGAACGCATCTACACTTTCTGGAAATACTGGCGCGGCTCCTTCGAACGTGACGCCGGCCTGCGCATCGACCATCTCCTCCTCAGCCCGGCGCTTGCGCCCTGGCTGAAGAAGGCGAGCGTCCGCCGCGCGCCGCGAACCTGGAAGCATACCAGCGACCACGCGCCGGTTATAATGGAGATCGAGCCGCCATCGGAATGACGTCAGGCCAACGGCTGCGGCCACGCCCGGCGCTCGCGCGCCCTCGCGGTTCGCCGCGCCTCGCGCAATTCCTCAAGAGTCGGCAGCCACCATCCACGAAGGCGCTCATACTCTTCCGGCGCCTTTTTCGAGGGCCAGGTCTGCACCAGCTCCTCCAGCGAAGGCGTTCGCCATAGAACCCAGACATGATCTTCCGCGACGTCCGGATAGAGATCGGCAATCTCGTCGCGCTCGACCAGCTCACCGGTGATGTCGATCAAGACAACGATCCCATAAAGCCTAGTCGCAAGCGGCCGATCCAACAGCGGCAAATCATCGCCTGGAAGAGGGATGCGACGGCGCTTGCGCTCGGCCGCCCGGCGGCGGGACAGTCTTTCCTCGTCGGTTCCCTTGCGCGCCTCGGCCCGCTTGCGCCGTTCTTCGGGTTCATTTCGCAGCGCTTCCACCTCGATAGTCTCCCAACGATCGACAAGATCGTCATAGGAAGCGAACGGCACACGCCAGACCTTATGCTCGCCATCCCAGCGGGCAAATGGAACCTGCCGGATTTCCTCGACGAGTTTGCGTGAAAAAGGCGTTCGGATGCGAAACCCGTCCCTGTCGACGCTGAGATAGGGGCTGAGGATCGGCTCGAACGCATAAGCGTCCCTACCCTTTGCCTCGGCGTATGGATCGACTCGGGATTCTTCCTTAGCCAGCCAGCGATCGATGCGCCGGCGCGCGGTCGTGCCGGGGACGATCCACGCCTTTCGCCGGTCGCTCCAGCGAGCACGCGGAAAAGCCTCGCGAAACCGCTGCACGGTCACCCGGTCGAATCGAAACGCGACGGTGGCGCGCTCGTCGGCCTCCACGGCTGTACCGCTAATCTCGTCATCTTCGACCATCGCATCACCCGTCACGCTTCTTCTAGTTGCGATCCTAAAGGAACGCGCGCCACGACGGAAAGATGCAGCGAATCAACGGCATGATCGAGACCCGTCAAGAGCGAGGGACAAGCGGTCTAACTTATTGATTCCCGATTCTTTTCGACTCGGAACAAATTCGCTCGTGATTCGCTTGAGTCGCTTTGGTTGCGTCGAGTCGGGAGTTTTCAAGAATGGGCGGTCACCGTGCTCAGCGGAAGGGTTTCATCAAGTTCGGCGAAGTGAGTTGCGGTGTCGGCCTATACACGGCCGCCAGCACGTCCGAGCGCATCTCGTTTCACACGATCAACCGCCGCACCGGCAATCGCGTCAATCGTGTCTTCGTCGATAGCGGCACCGGCAAGGAGGTCGAGCGCGAGGACCAGACCAAGGGCTTCGAGATCGAGAACGGCCAGTACATCATGATCGATCCGGAGGAGGTGGCCGCTACCATTCCGGACAGCGGCAAGACGCTGCAGATCGAAGCCTTCATCTCCTGCTCCGACGTTGACGACGTCTATTTCGACAAACCCTACTATCTCGTGCCGACCGACCGGGTTTCGTCGGACGCCTTCACCGCGTTGCGCGATGCGATGGAGAAGTCGAAGGTCGCCGCTGTCGCGCGGACGGTCCTGTTCCGCCGCATGCGCACCGTGCTGATCCGCACCCATGGCAAAGGGCTGATCGCCACCACGATGCAGTATGATTACGAAGTCCGCTCCTCCGAGAAGGCCTTCGACGAGATACCCAAGCTGCGGATCAAGGGCGAAATGCTCGATCTCGCCAAGCACATCATCGCCACCAAGAAGGGGACCTTCGACCCGGCCGCGTTCGACGATCGCTATGAGACGGCGGTCGCTGAACTGGTGAAGGCGAAAATCGAAGGAAAGGCCTTGCGGAAGCGCAAGGCGGTCAAGGTCTCCAAACCGGACGACCTGTTGGCCGCGCTGCGCGAAAGTGCGAAGATGCTGAAGGCCGGTGGCGGTGAATCAAAGCGGTCCGCCGCCAATGCCAACAAGGGCGCCGCGCGCAAGCCCGCGGCGCGCGCCCCGGCATCGAAGGCGCGCGGCTCGTCGTCCGCACGGCGTAAAGCCGGCTGAGGAGAACGATCATGGCACCGCGTCCCTATTGGAAAGGCTATCTGAAGCTTTCCCTGGTCACCTGCCCCGTCTCAATGTCCCCGGCAACGTCGGAGAGCGAGAAGGTCCGCTTCCACACCTTGAACAGGCAGACAGGAAATCGTGTCGTCTCGCAATATGTCGACGCGGTCACGCGCAAGCCGGTGAAGGAGGAGGATGAGGTGAAGGGCTATGCCCGTGGCGAAAACGACTATGTCCTCCTCACCGACGACGAACTGGAAGACGTCGCGCTCGATACGGTGAAGACGATCGACATCGACAAGTTCGTGCCGCGCGACAGCATCGAGTGGATCTATCTGGAAAAGCCGCATTATCTCGTACCCGACGACCCCGTCGGCCATGAGGCCTTCGCCGTCATTCGCGACGCCATGGCGTCCGACAAGGTGCTCGGTATATCGAAACTCGTCATCGGCCGGCGCGAGCGCGCCGTCGTGCTCGAGCCGCGCTGCGAAGGCATCGTTCTCTGGACGCTGCGCTTCGGCGACGAGGTCAGGCCGGAAGAGTCCTATTTCGAGAATATCGACGATGAATCGGACCCCGATCTCATTCCCCTTGTCGAGAAATTCATCAAGCAGCACACCAAGACCTGGTGCCCGGACATGGTTTCCGACCCCGTGCAGGATGCTCTCCTCGACATCATCTCGAAAAAGAAGAAGGCGCTGAAACCCTCGAAGAAGAGCAAGGCCAAGGAAGAAACCGGCGCGGCTGGCAGCAACGTCATCGACATTATGGACGCTCTTCGCAAGAGCTTGGCGGCGAGCGGAAAAGGAAAGCGCGCATCCTGAAATCTTTACGCGGGGCACTTACGTTCATACTCTCCCACGCATGATGGATCTCCATGAAAGTGAAGCGCCGATCAGCCGTACCCTTGCTCGATGAATCCGGCACTGCGCTGCGGTCGCGGCCGGTCCGCCGACGCGACCCCGAGCAGCCAAGCTTGCCCTTCGATCCGATGCCCGAACGCGTCGAGCCGTGCCTGGCGCTTCTCCGGCCGACCGCGCCGGAAGGACCGGAATGGCTCTATGAGATCAAATGGGACGGTTATCGTCTCGCCATCCACATCGAGCCGAAGGGCGTGCGGATCATCACCCGCGGGGGCCATGACTGGACCCATCGCTTTCCCGGGATCGCGGAAGCGGCGAAGAAGCTCGGCGTCGGGACCTCCATCCTCGACGGCGAGGCCGTGGTTCTCAACAAGGAGGGCCACGCGGATTTCGGGGCGCTGCAACGCTCGCTGGGCGGGCGCGGTGGCAAGCGCGCGTCGACGGAGGCGGTCTTTTTTGCATTCGATCTCCTCTATTTCGATGGCCACGATCTGACGAACACGGAGCTTTCGGTTCGCCGGCATCTCCTTTCGGACTTTCTTGACGGCGCAATCGGCGCGGTGCAGCTTTCGGAAGAAGCCTACGGCGATGGCGTCGAGCTGCTGGCGAATGCCTGCTCGATGGGCCTCGAAGGCATTGTCGCCAAGCACCGCGAGCGGCCATACCGGTCGGGACGAACAGGCGACTGGGTCAAAATCAAATGCGTCCAGAGCGAGAGCTTCATAATCGTCGGCTACGAGCAGTCCGTTGCAGCGCGTGGCGGGATCGGTAGCCTTCTGCTTGCCGCCCGACGCGGCGATAGTTGGGTGCCGGTCGGCTCTGTCGGAACCGGGTTCAAGGCGAAGGATGCCGAATACCTGCGCAAGACATTGGACAAGCTGAAGACGAAGAAACCGGTCGTGCCAGTCAAGGGAAAGAACTACGTCTTCGCGCTGCCGACGCTCATCGCCGAGATCGAGTTCCGCGGCTGGACCGACGACGGAAATCTGCGCCACGCCTCCTATAAGGGTCTACGCGAACGACAGGACAATGCCGCTGTCTTCGACATGGATATCTTGGCCAGCCGCAAGTGATCGTCGCTACCGATCGAGATCTGCGTGATCGAGGCCGAAGTGGTCCAGCACCAGCTGCAGATTGCGGCGATTGGATTTGAAATAGACGTCAAAGACGTCGCCGAGCACCGGCACGCTTCCTGCAACCGTGTCGAGGCCGACATTGACGAGCATCTTCACCAGCCTGTCATTCGGCACGCCGAGACGGCGCGCCTCGTTGACGATGACGAGGCTGATGGCCGCCGCTGCGATATCGCCGACGCCGGGGATCAGGCCAAAAACGGAGTCTGCGCCAAGCGATATGCGCGTGCCGGGAACGCGGAGCGCCGTGTCCATCAGCCGCGCCAAGCCGCGAATGCGCCGAAGGCGGATCAGGTGCTCGATGGGAAGACTGTGATTTTTCATGCTTCCTATGTGGTCTTGGCGCGCTGCCGTTCAAAGATCATGCCGCAGCCTTGTGCTTGCCGAGCCGCTTGATGGCCTGTTCGAGCGCGCGCTGTCCGTCGCAATAGTCCTCCCAGGCGCTTGTCTTTGCCAGCAGCGCCGGCACGGTCCGTATGGTGAACCGCTTCGGATCAAGGTCGGATTTGACCTGAGTCCAGGTCAGCGGCATCGACACTGTGGCGCCTGGCCGCGCTCGCGGTGACAGGGTCGCGACGGCGGTCGCCATCCGGTCGTTGCGCAGATAGTCGAGGAAGATGCGCCCGTCCCGCAAGCTCTTGGTCATCTTGATGAGATAGGCGTCGGGGTTGTCGCGGGCCATCTCCTGGCAGACGTCATGGGCAAAGCCTTTGGCCTCAGCCCAGGAGAGCGGCTTTCGTGCATTGACGGCAAGCGGCGTCACGACATGCAGTCCCTTGCCGCCCGTGGTCTTGCAGAAGCTGATGAGGCCGAGATCATCCAGCCGGTCGCGCATTTCACGGGCGGCCGTAACCACCGCCGAGAACGGCACAGCCGGACCGGGGTCGAGGTCGAAGACCAGCCGGCCCGGCACCTCGGGTTTTCCGGGTTCGCAGTTCCATGGATGCAATTCGATACCGCCGATCTGGGCGATGGCGACGAGGCCTTCGACACGGTCAACCTGCAGGTATGGGTTCTTGTCACCGAAGACCTTGACCAGTTCCAGCAGGTTCGAGGTGCCGGGCATGGCGTGGCGTTGGAAGAACGCTTCGCCGCCAATGCCGTCCGGCGCGCGGATGATCGAACACGGCCGGCCCTTAACGTGCTCGATCAACCAGGCGCCGACGGCCTCGTGATAACGGGCAAGATCCTCCTTGGTAACGGGCTTGTCGTCACCGGCGTCCGGCCAAAGCGGTTTGTCCGGATTGGAGATGAAAACGCCCATGACCTCCGCTTTGGAGCCCTTGCGCCGCGCGGGATTTCTGTTGGTGTCCGGCGCGGGCTCGGGCGTCTCCGTCTTCGCTGGCGGGGCCGGCTTCTGGGCTTCGACCTCCGGTGCCGGCTTGTCTTCCCGAAGGCCTTTGAAGGCAGCCTGGCGGACGAGACCATCAGCGGTCCCGCCAGCGAATTCGATCTCGGCCACCAGCTCGGGCTTGAGCCAAAAGACTCCCTTCTCTCTTTTCGGCGCCCCGATCCCGGTGAAGGGCGATCGTGAAGTTTCGAGCGCCTTGAGTTTGGGCAGAAGCGTTTCGACCTTCTTCGCGCCATAGCCCGTGCCGACCCGGCCGACGTAGACGAAGTGGTCTCCACGATTGACGCCGACGAGGAGGGAGCGGAACTTTCCGTTCGTCTTGGCATAGGCGCCGATCACAACCTCGTGCCCGGCCCGGCATTTCGATTTCGCCCAGGTGTCGGTGCGGCCGGAGTGGTAGGGCGCATCCGCCTGTTTCGAGACGATCCCCTCAAGCGAGAGCTTGCAGGCGGAGCGTAGAACCGCATCGCCGCCCGTCTCGAAATGCTCGACGAAACGCAGATGCGCATCCTTGGTCGCGTCCACAAGCAACTGCTGCAGGCGGGCTTTGCGGTCGACCAGAGGCTTTCTGCGAAGGTCTTCCCCGCCATCGAACAGGAGGTCGAATGCAAAATAGACGAGATTGCCGGTGTTGCGCTCCGACAGCGCTGCCTGCAGTGCGGCAAAGTCCGGGGCGCCGTTGTCGTCGAGCGCGCAAATCTCCCCGTCTATGATGCAATCGGGAAGCGCCGTGGCTGCTTCCGCAATCTCAGGATACTTCGCGGTCCAGTCCAACCCCTTGCGGGTTTTCAGCGTCACCCCGCCGTCGGCGACCCGCATCTGAATCCTGTACCCGTCGAACTTGATCTCATGCAGCCAGTTGTCGCCGCCCGGAGGGCGTTCGAGCGTCTGGCAGAGTTGCGGCGGTATGAAGTCGGGCACGTCAGCGACGGTCGATGTAGCTACATCCTTGCTGGCCCTCTTTTTGCGCTCGTCGGCCGCGAGGCCGTGCTTGCTGTCCCACACAGCATCGGCCTCAACCTCGCCGCTTGCCGTCATGAACGCTACCGGCTTCCGCCCCTTGCCGGCGGCGATCTGTTCCATCTTCCGGCCGGATGCGACCGACGTCATGTTCTCGTCCAGGATGGCAGCGCCGTTCTCATCGACGGCGTGTTCGTCGTGATGCTTGATCAGCAGCCAGTTGGTCCGCTTACCGCCATCGCGATCATTGCGCATCCGCACCAGAACGAAGCTGCCATTCAGGCGCTTGCCATCGAGCATGAACTTGAGGTCACCCTTCTTCAAAGCTTCTTCCGGGGACTTGTTGCCTTCGGGTTCCCAGTAGCCGCGATCCCACAGCATGACCGTACCACCGCCATATTGGCCTTTCGGGATGGTGCCTTCGAAGTCGCCATAGTCCAGGGGGTGGTCCTCGACTTCGACGGCCAGCCGCTTGTCATGCGGATCGAGCGATGGGCCCTTCGTCACCGCCCAAGATTTGAAGACGCCGTCGAGTTCGAGGCGAAGATCGTAGTGAAGGCGAGTGGCATCGTGCTTCTGGACAATGAAGCGAAGCTGATTTGATTGTCGCACAGCGGCAGAACCGCTTGGTTCCTGCGTTTGCTTGAAGTTGCGCTTGCTCTTGTAGGTTGAGAGCTTGTCACTCGCCATGTTGACCTCGTTACTTTCGCTCCACGGAGGCGCTCACCTACTACCAGATCCTTCGGTCCAGCTGCGTGGCGATCATCAGGACGGCCGCAGCGCCGGGAACACCGAGACGTAGGCTCCGGACGAGCCGGCCAAGAAGACAGGTTATGGCTATGGTTGCAGCGATCCTTAGCCAAGGATGACGTTCGCCCCGCGACAGTGGTGTATCAATCCCCTCCGCCTGCCCATGAATCGCGACAAATCTGCCGCGAAGGTCAGCGACTTCCCGTCCAAGCGCCGCGAGCTGTCCCTCTGTGGAGAGGTTATCGCTCTTCACATCTGGATTGCTGACCAGACGAGCCTCTTCGATTTCCCACAGGTGCTCGCGCAACTGAGCTGGGCTGTCGAACCCCTTCGCTCTGATATCGGTCATCCTAAATATCTCCATCGCCAAATTCAAAGCCAGCAACCAGAAACATGGGCGCTGTGCGTTGGAAACCCCGCTGCACGACAGTTGTTCCCATCGCCCGCGCGTCGCCGATCGCGTACACGCGGGCGGGTAGCATTGGCCGAATGACGGACTGCTGAAGCGGGCACCGTACGGCGGCACTATGAAAAAATTGACAGACGTTGACGATTGCTCCGCATGACCTAGCTTTGGTCAAATGGAGGCATGGATCATGCGCGTTCTGATTGTCGAAGATAATTTTTGATTGCTTCTCATCTGGAAACCATTGTCGAAGAACAAGGGAACGACAGCTTGGTCCGGTTGCAACGGTCGAGCAGGCTCTTGTCCATGCGCCGCGAGCGGACGTCGCATTCGTGGATGTCGGACTTTCCGACGGGAACAGCGGGCAATTGCTGGCGCGCCGCCTTGTCGACCGCTTCGGGATAGAGGTTATTTTCGTGACTGGGGATCCGGGCACCCTTCAAAACGGCTTTGATGGGGCTCGCGCGGTCATACGGAAGCCTTTTCGCGAGGAGGACATCATATCAGCGCTTACTGCAGCGCTCGACCGACGCCAAAGGATGGTCGGAAAAGCACGCTTACCACAATAATCTCGCCAAGGAATTTGCATGCCACCACAATGGGACGGCCGTATCGACCCAGATGAAGCGGGGGCAATTGTGCTTGAGATTTCAGGCCTTGCCTGCGGTACTATAGTGATCGTGCAAGCGCCACCATTTGTAGGGCTCTCCCGGGGTCGACCGAGAGGTGCATCCTGCCAGATTTCCTGCCGGCCTAGGGGCGATAGATCAAGAAGCGTGAAGATCGGGCCTACTGCCTCCACACCGCGACCGTTCATGAAATAGGTGCGATACGCTCGATCACCGTTTCGGACGAAGACATTGATGCCGAACATGTCCTCGACATCGAAATCCTGAGAAAACCGATTGTCCGGCAGCGTCACCCACGGCGTCGACCAGCCCATCCGCTGCTTGTAGGCGGCGATTCTGTCCTGCGATGCGGTCGACGCGAACGTAATGTCCCGGGCTGCAGGGAACTGGATAAGAACATGCCAAGATTCTACTTCCACATTCGCGACGGAGAGAGCTAGGAGCTGGATATCGTTGGGGCGGAGGTCGACAGTCTCGAATCTGGCTCGACGCGATCCTGCCTCGCTGCGCGTGACCCATCGGTCAGGGAACCGGCCTCGGCCTCTCGATGATTTACGGGTTCGCCCAGCAATCAGGTGGACATGTCCATATCTACAGCCGTGTCGGTCTGGGAACGACAATCAAGCTATACTTGCCGCGAAGCCTCGATGAGAGACTATAGGATGATGGCATAATCGAACAAGGGCCCGCCCCACCCCGCGGCGAAGGTCAAACGGTGCTGGTCGTTGAGGATGACGATTCGGTTCGCATGCTCGTCGTCGATCTCCTGAAGGAACTTGGATATCGCGTAATCGAAGCCATCGACGGCGCAGAGGAGATGCCCGTGATCGAGGGCAAGGGACGCCTTGACCTCCTGGTCTCTGACGTCGGACTGCCCGGACTAAACGGCAGGCAACTGGCGGAGATTGCGATCGCGGCTCGCCCATCGCTCAAAATACTCTTTATCACCGCTTACGCGGCGACCGCGGCATCGCGCGCTGATTTCCTTGCACCAGGCATGGAGATGATCACCAAGCCATTTGCAATCGACTCGCTCGCAAAAAAGGTAAGTGAGATGCTCAACGCCGGTCCGTAGACACTTCGAACTCTCGCAACGTTCGTGAGTAGACCGGGTCGGCGCGGTGCGTCAACGGCAAATCGACTACAAGTAAAAAGGCCGGCAATTGCCGGCCTTCTCCTTGAACGCTTTATCGCCTGTAGCGCAGGCGTTCCTGTTCGATTTCGGCAGGGCCGTAGGGGTCCAAGGTTTCGTCGAAGCGCGTCCAGCCGCCCTCGGCATACACGGCACGCCGCTGATCAGGATCGACCCAGTTGGACTTGCGCAGGATCGCTTCGGCCTCTATCTGGAGGCTTTCGTCCACCTTCGCGGTCACGAGCGTTCCGCCGCGGCGCACACCTTCGGCATAGACATGCGCATGGTCCTCGGGCACGCCGGATTCGGTCATAGCGCCGATCAGGCCACCCGCTGCACCGCCTGCCACCGCACCGGCAACTGCGCCGGCAGCTGTGGCGGCGAGCCAACCGGCCGCCACAACGGGGCCGACGCCGGGGATGGCCATGATGCCGAGGCCGGTCAGGAGGCCGCCGACGCCGCCGACGGCAGCACCGATGCCAGCGCCAGCGCCAGCGCCTTCAGCGGCATTGGTTTCCTTGCCGTGGCGTTGGTCCGCATTGTTGGAAACGATGCTGATATCGCTGGAGGGCACGCCGCGTGCCTCGAGCGCGCTGACGGCAGCGCTCGCATCTGAGTAGTCGTCGAAAAGTCCGGTAACGGTTTTCATGGGAATCTCCTGAAGTCTGAAGTTACTTGGCGACGATGTTGCCCTGGTAGTCGAGCGCGACGGTCACGGCCTTGCCGTCCTTCATCGCCTTGGCCTGCCAGATGCCCTTGTCGTCCAGGGCAAGGTCGGTCACGTCGGCATATCCGGCCTCGGTGATGCGTTCCTTTGCCTGGTCTTCTGTGAAGCTGTTGGCTCCCTCGACCGGTGCTGTCGCATTCTTGGTGTCCGGCGTGGCAACCGCGGGTGTGTCGCCATCAGTCGTCGGGGTCGTGGACGTCTGAGCAAAGGCGCCAAAAGTCGAGGCGCCCACAAGCGCTGCGGCTAGGAGAAGTTTTTTCATGATTCTATCCTCGTTGAAGCCTGAGAGCAGGCTCCATAGGAACACCGCTCCGGCTGCATGGTTCCATCAGAAGAAAAATAGAAAATGGCGATGATAGGCCGTGGAACATCAGCCGTTTCAAAGAGTTGAGGCGCCATGCTGCGAACATTCGCTCGCAGGCAATTGGAGGTCTTCAAATGGGTCGCGGTATTCTTCTTTGGCTTCTGGGCATTCCCCTGCCGATCGTCATCCTGCTCGTTCTCTTCCTGCGATAGGAGGCGTATATGTCTCTTTCCAGCTCAGGTGTTTCCGACGTCGGCGTGGAATCTAGCACGCCCGCTTTAGCGTGGGGTCCCGTCATCGGCGGCGCGGTGGCCGCAGCGGCAACCTCAATAATTCTCCTTCTTCTCGGCTCTGGCGTCGGCCTTACGATGGTGTCGCCATGGGCAGGCGACAGCGCGTCCTTTACCACCGTGGGCGTCACGGCCGCGATCTGGTTCGTGGTCGTGCAATGGCTCGCTTCCGCTCTCGGAGGGTATTTGACCGGCCGCTTGCGAACCAAGTGGGCGAATGTCCATACGGATGAGGTGTTTTTCCGCGATACCGCTCACGGTTTTCTGAGCTGGGCGCTGGCAACTGTGGTCGTCGTGGGTATGGCGGGATCCGCCTTTACGTCGCTTGCCGGGACGGGCGTGCAGGCCGCGTCGACAGTCGCAGCAACCGCGACGGTTGCAGGCTCGGCCGCGGCGGCAAGCAGTGATGCGTCGCCCGACGCGGCCACCGGCTACTTCACCGACCTTCTGCTTCGGCCCCAGGATCTCACGACAAGGGCGCAGGCTGACGACGCATCGGCGACGGCAGAGGTTTCCCGCATCCTGTTGCAAGGTGCGGTCAGTGACGGCGTTCCGGAAGCCGATAGGGCCTACATCGCTGCAATCGTCTCCTCGCGCACCGGGGTGACGCCCGAGGAGGCCAAGGCCCGCGTCGACCAGGTGCTGCAGCAGATAGACGATGCGAAGAACGCCGCGATCAAGGCTGCGGACGAGGCAAGAAAGTCTGCGGCCACCGCCGCGATGCTCGGGGCGTTGTCGCTTCTCGTCGGCGCATTCATCGCCTCCGCAGCCGCCGCCCTTGGTGGACGCCAGCGGGACGACGAGGAAGTTGCATTCATTGTTAAACGCTAAGCTCTTGTCATCGCGAAGCCGCCCTCGTTGGGCGGCTTTTTTTTGCAGCAACAGATTTATTGTGCAGCGCAGCAACCTTATCGCTGCTGATGGGTTAGGGTGTATGTGCGCCAGCCCGGCGCATCCCTGGAGCACCCCATGAGATCGTTATCCGATACACTCGAACGCATCGCACGGATGCGGACGGTCAAGCCCGATGCCACGACCGGTTCCATCCTGCGCAAGCTCGATCCGTTCGGGAGCAATCCCGGTGCCCTGACCGCGTGGCACCATGTTCCCAAACAATTGCCGGCCGCCCCGGCCCTGGTGGTGGTTCTGCATGGCTGCACGCAGTCCGCCGCCGGCTATGACGTCGGCTCCGGCTGGTCCGCACTCGCCGAAGATTACGGCTTCGTCGTCCTCTTTCCCGAACAGGTTCGGCAGAATAACGCGAACCTGTGTTTCAACTGGTTCAACGCTGCTGACACACGGCGTGACCAGGGCGAGGCCCTGTCCGTCCGGCAGATGATCACCGCGATGGTGGCGCAGCATTCCATCGATGAACGGCGGATCTACATCACCGGCCTCTCGGCCGGCGGCGCGATGGCAAATGCGATGCTCGCCTGCTACCCGGAGGTCTTCGCCGGCGGCGCGATCATCGCCGGTCTCCCCTATGCCTCGGCTTCGACCGTTCCGGAGGCGTTCGATCGCATGCGGGGACAAGGGCTTGCCAACACGAACGCTTCGCAGGCCAGCCTGCGCGCCGCCTCCCGACACGAGGGCGCGTGGCCGACAATTTCCGTCTGGCATGGCACGAGCGACAACACGGTTGTTCCGGACAACGCGGCCGCGATCGTTGCGCAATGGCGCGGCATGCATGCGCTGCCGGACCTGCCAACATCCTCCGAGACGTTCGACCGCTACTCCCGGTCGGTCTGGCGCGACGAGCGCGGCATCGATGCAATCGAGCTCTATCGGATCTCCGGCATGGCCCATGGCACACCCGTCGACACCTCCACCGGCTATGGCCGCGGCGCGCCCTTCATGCTTGATGTCGGCGTGTCCTCGACGGTCGAGATCGCACGGAGCTGGGGCCTCGCAGCCTCCTTCGAGCGCCGCGAGCGCCCGAAGGCTGAAACCTTCGATGGGAAGCCAGCCGCGCAGCACAACGGAGGGGCCGGAAGCAAGATCCAGTCGGTCATCGAGAACGCGCTGCGCTCGGCCGGGCTGATGAAATGACATCAGATCGGAATCACCAGACACTTTTCAGGCTTATGGTCAGCCCAACACGGCATTCCGCCATTGGTATGGCAGCGGGCCGGCGGCCCATCCATCGAGAAAGGAGCCTCGGCGGAGACGAGGTCAGCCTGCGCCACACGGCATGCGGGGATCGTGTATACCCGTCTCGCTCCGCCTGGTAGGCCGGGATCGGACAACTGGCTTATGTCTTCGTGAGCGCCTCTGGCTTGTGCGCTGCCTGCTTGCCCGATTTGTCGCTTTCGACGATGAGCTGAGGATTTGCCTTCGTGGCCTTGACGGTGTGGCCTTTGATTTTCATGCCACGGGTCTGTTTTCGCACGACCTTGCCTTCGGTTTCGCCCTGGCTGGTCTCCCATTTAACCTTGTCGCCTTTTATGAAACTTCCGCTCATTTCGAGCCTCCTGCAGTTTCGATCGGGGTTTGCCACCGATGGCGGTTTTGCGGGCTCGCGTTCCCCGTCCTCGCGCGCGAATTTATCGTCCGTTTGCTGATTGGCCCGGGTACGGTCGTCCGACTCCTCCTCGGTCAACTCCAGCTCCTCGCCGGCGCGCTTCCAATCGTCATCATATCGACCGTCCGAACGGCCTACCTCTTCCCAGATTTTATAGGCGCTCGCGTTGCCGCTGCTCGATGTCCACCATTTCAGTTGCTCCAGCGAGGCTTGAGAGGATCAACGAACGAAAAGCCCGGCATCGAGCCGGGCTTCGGGTCTGCGGAAATGCCTGTCAGTGATGGTGCTCGGGCATTTCCTTGAGCTGATCCTTGGTCCACGCCGTTACAGCGTGAACGTCACCGTCCTCGTCGCGCATGAACTCCAGGTCGGTCAGCGGAACGCCGACCGGCTTCGCGCCAATGCCGAGGAAGCCGCCGACGTCGATCACGGCCGTGCTGCCGGAGCCAGCACCGTGGATATGGTCTAGGGTGCCGACCTTGTGGTCGTCTGCACCGTAAATGGTTGCACCCTTCAGCACGTCGGGGGTGAGTTCGGCAACGGTGAGGCGTACGTGGTTCGTATGGTCCATGTTGGTTTCCTCCATGTGGATTGGAGTGGTGGAAATCCGCATCGATCGCCTTTGTTCCGCGTCCACTTGACCCACCCCTCTGGTTTCGAAGGGGGGGTGTCGTCCAGCAGGACCAATGGCGTGGGTTTGGCCACGCCCACCAGATATCGTTTTTTCTCGAAGTCGGCCATGATCAAAGAGACAGCCTTTGCATTGATTCCATCGGCTTGCCTGTCCTCAGCCCACTTGGATTGGATGCCCGGGACGCCGACGCCGTCCTCCCATTGGCTCACCCCGTCAAGGGTAAGACTGCGCACCGTCGCGCCCGCAGCTCTCAAGCCTTCCAGTTGATTGTCGAAGTTGGCATCCATGACCGGTCCGAGCGCCGCGTAGGATTTTTCGCCCGCCCGGCGGATGACGTCGCGGTATTACTGCGCCAAGGCGTCCCAAAAGGACTTGTTCATTGCGAGGATGTGGACATGTCCAAGCCACAGGTCTTTCGAGACCAGAACGTTCGGCGCGGTCTCGTGGACCTTGGCCGCTGTCGACATTGACCATGAGCCCGTCCAACGTCTTCTGCTTCAGGGCGTCATAGAATTCCGGCCTCCAATGCACGATTGAATGTGGAATCGCGGCTTCTCGCCCGGTCATATCTTGCAGCGGCGTCCAAGGAGCTAGCAAACGGCACGTCCAACCAGCTTTGAGCCGCCGACCTGGATCAGCCATCGTGCGCCTGGGCCCAGTGCGGATAGGTCACATAGGCCGTAAGCGCCCCCTCTCCTTCGGTCGTGATCGTCACCGACTCACCTTTGGGCATGTACACGATCTCTCCCGGCCCCGCTGTGACGGCGCCATCGCCCGTCGAGACGGCAAGCCGCCCTTCCAGGACGATCATGACATCATCGACCGCCATCGTTTCGGTAAGGGTTTGCGCCGGTGCATAGCGTCCGTATCCGATGGTAATCGGCCCGCCGTGCCTTTCGTCCACCATGTTGGCTACGAATATATCGCCGTCTTGTCCTGGGGATCGAGCCATCTCGGCGTCGGTGATGCTGAACTTCTGGACGTTCATTTCGTTCTCCCGCGTCTACGTCAAGTTGAGATAGCGCGGTCGAAAACGCTGCCAAGGCGGCACCGTCGCGCGCCCAAGCAGAATGAACAACCGGGCACAAAGCGCCCATATGTTTTCCCGATCAGAAGGGACCGCTGCAAAGAACAGGACCCCCGGCCGCGCAAGAGCCTGGCGCTTTGTTTAGGCGGCGAAGCAGGTTTCGTTCCGTCAGGCAAAGGGATGCGATCATAAGGCGCGTAGTTCCAACGACTCTCGTCGCCGGTACCATGAAGAATTTATTTTATAGGCGGAGGAACGTCGTCCCCGATCAACGGTTTCTTGAGTCCCGCCTCTCAAAAACGTGATCGGATTTCTCAATGGCAACTCAAAAGACCCTACACGACCTCTTCCTTGACACGCTCAAGGATATCTATTTCGCTGAAAAACAGATCCTGAAGGCATTGCCCAAGATGGCGCGCGCGGCCCAGTCGGAAGAAGGCAAGGCCGGCTTCCTGCAGCACCGCGACGAGACGCAGGGCCAGATCGAGCGCCTCGAACAGGTGTTCGAGCTCCTTGGCAAATCGGCCCGCGGCAAGACCTGTGAGGCCATCCAGGGCATCATCGCGGAAGGCGAAGAGATCATGGAAGACTACAAGGGCACCGATGCCCTGGATGCCGGCCTCATTTCGTCGGCCCAAGCGGTCGAGCACTATGAGATCGCCAGGTACGGTACGCTGAAGGCCTGGGCGAAACAGCTTGGGCTGAAGGACGCGATACCCCTTCTCGATGCCAATCTCCAGGAGGAGATCGCCACCGACCGGAAGCTGACTGCGCTTGGCGAAGCCTCGGCGAACGCCAAGGGCTCGATGAAAAAAGCCAGCTAGAATGCCGACAACACGATCAGGCCGCCCTTCAAGGGCGGCCTTTCTGCTTTCGGGCCATCGGCGCCCGTTGAAACCAGTTCATCAGGAGTCCATCATGGCCAAGAAGACAACCGCTTCGCCGCGCACTGCAACCGACACCGCTATAATCCACGATGTGAAACTACAGCGTGGGGCTGGGGGCGAACTGCACCAGACGGCAGAGGGCGACACGCCCGTGTTGACGACAGCCCAGGGCGGGCCGGTCGCGGACGACCAGAACTCGCTGCGCGTAGGCCCGCGCGGGCCGCTCGTGGTCGACGACTTTCATTTCCGGGAAAAGATCTTCCACTTCGATCACGAGCGTATCCCGGAGCGCGTCGTCCATGCCCGCGGCTACGGCGCGCACGGCTTCTTCGAGACTTACGAGTCGCTGGCCGCCTACACCAAGGCCGACCTCTTCCAGCGCGCGGGCGAACGCACTCCGGTCTTCGTGCGCTTCTCCACGGTGGCCGGCAACAAGGGCTCGGCCGACCTTGCCCGCGACGTGCGCGGCTTCGCAGTCAAGCTCTACACCCAAGAGGGCAACTGGGATCTCGTCGGCAACAACATTCCGGTGTTCTTCATTCAGGACGCCATCAAGTTTCCGGACCTGATCCATGCAGCCAAGCAGGAGCCCGACCGGGCGTTCCCGCAGGCACAAACCGCCCATGACAATTTCTGGGACTTCATCAGCCTGACGCCGGAAAGCATGCACATGGTCATGTGGACCATGTCGGACCGGGCCATTCCGCGGTCCTTGCGCTTCATGGAGGGTTTTGGCGTTCATACCTTCCGCTTCGTCAATGCCAAGGACGAATCGACCTTCGTCAAATTCCACTGGAAGCCGAAGCTGGGCCTTCAGTCCGTCGCCTGGAACGAGGCGGTCAAGATCAACGGCGCCGACCCGGACTTCCACCGCCGCGACCTCTGGCAGGCGATCCAGTCTGGCAACTTCCCCGAATGGGAATTGCAGGTCCAGCTTTTCGACCAGGAGTTCGCCGACAGCTTCGATTTCGACGTGCTCGACCCGACGAAGCTCATCCCGGAGGAAATCCTCAAGCCGCAGCCGATCGGTCGATTGGTGCTCGATCGCATGCCGGAGAATTTCTTCGCCGAGACCGAGCAGGTCGCGTTCATGACGCAAAATGTACCCCCGGGCATCGACTTCAGCAATGACCCCCTGCTGCAGGGCCGCAACTTCTCCTATCTGGATACGCAGCTGAAGCGCCTCGGCGGCCCGAACTTCACCCATCTGCCGATCAACGCGCCAAAGTGTCCCTTCGCGCATTTCCAGCAGGATGGACATATGGCGATGCGCAATCCGGTCGGGCGGGTGAATTATCAGCCGAATTCGTTCAACGCAGGTCCGCGTGAATCTCCGATGCGCGGCCACCGTCCCTTCCCTGCCGAAGAGCAGGGAACCAAGGCCCGGCTGCGCCCGGAAAGCTTCGCCGACCACTATAGCCAGGCCCGGCAGTTCTACATCAGCCAGACTCCGCCGGAGCAACGCCACATCGCAGCCGCCCTCACCTTCGAACTCAGCAAGGTCGAAACGCCGGCGATCCGAGAGCGAATGGTGTCGCACCTCCTGAACATAGACGAGACACTCGCGACGACGGTCGCCCAGAAGCTGGGCCTCCCGTCCATGCCGAAGCCGGCCGATGCGGCTGTTCCGACGCGCCAGGATCTCGACCCCTCGCCCGCGCTCAGCATCGTCGAGAACGGGCCGAAGCGCTTCGAGGGCCGCAAGCTTGGAATCGTTGTCACGGACGGCGTCGATGCCAAGCTGTTGAACGGACTGATCACGGCGGTCAACAAGGAAAAGGGCACCTGCGAACTGATCGCGCCCAAAGTCGGCGGCGTCACGGCATCGGACGGATCGTTGGTCAAAGCCCATCATATGATTGACGGCGGGCCGTCGGTTCTTTTCGACGCGGTCGCGTTGCTGACCTCTGCCGAGGCGATCGACGACCTGGTGGCGGAGGCCGCCGCGCGCGACTTCGTAGCGGACGCCTTCCAGCACTGCAAGTTCATCGGTTACGACCAGTCGGCCATGCCGTTGTTGGCCAAGGCCGGGATCGCCGATGCGCTTGATGAGGGGGTACTTGCCCTTCCGGGCGAAGACGGTCTTTCCGGGTTCGTGTCAGAACTCGGCAATCTGCGCGTTTGGGGAAGGGAGCCATCCGTGAAACTCGGAAAGGCATCCCCTCACGTCAAGTAACTCGTAGGGACGCGCTGCTCGCGAAAAGTGGCGCGTCCTGCACGGTGTCCATTTGCGGGATGGGCACCCTTCTCATGAACAAGGCAAGTCCTATCGGCGTCAAGGGCCTTGGCGAAATCGGCATCGTCGGTGTTGCGGCGGCCGTCTCAAACGCCATCTTCCATGCCACGGGGAAACGGATCCGCAATTTTCCGATCACGATCGACAAAATCCTCGAAAGCGAGACCGTGCAATGACAAACCATGTTTTCACGCGCCCGCTCCGTTACCGTCCAGACGTTGAGCATGTGGGACCCGACGAGCCGCAGACCGCGCGCGGTCTGACTGAGGCCATGCTGTCTATCGCCCACAAGACTTACGCCGACACGGGTCACGCCATGCGATCGGTCCACGCGAAGAGCCACGGCTTGCTTTCGGCTCGGCTTGAGGTCCTGCCCGACCTTCCCTCAGAACTAAGGCAGGGCCTCTTTGCGGAACCACACAACTTCGAGGCCATCATCAGGCTTTCGACGACCCCGGGCGATCTTTTGCATGACAGCGTTTCCACACCACGCGGAATGGCTCTCAAGGTCCTCGACGTCGACGGTCGCCGCCTGCCAGGGTCGGAGCAGTCCACCAGTCAGGACTTCGTGATGGTCAATGGCAAGGAATTCAACTCGCCGAGCGGCAAGGCCTTTCTCAAGAATCTCAAATTTCTTGCCGCAACCACCGGTCGGCTGGAGGGCACGAAGGAATTCGTGGCGAAGGTTGTTCAAGGGCTTGGAAACCGCATTGGAGGCGGTCGGCGGCAAAAGCGCCCTCCTGAAATCGCTCGGCGAAAATCCCGAGACCCATATCCTGGGCACCAGCTTCTTTTCCCAACTCCCCCTACGCTACGGCGATTTCATCGCCAAGGTCGCGGTCGTGCCATCGTCGGACAGTCTCAAGGTCCTGGAGGGCGCCACTCTCGATACCGGCGCCGATCCGGATGTGATCCGCCATGCAGTGGAACGGTTCTTCGCATGCGAGACGGCGGTGTGGAATGTACAAGTGCAGCTTTGCACGGACATCGACGCGATGCCTCTCGAAGGCATCGCCCCCTGGGACGAAGAGAAAAGTGCGTTCATCCCGGTTGCACGTCTGGTGGCAGGGACGCAAACCTCCTGGAGCGAACGCCGCGCGGAAACCGTCGATGACGGGATGCACTTCAGCCCGTGGAACGGCATCGAAGAGCACCAACCGCTCGGTGCCATCATGCGTTTGCGCAAGCTGGCTTATGAGAGATCGGCGGCCTTCCGCTCACAACGCAACGCAACGCCTGTCACGGAGCCCCGGCTCTGTCCGTTCGATCATGGTGGTGGACCACCATCGTACAACAATCGCGCAGCGGAGTAGTTGACAAGGCCGCTGGACTTCTAATCTCCCGCTTTCGCGGTCGCCGTGGCGCCATGCGGAAAAATCCGCAGGAACCGCGCAAGCAATTGGTACATGTAGGAGGTTTCGAGCGACGCGTGTCCCTAGGCGTAAAAGACGACCTTCTTCTGATCGCGGCTTTGGATTGTACAGAGCGCGCGGCCTATTCCCTCGAACGCCTCCTACCAGGCTACCGGCAGACATCTGTCGGAGTTGGAATCGTAGCGCACCGGTGGCTCAGGCGACCGGCTTTTTCGAAATGGTGGTCATCGCATTCTCGAAAATGTGAAACCGGATCCCGGGCGAAAAACCTGGTGTCGACCTGCTTGCTCGTGAGTTCCCAAAAGGTCGCCTTCGCACCGTTTTCGCTGAATTCGGCTGCGCGTGGCGGCGCCGATTTGGCCACGCGCAGCCTACACAAACAAGCCCTTTCGGCTTGCTCTGGTAAAGGAGCGCTTTGCCTTCAGCAAACCGCGTCCCGCTCAGAACGGCATTCATGAAATGCGAGCGGACGAACCCCACCCGCCGGCAGGCGCGTCATAGCGAACGATGCGGGGGGCGGATATACTGATGGAACCTCCAACGTGCGACCCCGTGCCGGACGCGCCATCCTGTTCACATCGTGACTTTGGCATTGTCGCCCATATCCGGTCGGGCGTGACTGACCGCCGCAGCTGCCATCTTGATGTAGCTGATGATCGTGCCGGGGCTATCCCAGTACTCTGCGGACTCGGGAGTGACCTTCAGAATCCGAATTGAGGGATCGTCAGGGTTGTCCCACCAGGCCTTGGCCGGTGTCGCCCAGAGTTCACGGATCTTCTCGCGGTCGTCAAGAACCTCTGCCCTGCCGGATATCGAGACATATTTCTGGCCCTTGGAATCCGCGAAAGCCAGACAGACATTTGGCTGGCGCTCGATCTCGTCGTCTTTGTGGCTGTTCACATTGGTGAGAAAATAGAAGGCGTTTTCGATGATTTCTGCATAGGCCGACATCGGGCGAGCACGAATAGCGTCGCCGGTCTGTGTCGCAAGCATGCAGAACCCAATCTTCTCGGCCAGGTCCCAGACCTTCGTCTGGTCGTCTTGAACATGTGACATTGCATTCTCCTTTGGGCGTAAATGGTGGCGGGTTGGGTATGTGAGCGTGGCAGCCTATGTCCGTGGCTTAGACCGTTCCGGACGCCTTCGTGGCCTTTTCGAGGTCGATGAGGGCTATGCCGAGCTCGGGCCGGTGCTTTCGCCGGAGATCGGAAGGTGTCTCGCGCAGCATTACTTCCAATGTGGGACGGACGTGGCCTTGCAGAAAATGCCCGCCCTTCGTGCTTCCATCGGAAAAACCGAGCACGACATGCAGATGCAGACTGACCTTGCCGTCGTCGTCGATCGCCACGTCGCCTAGCATGCTCAGCACTTCGGATTGCACCTCCACGGGGATCTTCCGGTAGTTCCTGTTCTCGAATTCGAAGAAGGCAATCGTTGCGGAGCGAAAGGCGCCGATGGCGGTAATCGATGCGGCGGTCACATTTTCGTTTTCAGCAAAATCGGTGATGCACTTGAACGCTTCATCGCCCTCGTCGAGAACAAGGATGTACGTGCGCTCGCCTGCATCGTTTGCCAAAAGTTTGTGCTGCATGTTCCGCCTCCGATAGTTCGGGGGAGAATGGCCTAGGACGCACTTCTGTTCCGAGCAATCGCGACGCCCCCCCAATTGAAGCTAGTTCACACTCCCTGCATCGCTACCCCTTGCCCGCCGGAAGATGCGAACCATATCGCTTCAGGACACTCGAATGGAGCGAGAGAAATTTCCCGACGCGCCCTGCCCATGCTGTTGATCTCGTTGAGCGGCTGTTCCGGCACGCAGTCGGCGTTGGATCCTGCCGGCGAAGAGGCAGCCGCTATCTACACGCTCTTCTTCGTCATGGTCGTCGGCGGCACCCTCGTCTGGCTCTCGGTCGTGGGGCTTCTCCTCTACGCAGCGCGGCGGCGGGAGGTACCATGGCGTGAAGAGACCGCCGGGCGACTGATCGCCTGGGGCGGGGTCGCGTTGCCCATCGCCGTATTGTTTGCACTGCTCGCCTATGCGGTCTGGCTCATGCCGGCGATCCGCCCTTGGCTAGCGCGTGTCGCCCCGGCACCGGAAACGATCGAGGTCACCGGCGAGCAATTCTGGTGGCGCATCCACTATCCGGCCAGCGACGGCATGGCGGGTTTCGAGACGGCAAACGAACTGCGGCTACCGGTCGGAACGCGCACCGCCTTTTCGCTTAAGGCGGCCGATGTCATCCATTCCTTCTGGATACCGGCACTCGGCGGCAAGATGGACATGATCCCCGGTCGGACCAACACGCTGTCGCTGGAGCCCACGCGCACCGGCCTTTTTCGCGCGCCCTGCGCGGAATTCTGCGGCACGTCGCACACGCTGATGGCCTTCTCCGTCATTGTCATGGAGCCCGCGGACTATATGGCGTGGCGGCGCGCGCAGGCGGCGGGCGGCGTTCCTGTTGGCGGCGAGGGCGAACAGCTCTTCGCCCGACACGGCTGCGCGGGTTGTCATGGCGTGCGCGGCGTGACGGGGTGGGCAACCCTCGGCCCGGACCTCACCTTTTTCGGCCATCGCCAGACGGTCGGCGCCGGCACACTTGCCAACACGGCGGAGAATGTCGCCCGTTTCATCCGCGACCCAGGCGCGGTTAAACCCGGCGCGAAAATGCCGGCCTTCGACATGCTGCCGGACCAGGACATCGCCGCCATCGCCACTTACCTGGTGGGGCTTCAATGACCGATCCCTCCAGCGAGGACAGGGCGGCACAGGAGGCGGAGCTACGCGAGGTCTGGCGCACGCCCTCCGGCTGGCGTTACTGGACCTCCGTCAACAATACCGAGATCGGCCTGTGGTACGGCGCGGCCGCCTTCATCTTCATGCTGTTTGCCGGTGTTCTGGCCCTGCTCGTACGTGTTCAGCTCGCCGTGCCCGAGAACGACTTCCTCTCCGCCGACACATTCAACCAGGCTTTCACGCTCCACGGGACGGTGATGATGTTCCTCTTCGCCGTGCCGATCTTCGAGGCCGTGGCGATCTTCCTGCTCCCTTCCATGCTCGGCGCGCGCGAACTGCCCTTCCCACGGCTTTCAGCCTTCGGCTTCTGGAGTTTCGCGCTCGGCGGCGTCTTCGTCTGCGGCTCGATCTTTTTTGGTGCGGCGCCGAACACCGGGTGGTTCATGTATCCGCCGCTCGCCACCGACAAGGAATATTCCGGTATCGGCGCGGATATCTGGCTGCTCGGTCTCTCCTTCATCGAGGTCGCGTCGATCGCCGCCGCGGTGGAGCTGATCGTCGGCATCATGAAGTGCCGCGCTCCCGGCATGCGTATCAATATGATGCCGCTCTTTGCCTGGTATCTCTTGATCGTCGCCGGCATGATCCTCTTCGCCTTCCCACCGCTGATTGCCGGCGACATCCTGTTCGAGATGGAACGGATGTTCGACTGGCCGTTTTTTGATGCCGCGCGCGGCGGCGATCCGCTGCTGTGGCAGCACCTGTTCTGGATCTTCGGCCATCCGGAAGTCTACATCATCTTCCTGCCGGCCATCGCGCTGATGGCGATGATCGTGCCAACCTTTTCGCAGCGTCCCATCGTCGGTTACTCCTGGATCGTGCTCGCTGCCGTCGGGACAGGTTTCCTGAGTTTCGGCCTGTGGGTCCACCACATGTTCACTACAGGCCTGCCGCAGATCTCGCTCGCATTCTTCTCCGCCGCCTCCGAGGCGGTGGCGATCCCGACCGGCGTGCAGATCTTCGTCTTCATTGCCACCATGCTCGCCGGCCGCGTCATCTTTTCCGTTCCGATGCTGTTTGGCGCAGGCGGGCTCGCAATCTTCATCATCGGTGGACTGACCGGCGTCATGGTGGCGCTGGTGCCCTTCGACTGGCAGGCGCACGACACCTATTTCATCGTCGCGCATCTGCATTATGTGCTGATAGGCGGCATGCTCTTCCCGATTGTCGCAGGTATCTACTATTACTACCCGCTGCTGGATGCGCGAAAACTCTCCGACCGGCTGGGGAAAATCGCCTTCTGGCTGATGTTCATCGGCTTCAACGTGGCCTTCTTCCCGATGCATCTGGCGGGCCTGCGCGGCATGCCGCGGCGCGTCTTCACCTACCCGGCCGATATCGGCTGGGACTGGTTCAATCTGATCTCCACCATAGGCGCCTTCATTTTCGCCTCCGGCGTCGCCCTCGTGGTGATCGACGTGCTGCGCCCGAAACACCGCCACCCGAAGGGCGAGCAGAACCCCTGGAACGCCGGCACGCTGGAATGGATCAGCGAACCGGAGGAGAAATGGGGCGTGCGCTCCATCCCGATCATCAGGAGCCGCTACCCGATCTGGGACCAGCCCGGTCTGATCGAGGACATCAAAGCCGGCCGTTTCTACCTGCCCGACGCCAGGGACGATGCACGCGAAACGCTGGTCACGTCCGTGCTCGATGCCGAGCCCATTCAATGTTTGCGCGTCGGCGGCACCTCGACCCTCACCATCATCGCCGCCTTTTCGCTCGGCGGCGTCTTCATCGCGCTGACCTTCCATTGGTGGATCACGACGATCGTCTGCGCAGTGGCGACACTTGCCGCAATCGTTGCCTGGCTCTGGACCGGAACCGCTGTGATTCCACGCGAGAAGATGCGTGATGTGGGTCTCGGCAAGACCTTGCCGCTCTACACATCCGGGCCGGAGTCGGTCGGCTGGTGGGCTATGTTCATCACCATGGCCGGCGACGGGACAGCCTATGCCAGCCTGATGTTCGGCTATTTCTACTACTGGACGATCCACGAGGATTTCACCGCCGGCCATGCGGGTCCCGGTATGCTCCGGCCGCTTACCGCCGCCGGCCTCTTCACGCTCGCCTGGGCGACCATGCTTGTCGCGCGGCGGGTCAATGAAGCCGACCGGCGCGGCCTCACCCGACTCGCGCTCGCCGTCGCCATGCTCCTGACGCTCGCCGCCTGTTGCGCGGGGCTTGCCGGGCCTTATCTCACCGACATGGATCCGACCGTGCATGTCTATCCGGCGATCGTCTGGGTGGTCGCCCTCTGGACCGTCGTGCATGGCGGCGTCGGCATCATCATGCAAATCTACTGCCTCGCCAGGAACCTTGCCGGGCGGATGAGCGCGCGCCACGACATGGATCTTCGCAATGTCGTGCTCTACTGGCATTTCCTCGTCATCACGGCGATCACGTCCTTCGGTGTGCTCGGCCTCTTTCCGGGTTTGAGGTGACACAATGCGCCTCATCCCAAAGGACGTCGAAAGCCTCTGGACCCTGTTCACCGCACCGACCATCTGGGCGCTGCATTTCCTCGTCTGTTATGTCACCGCCGCCGTCTTCTGTGCCAAGGCGGGTGCGGCCCCCTTTTCCTTCGAGGCGATGCGGTTCGCCCTCTGTGCCGTCACACTGGTTGCCCTGTCGGGCATCGTGCTCTCGGCCTATCTCGCCTGGCGCCAATGGGGTTTTGGCACAGGCGATCCTCCGCACGACGAGCCGACCCGCAAAGACCGCCTGCTTTTCCAGGGCTTCGCGACCCTGCTCCTTTCCGGCCTCAGCTTCGTGGCCGTGCTCTTCGTGGCCGTGCCCCTTGTCTTCATAGAGGCGTGCCAGCCATGACATACATCGCACGCCTCCTTGGCCTCGTGCTGCTCGCCGTGCTCGGTGCGCTATTTCTTGCCAGCTTCGGTGGCGGCTCGTTTACGGCCCACATGGTGATCCACATGGGGATCGTCGCAATAGCCGCGCCGCTCATCGCCTACGGCTTGCGTGACACGCGGCTCGATCCACTGCCGGGAACCCTCAGGGTAAGCCCCATGCTCGCGTCGTTCATCGAGCTCGTCGTCGTCTGGTTCTGGCATTTGCCCGCTTTCCGAGCGAGCGCCGATGCCAGTCTCATCCTGTCCCTTGTCGAACAGGCAAGCTTTCTGATGGCCGGCGTCTTGCTCTGGCATGCCTGCTTCCGGCCGAAAGACGGCCGCCTCGCCGGCGCGGCTGGGCTGTTGTTCACCTCCATGCACATGACCCTGCTCGGAGTGCTACTCGCACTCGCTCCGCGTCCGCTTTATGGCGATGGCGATATCACCTGTTTCGGCATTCCATTGCCTGCTGCCGCCGACCAGCAGATCGGCGGCGTCGTCATGCTGATGGTCGGGGCGCTGGCCTACCTCCTGGGCGGCATCCTGCTTCTTGCCGGCGTATTGCGAGACGGCGAGACGCTGCGGGAGAAACCGCGATGGTGATCAGGTGGAGACATGTTGTCGCCGTCCTCCTTGCCGGCATATTGGCGGCCTTCCTCGTCGCCTGGTCCGGACTGATCAGCGTCAAGGCGAGCACAGGCCATTGGAGGATCACGGACATCGTCCTGCATTGGGTGATGCGATCGTCGGTCCGCACCGCCGCGATCGGCACGAAGGTTCCAGCCTTCACGGAGGGCATGTTGCCAATGGCGGCCGGCCACTTCGAGGCCGGGTGTGCGATCTGCCACGGCTCCCCCGCCATTCCGAGGCCGGAGAGCGTCGCCAGAATGCTGCCCCCACCGCCCGATCTCAAGGACAAGATCGCCACCTGGCGCGACGCGGAGCTGTTCCAGATCGTCCAGCATGGCGTTCGCTATACGGGCATGCCCGCCTGGCCGGTCGCCGATCGCGAGGATGAGGCGTGGGCCATGGTTGCCTTCCTGCGCCGGTACCCGGAGCTCGATGGCGATCAATACCGCGTGCTGACGGGCCTCACCGCAACCGCGTCGCAGGGGATGGACCGGCTCGTCGCGACCTGCAATGGCTGTCATGCACCAGACCGTCTTGGGCCCGAAAGCCTCATTCCCCGGCTTGCCGGGCAGTCCGCCACCTACCTCGAACAGGCTCTCACCGCCTACGCCGACGGAACGCGCCATAGCGGAGTCATGGCTGTCGCGATCGAGAAATTCACCGAAGCAGAGCTAAAGGATCTTGCCCGCCGTTTCGCGGGCGAACACCCCGATCCTGTGCCCCAATTGGCTGGCAATCTATTCGAGCGGGGCCAGACGCTCGCTTTAAAAGGCCATCCGAGCCGCGGCGTTCCCGCATGCCTCTCCTGTCATGACAAAGCCGAAGCAAACCCCAGTTACCCCCGCCTGTCCGGCCAACCCGCCGCCTATCTCGCAAACCAGCTTCGGCTCTTCGTCGAGAAAAAGCGCGGCGGCGGACCGTTCAAAGAGGTGATGATCCGCGCGGCTGCCAAGCTCGAAGCGAACGAAATCTCGGCGTTGGCGGCCTACTTCTCTGCTCGCGATATGGCGGATCAAACCGCCGCGAATTGATCGGAACATCGCGTGCGAGAGCCTGTTTATCGCGTGAAGCCTCGCAGAGGCGGTGGTTGCACACAAACCGGTGGCCGCTTCCATGTGAAGCATCGTGTCCGAGACGTGCAGCTCTTGGCATCAAAACGAAACGAAAGAGGGTTTGAGGAGACTTCGAATGGATACGCTCGTTCGGCATCGCCGTGTTTCGGTTGCAGGGATCGACACTTTCTATCGCGAGGCTGGCCCACGGGATGCCCCAGTCATCCTGCTGCCACACGGCTATCCCTGCTCCTCCTATGAGTTCCGCAATCTCATGCCTTGCCTTGGGGATCGCTGGCGTCTGGTCGCGCCGGATTTCCCGGGCGCAGGCTACAGCGCAACCCCTGACGATTTCGACTATAGCTTCGATGGATATGCTGCCTTCCTGGAGACCTTCGTCGGAACCCTCGGGATCGACCGTTTCGTGCTCTACCTTCACGATTTCGGATCGCCAATCGGGGCACGGCTGGCGATCCGGCAACCGGACCGCATCGTTGCGCTCATCATCCAGAATGGAGACATTCCATACGAGGACGCGCTGGGTCCGAAATATGCGGATATAGAGAAGACATGGGCGCTTCCGACTGCTGAGATGAAGAAGGCTTTGGCGGGGGCAGTGACGGAAGAGGCGTTCAGGGAGGAGTTCCTCAACGACCTGAAACCGGAGTTGGCAGCAGCGATCCCGCCTGATCTGTGGAAGCTCCATTGGTCGCTGGTCACGCCAAGACGCAAGGAGATCGCCATCGACCTGATCGCGGGGCTAAAGCAGAACCGGGCCTGGTTTCCGGACCATCGCAAATACCTGCGCGAACACCAGCCACCGACACTCATCGTATGGGGTCCCAACGATCACTATATGCCAGAACGCTCGGCGCGTGCCTATCTGCGAGACCTTCCGGAGGCTGAATTGCATTTTCTCGATGGCGGGCACTGGCTGCTCGAAACCCATCTCGAGGAAGTGGTCCACCGTGCTCGCGATTTTCTCGGACGGGCGCATCCGGGTTGATTGGTATCAACTTTATGAGCGACAGTTTCCTGCGCAGACCGCAGCAATCCCGATCCGAAGAGCATACAGACTAAGGACGCAAAATAGGCCAATGCCATCTAATTGGCTGGGCGGGACGAGCGGGACGATCAGATGAAAACGCAAGGACGCTAGTCTTCAATCGTTCTGCCTTGCGCTGCTCCACGGTCAAGCCCTCGCCCCACCCGACTACTGACCGTCCTCGGGGGAAACCGCCGGTGCAATGTCGGTTTGAGAGGCGTTTCGTTCCTGGACGGCATCCCGCGTCGAACCTTGGTCGTCGTTTGTCACGGCAGAGGTCGTTACCCGGTCGCTCGGTATTGGCTGCGCTGTCATTGAACCATCGGCCGCGGCGACGCGCCAGACGGTGTTTCCGGCATCGTCCGCGATCAATAACGCCCCCGTGCCATCGATTCCAAGCCCAACCGGACGCCCATGGACCTGGTCGTTTTCAAGAAACCCGGTAACGATATCCTGTGCCTTGCCAGAAGGTTTTCCATCGACGAACGGGACATAGATGACCTTGTAGCCGTTGAAAGCATTGCGGTTCCAGCTACCGCGGTTTCCGACAAAAGCTCCGTTGCGAAATGCCTCGGGCAAAGCAGAGTCGTTGGTGAAGGCAAGACCCAGGGCCGCGACGTGGCTCGACAGCGCAAAGTCGGGCGAGATCGCCTTTTCCACGAGATCGGGGCGTTCTGGACGGACCCGCGGATCGACGTGCTGGCCGTAATAGCTCCAGGGCCAGCCGTAAAAGCCGCCTTCCTTCACGGATGTCATGTAATCCGGAACGAGATTCGGGCCGAGCTCGTCGCGCTCGTTCACCACCGTCCAGAGCGCGCCCGTCTGGGGATGAAAGTTGAGCCCGTTGGGATTGCGAATGCCCGATGCAAAAACCTTTGCTGCACCCGACTGGCGATCGACCTGCCAGATTGCGGCACGCCCCTTCTCCGCCTCGATCCCCCTTTCGCCCGCGTTGGAGTTGGATCCGACCGAAGCGTACAAGAAGGGGCCGTCGGGGCTGAGGGCGAGATCCTTTGTCCAATGGTGGTTGATCGGCCCGCCAGGCAGAGGTGTGAGGATCCGGGGCTGCGCCGTGACCGCGCCGCCACCAAGCTCGTAGGGATAGGCGACAATTGCATCGGCAGCAGCGACGTAGAGCGTGTTTTCATACCAGGCGACGCCGAACGGCGAATTCAGCCCAGTCAGAAGGTCGACCCGCTCGTCAACGGTACCGTTCCGATCGCTGTCCCGCAGAAGAGTGATGCGGTTTGTTTCACCGCCACCGCCCGCATCACCTGCGGCCATGGACATAATCCAGCCGCGAATGATGTCCTTCGGTCGTTCAAGGGGCTTGCCGGCGGGCGCCTTCGACTGGACCACAAGGATGTCGCCATTCGGAAGCGTATGAACGGTGCGCGGATTGGCCAGATCTTTCGCATAGACGGTGATCGTCAATCGAGCCGGAACTTTCGGAAGTTGGCCATCCTGCCAGCCGACGACCGGCGCGACGTTAAGATCCGGAAGAAGACTCTGCGAGGGCTCCGGCAGAACCGGATCGGGCCCAACTTGCTGCGCCGTATCGAAATCACCTTCACTACCGCTGCAGCCGACGAGAACAACACCGGCGACGAAGGTCGCAAGTGAACTGCGGGCCTTAGACATTTGCACCTCCTCTGCGACCGGCAAGACCTGCAACGGCCATGACGAGCACTGTGGCGACGGAAACCACAAGCCCATAGGGCATGACCGCTGTCCAGCCGTCTGCCGTGTGTATAAAACTGTTGAGGACCGCGAGTGCAAACGCAGTGACCTGTGCCAGCAACCCGAACCAAGTTGGCCCGTACCATCGCGCAACGAGGGCGATGAACGCGACGATGATGGCGACCGCACCGAACACGAGGCCGGCGAGGAGCAGCCATTCCGAGAAGTGAAGCCAGATCAGGTTGGTCGTTTGCCAGTACGCAACATCCGTCAAAAGGGCCAGGAAGAAGCAGGCAATCGGGAACGACAAGAAGAAGCGATAGACTGCGTAGGCTAGAGGATGGGTGACCGGCATGGTGTAGAGGGTCATTGCGTCAGCCTGCCATTTCAATGTGGAGCTGTGGACATACGCACGCGGGCCGAAATTGTTCCCTCTTTCCTTCTGGACCAGGCTTTGGTTTCAAGACCACCAGTTCTGACGCCACGATACAAATCTACCCCCGGCAGCGTGGGCGCCTCCATGGAGTCGCGCATAGCATCGAACAGACGGCTTATCGGCGAGTGTGGTGCCATTGTCGCGCACACCGTATTGACGCCTAGAGAGGGGGCAGTTGCGTTGGTGGACAATAGGGCAATGGCCTGAACTATCCCCGTCTGGTATCAAACCGGCTACTCTGAATCCCGCACACCACCGCCGTTAACGCGTGGAATTTACCACTTTGATCGAGCGAACACCGTCTGTGCGATCCTCTGCGACCAATTCGTCAGCTTCGTCATCGACCTCTTTCTCCGCCTGTAGCCAATGAGCCAAGCTGCGGCCATCGAGGCAACCCTCCCGCTGCCACAGTTCAAAGGCTCGTGCTGTAATGCGGCGTTGGCGTTCGTCGGTCATCATCGTACTCTCCGAAATGGAAAGGCCCGCCGGAACGACGGGCCTTCGTTGGATCACCAGGTCTGACGGCCATACCAATTATCGATATCCCGGGACACGCGATCCTTTTCAAAGCCGTAACGCTCCTGGATCTTGCCTTCGAGCTGGTCACGCTTGCCTTCGATCACGTCCAGATCATCATCGGTGAGCTTGCCCCACTGCTCTGTGATCTTACCCTTGACCTGCTTCCAATTTCCTTCGACTCGGTTCCAGTCCATCGTGATTCCCTTTCGTAAAGGCTGATCTTAATCAAATGCGTGAGGCCGACTTTTGATCCAGCGACGAGTTCCCATCTTCTTGCGTGTCGCCTGTCTTGGAATGCGCCGCAACACACCTATATTGCGATGCACTATAGGAGATGCGCACGATGATGAATGTAGGAAATCCGATCGCTGAGCTTAGGAAGACGACGGGATACTCTCTTGAGCAGCTTTCAGTGATTTCCGGTTTGACCGAACTTGAAATCACCAAGCTTGGAAGCGGAGAACTCAACGACCCGGTGAGGCTTTCTCGGCTGCTGACGGCGGCAGGCATAAAACAAGCCTAGTTTCTAACGGCAACACACTTGCCAACCCCGGACAATGCCATACTTCGTCAAGTGCACTCGGCTCGTGGTTCGCTATGAAAGGGATCGGAAAATGGGAATCTTCAGCTCCATCAAGGAAAAGCTCTTCGGCAAGGCGGCGGAGACAACAGATGTTGAGAGCGCACCGACGAGAACAGTCCTTGCCAACGATGTTCAGACCAAGGCCGCGGGCGTTATCGCAACGCCCGATCTCGAAAGTGAGGTCGCAGCGACGCTGGCGGGGGCCAACGCCGAACCCGCTTCCCAACGGCAGAGTGCCCCTGTTGACTTAGCGGCCATCCTTGATGAAGCAGTGAAGAAAAACGGACAGAAGCTCGACTGGCGCCACTCGATTGTGGATTTGCTAAAGGCTCTGGGACTCGAAGCAAGCCTTGCTGAGCGCAAGGAACTTGCGGACGAGCTTGGCTACACGGGCGACAAGAGCGACTCCGCCACGATGAACATATGGCTTCACAAGGCGCTTCTGAAGGCATTGTCCGAAAATGGCGGGAAAGTCCCTGCCGATATGCTGGATTGACAGATGTTGTAGGTCAAACTCTTCGCTGCCCTTGAGTTATCTTACCACACGCCCAGAGGTTTCGTTTTGATCGCTTGGACCTCACGTAAACGATGAGCGCACCCTACCTCACCGAAAGCAGATATTGTTCGCCGCGTTCATGGCGTTGCCGTACCGAGCCGCTTCGGTGGCATCACGCCGACAAGACTGCAAGGCAATCTCATCGGCTTTCTCGGAGAGGCCAACGAGGTCGGCGTCGATGAATCGGCAGCATTCGTCACGAAGTAGGCAAAATTTTGCATTTCGCCATGAGAACGACCGTTTCGATCCCACGTAAGGCAGGCCACAAATGATCTGCGCACCTCTAGAATATGTTCTCAGTTGGAAGTCCGAGTGCGAGTGAACCGGCGTATTGTGCCTGGGCTCCGGGCTGCATCGGATGATAGCGAGCGCCCTGTATATCCCGAAAACGGCGTTCCAGTCCGTTGTCCCGATAGAATGCCGCGCCACCGGCAACCTCCATTGCAAGCTCCGTCACTTCGATCGCGTGTCGTGCGACCAAGGAACGGCCGATCATAACCTCGTTAATGGTTTCGGCGGACGGCGCATTTCGCCCAACCACATCCAACATCCAGCGATGTGCGATCTGGGCGGCTCTGAGAGACGTTTCCATGCGCCCGACCAGCCCGATCACGTAATCGCTGGTGGCTTTATCACGGACCATTTTGACCGCGATATCGCGCGCGCTCTCGGCGACGCCGACATAGACTGCGTAAATCAGAGGAAACGCGATCGTCCCGATGATTTGGAATACGGGGTGCCATTGCCCTGCAGCTCTGGAAAATGCAACACTGCCATCCGGCACGAAGAGGTTTTCGACCATGACGTCGTTCGACCCCGTTCCCCGCATTCCAAGCGTTCGCCAGGTATCCTCGATCGAAACCTCCGGCGATGCCATCGAAACGCCGAAATGAACGACGGAGCGAACGCCGCTCTCTTCTTCATGAACAGCTCCGGTCATCAGGATGTTTCCTGCCGCCGCACCTGACGTGAAGCGCTTGCGCGCGGTGATCCTGTATCCGCCATCAACTTTCACGGCTTTCCCTGATCCGCCGATCCAGTCCGATCCGCCGCTCGAAAGCAATACTACTTGCTCCGATGCAACACGTTTCAGGAGCGGTTCCACCGCGGCCACCTTCTGATGCCGCCAGCGCCAGGCAGGGATTGCGACTTGATGGGTGTGCATGGAAAAGGCAAGCGCCGTTGACCCGCAGACCCGCGCAATGGATTTGAGCATCTCAGCAAGTTCCGGTACTTCCGCACCCAGTCCGCCCAGTTCGATGGGAACGCCTGCCCGCATGAGACCGGTGTCCTTCAGCAATGCGTAATTCTCACCGACGAAGGCATCGCTGTCGTCGATCGATGCGGCACGTTGGGCTAAGGTGGGCAGGATTGAATTGGTCAACTCGGCGATCGACAAACCGCCGCCAGGATTCTCCGCTGTTTCTATAATTCCGAGCATATCAGTACCTCCTATCTGATTAGGATTTAAACTGTGCGCTCGTTTCAGATTAGCGGCTAGTACACGAACTGTACCCGATGTCGTCGCGGTATAGCGAGGAAGGGGTGATTGGCGGATCGATTGCTTTGCAATATCTTACCTGATCCAGACCGTTGGAGGTCCCCATGGTAGAGCGTGCCGGCTATGGGCAATTCTGCCCAGTCTCGATGGCGTCGGAAGTTCTCTGCTCACGTTGGACGACACTGGTTGTCCGCGAGTTCCTTTGCGGTTCGACGCGCTTCAATGAACTGCGCCGCGGTGTGCCAAAAATGTCTCCCGCACTCCTGTCTAAACGGCTGAAAGAGTTGGAACAATCCGGAATTATCACGACAAGGAATGTAAACGGTACCACCCATTACCTGCTCACAGCAGCTGGCGAAGAATTGAGGCCTTTGATCATAGGGCTTGGCAACTGGGCGCAACGGTGGATGGAGTCACGACTTTCCCTGAGGAACCTAGACCCTTCTCTGCTTATGTGGGACATGCGGCGGAACCTCGATACGAAAACGCTCCCGGCTCGCCGTTGCACGATACAGTTTCTGTACCCCGAACTTTCAGCCTCCCAAAAGTGTTGGTGGCTGGTGGTCGAAAACGGAAAAGTCGATCTTTGCAATTTTGATCCCGGCTATGATGTGGACCTGCTTGTTGAAGCAGCGCTTAGTTCGATGACCGCAATTTGGATGGGCCTCTCGACCATACGGCAGGAAATCGATGCGGAAACGCTGAGACTGGAAGGGGACAAGGGTCTCGCGCGCAACATTCAAGAATGGCTCGGTCTGAGTGTATTCGCCAAGATACCTCGAATGAGATCCATTGGAGACTCTCGAAAGAATGTAGCTGTTGAATGAAGAATGCGCCGTATGTGAAATTGCCGCGCGGCTGCGCGACGGCCATACCAAGGATTGACACGAAGCAGCCGAGGCGGTCGTTCGAGATGAAATTCCTTCAGCTCGATATCGCAGGCGCTTGAAGCCCATGCGCAATCGCGAGCAGTTTACTCGGGGTCACGGTGATGAAAGCAGCATGCTCAGCTCAATACCCGCCTGAGGGGCGGGACGCGGGCACAGGATATTGGCATCTTATGCTTGAAGTTGCCGTTACATCAAGGTGATATACTCGCGCCTATGTAAGGATTTGCCCTACCCGATTCCGGGCGGCTTTCTAAACCAGTATCATCTTTGAAGCGGGGCCCTGCGTCCACGCTAGGGTGGATGCTTACATCGAGCGACTGTAATGCGATCGCGCTGAACATTCAACGATCTTGCGGAACCGTGTCGGCTCAATCTGACCTATGGAATAGGTGTCTATCAGATAACGTGCGAATGATAATCGTGCTTCGTCGGTCTTCGAGAACCACTCTTGCGTCACGATGTCATCGTACACTTGTTTGACGGCGGTTAGTTCTTCGGGCTGTAGGTGGTTGGAATGCATGGAAGTCTCCTGACTTCTCAGCGAAAACACCAGCGCTTTGTGAATGCCATGGCGCGCTACGATGGTGCCGAGCCGCCCGAATGTACGCTCGACACCCACCCGGTACTATTAACTTTGACGTGCTTCGTAATTGAGAAAGTGTGAAACGAAAAGCCGGGACAATGTTACGCGCGCCATCGCCCCTGCTTCTCACATTAGTGAGGCACATTTCGTCACAGAGCCTTTTGGTAGCCCCGCGACTGATAGATTAGCACATGCTTACATTTTGGCAACCCGATAATGCACGCCACGAGGGAGAATGACCTACATGGGTTCAGAGGAGAGGTTGGGAAACGCATGCGCGATGACCATTCGCACAGGGGCCGTCTTTTGTTCTGATGAACAATCCAAAAGTTGGGGCAATCACGCTGACAACCGCCCCGGCGATACCGCACCAAGGCTGGCGTTGAGAAAGCTTCAGCACGCCCGGCCTAAATTAGCAGCTCCGTCAATTGGAGCAAGGAGCAGCTGGTTCAAAAAAGAACGCGACTTAGCGGAGCCGCGTTCCTTCTTACAGTCGAGTATCAGGGTTGCAGGGGCATCCCGACTGCGACAGAACATTAGCATTTACTGCCGGATGAGCAAGGATCACGGCATAGACACATAGAGTGAGTTCACTCAGGATTGTGGGCGGCAAGGATTAGATAACGCCGATCATGCCCCCATATACCCCATGGCGCATGGCGGCTAGTATTTGTCGCGTAGAGAAGAACAAACCCGAGTGAACACATTCGACTTCACTAAACTTCAACGCGAAATGCGGAACGTTTGAGGCCCAATCCAGGAACTATTGCGCCGCTGTACGCCATTTGGGGGAGGAAATCGTCGTTCGTCTTATCAGCTAGGTCAATTGCAACTTAATCTATTTCCACAATTGTACTGCAATCATTGTCAGATAGGCGGAATTGATGAGCGACGTTTTGTATCTCGTCACCTGCGCAGCCCTTGAAGGCGTCCTGGCAGCCTGAGCCTAAGCGATTATGACGTGCTATGTGCATGACACAGGCGGCGCATCACAAAAGTCGATGGCAAGACAACGCCCGGTCTTCGGGATGGCGCAAAGGGGACGGATACGAAGGACATTTTTAGTGGAATTTGCTCGTTGGAAGTGATTGACGCCTACACCATGACCGGCCATCAACGCTCAGAGCTCCCCTGATTTCGGGTAATGGTACAGTTGATTTATGTAGTCGGGCGATCTTGCATGACCGCAGTCGGTGAACAAACGTCCTCTACGATCACGCAGTTTCGATTGCCAGCCATAGGGGGTTCGACTCATCGAGCGCTGCCAACGAGGATTTCGCAAGGTACCTGATTGAATGTTCCCCGCAAAAGACTTCGATCCGCTTCGGCATCGGTTCGTCGCGGAATCATCAGCATGCGTATTCATTACCAAATGACGACTGCTGATGCGCCCTAGTTGGCAGAGCGTTATTCCCGGGCACCTCAAGTCTGCCCGGCCCAGGGAGACTGCTGAGACCCCCTCAGCGGTCTTCCCGCCTTATCGATGTCTCGGGGGCGCTGGGAACAACGCGTTGCAGCCGCCGTTCTTGCTCGACGGAGGTGCCGATGCCAAAATATTTCTTCCACATTCGTGACGGGGGTGGGCTGGAAGTTGACTCTGTTGGCACCGATTTTGCGACCCTCGAACTTGCAGTGAGCGACGCAGAATTGGCTGCGCGGGAAATGATCTCAGAGCTATTGATGGCCGGTGAAATCCTCGACGGTCAGCAGTTCGAGATAGCCGACAATCGAGGTGAGATCGTCGCGACCGTGCCCTTTCGGTCAGTACTCCGACTTCATTGAGCCCACCGCTGTGTTTCGGCGTAGCGTTTGACCCCACCATCGGCGCAGATGGTTGCCCCGAGTGTCGAGCTCGTGCGAATGGAATGACCGATATGAGGCCGGCGGCGGAGCATACGCTTCAAGGGTGCGAAATGAGATGGCTGCCGTTCGGCAGCAAATTGACCGACGGCAACGTCCGACCCATTACCTTCATTCAAGGCATATCAGCGATCTCTCAAATCTGTCGCGTTCCGTTCCTATCGGTGCGACATGTGGGACCACTGACACAATGACTCGGAGGCCAATAGGCAACAAACCAGACCTATGTTCCTCGGATTTTGTAAACCAAAGGGCTGGCAGGGTTTGTATAGTTCTCTATATGCAACCACGCGACCGAGAGTGTGATCCGGGGTGGACGTGCCAAGCGAGAACGAATTAGATTTCAACAGCGAAGCCCAAGCAGATGCCGCCGAGCTATTCACCGGCTCCGGCGAAGTACGCTCGCTTGCACGAGATTTCGACTGGTCGATGACGCCACTAGGACCGTCAACCGGCTGGTCACCAGCGTTGCGAACGATGGCACGGTCGATCTTCGACTCGCCTTTCCCGATCTGTCTTTGGTCGGGTCCGCAGTACGCGCTCATCTACAACGACCCCTATCGACGCATCCTGGGTGCTAAGCACCCATCCGCACTCGGACAACCTGGATCGCGTGTCTGGGCCGAAATTTGGGAGGAGCTCCGACCTCAGTTCGACAGTGTGCGGACGGGCGGCGATCCGATCTATTTCGAGGATGCGCCTTTCGTCATGGCCCGGCTTGAGGGCGGAGGCTCGGAAACCGCATGGTTTAACTATTCGTTGTCGGCCCTCCGCGACGAAGACGGCAGTGTCGCTGCAGTTCTCAATATCACGCCCGAAACGACCGGCCGTGTCTTGCTTGAGAAGCGCCTCCACGAGGAGCAGACTGCGCTGGAAATGAGCGAAGAGCGTCTTCGGCTTGCGGTCAATAATGCCGATATCGGCTTCTGGGACGTTGATGTAATTCAGGATCGGTTGACCTGGCCCCCTCGCACAAAGGCCATGTTTGGCATTTCGGCCGACGACCCGGTGACCATGCTGGACTTCTATCAGGGACTCCACCCCGATGACCGCGAAGCGACGATTACGGCATATTCTGCTGCAGCCGATCCGTCCCAGCGCGCTGTCTACGATGTGGAATATCGAACTATAGGCAAGGAAGACGGTGTCGAGCGGTGGGTCGCGGCAAAGGGCCGTGGCGTGTTCGACAATTCGGGTCGCTGTGTCCGGGTCACTGGCACCGCTCTCGAAGTTACAGCCCGCAAGACTGCGGAGATCCGCCGCAATGCACTTGTAGAGCTCACTCACGCTATCCGGGACCTTCAGGAACCCTCCGAGATCGCATTCGCCGCCGCAGAAGTGCTGGGCCGAACACTTGGGGCCAGTCGGGTGGGTTATTCCGCAATAGACCATGTATCCGAGACACTTCAGACCGACCGCGATTGGACTGCACCTGGGGTAGAGACGCTCGCTGGCGTCGTGGCCCTGCGAGACTATGGCTCCTTCATCGACAGCCTCAAACGAGGCGAGTTCACAGTTATCAATGATGTTCGCGCGGATCCTCGAACCGAGGGGGTTGCCGCTGCTGCATTGGAGGGCAAGAGCACGCGTTCGTTCGTCAACGCGCCGGTGCTCGAACAGGAAAGACTTGTCGCTGTCTTCTTCGTCAATCATGTTGACATCAGACACTGGAACAGCGGCGATCTTGGTCTCATCAAGGAGTTCGCAGAACGCACGCGTATTGCTGTTGCACGCGCCCGTGGCGAGCATGCCCTGCGCGATAGCGAGACGCGGCTCCGAGAACTGAATGAGACGCTGGAGGCTCAGGTCGAGGCGCGCTCGGCGGAACGCGATCGGTTATGGAACCTGTCTCAAGACATGCTGGCGCGGGCGGACTATACTGGCATGATGTCGGCGGTCAGTCCTGCCTGGACCCAGGTTCTGGGCTGGACCGAGCGCGAATTGCTTACGCGGGGCTACGCAACCTTTATGCATCCCGATGACGAGCCCCCGACACTTGAGGCGATCGGCCGCATGGCGCAGACTGGTCGGCCGGCGCGCTTCGAGAACCGCATCAGCACCAGTGATGGCGGGTGGAAACACATTGAATGGACCGTCGCTCCGGAGCTGGATGGTGTGAACTTCATCGCCGTCGGGCGCGATCTCAGCCACGTGAAGGCGCGCGAGGCCGAGCTGGAGCAAGCCCAGGAGGCGTTACGTCAGAGCCAGAAGATGGAGGCGGTCGGGCAACTCACCGGTGGCCTCGCTCATGACTTCAACAACATACTCGCGGGCATAAGCGGGAGTTTGGAAATAATCTCAAAGCGCCTTTCACAAGGCCGGTTGAGTGATGTTGACCGGTACGTCGTTGCGGCGCAGGGAGCTACGAAACGCGCCGCCAATCTTACGAACAGACTTCTCGCATTTTCCCGCCGGCAGACCCTTATCCCGAAGCCGTCCAAACTCGATGATCTGGTGCTCGATATGTTGGACCTTGTGAGCCGGAGCGTTGGGCCGCAAATCCGCGTCGAGACAGTAAATTCCGCCGGAATTTGGAACACTTTCGCCGACGTTGGGCAGGTCGAAAATGCACTGCTTAATCTTTGCATCAACGCACGCGACGCGATGCCGGACGGCGGTACCGTCACAATTACCACCGAGAATACGGAAATCGACCAGGTTGCAGCTCGTGCACTGTCCCTCGCGCCCGGCCAGTATGTGCGTCTTTGCGTGAGAGACGAAGGCGTGGGCATGTCGAGAGCCGTTCTCGAGCGTGCCACTGAACCATTCTTCACGACCAAACCGATGGGCCTAGGAACAGGGTTGGGGCTGTCGATGGTGTACGGCTTCGCCGCGCAGTCAGGCGGTGCGGTAAACATCAAATCTGAAGTTGGCAAGGGCACAGAAGTAACCATCTATTTGCCTCGGTATACCTGGCACATACCGGGCGAAACGGAGGACGAAGTTAAAACACCGGTCGTGGTGGCCGACGTCAGGAAGACGATCCTGCTGGTGGACGACGAGGCGCTCGTCCGGATGGTCCTCGCCGAAGAGTTGGAAGACCTGGGCTATACGATCGTGGAAGCTGGCGACGCACAGCAGGCGATGAAGCTCGTCAACGAGATCGGCAAGATTGACCTGCTACTCACTGACGTTGGCCTTCCAAATGGGATGAATGGTAGGCAGTTGGCCGATGCAATTTTGCAGGCGAAACCCGGGCTTCCAGTCATTTTCATTACCGGGTACGCAGAAAAGACAGTCCTGAACGATGGTGATCTTGGAGCTGGTATGCGAGTCATGACAAAGCCGTTCGCGACGGAGAAGCTGGCCCAGTTGGTGCGGGACGTTCTAAGCCGATAAATGTTGAATATCAGCCGAGTTTGACCCAGTTTTTCATTTTGCGCTGCCCCAGCTGAACCGGCATAAAGGCATCGATGAACAAGCAGCTTTCTGGTTGAGAGTGGATCACGGTGAAGTAACAAACAGGGTCAAATTCGGCTGACAATCAACACTACTGGAGTAAAGGGTTAGGTACTCAGCAACTGATGCAACCAGAGTGCGCGGCTCAACCAAAGCTTCGAATTCGTTTCTTAGTAGGCTGGAACAGGCGTAGCTGAGCCATATCCCCTGGCACGCTGAGACAGAGAGTCGAATAGCGCTCCCGCCTATGGAGTGGCGCTATGCCTAGATATTTTTTCCACGTGTTGGACGGCCGAGCAGCGATCGACGAAGAAATGAACGTTTGGCTCGGCAACGAGTGGATGATGGCTGTCGCAGACGAGAGCGGAACCCTTCTGTTTAAATTGAAGTTTTCAGTCGAACTGCCGAAGCGTTCTATCGCAACAGGCTATTTAAGCGAATGAGTAAACCCGCCTCTTGAAAAGACCAGGCCTGCCTTTCTCATTCCTAGCTGCTATCCCGACTAATATTGGCAGAGAATAGAAGTCGTCGTCGATCCGTTGTAGCAAAGAAGGAGTGCGTCATGACCGCTTATATGATTAGCTACGACCCTCGGACCGCCGAAAAATCTGATGCGCTAAGCAATCAGTTGAGCGAATGGAACTGCGTCCGGCTTTTGGAATCGTTGTGGTTTGGAAACCTGAATGGCGATGCCCTGACAATCCGCGAATTGCTCAGGGCACTGATCGGCGGGAACGACGGTCTTTTCGTCTGTGAAATCAAACCTTCCGGCGATTGGGCAAGCGTGAAACTGCACAGCACTGTCACTGCTTGGGTGCGCGCGAACATTGGACCGTGATGCTCTGACCTAGGATAGGGATGAAGCCGGCCGGGTAAAGCCACAGGCCGCCGAAATGGCCTTCAAATGACCTCTTTTCAAGCATTGCTAAAGAAGCACAGAAGGCGCACGGTGATGTCTCCAGCAGCCATCGATACGGGCGCTGCTGTTTGAGGGTTGGGTACCCTAGCCCCAAACAAAAAGGAGGACTTAATGTCTTCCCTTTTCGCTTTCCGCCAAGATAGATACTTTTTGACCACTACGACCGCTGATTTGGCCGTCGCTGCCAGCCTGACCGTAATTCTCTACATCCTGACCGAGGGGTGGCTAGGGTGATCCTACTGTTCACTGGCGTCACGAAGAGTTCGATACCTCATAGGACAATTCTGCGACAGGTCCTGCGGGATGCGAACTGCGAAAACGCAAACCTTGTGGGGGGTGTTGGCACCCAGCACGAGGAAGCGCGGAACGTTGTGCGGCTCATCAAGGCCGCGACAATCGGCGCCGACAAATACCCTCTTTCCCAAAACTCCGTAGAACGGAACCGACTAGCCGGCGTCGACGTCTGGGAAGACGAGGGCGGCGCGATCCACGGAGAAGCAAGGTGTCCACCCGCCTGACCGCCCGAATTGTCCTTACGTTGTGTTCGGCTGGATTGATCTGGGCCTAGCGACCTGACCAGAGTCGGTACGAGAGGCTAAATCCGGGTCAGATGCGCCAAGTAGTGGTACCGCCCATACGGATTAGGAGATCGTGATGACAGAGAGAACAACAGAATCCGAGATCGCATTCATGCATCCGTTTTTTTTGGATGCTCTCGTTGCACCCCAGCCGGCCGGCACCTATCGCCTGGTCGTCGATGAGGAGCTCATCGAAGGATTAAGTTTCACCGCCTACAAGCGAGTCGCCACGCATCTTGAGATCCCGGCGATATCGGTAGCGTCGGGGAAACGCCAGTTTTTGCAAGTCACACAGGCCGAGATCGACGCCGCTCTCGAGTTGGATTCGCAAACATAAATTTGCCTCTTGCCCAACGCGTCGAACCACAATCTGAATTGCATGCTTGAGCATCACGCGAAATTTGAATTCGACGCGATACTGAACCGATGTGGTTAAGATCCGCCTTGAGCGGGATCGAACCTACGACCCCGCTGTTCTTCCGCGCTGATCTCATGCGAGCTCCGAGAGACGTCAGAAACTTTAAATCCTCGTCCCCGGTCGCCAGTGCCTTGCCCATGACATAAGGAGGACCGTCTCGAGTTGCTGATAGCTCTCGTACTCGTATATCCCTCGCCTCGCTGCAAAAGTCTGGATTCGGTCGGGTTAAGAACTGCCACTCATCTGGATCACTACAGACAAATCAGACTAACTCTCCGTGGAGATTGGATGGAAATGGATGGATAAATAGTGCATAACAGCGTTTCGGGGAATTGGGTGGGAATGGATGAGTAAATGGAACTTTTAAATACGGTGACCGTCCGGATCACGCCCGAAGTCCTGTTGCTGATCGCCGAAATCGACGAATTCAAGGGTGCTTGGCGTGCTATCGGCCGGATCGCGCTTGAGCGGCTGTCCAGCCTCCGGCGGGTGGCCACGATCGAAAGCGTCGGTTCGTCCACACGTATCGAAGGGGTACGCTTCACTGACCGAGAGGTCGAAAAGCTTCTGGCAAACATCCGCCTGGGGTCGTTTACGACACGCGACGAGCAAGAGGTTGCCGGCTATGCGGAGGTGATGGAGACCATCTTCAGTGCTTACGAAGCTATTTCGTTCACCGAGAATCATATCCGTCAGCTCCACCGCGACCTTCTTGCGCATTCGACGAAGGACGAGCGGCATCGCGGCGCCTACAAAACCCTCTCCAACAACGTGGAAGCGTTCAACGAACAGGGCCAGAGCCTCGGCATAGTTTTCGAAACGGCATCGCCGTTCGATACGCCGCGTCGAATGGAAGAACTGATCGCCTGGCTGGATGAGCAAGGGCGAGAAAAGCGGCTCCATCCACTTTTGGTCGTCGCGATCTTCGTTGTCGTTTTCCTGGAAATCCATCCATTCCAGGATGGCAATGGCCGCCTATCGCGTATTCTGACCACCATGTTGCTCCTACGGGCAGGCTACGCTTACGTCCCTTACAGCTCGCTCGAAAGCATCATCGAGCAAAGCAAGGAGAGCTATTACATCTCGCTTCGGCGCACGCAGGGAACGATCCGCAACGCCGAGCCCGACTGGAATCCCTGGATCGAGTACTTTCTGAGAGCGCTTCATCGGCAGAAAACGCGGCTTGAAAAGAAAATGGAGCGCGAGCGTATTATCCTCGCCGACATGCCGGAATTATCCGTGACATTGCTCGAGTTGGCACGCGAGCACGGGCGGATTACGGTCGCAGAGGCTACGCGGATTACCGATGCAAGCCGTCACACCATTAAGGATCATTTCAGGGCGCTCGTGGATCAAGGGCACCTCGTCCTGCACGGTGCCGGCCGCGGCGCCTGGTACGGTCTTTCCTAATGAAGGGGTGTCAGGCCCCATCTGAATGGTCCCCCGTCGGACGTGTGAAGCTATCTTGCTGCAGCCGGTAGATTTGCGTTACCGCAAGCCGCGAAATCGATATGCGGAAAACCCAAGCGCGTGCGCTGCCCATCCGCGAATCTGGCCGCATGCTTGTGAAGACGGAAGGGGTGAAGAGACTCGCCACCGTCTTCAATGACGATGACCGACCACTCTTTCTTGTCTGCAAAAAGTATAACAGAGCTACGCGACAGATCATGTCCCAAGGAGTGGTTTAGCTCCGGCGATCGCCATGCTTTCCGGACGGAGCCGGGAATGGGTCAGCTTGCCGCAGCGGGCAGGCTGATGAGCGGATCATCGCTCATTGCGGCGATGGTCTCAAGGGTCAGGTATCTGGAGCGCTGGACAGCCCACTCGTCGTTCTGTTCGAGCAGCAATGCGCCGACGAGGCGGACGATGGCGTCATCGTTGGGGAAGATGCCGACGACCTCGGTGCGCCGCTTGATCTCGCCATTGAGGCGCTCGATGGGGTTGGTGCTGTGAAGCTTGGTCCAGTGCTGCCTGGGAAAGGTCATATAGGCGAGCACGTCTTCTTCAGCGGTGTCCATGAGTTGGGCGAGCTTCGGCACTTTCGGCCTGATCTGGTCGGCGACATTGCGCCACTGAGTGCTTGCGGTCTCCGGCGTATCCTGGGCGAAGGCCGTGGCGATGAAGGCGGAGACCACTCGTCGGCCGCTCTTTCCGGCATGGGCCAGCGCGTTTCTCATGAAGTGAACCCTGCACCTCTGCCAGGTGGCCGATAGAACCTTGGAGACGGCGGCCTTGATCCCTTCATGGGCATCGGAGACGACGAGCTTGACGCCTCTGAGACCCCGTCGCGTCAGTTTGCGCAGAAAATCCGTCCAGATCGGCTCGGCCTCGGATGTGCCAATCTCCATGCCCAAGACCTCGCGCCGTCCGTCGGTGCTGACGCCGACGGCGATGATGACGGCAACCGAGACGATGCGGCCACCGCGACGAACCTTCAGATAGGTGGCGTCGATCCACAGATAAGTCGCCTTCCATGGGGCGGCTGAGGAACGCCTTCACCTTGTCGTCGATCTCCTCGCACAGCCTCGAGACCTGGCTCTTGGAGATGCCGCTCATGCCCATCGCGTTGACCAGATCGTCGACGGAGCGGGTCGAAACGCCCTGGATATAGGCTTCCTGAATTACGGCCGTCAGAGCCTTCTCGGCCATGCGACGCGGCTCGAGAAGGCTTGGGAAATAGGTGCCGGTACGAAGCTTCGGGATGCGCAGTTCCGCCGTCCCGGCCCGTGTTTCCCAGTCGCGCTCGCGGTAGCCGTTACGTTGGGCAAGCCGAAAGGCGTTCTTCTCGCCATAGGCCGCGCCCGTCTTCGCCCCGACCTCCAGCTCCATCAGCTTCTCGGCAGCAAAGCCGATCATCTCCCGCAGCAAATCCACATCCGCGCTCTTCTCAACAAGCGAGCGCAGGTTCATCATCTCGTCGGTCATCGGTGATCTTTCCATCAGGTTGGGCTTGAACAACCCGACCCTACCGGAAAAACACTGATGGCCGCCTTCCTGCTACACCACCTCACGGGACACGATCACGCGACATCTTTCGCCTCACCAATCGGGACGAAAGTTGTTAGACTCTCATGGTCGCACCCATTGATAGACAACCGGTGATGCAACCATACGCTTATACTAGCGTCTGTCGAATGAAAAAGGACCCGGCTCATCTCTGAACCGAGTCCCACATCCACCCCCGGATGATAGTCATCTCAAACGGCTGTAATGCGACCGCGCCGAACTTTCTACGATTGCCCGGAACCGCTCCGGTTCGATTGTATCAATCGAGTACGTCTCGATCAGGTAGCGTGCGAACGACGAGCGTTTGTCAGCGCAATCATCAAACCAGTCCAGTGCCACGATGGCATCGTATATTAGTTTTACCAAATTCAACTCTTCAGGCTGAAACTGAGTGGAGTGTATAGCAAGCTCCTGCCTTGCCGGCGAAAACATGAGCACTTTTGTGAGGGTTATCGCGCGCTCAAATGCTGCCAATCCGTTCAATCTATGCTGCTCACCTTAGTCGCGCTATTAACTTTGACGTGTTGTGCGGTCGATCAAATGCGGACACGAAAAAGCCGGGACAATGTTTTCGCGCGCCATCGTCCCGACTTTCTCACATTAGTGAGGCACATTTCGTTACAAGACTTTTGGGTAGTCTTGCAGGAAAAATATTAGCACACGCGTGCATTGTGACAAGTCGACAATGCACGCCAAGAGGGAGCATCCCGAATTTGTCCAACGAAGGCATTGTCGAAGTGCATGCAAAAAAAGCCGAAGCGATCACGCTGACAATCGCCTCGGCTCTATGGGTGCACATATCATCGCAGGACGCACTATCAGGTTGGGAGAGTTCCTGCGACGTGAAAACATTAGCATGTCGGCACATTCGAGCAAAGCAGCAACGTACGCCGAGCACAAAGCACCCCAATCTGTTCAGGCTGGTTGCCTCCATCCCAGGCTGCGGAATCTACAATCCCTATATCGGCCGCGTGGCCATCAAGGGTTGGTTGCCGCATGGTCCTCGTAACGTTCGCGGCATCCTGGCGACTCATGTCCTCAAGTGGAAAGGAGCCTAAGAGCAGGCGAGTACACGATCCAGGACACGCCGGATGTCGTGAAGTAGCACTATGGCCGTTCGCTGCCGCAAGACAAGGCGCCACTGGCAGCCAAGATACTCAAGCAGGTCTGGGTGGTAGCTTAGCCCCATATGTTGAGTTGACGGCTCGCCACCCCGCCAACGCCCCTTGTCCACTGGGCGTCTTTCGCACGCCTACTGAACCGTACCTGCAAGCGATCCGCTCTATTGCGGCGGGCAGTGCTTTAGACGCCGGTTAGCGCGGCCACCCTAGACTTCGAACCCGGTGAGCAAAGGCAATGCTGGCGCTGTGCTGCCAGGTACCTTCGGCTTGCGCAGGGCGGGTTTACCTTTCTTCGCTTTTCGCAGCGGGTCGACGGGCGCTGTCAGCTCGAGTTGCTCGACGCCCGTCAACAATGTCTCGTTAGTCGGCAGCGGCATGTTGGTGTTAAGAGATATAGGTGCCGGTTCCGTCGCGGCCTGAACCTGTGGCACGACGACGGGTCGTGGTTTAGGGCTCGGAGATTTTGGAGCCACCCGCTCCTGCGGGACTTCGGGCTCGACATAGCGGAAATAGCGAATCATCAGCAGCAAGCCTCCATAATGTTCGCTAATCGTTCTCATTTGAAGAGGTAGGTGTCAACGCGAGAGATTGGATCTCTGACCGACAGGCATTCGATCCTGAGCCATCTTTCGCTAACGAAACAGAACAACTCGAAACCCGCAGCCAACGAGCCGCGCTGGCGTCTTTCAACCCGTTGGATCACTATGACTGCAGACTCGATCATTGAGGGGAAGCAGCATGCCGCCACGTTTCGTTTGTCAGCTCCGACAATTAGGTGCGCTTGCTGCTGCATCGGCAATTATCGTCTTCACCGCACCGACAACTCAAGCGGCGGGCAGTGAGTGCAGCACTCGAGGCGCCGACATCATCAGGCAAGCTTACCCCACTGCGCAAAACGTTTCCGAACGGACGTTCAGGGTTGGCGGCGAAACCATCGCGTTACCGGCAGATGCTGGCGACAACCCTCATGAGCTAATCTGCAGGACGTGGCCTGCCCAGCCAGAGCTCATGCTCGTCGCGGTGCCCCTCATGACTGGCAAGTCGGAGGATGGCAACGACGGAGATGTCGAACTCCTCGTTGTCGAAAGCCACAGTCTCAAGCTCAGGCAACGGCTGCGCCTTCCAGATCTTCTCACTGACGATGCCTTCTTCGTCTCACGCGTCGCTTTTGACACCGCATACTACCGGCTTTCAGGCAGCGATCTTGCGTTCGGCTTGCGCATTGAGCGGCGCGGAAGTTCAGGTCCCAATCCGTTTCGGGAAACCACCCTGTGGCTCTTTGTCATCGACGACAACAGACTGAGACCCGTCCTCGATAACATCGTGGTTGCGGGCCACCAAGGCGAATGGGATACCAACTGCGCTGGGGAATTCCAGACGACCGAGCGCACGCTCGCTATGGGGCACCCTTCACCAAACGGCTTCTCCGACATTTTGGTCACAGAAACGAAAACAAAGACTATCAGCACATTAGGTCGGGACGGAGGGTGTGTGGACGAGAAAAACGCGATTACAACCGTCCAGCGCCTTTCCTCTCAGGGGATCACCTATCAAGTCCCCGAAGACCTCAAACGGATTGAGTAATGGCTCACGAAAGCCACTACGCGATTCTTGCGGTTTGATAGGATCGTATCGCTATAAGACCACGTGCTGTCTCCATCCCAAAACAATCGGCAAACTACTCCTCCTCGCCCTCGATTGCCACCAACGCCTCCTTCTGCACGCCTTTTCGACTCAGCAATCGTGCATCCTCCAGCGCTTCGATGTGGGGTGTTGTTAAGCGTTGAAGTTTGCCCCCTTCGGCACGGAAGAATGACCCCGGTCTTGGTAGATTAACATGATGATTAATTCGTGGTTTGTCCCATGTCACTGGGGTCCACCGTCGGCGCTGATGGTGGGGTCAGGCACCACGCCGAAACACACCCAGCTGCTAACCCTTCTCGGGGCACAGCAACCGCCACGCGCCGATATCGCGCAGATGGAACAGGCAGCGATGCGCATCATGGAGGCAATCGGTGTTCAGGTGCTGGTAATTGACGAGGTGCATTATCCTCGCCGGAACCTATCGCGAGCAACGCATCGTCCTCAACTCCCTCTTCGCCTGCGTGCAATTTTCGCGTTTTTCGATCTTTCTTTTCGCCAGTGCCGCCATACCTACGCCCTACCGCGCAATTCAGCGTAGGCTTATGGAGTTGGGGCTTTGGCTACTTCAGTGCTCATCAGCATTCTTATTACATTTCTCGTCATCGTCCTGGTCCTCTATCTCATCGGGCGACTTCCGCTTGACGGCCGTGCCAAACAGATTGCTCAGGTCGTTGTCATCATCATCGGAATTATCGCTCTGCTGAAGTATATTGCCGTCTTCTGACCCCTCTGCTCGATATCGAGATGACCCGGATGCCCTGCATAACGCAGGGCATTTTCTCAGTTTCAGCCGACGAGCGGTGTGCGCAATCACAAGCCTGAGCTCTTGATGGGAGTCGAACCGCTGACCCGAACTCTGACACCCACTCGCCGCAAGCGCGGGCCCCCTTCACTTCAACACTTTTCGAACCCGAGTCGATTGACGAGACCGTCCCTAGCGACGGCTGCCGCCTTGAGCATATCAAAAGAGCTTGTCGAGCTCTACGGCGGCGCATTGCGATGGAGCTGATGATGCCAAGCCTGAGAGTTGACCTTACGCCGCCAATGCAATCGAAACTTGCAGACCAATCCGACTGGAGCTTTTTCATCTGATCAGACTCGTGGGAGTTGCTTCGCTTAGGTACCTTACAGCCGGCATCACGAGCAATGGCTGGTAGGTGATCCAAATGAGGTCTGAACCGCTAGATGGGGAGGTGGGCTTGGCAAACGAGCTCGCCCTTCAGACGGGCCGTCTCCAGGCCCAACTCAATGAACCGATGGGCATGGCGGGCGAGCGCGAGGTTGTCGTCCCAGAGATTGCGCCAGATCGCGGTCTTCAGCGACAGGTCCTTGTCGACGATCGTCGTGGAGAAGGATTCGAAGGTGACATAGTCGTCCCAGCCGATCGCCACTAGTGCATCGAAGATCGCGGCAAAATCGATGGTGCCAGTGCCGAGGTAACCACGGTGGCTTTCACCGATATGGATATAGCCGATCTTGTCGGCGGCGTGACGGATGGCGAGGCCGACATCGGCCTCCTCGATGTTCATGTGGAAGGTATCGAGATGCAGCAGCACGTTCGATGCGCCCGTATCGAGGATATAGGCCATGCCCTGCGCCGCGGTGTTCAACATATTGCTTTCGAAGCGGTTGACGATCTCCAGATTGAGCGTGACGCCGGCGGCCCTGGCTCTGTCCGCCACCTTGGAGAGTGCCGAGACGCTGGTGTCCCAGCTCTTCCGGGTTAGCGTATGCTCCTGCTTGCCGTGCGCGGAACTCAGGATACCGGCAAGCTTCGTGCCGCCGAGATCCCGCACGAGCGCTACCGCACGATCGAGAATATCCGTGCCATTGGCGACCACCGCGGTATCATCGCTGGAAATATCGCCTTCCGGAGGCAGGCCCATGCTGATCGCCACATCAAGGCCGAGCTCACGGATACGACCGGCAAGCCACGTTACATCAACCTGCTGCGGATCGAGATAGGAGAATTCGATGAGCTTGTAGCCAAGCCTGTGCGTGTTCTCGAGCGCCTTTTCAAGCTCGCCGCGCGAGGAGCCAGCGCTCCAGACGAAGGAATGGACCCCGATTTTCGACATATCTCGGCTGCTTTCTCAGAAAATGGATTGAAACAGGGTCGGCCGGGCGCGCAGCTTTCGCCTGCGCGCCCGGCCGTCTGGGAGGAACGTTTAGCGAGCGGCACTCCAGCCCTTGTAATCCTTTACGTTTTCCGCGGTGATGAGTTGCGGGTCGAGCAACACGACCGGCTCAGCGGGCTTGGTGCCGTTCAGAACCTCAACGCCCAACTTCAGCGCCTGGCCGGCCATGACGTAAGGGTCCTGCGATGCCGATGCCTTGATCATCGAATTGCCGCTGGCAAGCGACGTTTCAATATCCGGAGCACCATCGACCGCAGTGAAGAAGAATTCGCTACGGTTCAGCTGCTTGGCGGCAAGCTCTGCGCCGATCGCGGTCGGGTCGTTGATTGCGAATACCGCATCGATCTTGTCGAAACGGGTGAGCAGGCCCTGCATCACGGCAAGTCCGCCATCGCGCGAGCCCTGGCCGTTCTGGTCGTCGGAGAGGATCTTGATGTCGGCGTGCTTGCCGAGCGCATCCTTGCAGCCCTGAACGCGTTCGAGGATCGAGGAGGAGGCCGGGCCGTTAATGATGACGACGTCACCCTTGTTGCCGAGCTTGTCGGCGATGTAGTTGCAGGCTTCTTCACCGGCCTTGACGTTGTTGGTCATGACGGTGACGTCGGCACCGGGGGCGGAGACGTCGAAGGCGGCGACAACGATGCCGGCGGCCTGCGCTTTCTTCACGGCGGGTGTAATGGCCTTTGCATCGACGGCATTCAGCATGATGATGTCGACACCGGCGGCAATGAAGTTGTCGACCTGGGAAACCTGCTTGTTGAGATCGTAATCGGCCGAAACCGAAATGACCTCGACATTCGGATTGATCTCCTTGGCGCGATCCTCGATGCCTTTGATGGTGGCAACAAAGAATGGGTTGCCGAGAAGACCGACCGAAATGCCGATTTTGTTGAGGTCCTTGGCGGCTGCGGGCATGGCGAGCGCGGCGGCCATGGCGGTGCCGACGAGCAACGTGGACATAAGACGCATGTTTTCCTCCTTTGGTGGCGCTTGTCGCGCCGTTGTCTCCGGTTGCGACCGGTTCGTTCAGCCAGACCTCACGTCCGGCCAAGCCCTTTGAGCCTGTAGCGATCGAGGCCGACGGCGACGATGATGACGAGGCCCTTGATGATGTACTGCCAGATGTCCGAGACCCCCACGAGGATGAGGCCGTTGGAGAGGACCGCGATGATCAGCGCGCCGATGAGCGTGCCCCAGATGGAGCCGACACCGCCGACGAAGCTGGTGCCGCCGAGGATGACCGCGGCGATCGCGTCGAGTTCGTAGGCCTGCCCAAGCTGGAGGCCGTTGGCCGCATAGAGGCGGGCTGCCGACATGGCGCCACCGAGGCCGGAGAGCAGGCCCGACATAGAGTAGACGAAGAGCAGCACCAGAGGCACCTTGATGCCGGTGAGGCGTGCCGCCTCGGAGTTGCCGCCGACGGCATAGATCCAGGTGCCCAGCACCGTGCGCTTCAGAATGAACCAGGACGCGATAATCGTTGCGATCGCGATCACCGCGAGCCACGGCACGCCGAACAGCGAGCCGTTGCCGATGAAGTCGAACGGCAGGTCCGGGTTGAAGACGGTCGTATCACCACCGAGCAGGCGCGCCACGCCGCGAATGGCGGTCAGCGAGCCGAGCGTCACGATGAAGGGCGGCAGTTTCAGCCAGGCGATGATCGCGCCGTTGAGGAAGCCGCAGGCAAGGCCGGCCGAGATCGCCGCGGGAATGCCGAGCATGCCGAGATCCGGCACCAGCGAAACCATGACCGCGACCATGGCCGAGGCCGCGAGAATCGAGCCGACGGAAAGGTCGATGCCGCCCGTCAGTATGACGAAGGTCATGCCGGCCGCCAGCACCGTGTTGATCGATGCCTGCTGCATGACGATCGACAGGTTGTTGACGGAGAGGAACCGGCCGCTGAGCAGATGGAAGCCAATGGCCAGAAGCACGAGGACCGGCAGCATGCCGAGCGCCGTCAGCGTCGAGCGCAGTTTCAGCTTTTCCATCCGGCCCTGTTCGGTTTCGCTTGCACTCATGGTTTCGTCCCGTCTTCTTCGTTTCTGTCTTCACAATTAGGCCGCATGACCGCTGAGCCGGTCGCAAGCGCCATGATCGCTTCCTGCTCGATCGGCGCTTCCGCCGAACCTGTCACTTCACCGGCGATCCGCCCCTCGCGCATGACCAGCACTCGGTCGGCAATGCCGAGGATTTCCGGCAGATCGCTGGAGATGACGACGATGGCGATGCCGTTCTGGGCGAGTTCGTCGATGATCCGGTAGATTTCCGACTTGGCGCCGACATCGACGCCGCGTGTCGGTTCGTCGAGAATGATGGCCTTGGGCTTCGTCTCGAGCAAACGCGCAAGCAGCACTTTCTGCTGGTTTCCCCCGGACAGAGCACCGACATTGATTTGCGTGCCTGCGGTGCGGATCGAGAGCGACTTCACCGAATGCGACGCCCGCTCTTGCGCGCGCGCGAAGTTGCGCACACCGGCCGCCTTCGCATCATCGGCGATCACGCCGATATTGATGTTGTCGCTGATCGACATGTCGAGGAACAGGCCGAGCGCCTTGCGATCTTCGGTGAGGTAGGCGATACCCGCGTCCAGCGCGTCACGTGGCGAGCTGATCGCAAGCGCCCTGCCGTTCAGCATCACGTCACCAGAGGTCCGTTTGTCGGCGCCGTAGACGAGGCGTGCCAGTTCCGTGCGCCCCGAGCCGACGAGGCCCGCAATGCCGAGCACTTCGCCGGCGCGCACCTCGAACGAGCAATCGTGCACCTTGATGCCGTCGCCGATCTTTTCGACCGAAAGCACCGCCGCGCGTTCGCCTGCGACCTGCCGGTGCTCCTTCTTGTAGAAGGACGAGAGATCCCGGCCGACCATCATCGAGACGAGCTTGCTGGCGGAAAGATCCGCGCGGTCGAGGGTGCCGACATAGGCGCCGTCGCGCAACACGCTCACCCGGTCGGAGAGCTGGTAGACCTCTTCCATGCGGTGGCTGATATAGATGATGGCAATGCCATCGGCCTTGAGACGGGCAATGACGTCGAACAGCCTGTCGGTCTCGCGGCTCGTCAACGACGTCGTCGGCTCGTCCATGACGATGATGCGGGCATTGGTGGTCAGCGCCCGGGCGATCTCCACCATCTGCCGCTCGCCCAGCGACAGTTCCGCAACGCGGCGGGAGGCGTCGAAACCGATACCGAGCTGCTTGAGAATAGGTTCTGCCCGGCGACGCGTTTCCGCGCGATCGGCAACGCCGAAACGCGATGGCTCGTTTCCGAGAAACATGTTCTGCGCCACCGTCAGATTCGGCGCGAGCGAAAGTTCCTGATAGATGACCGCAATGCCATAGGCCTTGGCCTTCAAAGGGTCGCCGAGCGTCACCGTCTCGCCGTCGATCAGCACCGAGCCGCCCGGATCGGCCGTGTAGGCGCCCGACAGGATCTTCATCAGCGTCGACTTGCCCGCGCCGTTCTCGCCCATCAACGCGTGCACTTCGCCGGAATGGACCGCAAGGCTCACCTGCGACAAGGCTTTCGACACACCGAAGGTCTTGCTGATATTCCGCATCTCCAGGAGCGCGCGCTGCCCGTTCATGGTTGCCGTCATGCGCGCTTCTCACTTCGCGAGGCCGGTTCACCCGATGTCATGGCATCGACATGGTGCCGCCATTCCCGCCGGTATTCGTCGAGGCCGGACATCAGTGCAGGTTCGGCGACCACGCAATCGTTGACGAAGGGATTGCGACCAATCGCGTCGAAGACGAGTGCAGCGGCACCAAAGGCGCTACCCTCCGGATTGGCGCTCGTGTGCACGGTTTGCTGCGAGCGAAGCGTCGCCAGAACGGAGGCATAAAGTCCCGTCTTCACAAGGCCGCCATCGATGACGATCGCATTGGCCGAGCCGATGAGGTCGAGAGACAGATCCGTCATCAGCGCGACATAGAGCATGGCGACAGCCGCCTGTTCCTCGCCTTCGACCGTCGGGCCGACGAAACGCCCTTCATGGCCCGGCATCGGCCCACCGGGCGCGAAGGATGGCAGGGCAAAAGCACGCTTGGCGATCACTGCCGCCACTGCCTCCGGAGAAACCGGCTGTGTCCAGCCCCCGCTCGCAACATCATATTCCCGACCGCCCATGAAGCGGATGGTCGCAACCGGCTGATGGTCGACCGTGACATTGGCCAGCATGTCGCGCGCGGCGTCGAGCTTTTCAAGCGGACTTGCCGGATTGAAGATGATGACCCAGGTGCCGGTCGATACCAGCGTAAAATCCGAGAAGCCGAGCGAGCGGTAGAAGTAGAGCGCGGCATTGCTGTCATGCACGCCGTTATGCACCGCGACCTTCATGCTGCGCCCGTCGTCGAGCGTCACCGTATGCGCGCCAATGACGCTGCCGGCGCGCGCGAATTCCGGCATCTGGCCGCGCCAGCCCATGCGATCGACGAGGCTGCTGAAATCGTCCTGCAGCGGCGCCCAAAGATTGGAATGGCAGCCGAGATAGGAAACCTCCGAGACAAGCCGGTCGGAAAACTTCCAGGTCCAGAACTGCGGATAGGCGAGGATGGCGTCAGCCTTGGCGATGAGGCCCGGATCGCGCTCGGTCAGCCACAGCAGATGCCGTCCATAGTTGAACCCCAGCGGCAGCGGCGGCGAATAGGTTTCGTTGAACTCGGGCGCCATCGCGTCGATACGGCTGGCGATGTCAGCGGGTGGCTCCTGCTCATAATCCAGGATTGCGTGAACGAGCGCACCGCCCGCAACAAGCGCAAAGGTGCAGCCATGCCCCGAGAAGATCATGCGATCGACCTCGTGCGTCGCAACGGCCCGCGCCAGCTCGTCCTCCATCCAGCGGAAGAGAGCGGCATCATCCAGAACGCGCAGATCCGCGTGTTCGCGCCAGACGGGGCGGGTCCGCGCCTCGCCGATCACCCGGCCCTCGGCCGAAACGACGAACAGCTTGGAGTTTGTCTTGCCGAGATCAAAGACGGCGATGGGGGACTGGCTCAATTTGCCCCCCCGGTGGTTGCGATCGCGATGCTGACGCCGGCATCTTCCATCATCTTGGCGGCGGCATCGGTCAGGCCGTCATCCGTGATGATCGTTCCGATGCGTGACAGAGGCAGGGCAACGTTGCGCGGCTGGATCGAAAACTTACGGCTGTCGGCCAGCAGAACGATCTCATCCGCGCAGGCCGCAAGTTCGCCGATGACCTTGACGAGCAACGGATGGGACTCGAGCAGCCCCTTGCTGCTGATGCCCTGCGTGCCGACAAAGAACCGCGAGGCGAAGAAGCCCGGGGATCCCGCCGAAGGGTCGTGAATAATGCCCGGCTCACGGTAGAGCTCACCGCCGGCGACCGACAGCTGGCAAGTGCCATGCTCGCCAAGATGAGCGGCAAGCGGCATCGAATTGGTCCAGACACGAAGATTGCGCCGCGCCAGGAGAGTGCCCAGTTGATAGCAGGTCGAGCCGGCATGCACGATGATGGAGTCGCCGTCGCGCACGAGATCCGCAGCGGCGGCGGCGATTGCCCGCTTTGCCTCGACCGCGATGTCGCGGTTCTCGTCGTAGGGCCTTGCGGAAAGGCGACCACTGTCGCCCGCCTCGCTGGCGGAAATCCCGCCATAGACCTTCCGGGCCCGGCCCAATTCATGAAGCTTGTCGATGTCGCGACGGATCGTGGCGGGAGATGCGCCGAGACGCTCCTGAAGATCGCGCACCGAAGCAAAGGGCGTTTCCCGCAAAAGGTCGATGATAGCCTTGTGGCGCTCGGTGTCGTTCACGGGTTCTCCTCTCCGGCGTCTCCCTCGCCGATGAACGAAGATAATCACACTAATACGATGCAATCAAGATATGTGACGTATTTTCTTCACTGTTGACGACGTTCGATCATATCAATACGATCTACAGAAAAGTTTGCTCATCATGGTGCGAATTGCCGACGATGGCTGACAGGTTTTTCTAGAGGAGGAGGCCAGCATGGCTTCGGGCATTCGGGCGGAAGACATTCCGGCCTTCGACGCATTTCTCGGTCTTTCGAGGAAAATCGGCAGTGACGTTCTGAAGACGCAAGGTGCTGGCGGCAACACCTCGTTCAAGCGCGATGGCATGATGTGGGTAAAGGCGTCCGGCACCTGGCTTGCCCATGCCGGTGAGCGCGACATCATGGTGCCCGTAACCGTGGCGCCATTGGTGGCGGCGCTCCGGGCCGGCGACCCAAGCGCCGAAAAGGCAACCGACTTCATTGTTTCGGCACTGAATGCCTCCGGTCTGCGTCCGTCGATCGAGACCAGTTTTCACGCCGCCCTGCCACAGGCGCTCGTTGCCCACTATCACTGCGTCAACGCGATTGCGCTCTCGGTGCTCGAAAACCGCGAAGCCGTCATTGCCAGACATATGGCGAAACTTCCCGACCTGACCTGGGCGACCATCCCATACCGTCGTCCGGGTACGCCACTCGCCTACGAGATCGACCGCGTTGCCGATAATCGACCGGACGTGCTGATCCTCTACAACCACGGCATCATCGTAGCGGGCGAGACCGTGGAGGAGGTGCGTGAGCGCATCGCCCGCGTTACCGCCGCCCTGTCCGTCGACGAGCGCGCGGCCGCGCAGGCCGATCTGGTTGCGCTGCAAGCTCTGGCGGACGGTTCGGACTTCCACGTGGCCGAGGATGCCGGCAGCCACAAAACGGCGCTCAGCCAGGCCAACGTGACGGTGGCGACGCGCGGTTCACTCTATCCGGATCATGTCATCTTCCTTGGCACCGAGATCGGTGTGCTCGACGACGGAGAGACGGCAAATGCCTATGGGAAGGCCCGCCGCTCGCGCGATCTTCCAGTCCCGAAGATATTGCTTGCACCCGGCCGCGGCGTGCTGCTGGCCAACGAACTGACTGCGGGCGGCCGTGTTATGGCGCGCTGCCTCGCAGAGGTTGTCTCCCGCATTCCAGATGGCGCATCGGTGGCCTATCTCAGCCCCGATCAGGAGCATGAACTGACCCACTGGGAGGCTGAACAATACCGTCAGGCGCTCGACCGCAAGGCAAGCAAACAGGCATGAGCACCGACAGAAAGCCCGCCGTCGCACTTGGCATCGACCTTGGCACCTCCGGCGTGCGCGCCGCCTTGCTGTCCGACGACGGCAACCTGATCGATATCGCTGCCTGCCCATTCCCGAACGCCGCAGCCGCACGATTGCCATCGACCTGGTGGAGCGGCGTCAAGTCTTGCCTTGCCGAACTCGCCTCGCGCAACGCCTTCGCGTCACTCGAAGGTGTCGCCGTTGACGGCACGTCCGGGACGGTCGTCGCGATCGATGCCCGCGGGATGCCTGTGGGCGAGGCAATGTTGTACAACGATCCCTGCCCCGATCGCACCATTGTCGAGCGCATCGACACCGAGGCGCCCCCGGACAGTCCGGCGCGAGGGGCGACCTCCGCGCTCGCGCGCGCGATCCACCTGTCCCGCCGACCTGGCGTGCAGGCAACCGTGCACCAGGCCGACTGGATCCTGATGAATCTCGGTCTCGCCAGCGCGACGAGTGACGAGAACAATGCACTCAAGACCGGCTACGATCTTGCTGCCGAACGTTGGCCCGACTGGCTGGAAGCGTGCGGAATGGACATTGCCCTGCTGCCTGCGGTCAAACGGGCCGGCTCACCCTTGTCGACGATCACAGCAGGGGGGCTCGCCCTCGGCCTGCCACCGGAATGCCGCTATTTCGCGGGGACGACGGACGGCTGCGCTTCTTTCCTAGCAACGGGCGCTTCGACAGTCGGCGACGGCGTCACCGCGCTCGGCTCCACGCTGGTTGTAAAACTTGCATGCGCGCGGCCGATAAATGCGGCCAACTTTGGAATTTACTCGCACCGCATCCTCGATTTCTGGCTTGCCGGCGGCGCGTCGAACGCGGGTGGTGCGGTCATCCGGAAATTCTTCGATGATGACCAACTGAAATCAATGACACCGCAACTGCAGCCGGACGTTTCGACCGGCTTCGCCTACTACCCGCTGGCGACGGCTGGCGAGCGTTTTCCTGTCAACGACCCCACCTACCCGCCCCGGCTGAGCCCGCGCCCGGCCGATGACGTCACCTTCTTCCAGGCAATTCTCGAGGGAATAACCACCATCGAAAAATCGGGCTATGACAGGCTTGCTGAGCTGGGCGGCCCGAAGCTGTTGTCTGTGCGCACGGTCGGCGGGGGGGCGGCCAATCCTGCCTGGACGCGAATGCGGGAAAATACGCTCGCGGTTCCCTTTCTTTCGGCGCGCTCGGCCGAAGCGTCCGTCGGTACCGCTTCCCTTATTCTTGCCGGAAAGGATCGCTGGCCTTGAGGACTGCTCAGCATATCACTCTCGCCGACTTGGCGGCGCGCTATGACGCCTTCTTCATCGATCAGTTCGGTGTGCTACGGGACGACGAAGGCGCATATCCCGGCGCCAATGCAGCGCTACACCATCTGAAGGCACTCGGAAAACCCGTCGTCATCCTTTCGAACTCCGGCCGCAGTGGCGAATACAACGCCGATCGCTTGGTCAAACTCGGCTTTGACCGGGCAGGCTTCGACCATTTCCTGACCTCCGGCGACGTCGCCTATAGCATTCTCGCCGATGAGACCGGCGGCAACGCCGGCGTCATGCGATGCCTGACGATTTCGAGCGGGGGCGATCGCAACCTTGCCGAACGGCTCGGCTTTGAAAGCACAGAGGATGCAACGCGCGCCGATATCGTTATCATATCGGGAAGTGAAGCGGAGAGAGTTCCGCTTTCAGCTTATCGGCATCATTTGAGGAACGCTGCGGAACGCAGGGTGTCCTGCTATTGCACCAATCCCGACCGGCACAAACTTGTGAAGGGCGGCGGCACGGCGCCAGGCGCTGGCAGCATCGCGCTCGTATACGAAGAGCTCGGTGGTTCGGTCCGGTGGTTCGGAAAACCCTATCCCGCGATATACCAACAGGCCCAATCCTTTGTCCCCAACATTGCCGCTGATCGCATTCTCTGCATCGGCGACAGCATCGAACACGATATTGCAGGCGCCGCTGGCGCGGGCCTCGCCTCCTGCCTTGTTCGCACTGGTATCCTTGCCACCATATCTGAACGCGATCTCGCTTTGATCTGCGATACGCATGGAGCGCGTCCCGATTTTCTGATGCCAGGCTTCAGGGTTTGAAGAATCACCAACCCGTATTTTATCGGAATAGGCGACGTTGATGTTGATAGGAATCGAACCACGAACCCATCGCCAGACAACTAACCACCGGAAGCGGGCCGGCCGCATTATCCTATATATGCCGCGGGGGAGCCGCCTCCTGCCGAAACCAACAGCCACTACTCCAAACGGAGCTTCACCCGGGCCCCGTTCTTTTTCGATGAGACGACGCATGCTTCGACGAATGCGACGCCCATCACACCATCGTCGAAGGTCGGGTGGATGACATCGTCTCCGACCGTGACGCCCTTCCTCTTCGCGTTGATGGCACGGGCCGCTTCCGCATAGATCGTTACGAATTCTTGGAGATAACCTTTCGGATGGCCGGAGGGGATGCGGTTGACACGGAACGCGGCCAGTCCACTCCCCGCACCGGCCCGGGTCAGCTGACGTTTCGGCTCGTTGAACGGTGTGAACCAGAGATAGTTCGGATCCGCCTGCACCCATTCGATATCCCCTTGTCGCCGTAGACACGGATCCTAAGACCATTTTCATGACCCGGTGGAATTTGGCTACACCAGAGCATCCACTTTGCACCGCCTTCGAAGCGCAGCAGGACACGGGCATTGCCATCCAATTGCCGGCCTTCGACAAAGGAAACGAGATCGGCTGCAATGCTTTCCAACGTCAGGCTGATAACGAAGGTGACAAGATTATAGGCGTGTGTGCCGATATCGTCGGTCGAGCCCCCCACTCCCGACCGGGACGGTTCGGTCCGCCAAACGGCCTGCTTGGCGCCGGTCAGCTCGACGGGCTCGGTCAGCGATTCCTGCGGACACCCTACGATCGGCGAGCATTATTGAGGGCCTCTAAAGCGGAGCATTGCTCAGGATTGATTGCTGGCCCCTTAGACGTCTTCAACCTTCCTTCGAAGCCAGATAGCGCACGGCGATCTCATGCAGCCGATCCTTACCGAACATCACTCCGTGACCGCCGTGGACGATGTCAACGTCAAGCTCCGACAGGCGCGTCATGGTGACTTTGTAGGCTTCGATGCTGCATCCAGGCAAATCATCCACGAGGCCACCCTCGTATATGGCGTCCCCGCTGAAGAATTCTCCCGTCTTCTGGTCGAGCAGGCCTATGGAGCCGGGAGAGTGGCCGGGCAGATGCAGGACCGTGTAGCAGGCATCACCGATATCGATGACGTCGTTCTCCGCGAGGATCGTGGTGAGCGGTGCGGTTGAAATCGTGTATGCTTCCGGCGTCAGGCCGGTGGGCGGCACCCCGGTCAGGGCGTCCGGCTGGGTGCGAAAATAGTCGGCGAGCGTATCCGCATCCGGCATGAGCGCGAAGGCCTCGGCTTCGGCTTCGTGGCCCAGGCGGATCTCGAATTCGTGGAACGAGCCGACATGATCGACGTGAACGTGGGTCGCCACCGCCAGCACGGGTTTGCCCGAGGGTATATCCACTGCGCTCCCGAGATCGGCGAGACCCATGCCGAAATCGATGACGAGGTCGGCATCCTTGCCGACGACGTGGAACATGTTGGCCTGGAAGAACTTATGGACATGCGGCTCGTAAATCCGGGTCAGACGGTCCGAGATCACATCCTTCGAAAACCAGTTCGTATTGCTCAAGATGGCCTCGCTCAATGCAGCAGCTTGCCGAGGAAGCGCTTCGTACGCTCGTGCGTCGGCGCGGAAAACAGGATATCGGGCGTGTTGCGCTCGATAATCTGGCCGCCATCCATGAAGACCACTTCGCTGGCGACCTCGCGCGCGAAATTCATCTCGTGGGTGACGCAGACCATCGTCATACCATCGGCGGCGAGCGAGATCATCGTGTCCAGCACCTCCTTGACCATTTCGGGATCAAGCGCCGAGGTGGGCTCGTCGAACAGCATGATGCTGGGGTTCATACAAAGCGCGCGCGCGATTGCGACGCGCTGCTGCTGGCCGCCGGAAAGCTGACCGGGATACTTGTCGGCCTTTTCCGGAATGTGCACGCGTTCGAGATATGTCATGGCGATCTCGACCGCCTGCTTCTTCGGCAGCTTGCGCACCCAGCGCTGGGCAACGGTGCAGTTTTCCAGAACCGTCAAATGCGGAAACAGATTGAAGTGCTGGAAGACCATGCCGACGTCGCTTCGCACACGATCGATGCGCTTGAGCTGGCTGGTCAGCTCGACGCCGTTGACGGTGATCGAGCCCTCCTGGTGCACTTCCAGACGGTTCATGCAGCGGATCAGCGTCGATTTTCCCGAGCCCGACGGACCGCAGATGACGATGCGCTCGCCCTTGTTCACGGTCAGGTCGATGCTCTTGAGGACCTGGAAGGCGCCGTACCATTTGTTGACGCCGGCAACCTGAATAGCGGTTTGCGTGTTCATATCCAACCCGTGGGTTTGCAGCGATCAGCGATAGCCGCGTGAAAGCACATGTTCGATGCGGTTCTGGGCGAGCGTCAGCACCGAGACGATGACGAGATAGTAGACAAGGGCCGCGCCATACCATTCGAGGAAGCGGAAGCTGGTGGCGATCGCGAATTGCGAGACGGTCATCAGTTCCTTGAGCGAGATCACGGTGGCAAGCGACGTGGTCTTCAAAAGCGAGATGAACTCGTTCATCAGCGCCGGAACAGCAATGCGGAGCGCCTGCGGCATGGTGATGACGAGGAAGATTTGCCAGCGATGCATGCCGAGCGCGGCCGCGCCCTCCCGCTGCCCATGTCCCACAGCGGCAAAGGCGCTGCGCAGGATCTCCGCCAGATAGGCGATCTGGATCAGCGACAGCGCCAGGAAGGCCGCGAAGAACGGCGTGAACCAGCCGGCACGGAAAATTTCGGATATCTGCGGCAGGCCGTTCCAGACGAACAGCAGCACGAGCAAGGCTGGTGCGCCGCGAAACAGCCAGACATAAAGCGTCGCCAGCCAGCGGGTGGAGCGGCGCGGTGAGCCTGCCATGGAGCCAAGCCCCATGCCGAGCACGAGGGACACGGCCATGACACAGAGGGAGAGGCCGATCGTCAGGAGTGCCCCCTTGAAAAGGGGAGCACTGAAGATCGCCTGCAGGAAGAGGTCGAGCTGGAACAACGGAAACCGCCTCTCGTCAGTTCACGTCGTGGGAAACGTCGGTCGAGGTTTCCGGCAGGTTCCACTTCTTGAGGAACGCCTTCATCTCGCCGCTCGCCTGCAGGGCCTCGATCGCTTTCTTCAGCATCTGCCGGTCGCCATCGCTTTTGCGCAGGTAGATGCCATAGTTCTCGCTTTCCTCATAGGTGTAGGCAATGGCCAGCCGACCCGGCACTTGCAACATGCGATAGGCAGCGGTCGTGTCCTGCGTGATCGTGGCCGTCGCGCGGCCGACCAGGATCTGCTCTATGACGCCTGACGCAGAAGGATAGGTCTGCGCCTGGATCGGTTCCTTGCCGGCAGCCTCCAGTTCGGCATTGAGGTCGGCGACCGTCTTCTCGTAGGTCGTGCCGGCTTCGATCGCCATGATCTTGCCACTGACATCGGCGGGGTCTTTCGTCTCCGTGTCGCTTGCTGCCGTGACCAGCACGACGTGTGAGCCGAAATACGGAATGCCGTCGTATTTTTCGAGGCGAGCCGGCGTGATCATGATGCCGCTTGCGACGAGGTCGCAGCGCTTGGAATCGAGCGAGGGAAGCAGGCCCTTGAAGTCGCCGACGACATATTCGGCCTTCGCACCCCAGCGCTTGGCGATGGCGTCCATGACGTCGATCTCGAAGCCGACCAGGTCCTTATCGCCCGGATTTTCATAATATTCCATCGGCGGGAATTCACCGCTGGTGCAGATTTTCAGGACGCCGCCCGATACGAAATCGGGCTTTTGGTCGGCGGAAAGAGCCGTGCCAGCGCTGAGCATGGTGACAAACATTGTGCCTGCCAGAAGCGGCATTTTCATTCTCAGTGTTGCTTTCATCATGGTCGTGTTCCCCTATTTTTGATGTCTTGCATCGCGTTTTATGGAGTCGTATACGAGCGCCTTTCGCAAACAAGCTAAATGTTTTCTGCAAAAAACTGCAGGAAAACTAAACTGTTTGATCAGCCTACGGCGTTGAGAATCTGGCCGTATGTCTCGGTGTCGAATGCGGGGAGGATGAGTGGCTCGACATGTCCATCCCGGCGCGCCGTGAGCACGTATTGCATCATTGCTTCATTGTTCGGCATTTCGAAAACCTGCATGAAATCGTAGGTCCCAAGCAGAGCATAAAAGGCGATCGACCGCCCGCCGAGCGCTGCGACGCGGTCCTCGCTAACCTTCCGGCGCTTGGCGCTATCGGTCAGTTCGGCAAGCCCCTTCTGCGTCAGGCGCATCAGCGAAACGTATTTCTGGATCTCACTCATGCCTTGGAATTTCCCAGCTTTTTCAGGCCTTCGAGCACCGCTGCGGTATCTGTCAGCGCGCCGAAAATGCCGTTCTCGACGGTGACCATGTGCAGGGCAGCCTCATGGGCATATTGATCGCCGCTGGCGCAGGCATCCGAGATTGTCAGGCACTGGAAATTCCGGTCGCAGGCTTCACGCAGCGTCGTGTGAACACAGACGTCGGTGGTGCAACCGGAAAACAACAGATGCGTGATGCCCTGCGCACGCAGGACATGCTCGAAATCGGTGTAGGTGAAGGCGCTGTTGCAGGTCTTGTCGACAATGATGTCCTGCGGGCGCACATCGAGTTCGGGAACGATCTGGAAGCCGGGGCTCGATCGCAGCAGTGCCGTCGTTCCCTCAAGGCCCGACCGCTGCCGGCGCCATTTTTCGTAAGGGGTCATATCCGCGAGGTCTCCGCGGTAACCCTGGCGCGTGTGGATGATCTGGATGCCCGCCTCGCGGCAGGCAGCGATGAGCTGGTTTACTGCGGGAAGGATCGCGCGCAGCGACGTGGGATCATATCCCTGCTTGGCGAAATAGCCCGTGGTGGAAAGGAAATCCTCCTGCAGGTCGATGACGATAAGCGCCGTTTTGCGCGCATCGAGATTGCCGTCGTAGGGATAGTCGAATGGTTTTGCCGAGATCATGAACAAGCTCCTCTTTGTCGATGGGATAGCACCCCTGACAGTTTTAAAAAATCAATTTAAAATCACCGATATCGTTCTATAATGGTAAACGATCAGCCGGATATCCAGATGAGCCGCCTCCCGCCCTACCTGCAATATCTGCCCGCCTTCGAAGCGACTGCGCGCCTCGGCGGCGTGCGCCAGGCGGCGGAGGAACTGAACCTCAGCCCGAGCGCGATTTCGTTGCAACTCAAGAAGCTGAGCGATGCGACGGGCATCATTCTGTTCCGAAAGTCGGGCCGGAATGTTGCCCTCACCCAGGCGGGTAGGGATTTTTCGCAAACCGTCGCCATATCCCTGGGACAGTTGGACACGGCGACACGGGCATCGCGAAAACTAACGTCCGGTGACCAGCCCGCATCGCTGTCGGTTTCCGTGCCGACCGCACTTGGAATCGCCTGGCTGACTGCGACCATCGTCGATTTCGCGCAGTCGCATGGCATTTCCAACCTCACCATCAACGAGGCGATCACCGCTGCGGAGGTGGATTGGGCGGAGAACGACCTGGCTGTTGTCTACGACAATCCGCCGTTCACCGGAAAATATTGGCGCTCGCTCAGCGAGGTCCGGCTCTGTGCCGTGTGTTCGCCGACCCTGTTTCCGCGGCTCGACCTGCGCAATCGCGACAGGAAGCTGAGTTCCGTCGCACTGCTGCATGAAGACGACGGTGGGGAATGGGCAAAATGGTCCGTCGCCGCGCGGATCGCCCTTGAGGGCAATACCCGTGTCCGGGTGACTTCGGTCGCACAGGCGATCGCCTCCGCCGTTCAGGGCCGCGGCGTGGCGCTGGTCTCGGATGTGCTGACGCGAAACTATCTGAGCGAGGGGCGGCTTATCCAGCCGTTTTCCACCACGATCAATGCGGCCCGGGAATATTATATCGTCTGCCCGGTCGATCGTGCACACGACCCCGTGCTGCGCGCCTTGGCCGACCGCGTGGTCGAGCAGCTACGGCCGGGTCGCGACCAGAATGCCTGATCCGTTGAACATCAATTGAGAGAAGAGACCGATGGCGCTGCCACCCCTTCATGCATTTCGCGTCTTCGAAAGCGTCGCGCGGCTCGGCAATGTCAGCGCGGCAGCGGCGGAGCTGCATGTGACGCCCGGCGCCGTCAGCCAGCAGATCCGCGCGCTCCAGGTGACGCTCGGGGTCGACCTCTTTCAAAAACGCGGCCGGCAACTGGCTTTGACGCCGAGCGGAAGCCAGCTCCAGCGCGCGGTGGCCAGCGCCATGCAGGCGATCCACAACGGCGTGCGCCAGTTGTCGGCGCAAAACTATGGCGGAGCCACAAAGCGGGCCCTGACCATCTCCATCCCGCAGGTGCACGGCGTTGCGTGGCTTGCCACCCGGCTTTTCACCTTCATGGCGGAAAGCCCGAATTTCCAGCTGAATGTTCTCACCTCCAGCCATTTCCACGGCGTCGACTGGCGCAAGACGGATGTCGCGATTGTCTACGGCATGCCGCCATGGCCGGGCTTCTGGTGGCGCCTGCTACATGGTATCCGCATGACGCCGGTTTGCAGCCCCCAACTCCTGCGCGGACCGAACGCCATCCGCCAGCCCTCCGACCTCGCCTATCACCGCCTGCTGCACGAGGATGACGGCTCGCAATGGCGGCGCTGGCAGGCCGAAGCCCGCATTCCCTATGCGGGCGAATCCGACGTGCATTTCGACGACTTCGGCATCGTGCTCCAGGCGGCCCGAGACGGATTTGGCGTCGCACTCAGCGATGAAGTCGTGTCCGCACGCGATCTCGACGAAGGCCGGCTGGTGCAGCCGTTGCGCTTAAGTGTGCCCGCAGTCCACAATTACTATTGCATCTGCCCCGATGCGAAACGCGAAACCGCTTCGGTCAGCTCCTTCATCAACTGGCTCATCGAACAAGCGGCATCTCCGGTAGGACCACACGCCGAGCCACACAATAGTGGCTGAGCTCTTGAAAGGATATAAACCGCGGTCCTGCACCTTGGATATACTAAGGCATTGAAAGTGCTATGACTCGATGTACGGCTACGCATAAGGGCGCCCTTTCAGGGCGCCCTGGCCTCGGTCCGATTGATGATCTTTACTTCGCGGCGGTCTCCAGCGTGCCCGCTGCGGGCGCCGCCTTCCTCGCGTTCCATTTCTTGAACAGGAAGAAGTAGAGCTTGATGTACTGTCCGATCAGGATGGCGTTGATAATCGTGCCCTCGCGGATGAACTTGATCTCGGCCAGGAAGGCCAGACCGACCAGGGCGGAGGTGACCAGCAGCGTGCAGTCGAAACCAGTCTTGATGTTGCCCCACTTCCAGCCGGTGCGCTTGAAGATCGTGTTGACAAACATGTCGATCGGCATCAGCACGAGGTTGGCCCGGATCATCAGGAAGAGACCGAAGGCAAGCGCCGCATCGGCGAAGACCAGCAAGGCGACCCGTAGCGAATATTCCTCCAGCACGATGAACTCGGTGAGCTTGAGGTTGAAATCCAGGAACACCGCCAGCACGAAGGCCGGGATCAGCGACGCGAAGTTCTTGAATTTGAAGTCCTTCGGCAGCACCAGATAGGTCAGGAACAGCATGATCAGTTCGAGGATGAAATTGTACGTCCCCTGGCTGAGCGGCGTGTAGACCAGCGTCATGGTGCGCGTCAGGCTGCTCTGCGGCGAAATACCGACGCCCGCACGGATCGCCAGGCTAACGCCGAAGGTCAGGATGTAGATTCCCACTACATAGATGATCCAGCGCCGGGTAAGGCTGCCGGTATCGACGATTTCGGCTTCCGCCGCAGTGTGTGCCATGGTTTCCTCCCAAGGTGTTGCACGGGGCCTCCCGTTATCCCGGCCTTCCGCGCTAAATTTTCGTTTCCGCGGATGTCGGGGAACTCCACCTTCCCGTCAATCCGCAACTTTCGTGCCCGGCAGGCACCGAAGCGCCTGCCGGGTGTTCTCGTCAGCGCATCAATCGGAACCGGTGCAGCGAGATGAACAGACTGAGCAGCTTGTTGACGACCGGCTCGCCCTCATTGCGATTGCCCAAGTCTTCCAGGGCGGCATCGATGGCGCTGGCGGCAGTCATCAGCTCGGAGACGGTCATGTTCGCCATGACGCCATAGATATCGAGCGGCAACACCGCCTTTTCCGTCTTGTTCTCCGTGACGATGCAGGCGCCGGCATAGGTGTCCACCTGGCGGACGCAATGGCACATTTCCGCGCTGTCCTCGCCTACCACCACGAAATAGGGTTTCGGCGCCGGCCAGAAGGTCGCGACCGCGCCGCGATCGATCGATACGCCCTTGAACAGGCCATTCACTACATGGCGCTTGCCATCGGCATAGCGCTGGATGACCGAGAGGCGGCTGTACTTTACGCCGTCCACGACCAGTACGACCTTGCCGTCTTTCAGCGGCACCCAGACCTCCTGGTAGAATTTGGCATGGCCGCGGCCGTAGACGTCGAAGAGATAGACCTTGGCCTTGCTGCCGTCTTCGGAGACTTCCAACGGCACGATGTCGAGCTGCTTGTCCGTGAGGTCGGCAAGGCCGGGAACGCCCTTCTTGCACATGCCGGAATAGTCGATCTCGGCATTCTTCAGTAGCTTGCGGTCCTTCGCGACCAGCTCGCCATCCTTGAAGACATAGAGCGGATTGATCTTCGACAGGCTGTCGGTCAGCACGATATCGGCGAAGCGGCCGGGCGTTAGCGAGCCGATCTTGTCTTCCATGTGGAAGGAGCGCGCCGTGTTATACGTCGCCATCTTGATCGCGTGGATCGGGTTGATGCCCATCTCGGCGCAAAGTGAGATGATCCAGTCCATGTGGCCCATCGTCAAAAGGCGCTCGACGGAGATGTTGTCCGTGCAGAGCATGAAATTGTCGGTCGGCCACTTGCGGTCCACGATGGAGCGCAGCAGAACCTTGATCACTTCGCTTGACCCCACGCCGAACTTGATATGCGTCGGGAAGCCGTAGCGAATGCTCTTCTCGATGTCCTTCTCGTTCCAGACGTCGTGGTTGTTGGAGCAGCCGATGGCCGGCAGGTAGTTGAGGATCATGTCGGACAGCGCGGTGACGCCCCAATGGCCGTTCATGAAACCGCCCTTGGCGCGCAGCCAGGCCGCCTTCCGGAAATCGTCGTCATTGCCGGAGGAATAGGTGAAGTGTTCGAACTCACCGAGACCGATCACCGGCTCCATCTTCAGCACCGCTTCGGTGACGGGCGCCGCCGTCTTCTTGCCGGGCGCGAAGGCGTAGAGACGATAGGGCAGCCTCTCGTAATCCTTGAACAGGCTTTCCGCTGCCTGCACGCCCTCCTCTCCCGCCGCGCTCAAAAGATCGAGGCATTCGGAATAGATCGTCGTCGTGCCGCAAGGCACCATCGCTTCGGCGAGCGCCGTGGGGTGGGCAAGCTGGGATTCGAAGTGGATATGGGCGTCGATCAGGCCAGGAATAGCATAAAGCCCCTTGCCGTCGAAAACCTCCTTCACCTTCAGCACGCTCTCGTCCGGATTGAGCGCAATGATGCGTTTGTCGTAGACGAGGATCGAACCCTGATACACGGTCTCGCCGTGGACATCGAGGATGTTTAGGTTCTTCAAGAGAAGATCGGCTTCGCCCTCGCCGTTCAGGATGGCGAAGATCGCGCGCACCTTGTCGTAGTGAGCGGCTTCCACTGTATTCACGGCATTCCTCCACGTCAGTCTCGCTGGCTTTCTGCCCCGCGTTTTCCGAGGTCATAAGACGGGATTGCACCGCTTCCGAAAAGCGGTATTTTCTGCGCATAGTGTACGCTTTTCGAGAGCGCTTGAGGGGGGTAAATGTTGCATTCACGCGTATTGCGCTACATCGACGAGGTCGCGCGCTCGGGCTCGATCCGCGCTGCCGGCGAGCGGCTGCGCGTGGCGCCGTCGGCCATCAACAAGCATGTGTTGCAACTGGAGGAGGCGATCGGCGAGCCGCTGTTCGAGCGTCTGCCGCGCGGCCTGCGCCTGACACCGGCCGGTGAGATCCTCGTCACCCATGTCCGCCGCACGATCAAGGAATACAGCCAGGTCGAGGCTGATATCCGCGATATCAAGACCTTGCAGAGCGGTGAGGTGATCATCGCCACCATGAACGGCCTTGCCGGCGGCATCGTGCCGAAGGCGGCGGCGAGTTTCTGCGCCCGACACCCACGGCTGAAGATTTCCATCCGGGTTATGTTTGTGCGCGACATCGTGCAGGCGGTGCTCGACGGCGAGGCCGACCTTGGCCTTGCCTTCAACCTGCCGGCAACACCCCAACTCGAAACGCTGTGGAAAATGGACACGCGCCTTGGCGCCGTCGTCTCGCCCGAGCATCCGCTCGCGGGCATGGACACGCTGCCGCTGTCGTTCTGCGAACCCTACCCGCTGATCTTCGCGGAAAAGTCTATGCTGATCCACAGCATCGTCGCCGATGCGTTCGTCGAGGCGGGCCTTTCGGTGGAACCCGCCTTCCTTACGAACTCCATCGAGGCGATGAAATGCCTTGCCGCCGCCGGCGACGGCATTGCCTTCCTAAGCAAGTTCGATGTCGCTGAGGAGCAGCGCAACGGTGTGCTGACCTACGTGCCGATACGCGATCGCACCTTCGGTAAAAATACCCTCTCCCTTGTTCAACGCGAAAAAAGAAGCCGAGGTCTCGCCGCTACGATGTTCGCCGAGGAGCTTGTCCGTACGGTCCGAGCCGTCGTTGAATAGAAAAACGGCGGACTGTTATGTACGTCGGCCTGTCATGTGATTGAACAGTGAAGTTTGACCACTTTCTGCGCGGAAAGGTGACCCCGCTCTGGGGAGATTAACATGCCGATCAATCGTTGTTTCACCGGTGTGGCTGGTGGTACCTAACGACCAGATCGACGACCGCCACCTTGTTCCCAGGAGTAAGGGTGGCAAGATCAAAATGCCTTTGCAACGGATATGCCACAGCCACATACATGCAGCCTTCACGGACACACAGTTGGCAAAGAACTTCTCCACGATCTCAGCTATTCTCGAGGTCCCGCAATTCAGAAGTTCGTCAGTTAGGTAAAAACAAAACCACCTGGCTTCGGTGATGAAGCAGAGGAGCATGGACGACGTCACTGAGAATTGGCTACGAGACTATGCGCGTTAGGCTTGATTTAAGATCGCCAGCAATTTGTCCGCCCGATTTAATGCTTTGACACTCTCTCCTAGTAAAGCATCGATGCGGCATACTTCGCCTTGAGGGGATTAGGCCGTGAACTCACAATTGAGTGGTATAGGCTATGCAAGTTGGCTAATCGTAATGCATGTTAAAGTTTGTCAAATTGCAACTCGGCCAGGGTTGGGTGGCCGATCCAAATGCCCCAGAGCCGCAGGTTTCAGTTGAGGCCTCCTCCGCCAACGTCCGCTTCCGCTCGTAGAGGGTCGTGGACGACAAAACGCCGACGGGTATTCTCAGGGCTTTGGGCCTGTTTTCGAAGCCCAGTTCGAAAATTGAAGAGACATGGCGCACTTTGAGATTTGCTGGTTGCAGCCGCTGGCGCTGGGACAGCACCAATGATCATGAATGGTATAAGGCAGACGGCCATGGCCGCTACAGCGGTGTTGCACCTCGTTGGGGCGAGTTCTATGAGTTAATCGGTCCTGACCCCGACCGCGATGCCGTGTCTTGGGAAAAGATCGGAGCAGACACAGCCAGTTCTCGGCATTTTCTATATTATTTCCGCGATGAAACGCTCGAATTCATGGCCGAGGATTGGTCGTTTTTCCCAAGTTGACGGACTAGATCGGCGCTCCCACTCCAGTTTCGAGCCTTTCCTGTCGTCGCATCACCTGATTCAGATTCAGGGATGAGCCGTTATGATCTGACCAACTTTGAATGGCGCATGATTTCGCCACTCCTGCCTAACAAGCCGCGAGGCGTGCCTCGCGTCGATGACCGACGGGTGCTCAACGGCATCTTCTGGGTTCTACGATCAGGTGCCCCATGGCGTGATTTACCAGAAAGATATGGTCCGTACACAACTTGCTATAATCGATTCAGGCGTTGGACCATTGCTGGCATCTGGGACAGGCTGATGGAGGCAAGTCGGTCGGCCGCCTCCGGGCATCGACAGCCTCACGGCGCGTGTGAGAGTATGTGAAAGGCCATAGTCGCGTCATTGAGCATGTCGTTCTCTTCCAGCTTCTTCTTCATCTGCGCGTCGAGTTCACAATCGACTTTTTGTGCGAAGCGGAACCTGGTGCGTCCCTCTTGTGTCAGATGCAGTCGTCTCGCTCCTCGATCAACAAGCTCAGCGGCGGCAGTGACGAGGTTGCGAGTCATCAGAGGTTTCAGGTTGGCAGAGACGGTCGGTGGATCGAGGCCGAGTGCAAGCTTAAGGTCACTCATCTAACCTCAGAGTGTTCTGCTTCCGATCGGAGTGCGTCCTTAATTGCCCAGAAAGGATCGCACCATCAAACCGTGGCGTAAGACGCCTGGGCAGATTGCCAATTAGGGAAGATCCGATCGGAATGCCCCGGCACTGACCACGGCCGTTCGGAGCCACCAAGGGCTTCGCCGACAGCAAGCCCGGCCTGGATGGCATCCTCGTGGAAACCAGAGCCAAAATACGAGCCGCAGAACCATGTGTTCGAGTGACCCTGCAACGACCAGAGCTTTCTTTGGGCAGTAAGCGTGGCGTTGTTGAAGAGCGGGTGCTTGTAGACCCCTCGCCATAGAACCTCATCATCTGACGGGTCCTGCAGAGGGCAAAGTGTCACGAACAACGGCCGTTCGCTAACAAGACCTTGCAGGCGATTCATCCAGTAGGTCACGCACGGTTTGTGCCGCTGGGCAACTCCTTGGCCAGAGCGCGCGAGATAGTTCCAGCTCGCCCAAGCACGTCCACGCCGCGGCATCAGAAGGGAATCACAATGGAGAACCGTTTCGTTCATCCCGTAAGAGAACGAGCCCAGTATCTCAGTCTCGCGCTCCGACCGGTCAGCCAGAAGGTCGAGCGCCTGGTCCGCATGGGCACCGATGACAACGTGATCGAACCATTCCGGCTCGGCACCCGTCACGGTTATCTCCACAGCTCCGTTAACCCGACGCACGGAGGAAACCGGCGCATTCATTCGGATGCGCTCACGGAACGATGCGGCTAGACGATCGATATAGGCGCGACTGCCGCCATCCACCGTGCGCCAGATGGGGCGACGGAAAAACTTCAGTAGTCCGTGGTTTTCGCAAAAACGAACGAAGGAAACGGCCGGGTAGTTGCCGATCTCGAGCGCTGGCGTTGACCAGATCGCCGCTGCCATCGGATAGAGGTGGTCTTCTCGGAAGGCGGTGCCGAACCCGGCGCTATTCAGATAGTCGTCGAGGCTTGCTGACGGATCGAGACCACGCACGCCGTCAGGCGCCTCACGATAGAAACGGACGAGGTCACGCAGCATCGACCAGAAGCGTGGGCTCGCAATGTTGCTGCGCTGGGCGAAAAGACCGGCAAGATTGGTACCGGAATACTCAAGCATGCCATCGTCCATGGAGACCGCAAACGACATTTCGGAAGGTTTCGTCGGCACATCGAGGTGGCGAAACAGCGCCGTCAGATTGGGATAGGTCATTTCGTTGTAGACGATAAAGCCGGTATCGACGGGCACACCACCCGCGTCCACTGTGTGGCAATGGCCGCCGATGCGGCCAGCCGCCTCGAAGACCGTGACGTCGTGGCGCTTCGAAAGCAACCATGCGGCAGAAAGGCCGGCAATACCCGTGCCCACGATGGCAATTTTCAAGGAGCGGTCGGATTGGGCGAAACGGTGCATCGGTCTTCCTGCGGCTGTCGATTTGCTACCAGACATTCTGTAGGATCTACGAAGACAAAGCCCGGCCGGATCACCCCCGCCCGAGCTTCCAGGCCCGGTGATCCGCTTCTCAGAAGACGCCGTAGAAGGATGCATGAATGAAATTTCGAGCCCCGTTGAGATTGAGTACAAACAAGGTGTGCCTTCAGGCCGACGGCTTGCCGTGGTGAGTTCAAGGGATAGGCAACAGACGCCTTCGCCTGATGCGCTTGTCGAAATGATGACGCAGATCTCACAAGGCCGCGACCGCCAGGCCTTCGCGCTGCTATTCCGATATTTCGGACCGAAGTTGAAGACCTTCTTCCTCCGCTGGACGATCTCGTCTTCCTCGGCTGAGGATCTTGTGCAGGAGACGATGCTGACCGTCTGGCGCAAGGCCTCCTATTTCAATCCTGAGCGGGCGGGTGTCGCGACTTGGATTTTTACGGTGGCGCGCAACATTCGAATTGACCACTTACGTAAGCAGCGTGACCCTACCGCTCTGCCGCTCGAGCCCGAAAGCATGCCAGATACCGTAGAGGACGGGTTGCTCGGAGCAGAACGGGACGCACAGGTGCGCGAGGCCCTGACCGCCCTCTCGCCAGAGCAACAGACGATCATTCGTCTTTCGTATTTCAGCGAGAAATCGCAGAGCGAAATCGCCTATGAGTTAGGTATTCCCCTCGGCACAGTGAAATCTAGAACACGCCTAGCCATGAACCACCTACGCGCGCTGCTGGAAAACAAGCCATGACCACCACACATCACGCAACCGATGAGACCCTGATGCGCTTTGCCGCCGGCACGCTTGCCGCGGGACCGGCCATCGTGGTCGAGGCGCATCTGGCAACCTGCCCTGCCTGTCGGGCCCGCCTTAGCAACTTCGAGACGCTCGGCGGCGCCGTTTTGGAAGAGATGGAACCCACCCCGCTTTCTGCAACGGCGCTGAACGGCGTGCTGGCGATGCTCGACGACGACGAGGGGGCGGCCGCCATCGCGCCGCCACCGCTGGCACCCTTGGAAATCGGCGGCATCCGCCTGCCAGAAGCACTGCGTGGTTGCGATATAGGCCGCTGGCGCTGGATCGGTCCCGGTATGAAAATGAGCCGGGTGGGCGTGCCGCAGGATCCTGATGCCAATCTCATTCTGTTCAAGGTGGGCCCCGGCCGCGCCCTCCCCGATCACGGGCATGTCGGAACAGAGTTCACCTACATTGTCTCCGGGTCGTTCTCCGACAAGTTCGGCACATTCCGTCCCGGAGATCTTGCCGAAATGGACGAGGACGTAGAACACCAGCCCGTCGTCGACAGGGATTGTGACTGCATCTGCCTCGCTGCCATGGAGGGCAAGATGCGCTTCAAGAACGTCATTGGCCGTATGTTGCAGCCGATCTTCGGGATTTGAGCCGTGACAGCAGCGGCGCTTTTCATCTTTCTTGTTGCCGCTGTCTCCCTTACGATGACCGCGGTCTGGTTTGCCGTCATCAAGGGCGCATCATCCGGCTGGGTCGACGCGGTGTGGTCATTTCTTGTCGGCGCTGCCGGCATGATTGCTGCCCTCGTTCCGGTCGCCGGCTGGGACGGTGACTGGCAGCGGCGGGTCCTCGTCGTCGCAATCGCAGGCCTCTGGTCCCTCAGGCTCGGCCTTCATATCCTGCGGCGTACTTTGCAGGGCGGAGAGGATCCGCGCTATGCCAAGCTGCGTGAGGAATGGGCGAAAAATTGGCGCTCGCGCCTCTTCCTTTTCCTCCAGATACAGGCAGCCGCGGCGCTTCTCCTGGCCGCGACCATTTTCATCGCCGCGCGAAACCCCGCAACGGGTTTGCAATGGAGCGACGTGGCCGGCATTGCCATCCTCGTCATGGCGGTAATCGGAGAAGGCATTGCCGATGCGCAGCTGGCGCAGTTCCGTGGCAAACCGGCCAACAGGGGAAAGGTTTGCGACGAGGGGCTGTGGAGCCTTTCGCGCCACCCCAACTACTTCTTCCAGTGGCTCGGGTGGGCCGGATATGCGGTTATCGCGGTCGGTCCGACGGGCGTTTGGGGCTGGGGCTGGCTGGCGCTTGCCGGTCCGGCCTTCATGTACTGGCTGCTCGTGCATGTCTCAGGAATTCCGCCGCTCGAAGCGCACATGATGCGATCGCGTGGCGACGCGTTCACCGCCTATGCCAATCGCGTCAACGCCTTCTGGCCCGGCCCGCAAAACGGGAAGGAAACACCATGAATATCGTCGTTACAGCCATCACAGCCGCCGAGCGGTTGCCAATTGCCGATCCAGCCCTGCGCTTCGGCATCAGCCGACTCGTGGGCCGCACCCGTCGTTTGCTGGCCAAGGGTGGCGGCACGACGGATCGCGAATTTGCTCGCTCGATGGACAAATTGCCGATCGCCGTTAACACCGACGACGCCAATGCCCAGCACTACGAGCTACCTGCGGCGTTTTTCGCGCTGACTCTCGGTCCGCGCCGCAAATATTCCTCCTGCCTCTATGCCTCAGCCGGCGCCAAGCTGGCTGAGGCCGAGATTGCAGCACTGGAGAAAACCTGCGCCCATGCCGGAATTTCCGATGGCCAGGACATCCTGGAGCTGGGTTGCGGCTGGGGCTCCCTTTCCCTCTTCATGGCCGAGCGCTATCCATCTGCAAGCATCGTCTCCATGTCGAATTCAGCGTCGCAACGCAACTATATTGAGGCGGAAGCCGCGCGACGCGGTCTCGGCAACTTGACCGTCGTTACCGCCGACATGAATGTCTTTTCTCCAGACGGCACCTTCGACCGGATAGTCTCCGTGGAGATGTTCGAGCATATGTCCAACTGGAATTCCCTGCTTGAGCGGGCGCGCGGCTGGATCCGCGACGACGGCCGGCTTTTCCTGCACGTCTTCTCGCACCGCAAGACCGCCTACCGCTTCGACCACGCCGATAAGACGGATTGGATCGCCCAGTATTTCTTCACAGGCGGCGTCATGCCGAGCCACGGGTTGGTGAGGGAGTTCAGTGACAGCTTCATCGTCGAACAGGACTGGCGCTGGAACGGCAAGCACTACGAACGCACCGCGCTGGACTGGCTGGGCAATTTCGACCGGAACCGCGACGAGATTCGCGCCATTTTTGAAGCGACCTACGGGCAGGAAGCAGTGATTTGGATGCGGCGGTGGCGGATGTTTTTTCTCGCCACCGCCGGGCTCTTCGGCCATGGCGATGGCGAGGAATGGGGTGTCAGCCACTATTGCCTGCGCCCCGCCGGGGGAGGGCGGTGATCCCCCTGTTCAGCAGCCTTGTGCAGCCGGTTCGGGCCTACGCCCGTCATCCGGACCCGCGCGTCGCCGCAGCAAACGTCATCGCGCTGCTGGTTGCCTCCAACCAGCCGTTCTATCCGCTCTACATTCTCGGGCTTGTCAGCGCCGACGTCACCGCCGCGTGGTTCACATTCCTTTCGACGCCGTTCTTTCTTGCAGTGCCGGCAGTTGCACGCTGGAACGGCATCGTCGGTCGCGCGCTTGTGCCTTTGGCCGGTATCGGCAATACCGTGCTTTCGGCCTGGCTCTTCGGCACGGCATCGGCCGTCGAAATCTTTCTCGTGCCCTGCGGAGTGATCGCACTTCTGATGTTTCGCCCGCGCGAGCGGTTTGTCGGGCTGGCGCTCGGCGCACTCACCTTCGGCGTGTTTCTGGTCTTGCATCACGCCTACGGCCCGCCACTGGCAAAGTATGACGCGGCCGAATATGCCGCGCTGGCGCGGCTCAATATCATCAGCGCAAGCACGCTTACTGCTTTTGTCGCCCTTATGTTCTCTAACCTCCTTGCGGATGCCGAACAATCAGCCGACGCGGCTTGCCACGAAAAAACCGGCTGACGCCCCGACACTGGTCACGAAAGCACCCCACGGAATGTCGGCAAGCGTGATGGAAAGCGGCCAGTCCTTCAAGGTTGCCTGATTGGTGAGGTCATAGGTCGCGTAGGCCACGAGACCAAGCACCGCACCGTTCAGCGCGGCCTTGCCGAGACCGCCGCTCTCCAGTGACGGCAGCACGGCGAAGAACACAATGCCGGCGACATAGATCAGATAGAAGAAAATCGCCGGGAACAGATGAAACTGCGGTGCGAGCTTGTCGCCCAGAAGCGGCCGGTAAAGCATGCCCGCCATCGTCGAAAGCCAGATGGCATCAACAATCAGAAAAGCGATGCCGGTGGCCAGATAGGCCGTAGTAACGGTTTTCATGCCGGTGTCTCCCAGGGTGTTCTCGACATTTTCTACGGCTTCATTGCCCCGACGGATCACCTTGAGTGAACCGGCCGGTCCGCCTGTGCGTATTTATACAAAAGCAACGAGGATAGACCGATGAGGATAGCCGTTCTGACTGCATGTGCCGTCGTAGTATCGACTGCTGTCGCGTCTTTCGCACAGCAATCCGCCGATCCGAGCGGCATCTGGATACGTGACGACGGGAACGCGCGCGTGCAGATCGCACCTTGCGGGAGCAACATCTGTGCGACCAATCTCTGGATCCGCGATACCAGCAAAGGTGAAGAGGCCGGCGATCGCCTGATCATGTCGCTTAAGCTAAAGTCGCCGGACACGCTGGCCGGCACCGCCTATGACGAGAAGCGCGAACGCAGCTATTCGATCACCGTTCAGGTTTCCCACAATTCGCTTCTCACCCGTGGCTGCATTCTGGGTGGCGTGTTGTGCCGGAATGTCCGCTGGCAGCCGGCACGGTAACGAGTTGAGAAAAGTGTAACGCATGAGGGAACCCCGCATCACGAGTATGACAGACAACGGCCCGCCGCCCGCGGCGGCCGGCACGCTTTATCCCGGAAAAGTCATGCATCACAGGCTCCAGCCGTTTGGCCACCGCTTCAGCTACAGTGTCTTCACACTGTTGGTGGATGTCGACCGCCTCGACGATCTTGCCGAACTCACGCGCCTGCTGTCGGTCAACCGGACCGGGATTTTATCGTTTCACGAGTGCGATCATGTCGAAGAGGATGGTGAGACGCTGCGCCTGTTCGCCGACCGTCTACTGTTGAGCGCGGGGTTCGAAGAGCCTGCTTCGCGCATCCTGCTGCTCGCCTACCCCCGCATGTTCGGCTACGTCTTCAACCCCCTCTCGACCTACTTCGCCTACGATGCAGAAGATCGACTGATCGCGATCATCTATGCCGTGCGCAACACCTTCGGCGAGCGGCACAGCTACGTGGCGCCGGTGCTTGCAGGGGAAAGCAGCGCCGCCGGCGTCCGCCAGACGCGGACGAAGATCTTTCATGTTTCGCCCTTCATGGATATGGGGCTACGCTATCATTTCCGCATCCTGCCGCCGGGCAAAACCGTACGGGTGCGCATCCATGAGACTGCCGGCAACGAACCGGTGCTGGCCGCCATGTTCAATGCGAAAGCCGTAGCGTTGACCGACGCCAACCTCGCCGGCAGCCTCCTGCGTTTCCCCTTCATGACGCTGAAGGTGATGGCCGGTATCCATTGGGAAGCGCTCAAGCTCTGGCTGAAAGGGGCGCGTTTCCGCACAAGCCCGCCGCCGCCAGAGACAGCAAGCTACAGGGACGCTGCGTGACCGGCCTTCGGCCGAGCGGTGTTCGACGCGAACCCGCACACGGCTCCACAACAACAATTAAGATTTTTCAGGAATATATAGTGGTAAGCCTGACAAAAATACTGAGAAGAGGCGTCAACAGGAATACAAGTCGGGGCGGCTTTCTCGCGCGTGCAGTACACGCCTTAGTTGTCTCGATAAATATCGGGAAAATCACCGTTATTCTGCCCTCCGGCGAGCGAGTTGAGCACAACGGAACCAAGTCGGGGCCTTCGGCGACGATCATCATTCACAAGTGGCGTGCCATCAGCCGGCTTGTGACAGGTGGCGATCTTGGCTTCGCAGAGGCCTATATCGACGGGGACTGGACGACACCGGATCTGGAATCCTTTCTGGAACTGGCTGCACGCAACATTGCCATGCTCGATGGGAGAATATCGGGCTATGCGGCCGCCAGGTTGTTGAATCGGCTTCGTCATCTCTTTCGCGCAAACAGCAAGACAGGCAGCCGAAAGAACATCACCTATCATTACGACCTCGGCAACGCCTTCTACAAAGAGTGGCTCGATCCGAGCATGACCTATTCGTCAGCACTCTACACGGAACCGACCCTGAGCCTGGAGGAGGCCCAATTGGCAAAAATCAATCGGGTTGAAGAATTGCTAGTCCTCAAAGGCGGGGAGCGCGTTCTGGAGATCGGCTGCGGCTGGGGAGCGCTTGCCGCGAGGCTGGGCCATGGAGGTGCGACGGTGTTCGGTGTCACGCTATCATCCGAGCAACTGGAATTCGCGACAGAATGCATTCGGGCTGAAGAGCTGCAGGAAACGGTCAGTCTCCAGTTGAAAGACTATAGGGATGTTGCGGGCACGTATGACCGGATCGTCTCGATTGAGATGTTGGAAGCAGTTGGAGAGGCCTACTGGCCCGTATTCTTCAACACGCTGCGGCAACGGCTTCAGCCGGACGGTCGCGCAGTCCTTCAGGTCATTACAATCGATGAGAACCGCTTTGCTGCTTATCGTGGTGCGGCAGACTTCATTCAGAGTCATATCTTTCCCGGTGGCATGCTTCCGACCAAAAGCATCATCCAGGCACAGGCCGCGCGCGTGGGACTCAAATTAGCGCAATCCGAACATTTCGGTATGGACTATCAGCGGACGCTTCTCGAATGGCGAAAATGCTTCCTGGGAGCGTGGCCCAAGATCAAAGCAATGGGCTATTCCGATGAGTTCTCCCGTCTATGGGACTACTATCTGTGTTATTGCGCCGCCGGCTTCAAGGCGGAGACCATTGACGTTGGCCTCTATGTCTTTGAGAAAACTGAAACCTAACAGACCCTGATCAAGAAGGCAGCATGCCTGCCCTTAAGAGTTACCAGATTTGAAATGAATAGCACAAACGTAGTGAAAACGGTGTCAGTACAAATCGGGGCAATGCACCCGCCCGTCAAGCACGGCAAGGTGGGCGTGCTGCTCGTCAATCTCGGCACGCCTGACGGCACGGACTACACCTCCATGCGCCGCTACCTGAAGGAATTCCTGATGGACCGGCGCGTGATCGAATGGTCGCGCTTCGCCTGGTATCCGATCCTGTTCGGTATCGTGCTCAACACCCGCCCCGGCAAGGTCGGCAAGGCCTATGAGACGATCTGGAACAAGGAAAAGAACGAGAGCTTTCTGCGCACCTATACGCGCAGCCAGGCCGAGTTGATGGCAAAGGCGCTCGCCGAACATTCCGAGGTCGTCGTCGACTGGGCCATGCGCTACGGCCAGCCGTCGATCGCGTCCCGCATGGACTACCTCCAGAAACAGGGTTGTGAGCGCATCCTGGTCTTCCCGCTCTATCCGCAATATGCGGCAGCGACCACCGCAACCGTCAACGACAAGGCCTTCGAGACGCTGCTCAAGCTGCGCTGGCAGCCGGCGCTTCGCACCGTGCCGCCCTATCACGACGATCCGGCCTATATCGACGCGCTCGCCGTCTCGATCGAAAAACATCTGGCGACGCTCGACTGGGAGCCGGAGCGGGTGCTCACCTCCTTCCACGGCATTCCGAAGAGCTACTTCGAGAAGGGCGACCCCTATTACTGCCAGTGCCAGAAGACCACGCGCCTGCTGCGCGAACGGCTCGGCTGGTCCGAAGAGAAGCTGATGATCACCTTCCAGTCCCGCTTCGGACCGGAAGAATGGCTGCAGCCCTACACGGACAAGACCGTGGAAAAACTCGCGCAGGACGGCATTAAGCGCATCGCCGTGCTCAATCCCGGCTTCGTTTCCGACTGCTTGGAGACGCTGGAAGAGATCGCCGAGCAGGCTGCGGAAAGCTTCCACCACAATGGCGGCGAGAAATTCACGCACATTCCCTGTCTGAATGACTCGCCCGAAGGCATGGCCGTGCTGGAAAAAGTCGTGCGCCGGGAACTCGGCGGCTGGGTCTAATTTCATGGCGGTTGGGCGAGGTGCAAATCTGAAAGACCGTTTATTTTCCCTTGTAGCCATTTCGCGGGCTAGCTGATCCACGGCAGTCCGGCAAACCACGTCTATTCACTGCTGAAGATGTCGAGGGCGAGGCACTGGCAACACGGCGGGCTTAAGTTTGCGGCTGTGACGGTTCCTGGCTTCGGCGCTCGCCTTGAGAGATACTCACGTACGTCACATTCCGTTGGGCGGTACGGCCTTTGAGAAGACGTAGGCATCAGGCACGAAACCTAATGCTCACTAGCCTCGGCCGGGCCGCCGGGCCAAGGACGCGGCGATCGAGAAGGAAAATACCACAATCATTGCCGGGGTCGGCTCGAAAGCTGAAATCGGCGGCCTTCTGGGCAATGCGCTGCGTGTCAGTCGCACGGCCGTCGAGAAAGACGGCGCATGCGCCTCGAGCCAGCGCGGGCGTGTAATTCTGAGACATTAAATAAGGAAAGGCGCGCTTGTCCCTTTGCTGGCGTGTGCCTAGGCCACGGCCAGCATTTCCCGCATCGTCGTGATGACGCTAGCGTGATCATAAGGCTTGCTGAAAAACTTGCCTTTGACCGGCAGAACCTGGTCACTCAGGTCGCGGTGGCCCGATGCAACTATGATTTTCACGGGCGGCCACCTGTCTCGAACGGCCTCGGCCAGCTTTAAGCCATCCATACTACCGGGCATGTCGATATAGGTAAACATCAGCCTGATCTCAGGGTGGACACTCAAAATCGCGATCGCCTCGTCGGCATTTGAAGCTTCGAATACGGAAAAACTCTCGCCCTCGAGAGACATCGCAATATCCATTCGGACAAGTGTCTCATCCTCCACGACGAGGACCGTAACCCGGCTATCTCCCATCCTTCACGGTCTCCCTCGTGCGCGCCGTGGACATGTCTTTTATAGTTTAGAAGAACACGAATAACGCGCGGAACGAAAGATTGATCCTCGGCTCAAAGGTGTTTTTTCGACGCGGCAGACTAAATGACTTACGTTGGCACTGCAGCGATGTTTCGACCTCAAGTGTGGTGCGGAGAAATTCGGATCAAAGGGCCAGCTACGCAACATTGAAAACCAGTCGGAGCAAAAAAGACCTCGGGAACCGTGCCTAGTAACGATCCCAATGCCGAACGCACATACCGGATGCCATAGCCCTGCCGCGTCGGTTCGCGCACAGGGGGGCCTCCAGCCTCAACCCATTCGAGAGAAAATTCCGGGCTGCGTGTCTTGGAGATTGCCCAAATGATGTCCACATGCCCGTTGGGCTGGGAGAGTGCGCCGTACTTGATCGCGTTTGTGATAAGCTCATGAAGGCACAGCGCGATCGTTGTGCCGGCTTCTCTGGTAACAACAACATCGCGCCCCCTTACGGCGATGCGGCTCATGCCATCGCTGTTGTAAGGCGAAATCGTCAGGTCCACGACCGCTGCCAACGACACCTCTTCGCCGCCTGCTTCAAAAACGGCTGTATGTACGTTGGAGAGAGCCCGCAGCCGGCCGGTGAAATCGCTTGACAGGTCTTCGACTGTTGTCGCCCCGCGCCGCGTCATCTGGAATATAGAGCTGACGCTCGCCAAGATGTTTTTTACACGATGGTTCAGCTCCAGCCGCAGCTCTCGTTCACGCTCGATGGAATCGCGAACCTGGCGTTGCCGCAGCCGCACCAGGAGATTTGAATGAACGCCGTTCACAAGCTCTAGCGGCGCGATAGGGCGCGTATGAAACAAGAGGCGGGACTCCGGCCACAACTTCTGCAGCTGGCTGCGAATTCTTGCAATCGGGGCCCCGCGCTCCAGCAGGACAATGATTGGCACTTCCGACCAATCGGGCTGTTCTTCTATGTGAGCGGCAACCTTTGTAACCATATCCGGATTGAGCGCTTCGTGTGTGATCACTATGACGCCGGGCGACAGACTGAGATGCTCAACGAGATCATCGTCCGCTTTGGCGGCCGTGACCTCGATGTTCTGTTCGCGAAGGAATGCAGCGATATAGTCGGCATCCCTGCGAAAGGGGGCGACGACAAGTACGGAATCCAGCTCGCTTTCGGACTGCGTTGTATTCATTTGGAATCGGGAAGGGGGTTGTAGGGAATCACGCTGACGCTCCCGCTCTCGATAAGGAGTTCTCGAACATTCAGGTCGTGCGGTCCGTGACGCTTCTTGACCACAGTTATGTTTCGGCGAAGGCGCCCTTCGTGCTCCATGATCCGTAGTAGAAGAACTGTGTCGCCAAGGAAGCTCACATCCACATCGATGCCTACATTCTGGCCGATAAGACCATGTTGCGCGACAATGAGCATGGTGAGGACACCCGAGCGGGCTAGGTATTTCAGCAGCGACTGAATATCGCGAACTGCCTTTTCACGGTGCGGCAGGGAATTCAGATACCCGGTCAAACTGTCGATCACAACGACGCGCGACTTATTCTGTGTGACCGCATCCTGCACAATTCGTCCGAATTCGCCGGGCGATATTTCATTCGGATTGAAGTCGCGTAGAATCAGCTTTCCATCCTTGTGGAACTGCCTCAGTTCCATCCCCAAACCTTCGGAACGACGGAAGAATGTTTCCAGGCGCTCCTCAAACAAAAATAGCGCGACGTTCTCGCCACGCTCGAGCGCTGCCGTTGCATAGAGGGATGACATAGTCGATTTGCCAGTGCCGGACTGGCCGATGACCAGCGTCGTCGTTCCAGCCTCTTGGCCGCCTCCGAACATTTCGTCGAGCTCGGCGACGCCAGACTTGATCAACTGTGGTTTGGCGGTCTCTGAGGCGGTGCTCAGCATAATGCGAGGAAAGACAACGACGCCTTCGCCCTCACGAATCGCCATGTCATGATAACCGTCGGCAATCGGTACGCCCCGCATCTTTGAGATCTCGATCCGCCTGCGCACGCCGCCGTATTCTTCCAGCGACTTGTCAAACCGGATCACACCGTGGGCAACCCCTTCGACTTCCTCGCCACTGCGGTCGGAGCCGGCTGTCTGAGTATCCAACAACAGTGCCACGACGTTACGTTTTGCCAGAAACGACTTGAAGCTGATCAATTCACGGCGGAAACGTGGAGAGTCGCCGGTGATCAGGCGGATCTCAAGCAGCGAATCGTAAACGAGGCGGCGGGGTTTATGCTCTTCGATCGCCGCTTCGATCGCTTTCCGTGTCTCGTCCAGGCGAAGATCAGCGGTCAGAAATATGCTCTGGTCGTCTGCCTCATTGACTGTACCTGAGGTGGACATCTCCTCGACGCGAATCCCGTCGAGTGTCCACCCGTGCGAAATGGCGATGGCCTCCAGTTCCGCAGCTGTCTGCGACAGCGTAATATAGATGCAACTCTCGCCTGCGTCGACGCCGGCCCGCAAGAACTGCAACGCAGCTGTCGTCTTGCCGGAACCCGGAGCCCCCTGCAACATGTAGAGGTTCGATGCTGGCAGCCCACCGCGCAGAATTTCATTGAGGCCAGCAATTCCGGTACTTACGACAGTCGGCTTTTTCGGTTTGGGCATGCTGGACTCCCGGTGCATAGTGAGGCGCAAATTTAACATTCGATGACACGCATCGTCCGAGGAGGATAGCCTTGATGTTATATTTGCCTTTTTCAGAACTTCAACCAGGCCTTCGCTGCGCGCGGCATGCCGTTTTGATGTTGCGTGGAACGAACGAATGGACTGAATTGCTCGTCAAGGAAAGGGCATATAAATCCGTCACAACGCTTCTGACATCACTCCACTTGCGAAAACACTGATGCCAACTCTTCGTCATTCTAACTCATGTCTAGCGCCCCAGCGTAGGATCAGGCTCCATTGATTTGATGCATCGGAAGTGGTTCAGACTCGGCAAGGAGACTGATCATGAGCGATCTTTACTGGCTGACGGAAGAGCAAGCGGCTCAGCTTGCACCATATTTTCCGAAGAGAGCCACGGCAACCCCCGGGTTGATGACCGCCGTGTCCTGGGTGGGGATCATTTTTGTCAATCGCAATGGCTTGCGGTGGCGGGATATCCCGGGAATACGGGCCGCGCAGGACGCTCTATAGCCGTTGGACGCGGTGGGGTGTTATGGGCGTGTTTGGCTGAATGATGGAAGGTCTTGCCGTTGAATCGCAGATCCGAAGAGCTTCATGATTGACGCAACGGCTTTGAAGGCATCACACCGCCTCAAGCCGACACGTAAAAAAGGGGGCTTGGACGGCAAATGGCGCACCAAGGGCGGCATGAGCACGAAGCTGCATGGTCTCTCAGATGCGAATGGCCGACCGCTCAGCTTCTTCATATCCGCCGCCCAGATCAGCGATTTTACCGCCGCAGCTGCCCTTGTCGATGACCTCCCCAAGGTGCAGTAGATGCTGGATTAGGTGCGTCGCCATTCGCTACGATGATGTCCGACTCTCTTCTTCTGAGCCTCGCTATGCGGCAACCGTCATCTTCTCGCTGTGATAAACGAGCCTGACGCTAGGTAGGGGACTCATTTAAGCCACTGCGTCGCAAGAGCAACAAGGGCAATGGCGGCGAGATAGTGGACAGCGAGGCGGTCGTATCGCGTTGCGATGCGCTTCCAGTTCTTGAGTCTGCCAAACATGCGCTCAATGATGTTGCGACGCCTGTAGGCAGCCCGATTGAGCGGGTAAGTTACGTCACGACTCGCCCGCCCGGGGATGACGGCCTCGATCCCTCGTTGGTCGAGCCAAAGCCGCAGCCGATCGGCATCGTAGGCCTTGTCGGCGATCAGGCGGCGGGTCGGTGAGATAACTTCCAGCATGGGCTGGGCCATGGAGATGTCCGCGATGTTTCCTGGCGTCAGGGCGACGGCAACGATCCGGCCGCAAGTATCGGCCATACAATGGATTTTCGTTGTTCTCCCGCCACGCGAGACCCCAACCGCTTGCGTCCACTCCCCCCTTTCCCGCCGGATGCAGAGCGGTGAGCTTTCACATGAGAGCTGTCGAGCATCAGTTCATCAGGGATCGATCCGGCAGCGGCTACCTTGGCGAAGATGCGCTGCCAGATACCGCGCCGCGCCCATCGGGCATACCGGTTATAGATCGTTTTCGCCGGACCGTATTGCGGTGGCACGTCCCGCCAGCGCGCTCCCGTTTTCAGGATGTGCAGGATGCCACTGATGACACGTCGGTCATCTACCCGGGGTTTGCCCGGCTGGTTCTTCGGCAAGTGCGGCTCCAATGCCGCCCAGGCGTCATCCGATAGCCAGAAGAGATCGCGCATAGTTTCCTCCATGCCCCATGACCCATTCCGAAACAGAATCATCCAATCTTGACAAGAACTTGAATAAGTCCCCTACCTAGCACCGTAGGCATAATTTCCTGACTCGAGCCTATCTCGTTGCACCGGGGGGCGCCCCTTCTTGAGGAGTACGCCATGGACCTTGATCTTTCTTAGGAGCAGGCTGTCCGTCCATCTCTCTGACCGCCAGAGCCCAGTGTTCGTCAGCCATTCCTTCCGGGCAGCCCTCCCGTTCCCATATTGCGTAGGCGCGTGCACGTAGTTGCTCTTCGTGTGACTGCCGCATATCGATCTCCTATTGTTCCATGGTTAATCCGGGAACGCCTAAGTATGTTCCCTGCCGCGGCGCCTCACTCATCAACTCAACCAATGGTAAACCGACGCGATCACGTCGCAGTCGACTAGGTTGTCAACGAAGCCAGCTCCGCGGACGATGCCGGCGCAGATTCTCATGACATCATGAAAAATGGTGACCGTCACCTTACAAGAGAAATTCGATTTTGGTATGCCTGACGATATCGGCGAGACCATTCTCGCCATCCGAATTGCGGCTTGTTAAACCGAGTGCGTCCTGGTCCGGCGTCCGTCCGACGGAACGGCCCATTGAGGGAATAGGCCCGCCAGATGAGCTCATAGCTGGTTTTTGATATCGCGGGTTTGTTCAGTTGCTCAGGCAAATTGACTCACGCTCGGTCATAGGTGAATGACGTCAGCAGCGTCGTCACGAAATTGCTTGCCCTTTCTTTGACGAGCACTTCCGTCCATTCATCCGTGCCCCGGAGTCTCAGGTCCGTATAGATGCTGTCGACGGCCGCTTCTTCGATGCGCTTGATATGGGCCTTGAAGGTAGCTTCGCCGCCATCATGGTACATATCTCGGATGACCATCCGTAAGATTTCCTGGATCGCGATTTGCCAGGATGTATTGATCGACTGGAGTTCGTTCGGATCGGGTGCCATGACAGCTCCTATAAGGTTCGCTAGCCACGGCATAACATCGTCCTGCCGTGGGATTGGCGCAGTGTCAGCATCTGGTGGCGGCAAAAATACCAAAATTTAAGCTTGTCTGGCCTTACGGTTCGCGTAACGCCGATCGCGCTCAGCCTTTCGCGCCGCCTCATCTTCGATCACGCGCGCTATCCTAGCCTTTTCCGCGTCCTCGCGAGCTTTGGTTTCGGCGAGTGCCTCAGCCTGCGCAGCCGCTCGCTCTTGTTCTGCGCGCGTCTCAACACGCGTGCGCTCCTCATGCTTGAGCCGCTCGCGCTCAACGCGTCGTTCCTCACGAGCCAAGGCGATGGCCGTGCGTGCCGCCTGCCTTGCCACTTTCGATGGTTCTGCCACTGTCTGTGCTGTACGGTAGGCGTTAAGAAGAGAAATCTTGGCTTCTTTGGATGCGGCTCGTCGGTCAGTAAGCTCGTTGTTTCTGGCGTTCTTCAAATCTTCATCCTGATATCGATAATGCGCAGTGATCAGCGCGTTTTGGCTCGTTTCGCAAGCAGGGCGGAGGTGGCCGAGGTTCGGTCGGCCAATTCCTGCGCCAAACGCGCCGCTCTGAGCCTGAACGTCTTGGCGTCCCGGCGCTCGGCCTCAGATTCAAGCTCTTCAACTGCGTTATTCTTCGCGTAGAACTGCGACTGGACGTTGCTAAACGCGAATTCAGCCCGCTGGCGGGATTTGCTGTGTGTTTCGGTCATTGAAACTCCTGATGGCTTCGACCGGTGACCCGGAACGAAAAAAGCCAGGCGAGATGCCTGGCTCAAATTGATTACGCTTCCGACAGTGCCAGTACATCCGTGGTCAAAGGGAAGCAGATATCAATTAAGCGGACTGCAGATTGCAGGCCGACATTTTGCCCGACTTGTTATCGCGCTCGAGATCGAAGCCGATCTTCTGGCCTTCGACGAGTTCGCGCATTCCAGCGCGTTCAACAGCCGAGATATGAACGAAGGCGTCAGCGCCGCCGTTGTCCGGCTCGATAAAGCCGAAACCCTTTGTGGAATTGAACCATTTTACTGTGCCTGTGGTCATGTTGATGAACCCTTTCAAAGCAATGTTAAGCGACCGCGGAACCAAAGGTTCGCGGATGGTGGTAGCGATTGATTTTGAGAGGGAAAGTTCGTCAGGCGCGGTGCTAATCGCGCGGCAACCAAAGTTCAGCAAGCAAAAGATCGATAAACTAAAAATAGTCATATCGGCGCAGATGTCAACCGTTAGTTCTCCTCCATCGGCCATCGGGCTCCTTTTGATCGATGAATGAACCGATGAGCGATGGAACTATGCCAAGAGCCGAGGGTTGCAGTATGACCTTCCTCCATGTTCGCCGGACAGTCTCTGTCTTTCGCGAGCCGAAAGCACGACAATGAATAATGCTCTGGCAGTGTCGGTCGCCGTTGTTTCCCTCGCGCTGTTCGGAGGCTCGGCTCATGCCGACGAAACAGTATTCTTAAAATCCCTCCAAGGTAGCTGGAGCGGAAAGGGTACCGTGAAGGTGCGTACAAATTCGCGTACAATGAACGTATCCTGCAGTTTCAAGTCGAATACCACGGCAAATTCACTCTCACTCGATGGACGCTGCAAAAGCCTGGCGGTGTTCTCTCGTGCGATCAGCGCTGACCTGAAGTCAAACGGAAGCGCCTACAGCGGCTCGTATGTCGGCGCGGGGACAGGCACCGCTGGTCTGGGTGGAAAGCGCAAAGGTGATGCGATCAATCTCGGCATCACATGGGCAAAACCTGTCAACGGGGACCGACGCGCGCAAATGACTATTGAGAAGATTGGTGATTCAGGAATGCGTCTCACCACTGTCGATAAGGACCTAAAAACTGGAAAAGCTGTCGTGACCAGCCAGATCAATCTGCGCAGAAAATAACCGGTAACTGTAGGTTAACGCACGACAGTCTCCTCAAAAGGATATCGTCATGGAAAACGAACAGGAATTCGCGGTCAGCTCGAATGGTGATCGCTGGCTGCTCAAGAAAGAAGAGCCGAGCAACGAGAGTATAGTTGTTCACAAAGCCAACCAATCCTCTGGAGTCATCAAAAATCAGCGGCAGAGGTCCGGCCCCCTGCTCGATGGCTATATCGATCTGAAGTGCCAATGCGAGGGTGACACCTTCCACATTGTCTGGCGAGAAGTTGGCGGCCACCGGTGACGAACGCGCCGTCCAGAAAGGGATTCGGAACCAGAATGGTCTCAAGGACCGTCGAAGCACAGCTCATGGGAAAGATCGAGCGAAACGTCCTGGTCGATGGCCTGGTGGTTACCCTCGACATACCTGCATCCATGCTTCAGCGGTAGCGCCTACATATACGGAGCGACTTATATTGGTCCCGGCAGGAATTCACGACCTCGCTTCTCATGCGGCAAGATGGCTTTCCTTCATCCTGAGCGTTACCACGAGGCCACCCCCGCCCCAGTCCCTCCTCCGCCTGCTTGCGACCCGTTACGTCAAGAAAAAATGCCGGTCATTTTCTTCGTTTCGACATCGCCATCGTTGCCCTGGCCACGCGCGGACACCCACCTGACATCCGACGCATCGGTCATGATACGAAAATCAATCTCGAAAGGCCCGCCGACTGCACGGGTTGCGACGAATGCCGCCCTGCCCCGATCGCGGTCGGCGGGATGGACCTTCGCAGAGAGGTGCTCGAAAGTAAGGTCTTCCTCGATGGGAATATCCCACAGCTCATAGGCCTTGGCGTCCATAACGAACGTATCGTCGTCGACAATCCAGGTCCACAACGCGACCCCTGCCGACTTGACAGCCTTCCTGAGCTCTTTGGCACTCCACTCCGGCTGCGATTTCGCTTGGCTCATCCCAAATCTCTTCCAGATGCGGTGCTGAGCGATAGATGGACTTGCAATAGCTCATTTATGGCAATATCCATGAGCTATAGAAAGGCTGGCTATAGCTCATGAAATGGAACTGGCAGAATGCCGACTGGCCAAATTTCAGGTACGACGCTGCAAGTCTGGTACCGTTGGAGCAAAAATTCCTGCAGTCCGCCGGCGAGGTCATTGGTGCCGTTCGGCATTTCAACGAGGATGACAGCAACCAACTTCGCATTGAGTTGCTAAGCGACGAGGCGGTTAAGACCTCAGAGATCGAGGGTGAGTTTCTGGACCGCGTAAGTGTCCAGACATCACTCCGCCGGCAGTTCGGGCTCAACGCCGATGATAGACAGGTTCGTCCCCAAGAGCGGGGGATCGCCGAGATGATGGCGGATGTCTATCGAAACTGGCAGGTGCCGCTGCAGCATGAGGGATTGTTCCACTGGCACTCAATGTTGATGGCCGGAAATCGATACATTGAAACGATTGGTGCTTACCGCAAGCATGAAGACGCCATGCAGATCGTGTCAGGTCGATTGGATAAGCCCAAAATCCATTTCGAGGCTCCTCCGTCTCGTCAGGCTGCCATTGAGATGGAGGCCTTCATCACATGGTTCAATCAATCCAGGCCAAGTGGACAGACGCCACTTCAAGCTTTGACGCGTGCAGCGGTAGGCCATCTTTACTTTGAAAGCATCCATCCGTTCGAGGATGGCAACGGTCGAATTGGGCGCGCGCTCGCCGAAAAATCCCTGGCAGAAAACATTGGGCAACCAAGCCTCATTTCCCTCGCCTTTACGATCGAGAAGAGCCGGAAGTCCTACTATTCCGAGCTTGAGCGGCACCAACGCACGCTTGATATCACCGATTGGGTTATTTTCTTTTCAGAGACGATCCTGGATGCTCAACGCGCAACGCTTGAGCGCATAGATTTCTTCGTTCAGAAAGCAAAATTCTACGACCGTTTTAGAGATCGCCTGAACGAGCGGCAGGAAAAGGTGGTCGCGCGCATCTTCAAGGAAGGTACAGCAGGCTTGAAGGGCGGCCTAAGTGCAGAAAACTACATCTCGATCACAAACACATCACGCGCAACAGCGACACGCGACCTACAGCAGCTCGTGGAGATTGGTGTCCTCATGCGTAGGGGTGAACGTCGGCATACCCGTTACTCGCTGTCGTTGCAGAAATAAATCTGCTGCCAAAGCAATGAATTTCACTAACGTCATTATTTAGGTGAACGGCTGTTCGGTTCGATTCCTCTCAAGGGCATCGTCAACTTAACGGCCTGTGGAGATTGATCTGGGAAGATGCGGCATGACCCGTTGCCATGATCCACTGTACCGTCGTCATCGATTTCCCGCCGATGTGATCGCTCATGCCGTCTGGCTCTATTTCCGGTTCCCACTCAGCTTGCGCATGGTCGAGGACCTGCTGGCGGCTCGTGGTGTCATTGTCTCACACCAGACGATCCGCCTGGGGGCGGAGAAATTCGGAAGGCAATTCGCCAACAAGCTTCGCAAGCAGTCCGTAGGCAGCCTCGGCGACAAATGGCATCTAGACGAGGTCGTCGTCAGCATCACAGGCAAAAAGCACTGGCTTTGGCGCGCCGTCAATCAGGATGGCTTCGTGCTCGACGTTCTTGTTCAGAGCCGGAGAAACGCCAAGGCGGCCAAACGCCTTGTGCGCAAACTGCTGAAAGGACAAAGGGCTGCACCGCGTGTCATGATCCCCGACAAGCTCAGGTCCTACGATGCTGCCAAGAGGGAAATCATGCCCGGCGTCGAGCATCGCTCGCATAAGGGGCTGAACAATCGAGCGGAGAATTCTCATCAACCGATCCGGCGGCGTGAGAGGATTATGAAACGCTTCAAGTCAGCACGGCACCTTCAGCGTTTCGCCTCCATCCACGATCCAATCGCAAACCTGTTTCACATTCCCCGACACGACATTCCGTCTGGCCATCATCGCGAACTGCGAGCCGTCGCCATCCAAGCATGGCGCCACATCGCCCGCCTTCAAACTGCATAAAATGCGACCGCACCGCATAAACGTGGCCAAAACTCTTTAAGTTTACAGTGCCGGCAAAACTGCTCTTGACCGGATTCGAACCGACGCCACTTCAGTCTGTGTCAGACATTTTGCGGCAGTCTCTGCATCTTAGCGGAACGTGGAGATTACACTGCGCGAATTTATTGGCCGTGCGAGGAGTCCAGGACACCTGGTGAGCTCTTCTATTTCGATATCAGCAAGATTTCACACGGTCATCATTTGGCGCTCCACCCGAGCCAGGATAAGCAATTGACAAAAAGTCGTTTTGGGCAGTTCGGCGCTTGCGGTGAAATCGCAAACTGGGTCAGATCCTGTCGATAGCCAACACAGCGTTGGCAAGCTGGATTTAGCTTCTCAACTGGACGACATTCCAGCGCGCGAATTTTGGCCAGCGGGCCGAACGCAATCACGTCCATCAGCTTTGGCCTGGTAAAGAGCGCGATCGGCACGATCCATGAGCACTTCGAGGCTCTCGCCCTCCTGTGCAATTGCTATTCCAAAACTGGCCGTCGGCTGGGCCTCTCCCGAAACGACAGACGGTGCGACCTCTTTGAATGCCTTCCGAGCCTCTTCGGCTAAAAGGTGCGCAGCAGTGGCCTTGCCGGGTGGAAGCAATACCGCAAATTCCTCGCCGCCAAGGCGGGTAATGATCGCGTCACGCGGGGCTCTTTCTTTGAGGACTTCTGAAAAGCTTTGGATAATCCTGTCGCCGCCGATATGCCCAAAACGATCGTTAATCGATTTAAAGTGATCGAGGTCGCTCAGGATCACCGCAACAGGGGCGTTGATGGTCTGTCTCGCCAACGCGTCGCGCGCACGGGGTTCAAAACCCCTGCGATTGAGTAGCCCGGACAAAGCGTCGACTTGAGCGTCCGATTTCATGCCCTCCATAACGTCGCTTGCGATCACCGCGAATATGCCAACCGCCGTCATTGCGCAAATAAGAGCATCCGAGATCGAGACGACCAGCCAATAACTTCCCTCGAACTGTCCGACCTCGGCGCCTGACGCGAGTAAATAAAGAGGCCTGAGCAAGAAACCCGCACACGAAATGATTATAAGGCCAAGCAGCACTTGCTCAACCGGAGTTCGATATGATGCCTTTGCAACGTCCAGCAGCATGATGAAACCGACCGCCGCGAGCCCGCAATTGAGGTAAATAACCCGCGCCAGAAGGCTAAGCGCTACGAACTGATGGTAATAGAGTGCTCCCAACGCAATTGCCGCGATACTGACGAGGATCTCATAGCGTGGCCTTCGTCCGCGCCGATTGGACAACCCGGCGGACAACAATATCATTGCTAGCATTAGGAATACGTTAGCCGACAACCGCAATACGGGATTCTCTAACGCAAAGGCAAAATAGAATATACCGAAGCAAAGGACCCTTATCGCATATGAAAGAACTAAGATGCCAATATATTTAAGGTGTTTATGATGGAGCCAAAGAACGAACAGGGACACACAAAAGATCGCCGACATACTGGTATTCAGCAGACCAATGACGCTCTGATAGCTCATACCGTACCGCACACCAAGATCAACTCTTGCCCCTCGTCCACATGGCTAAGACTGTGATTACCCTGTGTCCGTAAATATCGGGTGAAGCTGGTCCGAACATGGCCAAATTACCTCCCGTTTCACAACGCCCTCCCAAATACTGTATTCATTTGTCATCATGATGAGGAGACCTATAGCGGTAGGGCGATGCCCGCCCGAAAATGTAGCTAGGCTTCGCTCCTTCAAAATAAGGGGCCTATCAACCCGCGTTGGAGAGCGGGCAAGCCCATCCCCTCGGCGTGAACGCCGGAAGTCGCCACAGGCCGCAATGACTCCGTCGCATCACCAGTGCTTCCGGCTTTATTGAGGCTGACGGTGGCGGTGGCGTCGCTTTCCGGACGCTTATATCTTACCAAGATGGGCGCGAGGTATCGGCGATGTCACCGCTTTTTCCTGCCGGCCATGTCGATGACACGAGGCTATTCGAGCCTTTTCACAACCTGTTTACCGCTCAGGAGATTTTGTCTGGGCAACAAGCATATTCGCAACCTAAAATTTAACAGTCAGACCCATTCTTCCTGTCAGAGTATGGTTATGCCCGAAGTTGTTTAGACTCGTGTCGACCGTGGCTTCCCCATAAATGGCGTACTTATCATTGCCCCAACTGTAGGTGCCCCCTAGACCGAGGCCACCCCAAAGTGCTTCTTGCTCGGTCATGAACTTGACGCCGGAAACCCGGACATCCGAGTTCGACTGTAAGTCGTAGTAGAGGTTCGCAATGCCATAGGCGTGGACACGGCGTGTCTGGCCGCTGCTGTCGGCCCAGCTGTTCTCGTAGTCGGCAGAAATGCCAAGACGCCCTCTGAGCTTATGTGCGTCCTTCAGCGAAACCGCAGCGCCGAAGGGATCGGTAAAGTCGTTGTGGTCGATTTTCGAATAGGTCAGCTGTGCCTGCGGGGTGACTGACCAATTGGCGCCGAGCGCGATCTGTTGTCCAGCCTCTAGTCCGAATGCATAGCCGAAGCCGTCATTGCCCGAAGTCAGGCTTGTACCCACTGTGGAAGAGAAAAGGTCGCTGTCGTACCAGGTGGCGTTCGCCTGGGCATCCAGATAGAAGCCGGTTTTCCCGTACCAGGTCATCGACCCATCCAGGCCAAAACCGGTGCTTGTGATCGAGCCGTCGCCGAAAATCGAAGACACATCGGCGGAGATTGTGCCGTAGCGCACAGAAAAACCGCCTATCAGATCACCTGCATCCCCAGAGTAGAGCTCACTATCGACCCCGCCCTGCAATTGCCAGAGGTCTACGTCGTAGTTGGCGCCTGTAGTCGACTTCCTGGGGTCGATGCTAGCCTGTCGACCAAGGATCCGCCCCCACATGCCGCTTCCGGCACTGTCGGCATCGACCGCCGAGTTCGCCACGGCCGCGCCGCTGGACCATGAGCGGTTGCCAAGGCGTTGTTGCAGCGTATCAAGTTCATTGAAGCTCTGCAGAACGTTTGCATATACCTCGTAGATCGGAGTGAGCGGCTGGTAGAGGGGAGTTTCGGCATTCAGGACCGAGCGCAGATGCCAATCGCCATCGGTGGGTGTGCTCCCGCCGCCCTGGTAAAGGCGATACGCGTAGGCACCTGCTATCACCGCCTGGTCGCCCTCGAACACATAGTTCCCGAGAAGCGTGAAGCTGCCGTCCGAGACGCCGGCGACATCGATGATCTTGATGCCTTCGGAGGTTTGTGCGCCGACACCGGCGAGGTTGGTCACGTGCACATTTGTGTTGCCCGACGTGTTACCGGTAACGATCAGTTTGTCGGTGGCGGAACTGTCATCGCCAAGCACGGTCTCGATTTCCAGCGTGCCCCCGCGGCCGACATAATCGCCGGCGACGGTGAGCATGCCGATCGAATCTCCGGGTGCAATCGTGCCTCCAGCAAAGTTAGTGGTTTCCCCCACCTGTCCAGTGCCCTGAAGTCGCCCGCCTTTGACCGCCATCGATCCGCCCAGAACGCCGTTGACCGATAGAATTCCCTTTTGGACCTGGGAACTGCCAGTCAGGGCAGAACTGTCGCCCGTGAGAATGGTGGTTCCCATGCCGATCTGGTCAATGCCGCCGGTTCCGGTAATTGCACCGTCGAATGTCACCACATCCGTGCGGTTGAAGGCCAGAGTGCCGTTGTTGGTCACGTCGCCAAGAAGCGAGCCCGTCGTGCCACCGTCTCCGAGGTCCAAGGTGCCGTCGGCAATCGTGGTCCCACCAGTGTAAGTGTTGTCGGCAGTAAGAATGGTCTTCCCGTTGCCGATCTGTTGGATACCCCCCGCCCCCCAGATGACGCCGTCGAATGTCACAGCATCCGCGCGGTTGAACGCCAGGATGCCGTTGTTGGTGACGTCGCCTTGGATCGAGCCTGTAGTGCCGCCGTTGCCGAGTTCCAGCGTGCCGTCGACAATCGTGGTCCCGCCGCTATAGCGGCTGTCGCCGGTCAGAGTAGTTGTACCCGAACCAAGCTTGTTGAGAGAACCGCTACCAGTGATCGTGCCATTGAAGGTAATGGCGTCGGAGCGGTTGAACGCCAGGATGCCGTTGTTCGTAACGTTACTCTCGAGGCTCCCCGATGTGGCACCATTGCCCACCTGCAGTGTTCCGGCGGTGATCGTCGTGCCGCCGGTCTGCGTTGCATTGCCGGAGATGACGAGGTTTCCCACTCCATCCTTGATCAGGGAACCGATGCCGCTCACACTGCCGGTGAGCGTCGCCGTCGTGCCTGCGTCGGTCAGGAATGTACCTGCGCCAGCCAGATCCACGTTGCGGCCGGAGGTGATGTCGGCAGTGGTGTTGAGCGTACCGCCATCGAACGACAAACCACCCGTGGCCGCGCCAAGATTTGCGTCGGAGGCGATCTGCACCGTGCCGCCGTTAATCGCCGTGCCGCCGCTATAGGTGTTCGTGCCGCGCAGCACGAGCGTGCCAAGATCCGTCTTGACGAGCTGGCTGGTGCCGGTCAGTTCCGCGTCGATGGTGGCGGTGTACCCCGCACCTGTCGCCGTCCCGTCGCCGACGCGAACCGTAGCCTGCGGCCCGACGAGCGTCAGCGCATCGCCAGTGACCGCATAGCCATCGGTGGCAAACTGCATGCCCGCAATCTTCACAGCACCGTCGCTATTGTCCACCGTCACCGTGCCGGACGCGCCGGCAAAGACGGCGAAGCTGCCGTTCTCATAGGGCGCATTGATCGTCCCGGTCGCCTCGGTCCAGTTGTCGTCGGCGCCACCAACATGCCAGACGCCGTCGCCACCATCGATCGTCCCGTCATTCTTGACGCCGGCACCACCGTCCCAGAAACTCAGGTCCAGCCCTGCCGTATTGATCAGGTTCACCTGGTGGTTCACCGCCGTCTGCACGATGGTGTCGCTGCCAAAAGGCATCGTACCGAGTTCAAGTCCGTTGTCGGTCAGCGTGCCGTCGTAGTTGAACACGCGGTAAATGCCGCTGCCGAAGGTGCCGCCGGACGATACGGACACATTGAGCGTCCCGTCCAGGATCAGGTCACCACCGACATTGACCAAATCGTTGAGGGCGCCGCCGACCACGCCTGCTGCGCCGAACTGGTAGTCCAATGTCGCGCCGCTGGCGAGCGACAGGTCGCCATTGATCGTCAAGGTGCCCGGACTGTTGCCCGGCGCCAGGACAGCACCGTCGGCGATCGTTACGTCGCCGCCCAGCGTGCCGCTGCCGCCGAGCGTGGCGCCGCTGTTTACCGTGGTCAGTCCGGTCGCCGCACTCTGGTCGCCGTTGACCAAAAGGGTCCCGGTGTTCACAGCAGTGGCGCCGAGATAGCTGTTGTTCGCGGTCAGTTCCAGCACACCGGCACCGTTCTTGACCATCGTTCCGCCGCCCGAGATGACGCCGTCGAACACCAAGGTGTTGGACCGATCAAAGACGAGAGTACCGTCGTTTGTAACATTCCCGGCGACGGAGCCCGTGGTGCCGCCATTCCCCAGTTGCAACGTGCCGTCAGCAATCGTGGTGTTGCCTGCAAAGGTATTGTCAGCGGTCAGCGTCGTCTTGCCGGTGCGGGCCTGTTCAATCCCGCCGTTGCCCGAGATCAGGCCAGAAAAAATCACATCGTCCGAGCGGTTAAATGCCAGCACACCGTCGTTGGCGACGTCTCCGAGGATGCCGCCGGTCGTGTCGCCATCGCCCAGTTGGAGCGTGCCGGCGGTGATCGTGGTGCCGCCGGTATAGCTGTTGTCTGTCGTCAGGATCGCGGTTCCCGAACCGGCCTTCTCAACCGCGCCGCTGCCCGAGATGACGCCATCGAATGTCACTAAATCCGCGCGGTTGAAGGCCAGGATACCGTTATTGGTAACGTCGCCAAGGATCGAACCCGTCGTCCCCCCGTCGCCAAGCTGCAACGTGCCGTCGACTATCGTGGTGCCGCCGTCGTAGGTGTTCTCACCAGTCAGGGTCAATGTACCTAGGCCGTCCTTGGTCAAACCGCCCACGCCGACGATTACAGGAGCGATGCGGATATTGTGACCATTCGTGTCGATGATTCCACCGCCAGCGCCAAGGTTCACCTGCTGACTGCCGTAGTTGGAAAAGAACCAGGCGTTATTGTCGATAGCGCGCACAATACCGCCATCAATTGTCAGGTCAGCGGTTCCTATGCCGCCCTGGAATCCAGTCGTTTCCAGAATCCCGCGAGCCCCCGGCATGCCGTTGACACTCAGCGTCCCGCTAGCATCTGTCGCTGAAATACCGAGGTGGACGCCCGTCTTCGCAAAAACGCGCGCGCCATCTTCGATGGTCATCGAGCCAACGCCGAAATTCCCCAGGACGAGGTTGTAGTCCGTTATCTCCCAGCTCGAGTTACTTCCCGTCACTGTAACGGTTCCGACGCTGCCGGCACCGGCTCCCACATAGCCCTGGGAACTCGTGACGGTGGCGCCGTCTTCGACCCGCATGGAACCTACGCCATAACTGCCGACGGTAAGCTGCCCGGAATTGGCCCATGTCGAGACTCCGCCGGTGACAACCACATCCGCGGCACTCAAGTCGCCAATAATAGCCAAGGTATTTGAAACGCGCCCGCCATCCTCAATCCGCAAACTTCCGTTATCGATGGTCAGCCGTCCTGTATTTTCCCAGGATGAACCGTTTCCGGAAACCAGCGCGTCGCCGTGGGAAGATTGTCCAAGAACCGCATCCGTGTTTACGACAACCTTGCCGCCGTCGAGGATATTCAGTGTACCGGTGGCGCCTTCACCAACCAAGAAATAGCTGTTGTTGATCCAGGTCGAGGCATTCCCGCTACCATCAACCCCCGACACGGTGACAACACCGTCGACAATGCCGTTTCCGTTGGTGACCAAGCCGCCGTTTTCGATATTGAACGACCCGCCATCCGTACGGGTTTCCGTGGTCGTCAATGTGGACCCCGTCCCCGTCACGGTCACCGTGCCGCCAGATCGTATGGTGACATTGTCGCCTTCGGCAGCGTTGCCGGAAATGATTGCAGTACCGGGATTGACTTCGATAGATGTGGACGCATCCGGCACGGCCGAGGTGTCCCAGTTTCCGGCGTCGAACCAGTCGTCGTTCCCGGATGCTCCGGTCCAGGCAGTCTGCGCCACTACAGGATATGCGGTGCCGGCCATTAGGCAGCCAAGTAACGCAACGCGCGGCAACAGCAAATTAGGCCATCTCGCTACTGGATCGTACCCAGTTCGCACCCGCATGGATGAGTTTGACGACAGGCACTGCGTGCCAGCCGCCCGAATCGGCGATGGATGAAAAGCAACTCCGCGAGTCGGGGCAACTAGGGTTAGCTTTGGGCTTCTTCTCGACCCCGGCAATTTGCGCATCGTCCTTGTCCGTATAAGCAGGCTAAAAAGGACGCAAAACTAAACCTCGCTTAAAGAGAGCATTTTGTGGTTAATTATCAGTGAATAGAAGGTGCTGTTGCAGCATTACCGCTGGCTGCGTTCCGGTATCGAACGGTCACTTTGACCCAAAACACGGCCTCGGGAGTGTACGTGCAAATGGCCTGCCCCCACGGGGTGATCCGTTTGGAATGTTAGTGCATGCTCGGCTTGAAGCGCTTGGCTGCGGTGGTCCGGCTGGAACGTTAGCCTCCAGCGGGGATGAAGCGCTTGGCTGCGGTGGTCCG